>JAIXLO010000116.1 GCA_026931325.1 Chitinophagales bacterium | reverse complement strand
ATATATCGCCTTCTATCACCTAAAATTGTAACTCCGAGGTTGTTTATATATTTAAGTGTATCTTGTTATATTCTCTACCAAGTTGATTATTTAGCTACTGTGCATTAATTTCCTCTGATGATGGAAATTTAATTTCAGACATTCGTAATCCTCCTTTTTATAACATAAGAAACTACAAAATGTGCAAGCATAAAAAATAACTTATAAAAAAGTTATATATATAAAAATACCCTATATGGTTTTAGATAAACTATATTAACTATGCCAAAAAAAAGTTGAAAATTATATTGAGTAAAAGTCTAGCGAATAAAAGGATAGTTATGTATACACAAAAGACTATCATTTTTCTTAACACAGGATTATCTACCTTATTTTTTAATATTTTTTTTGCTTTATAATAAACATCAGTTGTTTTATAGATATATATAAAACTTATAATTAAAGGTATTTGTATTTTTTACTTGCCAAATACAGTTTTAGGACTCGATTTATATAATTTTCATAAAAGTTTTCTTATTAAAGCAACATGTCCTAAAAAGGAACGTATTAAAGACTCATAGAATAAAAAAAGAAAAGTCATTTGACTTTTCTTAGCATTAGTCCATTAACAAAATTCTTATAAGTCTAAAAATCTTCAAATTGAGTATGCTCCATTAATAAAGATTCTAAATCTGCTTTTTCAAATATTTTCGAAAAGTTGATTACTGGGAGCAATATTTTTTCATATTCAAGCTGTGATGAAATAAGTGAAACAGTGGCTCTTATATAAGGAAACAAGATGGCGCTAGCATTAGTAATTATGAATTTCATTTTTTCTTCATCTGTTTCACAATTTTCCAGCTCAAAATTGCCCTTTAAAACCACTTCTATTTCATAAGGAAATTCTTCTGTTGCATTAATTTTAACTCCTTGAATAATATTTGCCTTATTGAAGTTATTTTTATTATTAGGAATTATCTTAAACATAAAGCCTATATTATTGTCATTCTCTTTTTCCGGTTTAGAAATTTTGCTCATATTTATTTTAATTACTTCATATCCTTTAAATTCAAGATAATTAGATTTATTTTTTTTCATATTCCCTCCGCTTAAATTACTAACTTATACTCTCTTGGTTGAAAAATGGGCTTCTTTCTATTTATAGGCGTAATATTATTTACATTTATATAATCTTCATCTCTAATTACAATTTCTTTTTTCATGCCGTGTATAATCTTTGATATAAAGCTCAGCCTTGGGTCTACCTCTCCTTTTTCAAATCTTGATATCATCTGTTGCTTAACTTTAATCATATCAGCGAATTCTGCCTGGCTTAATTTATATGATTTTCTAAAGTTTATTAGTTCATCAATAAGTTTATATTTTAAATCTAATAGCTCAATTTCTTCTCTAATTTCTTGATCTTCACTTATTATTTCATTGATTAATTTATTTAAATCATTCATTTTTATCCCCCTTTACTTCATCAAGATAAATGTCTAAAGCTTTATCAAGGACTTTAAAATAATCATCTTTAAATGCTTGAACTTTTTTTCTTTGTCCATCAAGAAAAACTACTCTTTTATTTTTTTCATCTATACAAACATAAAAGATTCTATAAGATTCTGGACTTTTAATTTTTATTTCACTAATCTTGTATTTAGCTTGCTTCCTCTTTATTGGAGCAAGGGTAAGCTTTTCATGTTCTCCTTTTTGAAAAAACTCAATTTTTTTAACTATTTCTGCAAATAATTTTTTATCTTCTTTTGCTATTTGTCTAAGAGCTTTTTCCATTTTCGAAGTGTATTCTATGCTGAATTTATTGTCCAAAATCTTTTCACCTCTCTTTAATTCGATTTTACAACTTATAAGTTGTAAATTCAAGTTTTGTTTATAATTTTTAAGCTTAATTTAAACAATATAAAGTCAGGAAGAAAAATTTTTCTTACAGAGTATTTATTCTTTGGAGTACATTTAAGTACTTAGCGATAATAGGTAAAATTATCCATAAATCAATTATAGCGACAATATATTATGATAGTTACATCATAATATTAGTCGCTATTTTGATTTCTCATATTGGTGGAGATGAGGAGAATCGAACTCCTGTCCGAAGTCCATTCAATAAAAGCTTCTACGAGTGTAGTCGTTGAATTTAAATTTCGCTTCCTGGGCGCCCCAACAACTAAGCTCCCTATCAGCTACATCTGAATTATTCTACTTTATGTCCAGATATCCACAAAGCAGTGCCCTACTATCTGACGTTTTCATCCAAGTCGTAGGAATCTCGGTGAAAACGAGCAGCAACTAAGCCGCTAAAGCGTAATTTTCGTTTGCGTTTAATTTAAGTTCCCCATAGTTTTACGTGATAAAGAGGAGTTACACGACTCGCTACTCGTACCTTCAGGACCCCGTCGAAACCATTACATCCCCGGTTGCAAACGTAGTATCTTAATGATATATTAACACAGAATCTTCAAAATTACAATGTACATGGAGATTGCAAAATGAAGATTACAACTGCTTAGTTTATGGTATAGGAATAAAAGTTCAAAAGTGTTAAAATATAGATAGCATTTATATTATAGCAAAAGGAGCGCTTAATTATGCCTTGGAAATTAAAGTATGAAAAAGATGACGATATGGTAGCTCTAGATTTTGAAACAAAAAATCAACTAGATGATTATATTAAATCAAATAATCTAGAGCATGCTTGGAAAGTAGTAGAGCAAATTAAGGCTGTTGTTCCAGCTGATAAAGAATAAGCTAAATTTCCATAAGTAGAGCCATTCTGCCAGAGTTTTCTTTATCTCTTCTGTAGGAATGAAATCTCGTATCAGAAAAAG
>JAIXLO010000180.1 GCA_026931325.1 Chitinophagales bacterium | reverse complement strand
ATTTAGTAGTTGTTCAAATTTTTCTTGATTATCAGGGTTAAAGCAAGAGCCTAAGTAATTTAATAAATGTTCTGGTGAAAAGCTGATTGGAAAAAGCTGTCGGGTTTCAAATTTGAATTTATTCTCAATTATTGAGTCTACTATTTCAAATTTAAGGTTTTCATCTCGCTCATTTGCTAAGTTATATTTAGAAAATTTTAAATGCAAAAGATCTGTCGGACTTGCGTACTGCATCGCATCTTCAATACTATTTAAAGTGTCTTCTAAGTTTTTGTCTTCAAAAAATATTTCTGCTTTGTAATAATGTGCAAGTGTTCTTAATTTATCTAATTCTTCTAATGAGGTATCATCTTTATCACTAAAAGTTGAGTCATATAAGTCGTCATACAATTTTAAGGCTCTATCTCTATCTTTATCTCTAATTTTAACAACGGGCGCTAAATTCAATATAGCATTTCTATATGCAAATCCAGTTGATTCATTAATAACTTCTTCTAGAATTGCTGCACCTTCATCAATTTGATTATTCCTGATTTTACAAATACCATGAAAAGATTTAGAATTTGACTTATATAGTGGAATTGAGTAATCTTCGGAAAAATATTCAATTGCATCATCAATTTTTCCTAAATTATAATAGGCAAAACCAATATTGTACTGACATATCTCTAGTTGTTTTTTTCCCGGATTAGAATTAGAAATAAATTCTTTAAGTGATATAATTGCATCTCTATATTCGAACTGATCAATTTTCTCCAAACCGTAGTTATAGCTGCTTTGAGTTTGCTTATCTATTGCTTTTATCCAATCTTCCGATAGGCTCGCTTTAATTATAGGATTTTTAATTACAGTATCATCATCAAAATTTGAATTTATGATACCATATAAATATAACTTTTTCTTAATCTCATCATTTAATTCTGCTGCTTTGTTTTGTTGAATGCTCAATACTGCATTTCTAACTTTTTTTTCTGTTTTTACAAGTTCTCGTATATGATCGATTGGTGCGATATCATATGTCGTCAGGTATTTTGATTTAATTAGAGAATCAACTGATGCGATTGATATAATCTTACCTTCCATCAGAAGATTTTCGACAGACGAACAAATGTCAAAAGTCATTCTTGGATTACCATTGGTCCAATAGTAAATTTGATGAGAAATATCTTCTGATATTTGAAGTTCACTCTTTAGAATAAAAGACTTATGTTCATCTATTGAAAAATCTTCTAAATAAATTTTATCCCCAATATTAAAAGGTGATTTGTTTCGATCTTTTATTAATTCTGTAGGTTCTATTACACCAGATAAAACGTAAGTTAATCTTTCAAAAACCGGAAAATTAGTTCTAGAAAAATAATTACTTCTTATCTGAGCAAATATGTTATCCGAATATGAGGAGCTGCGCAGTGCATCTATTTCATCTAAAATAATCACTATATCTCCTTGGAACTTAGCTAAAACTATCCGCAATGAATTTGTATATTCTTTATGAGGTGGAGTGTTTTTATTTCGTAAAACTTCTACATCCTTTTCTATATCTTCAAAAAGATTCTCATTTGGTTCAAGGATAGTGTCAATGATATTCCTGTAGCATTCACGCTCCTGAAGGAAAACATTAGATAAATCAACGTATACAAAAAGTCTATTTGCATTTTCCAAAGTTCTTTTCGCATTGAATAATAAGTTTGTCTTTCCCATTTGCCTAGCTACAAGTACATATCCAGGTCTCTGCATTTCATTTATAATCCGCATAAGTTGTTCATCTGCAGATCGATTGATGTAAAGGCTTTGGGGAATTGATGTGTATTTTTTTAAAACTTTTTCCATTATTCAACTATTTCTTCAAGTGTCAATTTTATCGCGTTGCTGACGCTTTCAACATTATTGCTTTTTGATATTACAATTTTTTTTAAAATATTCTTTATAATTCTAGGTGAACTTTCAGATTTTTCAATTATTTCCGATTTAAAATCAACTAAATTTATGTTTAAGGCTGCAGATAGCATATCAAACAAATCTGAAGAATAATTTAACCACGGGTCACAACAGATGTCGAAGTGTTCACTTGCTTTGCTTTATGTTTTGCAGGATGCTATAGTGACTATAAATTTTAAGTCATCATTACTGCTCTGCTTACTATGAAATGTTACCAATTGAATAAAACTATCAGCAATCTTCTGTAGAATAACTTCATCGTAAACAGCCAACTCATCAATTACAACTACAATTTTAGATAATTTATTATGACATAAAATTTTTGAAATCTGTTTCAATAGATTTGTCTCATCTATGTTTCTTTTTATATTGAACATTTCTTCTATACTAAAAAGAATTTCAAGAAATACATCCTCATATTTTTCTATAGTCACGGGACTTAAATCACAATAACAGTATTGAATTTTATTTTGGATTAAATTTCGGTTAACTAGTGCTGTTTTTCCATTGCCTGATTTCCCAAATAACCATATGTTACTAAATTCTAATGCGCTATTAAATTGAGTGTCGCTTTCTCGATGCAGATAATAAGGCTCATTCTTTATATCGTAATTATTAAATAGTATTACACTGGGATTCAAATTACTATCCCTAATGATTTTTTGAGGAATTAAATGTTTATAAATTTCGTCTATTTTTTCTGAATTTTCTATTTGAAAAAAACGATTATAAAGATTCCATTCTTTAAACAAATCGATTAACTCGTTACCATTAACTAATTTTATAAAATCATCATTTTTTGTATACTTTTGTAATTGCCTATGCTTCCATCTAAACCACCAAGTATTTTCGTCGATATCAATAACTCTGGGAATACAAAGTATCCATTCCTTTATTTCAAATTT
>JAIXLO010000138.1 GCA_026931325.1 Chitinophagales bacterium | reverse complement strand
GTGTGTAGCGACACTTATTCAGCAAATCGAACATTTGTCGGACAATAATGTTTTAGATACTAAAATTAATTTCTTTTATCCATACCCCAGGTAAGTTTATCTCTTAAGGTAGAAAGAAAACTACCCTCACTTAATCTTATAAGTTTGGCAGAAAATTTTTCTTTTTTAACAGCTAATTGAATATCCTTACTGACAATTTCTTTACGTGCATCTAAAGCACAAATGAATTGATCTGCACGTCCTTCAATTTCAAAAGAAATAATATTATCATCTGGTACTACAATACTTCTAACATTTAAGTTGTGAGGAGCAACAGGTGTAATTACAAAACTTGAGCAATCAGGAAATATAATTGGACCATTACAACTCATATTATAACCTGTACTTCCTGTAGGTGTAGAAACAATTAAACCATCTGCCCAAAAAGTATTTAAAAACTCTCCATTCAAATAAGTATGAATTTTAATCATTGGAGAAATATCTCTTTTATGAATAGAAAATTCATTTAATGCAAAAGGACTTTTTCCAAATAAATTAATATTTGAGTCAAGATGTATTAATGTTCTTGTATCAATAATAAATGTTCTGTTTAATATTGCATCAACTGCTAAAGACAACTCTTCTTTATGAGTATTAGCTAAAAATCCAAGACGTCCAAAATTAATACCTAAGATAGGAATACCTTTATCTTTTACTAAAGCAACAGCATCTAACATTGTTCCATCTCCTCCAAGACTAATTAAGCAATCAGTATTATCTTCTAATTCTTCTGTATGTTGAAAAGAACGAATATTGCTTTTTAAATTTTCTGGTATTTGATGTAATTGTAATAGCTGATGGAAAATAATAATTTCTACCTGATGTTTTAATAACTCTTGTAGTAAAAAACTAAAAGGAGCTTCTTGTTCAGTATCTAATCCACGACTGTAAATGGCTATTTTCATATACAGCATTAATTTTTAAAAAGTTTTATAAACTTCAAGCGGTAAAGATACTTATAAAATAATACATATTTCAAAGACATAAAATAAGGGCTAAATTTTATAGTATTCATTAAATGCAATTAGTTTAATTTTTTAGTTTACGAACGCTTATTTTTGTTTATTATTCAAACCTATTAAATAAGAAAATATAATATTTATAAAAGTTTTTTTACTTTAAAATATTTATTTTAATACTTGAATATTATGGATACAAAGTTTAATGCAGACAAACAACATACTTTAGCATCAAAAGTAAGTATTAGTGGTACTGGATTACATACAGGTATTTTAGCTGATATGACTTTAAATCCTGCAAATCCTGGATTTGGTATTCAGTTTCAAAGATTAGATTTACCTAATAAACCAATTATTAAAGCAGATTGTGACTTAGTTTCAGATACATCAAGAGGCACAACTTTACAATTGAATGATGTAAAAGTTTATACAGTAGAACATATTCTTGCTGCATTAGTAGGAATGGGTATTGATAATTGCTTAATAGAAATTACAGGTCCTGAAATTCCTATTATGGATGGTAGCAGTAAGGATTTTGTAGAATTAATAGATAGTGTTGGTGTTGTAGAACAAGATGCTGCTAAGGTTTGGTATAATATTGAAGAAAATATTTTTTTATATGATGAAGGCAAAAGAGTAGAAATGCTAGCAATGCCTTCTATAAATTTTCAAATAACTACACTTATAGATTTTAATAGTTCAGTATTAGGTACACAACATGCAGGATTAAAATCAATAAAAGAGTTTAAAGATGAAATAGCTCCTTGCAGAACATTTTGCTTTTTGCACGAATTAGAAACACTTTTAGAAAAAGATTTAATTAAAGGCGGAGATATAAATAATGCAATAGTAATTGTAGATAAACCAGTTACTAATGAAGAAATGAACAGACTTGCTAAGGTATTTAACAGAGAAAAAATAGAAGTAAAAAGCGAAGGATATTTG
Source organism: Chitinophagales bacterium (assembly GCA_026931325.1). Classification (GTDB taxonomy): domain Bacteria; phylum Bacteroidota; class Bacteroidia; order Chitinophagales; family Chitinophagaceae; genus UBA1930. The sequence goes on along the minus strand of JAIXLO010000138.1, from coordinate 104,165 downwards.
AATAATCTTGAACTACGTTTTTCTAATGAAGCTGCAAGGCATAAACTATTAGATGTTGTTGGAGATCTTGCATTAATTGGATACCCTATAAAAGCAAGAATAATTGCTAATAGACCAGGTCATAGTACAAATGTAGAGTTTGCAAAAAAGATTAAACAGTATATAAAAAGAAATAAACATTTGAAAGAAGTACCAGTTTATGTTCCTACAAAAACACCTGTTTATAACTTAGAGCAAATTGAAAAAACATTACCTCATCGTCATCCATTTTTATTAGTAGATAAAATAATAGACTTAACAGATACATATATTATAGGAGTAAAAAATGTTACTTATAATGAATGGTTTTTCCCAGGTCATTTTCCAGGTAATCCTGTTATGCCTGGTGTTTTACAAATAGAAGCTTTAGCACAAACAGGAGGTATTTTATGTATTAATGCTATGCCTAAAGGAACTTATGATACTTACTTTTTAAAAATAGATAATTGTAAGTTTAAACAAATGGTAAAACCAGGTGATACAATGATTTTGAAAATGGAATTAACTGCACCTATTAGAAGAGGTATTTGTGAAATGAAAGGAACTGTATATGTTGCAGGAAAAATAACTACAGAAGCAACATTAGTAGCTCAAATTGTAAAAAGAGAAGAAAATTAATATGCAGCGATTTAAATAAAATAAAAGTCTTTAAAAAAATATTATTACACAATTAAAAACATTGCATGACACATCCTTTCACTTATGTTGACCCAAATGCAAAGCTTGCCTCAAATGTAAAAATTGACCCTTTTACTGTAATTCATGGAGATGTAAAAATTGGAGAAGGAACATGGATTGGTAGCAATGTAACTATTATGGAAGGCACAAGAATTGGTAAAAATTGTCGTGTGTTCCCTGGTGCAGTAATTGGTGCAATTCCTCAAGATTTAAAATTTAATGGAGAAAAAACAATTGTAGAAATAGGCGACAATACAACTATTCGAGAATTTGTAACTATAAACAGAGGAACCAATGATAGAGGCAAAACAAAAGTTGGTAATAATTGTTTAATTATGGCATATAGCCATATTGCACATGATTGTATCATAGGTAACTCCTGTATTATGAGTAATAGTGTACAAATGGCAGGACATGTAGATGTTGGAGATTATGCAATTATTGGAGGAGTAAGTGCTGTACATCAATTTGTGCATATTGGACAACATTCTTTTATTGCAGGTGGAAGTTTAGTTAGTAAAGATGTTCCTCCTTATATAAAAGCTGTTAGAAATCCTTTGAGTTATGGAGGAGTGAATAGTGTTGGTTTAAAAAGAAGAGGATTTTCAATTGAGCAAATAAATCATATTTTAGATATTTACAGAATTATTTATAATAAAGGTCTTAATACTTCTCAAGCAATAGATTATATTGATGAAGAAATTAAAGCAAGCGATGAAAGAGATGAAATTGTAATGTTTATAAGAGATAGTGGACGAGGAATTATTAAACGATTTACAAAAGGTATTTCAGAATATGAATAATTGCAACTTTGAGTAAAGAGGAATTTTTAAAAAAGTTGCTACAGAGTTAATAAGAATATAAAGCTTTTATCAATAACAAAGTTTAAAACTCAAATATTGTTTTCATAAACATCTAACTTCACAATATATTTTATCTATTAATTGATGCTTACTAAAACAGAAATTGAAAAATATTTTATTGTAGAAAAACAAATTAGCTTACTACTTATTGTCATTAGTATTATTGCAATTTTTATTGCTGTTTTTTGTTGGTTTTACTGGAAAACTCAATTAACAAAAGGTGCTTCTATACCTTTACTTATTATTGCTTTATTACAATTTATTTTTAGCTTTTCAACTTATAAAAACAGTGACAAAAAAAGAGTTGATGTAATTTATGCTTTTGATATGAACCCAGATAAATTACAACAAGAAGAATTGCCAAGAATGGAGCAATTACTTAAACAAAAAAGCATTTTACAATACACTTTTACTATTTTATTTTTTGCAGGTGCTTTTCTTGTTTATTATTATTTACCAAAATCAGAAAAACAATTTTGGACTGGCTTTGCTATTGCTGTTACAATCTATTCTTTAGTGTTATTTAGTGTTAATTTTTTTGCAGATAAAAAGTCTTTGCATTATACACAACAATTAAAACAAAAAATTAATTAACACTTTAAATGAGTTACCAACTTCCATACACATTTGTTTTAAAAGCATTATATCCATTAAGACCAGCAATAAAAAAAATGCTTGGTGGCTATGCATTATTTATAAATAAAAAATTATTGATGCTTTTAAGAGAAACTCATAAAAGCCCTGAATACAATGGTATTTTTATTTCAGTAATTCCTGATTTTTTTCAAGAACTTCAACAAGAAATTCATACAAGTAAAATGGAGTTTGATTTAGATGGCAGTAAAAACAGTTGGATTTTTATTAGTGAAGATTTACCAGATTTTGAACAAAAAGTAGAACTTGCTTGTAACTTAATAAAAAATGAAGATGAAAGAATTGGAAAAATTCAGTAATTAATTTTTACTTCAATTCTATCCATTCACTAATATTATTTCCTCTGCTAACAGTGCTTACAAAAATTTTTCTCTTATTATTTTTCCATTGTTTGGTATCTATTTTATTATCATTTCCTAAAACAATAAATTGTTCTAATCTTGCATTTTCTAAATAAGATTCATCAGAACTATTTAAAGTAAATACTGCAAAACCCTTGATGTTATTAGTGTTAGAAGTTGTTACAAAATACTCGTACTTATTTGCTTTTTCTATTTTTGGTGATGTTGGCATAACACTATCAATCCAAGGCATTGGAGGAGGTAATGCTGGATAAGCATAATAATTATTTCTTAAACTATCATTCCAGCCATTAGGGTTTGATTCAAATGTTTTACTACTAAAATAAATGCTCCCTTGTGTTGTGTTATATTTTCTAAGCATCTGAATTTGTTCAGGCAATTCCTTTTTATTTTTCCAACCTGCTGTTGTTCCTGCTCTATAAATTCCATGACCAATGTATAAATGTTTTCCATAGGTATAATTATTCCACCAAGCAAGCAGTGTATCATAATCACAAAGTTTATGACCACGTTCCCAATATAATTGAGGTGTTACATAATCAATCCAACCTTCTTTAAGCCACAATAAAATATTTGCATATAAATCATCATAATTTGTAACACCTGCATTAGTGTTGCTACCAATACTGTCTTTACTTTTATTTCTCCAAACACCAAATGGGCTAATACCAAATTTTACATAAGGCTTAATGGCTTGTATTGCTTGATGCAATTGCTTTATAATGCTATCGCAATTACTTCTTCTCCAATCATCTTTTGATAAATTATTACCATATTTTTCAAAGGCTTTTCTATCATGAAAGGGTGAATGATTTTTATCAGGATAAGGATAAAAGTAATCGTCCATGTGTATAGCATCTATATCATAACGTGCAACAATATCTTGCACTATTTTAGTTACATAATTTCTTACTTCTGGCAAACCAGGGTTAAATATTTTTTGATGATTATAAGTTATAAACCAATGAGGATGTGTTTTAGTAATATGATTTGGTGCTATAGAAGAAGTTATAGTGTTAAACACGGCTCTGTAAGGATTTACCCATGCATGAAATTCCATTCCTCTTTTATGAGTTTCATTAATCATAAATTCTAATGGGTCGTATAAAGGGTTTGGAGCAACACCTTGTTTACCTGTTAAATATTCACTCCATGGTTCATAAGGTGATGGATAAAGAGCATCTGCTACAGGGCGTATTTGCACAATAACAGTATTCATTCTGTTTTGTTGATGCAAATTCAATAATTGAATAAATTCTGCTTTTTGTTGCTCGTTGCTTAATCCTTTACTGCTGGGCCAATCAATATTTACAACACTTGCCACCCAAACACCTCTAAACTCATATACAGGTTGTGCCTTTGATACAAAGAAAAAAATGATAAAAATAATTGTAAGAACAATGTTCTTCATGAAGTAAATTTTAATAATACCGAAGATAAATATTGTAGTGCAAAATTTAAGAAAGCAAATTATTTATTAAGAATAAAATAGCATTTTAAAAATTACTATTCACTAACTTTATATTTTTACCAAACAATATAAAGAAAATTTACTTTGTAGTGTAAAAAATTAATCACATCAAAAAACAATAATTACATTCAATGAATTCTTTTGAAGTACGTGGTGGAATAAAATTAGCTGGAACTATAACTCCTCAAGGTGCAAAGAATGAAGCTTTGCAAGTAATTAGTGCTGTATTATTAACCAACAAAACTGTTACAATTCACAACATTCCAGATATTCTTGATGTAAATTTAATGATTGAGTTATTACATGATATGGGTGTGCAAGTAAATAAATTAAACAAACATTCTTATTCTTTTAAAGCAGAAAATGTAAATGATGAATATTTGGCAAGTGATGTTTTTAGAAAAAAAAGCGGTAAGCTTAGGGGTAGTGTAATGCTTGCTGGGCCTATGTTAGCAAGATTTAATAAAGCATATATACCTAAACCAGGTGGTGATAAAATTGGTAGAAGAAGATTAGATACTCATATTATAGGCTTTGAACAATTAGGAGCAAAATTTGATTACATAGATGATAAACATTGTTTTCAACTTTCTACAAAACAGTTAATGGCTACTAATATGTTGTTAGATGAACCAAGTGTTACAGGAACAGCCAATATTTTAATGGCTGCTGTTTTAGCAGAAGGTACAACTACAATTTACAATGCTGCTTGTGAACCTTACATACAGCAGTTATGCAAAATGCTTAATAGCATGGGTGCAAAAATTAAAGGTATTGGCAGTAATTTATTAACAATTGATGGAGTAAAAGAATTACAAGGTACTGAACATACTTTACTCCCTGATATGATTGAAACAGGCAGTTTTATTGGTCTTGCAGCTATGACACAAAGTGAAATAACTATTAAAAATGCAGGTGTAAATCATTTAGGAATGATACCTCAAAAGTTTCAGCAATTAGGTATTCAATTAGAAATTAAAGACGATGACATTTATATACCTGCACAAGATAGTTATGAAGTGGTAACTTATTTAGATGGTGGCATTTTAACTGTTTATGATCATCCTTGGCCTGGTTTTACACCAGATTTAATTAGTATTGTTTTAGTAGTTGCTACACAAGCAATAGGTAGTGTTTTGATACATCAAAAAATGTTTGAAAGTCGTTTGTATTTTGTAGATAAATTGATGGATATGGGAGCACAAATTATTTTATGTGACCCTCATAGAGCAACAGTAATTGGCTTAGGCAGAAAACAGAGTTTAAAGGCTATAACTATGAGTAGCCCTGATATTAGAGCAGGTCAAGCATTGCTTATAGCTGCACTAAGTGCAAAAGGTGTAAGCACTATTCAAAATATTGAACAAATAGATAGAGGTTATCAGTTTATAGATGAACGTTTAAGAGCCTTAGGTGCTGATATAAAAAGAATATAGTGGTTATAAAGTTGGGTATTCTTATTTTCTCATACCTCTTAATGCAGGAAAACCACTCATTGGCATTTTATTCATCATACCCATCATTTTTTTCATTTGCTCAAACTGTTTAATAAATCCATTTAGCTCAGCCATATCTTTTCCACAACCTTTTGCTATACGCATTTTACGAGATTGATTTAGTAAATCAGGATTAGCTCTTTCTTCTGGTGTCATACTTTGTATCATTGCTTCTATTCCTTTAAAACTATCATTACTCACATCAACATCTTTTATTGCTTTGCCTACACCAGGTATCATACCCATTAAATCTTTTAGGTTGCCCATTTTCTTTATTTGTTGTAGTTGCTCTAAAAAATCTTGAAAATCGAATTGGTTTTTACGAATTTTCTTTTCTAATTTTTTTGCTTGTTCTTCATCAAATTGTTGTTGGGCTTTTTCAACCAAACTGGTTATATCTCCCATGCCTAAAATTCTTTGAGCCATACGGTCAGGATAAAACACATCTAATGTGTCCATCTTTTCACCACTACTCATAAATTTAATAGGCTTATTTACTGTGTATTTAATAGATAATGCAGCACCACCTCTTGTATCACCATCTAATTTTGTTAATACTACACCACTAAAATCCAATCTATCATTAAATGCTTTGGCTGTATTAACAGCATCTTGCCCTGTCATGCTATCTACAACAAACAAAATTTCTGTTGGGTTTACTGCATTTTTAATATTGGCTACTTCTGTCATCATTATTTCATCAATAGCTAATCTTCCTGCAGTATCTATAATTACTACATTTTTATTTTTTGTTTTTGCTTCTTTAATTGAATTTTGTGCTATTAGTACAGCATCTTTTGTTTCAGGTTCTTTATAAATATCTACGCCAATTTGTTCTGCTAAAACAGTCAATTGGTCTATGGCTGCAGGTCTGTAAATATCTGCTGCTACAACCATTGGACTTTTGCCTTTTTTTGTTTTTAGATAAGTAGCTAATTTTCCTGTAAAAGTTGTTTTACCACTACCTTGTAAACCTGCAATTAAAATAACAGCAGGATTACCAGTAATATTAAATTCAGCAGGAGACCCACCCATTAATTCTGTTAATTCATCTTGCACAATTTTTACCATTTGTTGTCCAGGACTAACAGCATTCAACACTTTAGAACCAATAGCTTTATCTTTTACTTTATCTGTAAATTCTTTGGCAATTTTAAAATTTACGTCAGCATCAAGTAAAGCACGTCTAATATCTTTTACAGTATTAGCAATATTCAAATCATTAATACGAGCTTGACCCTTTAGGTTTTTAAAAGCTGACTCTAATTTTTCAGACAAACTATTAAACATAATATTTTTCTTTTAGGAAATAGACCTATTTAATTTTTGAAAAAATTTTAAAATAAAAATGCAAAGGAAATAATTTCTATACTTATTTAGAAATAAAGGTTTTTATTTTATTATCTGATTCATTATCAAAATCAGATTTAATAACTCTCATCTTGGCGAGGCTATTTTTATTTGTTCTTGTTAAATAAATAATATAAATAGAAGTAAAGAAAACAATAATTTGAGTTAAGATTATCCAAGTAACACCAATTGGTAATAAGAAATAAGTAAGTACCATAAAAGCAATTGAACTTGCTGCTATTATAAGTGTAACTTGTGTATGAGTACATCCTCTATCAAGTAAAAAGTGATGGAAATGGTTTCTGTCTGGATAAAATGGAGATCTTCCTCTTATCATTCTTAAAGAGAATACTCTTAAAGTATCTAATAAAGGAATTAATAAAATGCCAAAACCCATAGCAGGTGCAGCTTTTAATGGAAGTACTGGAGCATCGGAAGCTGAGTTGATAAAATGAATAACCAATATAGCATTAACAGCACCACTTAATATAGCACCTGTATCACCCATAAAAATCTTTGCTGGAGAATAATTATAAATTAAAAAACTAAGAACACTAGCAGCAAAAGTGAAAGCTAATACACTATAAAAAATATCATTATTAATAAGAAAGAATATACCAAAAGCAGAAGTTGTAATAACACTAATAGTTCCTGCAAGTCCATCTACACCATCTATTAAGTTATAAGCATTCATTATAACAACAATGGTAAATAAAGTTAAAAAACAACCACTTGTATAATTAATTGCATGAATACCTAAAAAGCCATGCATACTACTAATAATTAATTTTGCCTTAAAAATTAAAATACATGCTACTATAATTTGCCCAACAACTTTTTTGATAGGTGAGAGTACTAAAATATCATCTTTAATACCAAAAAAGAAAATTACCATGAAAGAAGCTATATAATATTGATATCCTTGAACAAGTGTATTGGTATTAATAGCTAAAAGTATCCCAGTCATAAAAGATACAAAAATTGCTAAACCACCAAGTGTAGGAACAGGGTTTGAATGTATCTTCCTTTCATCTGGTACATCATATAATTTTTTTTGATTGGCAACAGTTATAATTACAGGTATTGCATAAAACCCTATTGCAAAAGCTAATACAACACCAAAAATAATTTGTTCCATACGAGTTGGTTAAAATTCTAATAATGCAGCTAATTTATAATGCATCATTATTGGGGGCATGGTGCAAAAATAGCTTTTAATGACAAAATTATTACAAGATTTTAATGTTTATTGTAAATAATTTATGTAAATCAGTTATTTATAATTATTAATTATATAAAATATATCAAATAAAAATAACAATTTATTCAATTTACATAATAAGATTTAAGAATAAATATTTTAAATCTTTATGTTAAATGAGAGGCTAAAATTTTTAACTTCGCTGCCTATAATACCATAAAATATGCAAGACAAATTAAGCAAGTTAGCTACTCAAATCAGAAGAGATATAGTTAGAATGGTTCATGATGTACAAAGTGGACACCCTGGAGGTTCTTTAGGTTGTGCAGATTTTCTTACAGTTTTGTATTTCCATACTATGAAATACAGCACCAATTTTGATATGAATGGAAAAGATGAAGATATTTTCTTTTTATCCAATGGACATATATCTCCATTATTTTATTCTGTTTTAGCAAGAGCAGGATTTTTTGATGTAAAAGAACTTACTACTTTTAGAAGAATTAATTCAAGATTACAAGGTCATCCAACCACTCATGAACATTTACCTGGCGTTAGAGTAGCTAGTGGTTCTTTAGGGCAGGGAATGAGTGTTGCAATAGGTGCTGCATTAACTAAGAAATTAAATAAAGATAAAGGCTTAGTCTTCTCACTTCATGGAGATGGAGAATTGCAAGAAGGTCAAATATGGGAAGCAGCTATGTTTGCTCCACATCATAAAGTGGATAATTTAATTTCTACTATTGATTATAATGGGCAGCAAATAGATGGTCCTACAAAAAAAGTTATGAGCCTTGAAAATTTAAAAGCAAAATTTGAAGCTTTTAATTGGTTGGTTTTAGAAATGAATGGAAATGATATTCCAGATATAATAAATACTCTTGATAAGGCTAAAAGCCTTACAGGCAACGGAAAACCAATTTGTATTTTAATGAAAACAACTATGGGCATGGGTGTAGATTTTATGGAGACTGGACATGAATGGCATGGAATAGCACCTAATGATGAACAACTTGCAAAAGCACTTGCCCAATTACCAGAAACAATAGGCGATTATTAAATTTTTTTAAAAAATAACCGATTGGGGTATTGTTTTGTCCAAACAAACTATTACCTTAGCGGCGGTTTTTCATAGGATATTGGATTTTAAAAACGGGGCTGGATATTTATCCTGGCCCCTTTTTTATTTTATCTACTTTTAAAAATTAAAATACTTTCAACTGAAAATATTGGGTTTTCAACTATTCATACCATAAAAATAACATTTTTTAAAAAAGCTTAACTTAGCAACTTGTAATTATATTATTTTTTAAAAATTTAACTATGAGAAAAACTTACACTTCTTTTCTACTTTTGGTAGCATCATTTCTATTACTTAATACTTCTATTAATGCTCAAAGAAAATATCAAAAGAATTCAGGAGTTAATAAAAATATTAAAACTCCTTTCAATGGCAATTCTTTTCAATCATCAACTAATTATCAAAAAACAGCAGCAGACTGCGATACTGTTAATACAGGAGTAACTTGGGATCCAAGCGTATATGGAGTTAGTCCAAGTGGTGGTGGTGGTTTTGTTATGGGGACAAACGGTTATGGAGACTTAGAAAAGGCAGCATTTTTTAATGTATCTTCTTTAGCTAATAATTCTTATATCAGTGGTGTATTTATGGCAATTGCAGTAGCTAATAGCAATAACGTAGCAAGTTTAACAAAAACTGTTTTTGTGAAAGTTTATGATGGAGATGCAACCAATGGACCTAATAATGTATTAGGTAGTTATTCAATAACTTTAGGTGATTTAAAAGCAATTGTTGATACAGCTCCAATAGTAGAAATTAGATTTACAACACCTATAGCTATACCCAATTCTAAAAACTTTTTCGTTTCTTTAGATTTTAGTAATTTAACGTGGGGACCTACTGTTAAAGATTCTATAGCAGTTGTTAGCAGCGATGATGGCACAGCTACAGTAAACCCTTATGATAATGGAGGAGCTTGGGAAAGATGGGATGATGGAGATTGGTATGATGTGGATGGTAGCTGGGGTCTTCCAGTTGGTTTATATATTTTTCCAATAGTTAGTAGTACAACAACTGGTTGTGATCAAATAGCACCTGTAACATTCACTTCTTTTGTTGGTGAAAAATCAAATAATGGAAATATTCTTAAATGGGGTACAGCAACAGAAACAAATAATTTAGGTTTTGAATTATTGCGTAGTGTAAATGGTTCTGATTATACTTCAATTGCATTTATACCAAGTAAAGCAGAAAGTGGAAATAGCAATGTTCTACTTCAATATACTTATACTGATAAAGCAAGTAATACCAATACTTATTACAAATTAAAACAATTGGATAAGGATGGTAAATATGCTTATTCAAATGTAGTTTTAGTGAAAGGAGAAAAACCAACAAGATTTGAATTAGTTAATATTTATCCAAACCCTGCAAAAGATAGATTGAAAGTAACTGTAACAGCACCAAAAGCAACTAATGCTACTTTAACAATAACTGATATGACAGGAAGAATTGTAATGCAAAATAATAATACATTAACAATGGGTGAAAATAATATTGCTGTTAATATTAGTACATTGAACTCTGGTAGTTATATTATTAAATTATCTTGTGTTGAAGGTTGTGAATCTTCTGTTCAGAAATTTATTAAACAATAAAAATTTGTTTTGTTTTCATAATTGTAGAAAAGAAGGCTACTCTTAAATAGAGTAGCTTTCTTATTTAGAAACAATTTATGGATATTGATTTTTAAGCTTTTTATTTTACCAATTGCTAAATCTAACTCCTATTACATAAGGATATTGCAGAAGCCTAGTATTTTTATTATGCAAAGCATTTAAGCTATAACTTCCATATAATCTTATTGGTCCTAAACCAACTTCTCCAATTGCTGCAATACGAAAAGGATCTAAATCAAAATCTCCTTTATATTTTATTTTACCACGAACGCTACTTACTTGTTTATTTCTACTACCAATTAAATATCCTGCACTTACTCCAGCACTAATGGTAAAAAACCTTTTCATATTACTTGGAGTAAAATCAAAATTGATCATTAATGGAATAGTAGCATAACCTGCATATAATTTATTTTTAGAAAAACCAATTGTATCATTAAATATAAAAGGGTTAGGATCTTTTCTATAGCTTATATTTCTATCAAAACGAAAGTTATACATTTCTATACCTAAGCCATATTTTAAATTAATAATGTGCTTACTTAAATTTAATTTTTGCATAAAAATCCAAAGATTAACATTAGAACTTTTACCAGTTTTTAATTGTAAACTTTCTTTTGTAACATCGCCAGCACTTGGGCTTAAAGTTTTTAAATAATTACCAGCTTGTGCATACGCATAATCTGTTTTATCTCTGTAATTGGCAAAACCCAAATCGAATATAAACCAGTTGGTACTGATATTTGGTTTCTCTTTCTTTTCTCTGTTTATAGAAAAATTAAAGCCTCCTTTACCATCAGCACCTTTAGTTCCTTTTCTTTTTACAATTACAAAATTTCCAACTTTTATCGTATCTGTATTTTGTTGTGTAGTATCTTTTTGAGCCATTACAGACAAAGTAGCCAACATTATGGCAGTTGTACATAGAATTTTCTTCATATTATTTTTTTTGAAGTGATAATGAAAATTGATTTTATAAAATATTCGCTAATGCCTTATTAATTGGATTGCTTTTGTTTTTACTAAAAAATGCTTTTGTTTTACTAAGTATGTTTTTAACTTTTGATTTTTTTACTTGCATATTACCTATATAAACAACTGCTTCGTTGATTGTATTAGTATCTGTTTCTTCATCTAAAAAATTATCTTCATCTAAATATTTATAGTTTATTTTTTCATTAATTGTTTTAGAATTATTTGTAGAAGAAGCAATGGCAGCAGGCATTTCAATATTTTGATTAATGAATGGTTTGTATTGAGATATTTCGTTGATAGATTTTTCATTAGTTGTTTCTATTGAAACAATTTCATTTTCTTTCTTTGTAAAATCAGTTGTTGAAGATTGATTATTTATAGCCAAAGAAGATATATTGTTTAATTGATTACTTGTATTATTTTGATGTTTTTGCAATTTTATTTTATCCTTTTGAGTAGTTTTGTTTGTAGTAACTAATTGTTTTGATGGTTCTTTTTCATTTTTAGTAATTGTTGTTAAATTATTTTCTTTTAGTTGATGATTGTTTTCTTTAGTAACAGAATTTTTATTTATGTTATTTGAATTAAAATTAAATATCCACAAAGCAATTATAAAAAGCAACAATGCAGCAGCAACAGCAATTTGTTTAAATCCAATAAAAAATATAGGCTTTCTTTCTTTCTTGTATAAACTTTCTTTGTTAGGATGTTTAATATTTTCTTTTTCTAAAATACTTGATTTTATTGAAATAAATTCTTGTTGTAATGTAGGGTGTTGAAGCACAAATTTTTCCACTTCATCTTTTTCCACTTCAGTTAATTCATTATCGGTGTATAGTAAGAATTTTTCTTCATAATTTTTTAATGAAATTGAGTTTGTATCTGATTTGTATAAAAATGACTTATCAGTTAAGGCAACATCTTCTGGTGTTAGTTTTGTGCTTAAAAGAGTATCTAATTCCTTTTGCAAATCAGAATTGATTTGTAAAAACTCTTCTACTACTTTTTTTTCTGATGAATTTAATTCTCCATCTACATATAGTAGCAAAAACTCTTCATAATTATTTCTGTTGATATTCATTATAAGTAGTTTTTTATAGAATAGTTTTTAAATAATATTTTCAGGTTTAACAATATAATTTCTTAATGCTAATCTTGCTCTATGCAAATACACTTTTACTTGACTTGAGTTTAGCTGCATAATTTCTCCAATCTCTTCATAACTATAACCTTCATAATCTTTTAATGTTATTAAACTTCTTTGTACTTCATTTAATTTATATAAAGCATTTGTAATAGCTTCTTTAGAAAATTTATTGTGTTGTTGATAATCAATTTTTATATCCTGTTTAAAATCTTCTTGTAATAAAATTCTTTTATTCTTTCTAATATGATCAATCATTTGATGATAAACTACAGTAAATAAATACGATTTACTTTTTTCACTTATTATTTGTTCTCTATTTTTCCAAAGCTTTTCAAATGCAGTTTGTACTATATCTTTTGCATCTTCTTCTTGCCTAATATTTTTAACAATAAACCTATACACATTATCTGCATATTGTGTAACACATTCGTTATAGTCTTTTTCTGTCATAAACGGCAGGTAGAAATTCTTTGATTATTTATATGATACGTAATTAAGGTATATTTTGTTACAAATGAATTAAAATATTTTTATTTCTTATTAAAGGAGAAATCATTTTATAAAAAATATTTAGTTGAACAGATAATATAAATGAACTTTTTCTATTATCTTGTATTCACTTTACTTTTGGCTAAACTAACTGCTTTTGATTTTAATTCGTCATATACCATTTTTAAAAGCTGTTTTTTTATATACTATTACAGCTTTTGGTGGACCTCAAGGGCATTATGGTATGATGCTTAAAACTTTTGTTAAGCAACGAAGAGATGTTACCGAAAATGAATTATTAGATTTATTAAGTTTTTGCAATATTATTCCTGGAGCTTCTTCTACACAAACAGTTACATTAATAGGATATAAACGTGGTGGCGTTCCATTAGCTTTAATTACTTTATTAGTTTGGATAGCTCCTGCTTGTATATTAATGGGTGGTCTTTCTTTTTTATTAAACTATTTTGATAATAATGCAATTAATACAAAATGGTTTAGGTTTATTCAGCCAATGGCTGTAGGCTTTATAGCTTTTTCTGCATTAAGATTATTTAAAGTAGCAGTAAATAATACTATTACAAGAGTAATATTAGTTGCAACATCTTTTGTTACATTTTTTGCTTTTAAAACGCCTTGGGTTTTTCCTGTATTATTATTATGTGCTGGAATTGTTACAAACTTTAGTAATAAAAGGTTTCCTCAAAAAGCAGAAAAAACTAAAAAGGTTAATTGGATTGATATTTTTATTTTTCTTTTTGTTTTTGCAGTAGCAGGATATTTATCTGAAACAGCAACAAGACAAAATTGGGAATATAGAAAAGAAATTAATGTTTTTGAAAGCCATTATCGTTTTGGAAGCCTTGTTTTTGGTGGGGCTGATGTTTTAATGCCTATGATGTATGAACAATTTGTAGTAAGACCACAAACACAAAGAGTACAAAAATCTAAAAGAGATGTTTTAAAAATGTCTAAAGAAGAATTTTTAATAGGCTCTGGAATTGTAAGGGCAATACCTGGACCTGTTTTTAGTATAGCATCTTTTACTGGAGGAATGGTTTTAAGAAACGAATCCTTTTTTAGACATTTATTAGGATGTGTTTTAGCTGCTATTGGTGTTTTTCTGCCTAGTGCATTATTAGTTTTATTTCTCTTTCCTGTTTGGCATAATTTAAAAAAATATGTAGTTATTTTTAGGTCGTTGGAAGGTATTAATGCTGCTGTTGTTGGTATTATGATAGGTGCATTTTTTTATCTTGCAAAAGATGTTTTGTTTACAGATGTACAACTTTCTATAAAAACATTTTCTATAGATATAATTGTTATAATAGCAACATTTCTTTTGCTTGAATTTAGTAAGATAAGGCCTCCTTATATAGTGTTAGCTTGCTTGTTATTAGGTCTTTTTATTTAAAAAAGATTAAACTTTTACATATTGTTTCACGGGAATTCTATTTTGTAAACTTCCAGCTAAAGTCATTTCATCTGCATATTCTAATTCGCCACCAAATGCAATACCTCTTGCTATAGTGCTCATTTTACAAGAATTGTCATTTAATTGTTTTTGAATATAATAAATAGTTGTATCGCCTTGAATGTTTGGAGAAAGAGCAAAAATAACTTCTTCTGTTTGCTCAGTTTTTATTCTTGTAATTAATGATTCAATATTTAATTGTTCAGGGCCTATACCATCTAAAGGAGAAATAATTCCTCCTAATACATGATATGTTCCATTAAATTGTTGAGTACTTTCTATTGCTATAACATCTCTTATGGTTTCTACAACACAAATAATATTTTGCTTACGCATACTATTACTACAAATGCTGCAAATATCTCCATCACTTATGTTATGACAACGATTACAAAATTTTATATTAGCTCTCATCTTTACAATAGTTTCACTAAAAAGATTTACTTCATTCTCATCTTTTTTTAATAAGTGTAATACTAATCTTAAAGCAGTTTTTTTACCAATTCCAGGAAGTTTAGCAAATTCAGTTACTGCATTTTCTAATAAGACTGAGGGTAATTGCATAGCACAAAGATAATTATTGCAACAGTAGTTTAATATACAACCAAACAAAAATTGTTGCAATTAATAAAGAGTCAAATCTATCTAAAAAGCCACCATGACCAGGCATAAAATTTCCACTATCTTTTACATTGGCTAATCTTTTTAATTTGCTTTCAAGCAAATCGCCAATTGTGCCTGTAATGGCAGCAATTGCAGCTATTATGTACCAATGATTTTTTAATGTAGTAACAATTTCTGAAGAAAAATATTTTGGAATAAAAACATAATTCATTGATAAGCCCATTACTATAATACACAAAATAATTCCACCAATTGTGCCTTCCCATGTTTTTTTAGGAGAAATTTTTGATAAAGGTGTTTTACCAATAAATGAGCCAACTATATAAGCCATTGTATCATTAATCCACATACAAGAAATAGTATATATTCCAAAAATTCCATTGCCAATAATTATAGTATTAGAAGTTTGTTTTTGTAATGGCACATTGTATAAATCAATTATTAAACCCAAGCTTAATGAAATGTAAAACAAACCAAGTATAGATTGTAAAAGAGTTTTTTTGCTTAATCTTTTATTTAAAAGAATATTAGCAGTAGGAATTACAAAACTAAAAAATAATAAAATAATTAAACATGCTTTTTGATAAACCAAATTATTGTGTGGATAGCTTTGAAAAAGTATAAATAATAAAAACCCAAAACCTCCAATCATTATTCCAAATTTATGTAATGGAGAAATTGACTTATAAGATGTGTTGATGCAACCAATAAGTTTTTGATACTCAAACCAACAACCAAAATGTATGATAGTAAATAGTAAAAAATATGTTTTAAAATTGATGAATAAACCTAATAGCATTATAACTGCAAAAACAATAGCAGTTAATGTTCTTGTTTTAAAATTTTGCAGATTGAATGCCATAAATAATTTTCAATAATGATAAAATTACTTAATTGTATTCCATACTGCTTGATTAATTTTTACAGGGTATTTCCTTTTTAGGCTTTCAATCCATTTTTTTTCTAATAATTGTTGATAGTCGTTTGTTACCAAGCCTCTTGCATCATCAAAGCTTCTTATTTCTGGTGTATTGTGAACTGCTGTTACATAAATGAAAGTATAAGAGTCATCGTTATTATTTTTTTCTGCTTCACTAATAAAGCCTACATTATTTTCTATTGTTTGAGTTATAGGTAATTGATTATTTTCAAATCTACTACTATCAACAAGAACTGATGGTCCATAGTTACTTACAACAGTTCTCCAGTTTTCAATACCAATTTTAAAACTATCAATTAATGCAGTAGCTGTTTGTTTATTTGCTGTAGTAACAACTATTGCAGTAATGCCAGGCTGCCATTGATATTTATTTTTATGTTGTTCATAATAATTTCTTAGACCAGTAGTATCTTCATTTGCTTTATTCCAAACATATTTATCCATTACACCAAAAAGTAAATTAGCTTCATCAAATTCTTTACTTTGTTCTTTTACAGAAGGATAAAAGTCTTCTATGTGTTCTTGATAATAATCATTACACTTTAATTTTTCATATTCTTTTAATAATACCATTGTTTGTAATTTGCCCATAGTATTGCCACTTTGTTTTATTGCTCTTACAAATTTTGCCCAATCGTTTGCTGTAATTTTTTGTTTTTGAAAAGAAAATAAAACTGTTTCTTGTTTTATATTCTTAAAACCTTCTAAAGAACCATCTATTGCTGCACTATCAGTAAAAGACATAAATTCTTTTTCGTCAATAGGTTCTTCCTTAAACTTGCATAAGGTCATCCATTTATTTACTAAATTTTTTTTAGCATAAGATAATCTTCCTGTTCTTTCAACTTGTTGTTTTAATGTAGAAACTGTTATAGGATCTGTTTTATCTGTACTAATAGGCATTATATCTAATAACTTAACAATGTGCCAACCATATTGTGTTAAAAATGGTTTACTAATTTCTCCTTTTTGTTGTAAGGCAAAAACCTGTTGCTCAAACTCTGGACTAAATTGTGCTATACCAACTTCAGGAATAATTCCTTGGTTTCCTGCAGTTGCTCTATCATTACTATAAATATCAACCAATCTTTCAAAACTAATTTGGTCTGTTGTTGCTAAATGATAAATACTATCTGCAAGGCTTTTTAAATTAAGTTTCAATGCTTCTGTTGCATCATTAGGAACTGCTAATAATATTTGTGCAACTTTTCTTTTACCTACTGCATTTCGTTCAGAAACATTTTTAAAAATATGGTAGCCTAAACTACTTTTATAAGGAGCAGAAAATTCTCCTTCTTTTAATTTGTAAATTTCATTTTCAAATTCGTATGGAAGCGTAAATACTGTAATGTAGCCTAAGTCTCCATTAGATTGTGTTGTACTTTCATCGTTAGAAAATTCTTTTACAACTGATAAAAAATCTTTTCCTTGTTTTAGTTCGTTATATGCTTTTTGTATTTGTTTATAAGCATAAATATTATCTACACCAGGTTTTAATTCAATAAAAACCTGAGCTACATGAATATCTTTTTGACTACGTTCAAATGCTTCTTGTATTAACTGATCAATATTAGCTTCATTGTTAATGATATTTTCAGCTAATTGCTTTTTAAAACTTTCACTTTCATTTTTAAAAGAAGGCTGCTCATTTAATTTATCATCATAAGCTGCTTGAACTTTTAGTTTATAGTTTATGTATAAATCTAAATATTCTTTTAATGCACTTTTTCTATCTGTTTCTGTAGGAGATGGGTTTTTATCAAAAGCTTTTAAAAACTCTTTTTTAGTAACAGATTTTTTACCATAAGTAAATAATGTTTGAGCATTAATATTCTGAAAATTAAATGCCAATAATGCTATAAAAAATATTTTTCTCATCATATACTTTAATTAGTTTTTTTATTTTTTTCTTTAATTACATTATCAAGTTGTTCAATGGTTAGCTGTTTTGCTAATATTCTTTTTTTATCATCTAACAAATATAATGTGGGTGTAACTTTTGCATCATAAAGTTGTTTATAACCTACTATATTATTTTTAATTTCATAATCTCTTGCCTCTTGTGTTTGATATACATGAGTCCAATCTTGCAAACCTTTTTCATTAATAAATTTTTTCCAATCTGGTACATTATCATTATAAACATATACAGCATAAATTTTCATTCCTAATCCTTTCCATTTTGCTTCATATATGCTATCAATACGTGGTATTTCATGTTTACAATGACCACAATGAGGATCCCAAAAAACAACTAAAGTATAATTTGCATTAATATCATATAAAGATTTTACTACTCCTAAAGTATCTGTGAGTTTAAGTGGTGGTGCAGGCTCGCCAATTTGATTTGCCATTAAACTATATGCTCTTTCAAAAATCATTTTACGAGAAGCTGCATCTAAATAAATAGTATCTCCTTTGCTATAATATTCATTAAACAAGTATAAAAAAACTTTATCTTGTCCCATGTATTCAGGATTTACATATTTATTAGTAAACTTAATTAATAAATAAGGAAAAATTTCTTTACCAGTACGTGCAGAAAGCAACATATATTTCACCTCAGCAATAATAGAATCTGCTTCAGGACTAACATAATATTTATAATAGTCATCTACTTTAGAATCAAAGAAAGGAGTTCTTAAAATTCTATCATCAAAAAAATCTACATTATCCCAATAGTGATATTTTACATAACGATAAGGATAAGCAGAATCTGCTTTTCCATCAACAACAGGTATTGCAGGAGCTTCAGGCCTATTCATTACATTAAACAATAAAGTAAGTAATGAATTAGGATATTTCTTTTTTATATTTTCTCTATAATCCTGTAATTCTTTTTCAATTTTTGCATATTCATTTTTAAGTGAAGTAGAATCTTCTTTTGTTGTTGCAGAAGTTAATCTTGCTTTTATTTGTTGAAGCTGGCTACCCTTTTCGCCAGAAAATTTTGAATAAGCAGTAAATAAATCATTATCAAAAGAACCTTTTATAATTGGTTTATCTCTTTTTGTTGTATCAGCAGTAATACTAAAATGTTGTTTATCGTCCATTAATAATTCAAATTCAATTAATTTTTTTGATGGAGATACAACAAAATAAATTCCTCCTGTAAGTTTTTCATTTCCTTTAAAAACACCTTCACTTTTTTCGTTTAACCAGGCACTGTCTGCTAATAATTTGCTTTTACCATAATAGCTTCCTAAATATATCCAACAGTTTTTATAAGGAGTAAGAGTTATGGCAATGTTATGACCTTTGGTTGTTTCAGCTTCTTTTACAGATTTTTTTTCTGTTGTACTTTTTTTGTTTTGTCCATAAGCAGAAACGAAAAAAAATAATCCTGCTACGATAAATAATTGTTTCATGTATTTCTGTTACAATATTTTGAGGCGTAAATGTAGGAAAATCAAATATTAAAGAAGGTTAAAATGATAATAATTGATTAAAGAAAGCCAGCCCTTAGCCCTCTAGTGGAGGGAAATTATATTTTCTTTGAGTTATTTCTCCTTCTTTGAATGAGATAGAGATATTTTAACGAAAGAACACCACCATGGTTCGTGTTCTCATTAACCAAAGTAGAGGATTTCGGATTTAGTTTTTAGAATTTAGTTTTTTTCTTATTATAAAATAAAATGTCAGCTTGAGCTTGTCGAAAGCGTTTGAGTAGAATGCTTAAATTAAACGTCTTCGATAAAGTCAGACTGACAACTTATTCCTTAATTAACTTAATTACCTCTTTCGTCCTAATTACCAAAATCAACTAATAAATTAAAAAATAGTGATTAGCTCTTGAAAGCAAATTCATCATTTTTTAAAAATTCAATAAATATTTTTCTTTAAACTTTGTAGTACTTATAAATTAGTATTCTTTTATAAGGTTACATTCTTTTATTTTCATTTTTAAAACAATTGTTATGAAAAAAATATTGCTTGTTGTAATTAGTATTTGTGTAAGTATTTCAATGTATGCACAACGTAGTAGTGCTTTTAAATGGAATGAAGCTGGGGATGCATATTATGCAACAGAAAAGAATGAAATTGTAAAATATCAATTACCAAGTTTTGAAAAAATTGTTTTAGTAAATAAAGAAAATTTAACTCCACAAGAAGGAAGTACAGCTTTGGGTATTAAAAATTTTTTTGTAAGTACAGATGAACAAGTGTTTTTAATTTTTACAAATACCAAAAAAGTTTGGCGTTATGAAACAAGAGGAGATTATTACATTTTTAATAAAACTACAAACACTTTAAAAAAGTTAGGAAAAGGCTTACCTGAGTCATCATTAATGTTTGCAAAAATTTCGCCTGATGGAAAAAAAGTTGCTTATGTAAGTGAGCATAATATTTATGTAGAAGATATTGCTACTCAAAAAATAACACCACTAACAAAAGATGGAACAGATAGAATAATTAATGGAACATTTGATTGGGTGTATGAAGAAGAGTTTGGTTGTAGAGATGGTTTTCGTTGGAGTGCAGATAGCAAAAACATTGCTTATTGGCAATTAGATGCAAGAAATATCAGAAATTTTTTAATGATTAATAATACAGATTCTATCTATTCTTTTACTATTCCTGTTGAGTATCCTAAAGTTGGCGAAGATCCATCATCTTGTAGAATTGCAGTAGTAAATATTGCTACACAAAAATCTACTTGGATGAACGTACCTGGTAGTTCTGTACAACATTATATACCAAGAATGGAGTGGGCTAATAATCAACAATTAATCATTCAGCAATTGGATAGAAAACAACAACAAAGTAAAATTATGTTGTTAAGTATTAGTACTGGTGCAGCTTCAAATATTTATCAAGAGTCTGATGCTGCATGGATTGATATAAAAAGCAGATGGAATAATGATAATCCTATAGGATGGGAATGGGTAAATAATGGAAAAGATTTTTTATGGATAAGTGAAAAAGATGGATGGAGACATATTTATTTAATTAGTCATGAAGGTAAAAAAGAAACATTACTTACCAAAGGCAATTATGATATGATTGACTATTGTGGGGTTGATGAAAAGAATGGTTTTGTTTATTTTACTGCTTCTCCTAATAATGCTTTACAAAAATATTTGTATAAAGTAAAATTAGATGGTAGTGGAGATGCTGAATTACTTTCATCTAAAGAACAACAAGGCACACATAGTTATCAAATTTCTCCTAATGGACTTTATGCAAAACATAATTTTTCAAACATTACAACTCCTCCTTCTGAAGAATGGATAAACTTACAAACAGGTAGTACTATTAAAGGAGAAATTAAAACAGCCAAAAATAATAATGGTATAGAATTTTTTACAGTAACAACAGAAGAAGGTGTAACAATGGATGGTTGGAAAATTATGCCTAAAAACTTTGATGCAACTAAGAAATATCCTGTTGTTTTTTATGTATATACAGAACCTGGCTCTACAACAGTTAGAGATTCTTATGGTAGTGCAAGTACATTTTTATATACAGGCAATATGGCTGCTGATGGTTATATACAAATAAGCCTTGATGGTAGAGGAACACCAGCTCCTAAAGGTGCTGCTTGGCGTAAATGTATTTACAAAAAAGTAGGTATTTTAAATGTGAAAGATCAAGCAATGGCAGCAAAGGAAATTTTAAAATGGGATTATGTAGATAAAGATAGAGTTGCTGTTTGGGGTTGGAGTGGTGGTGGTTCTACTACACTTAACTTAATGTTTCAATATGGAGATATTTATAAAACTGGTATTGCTATTGCACCAGTTGCCAGCAGATTAACTTATGATAATATTTATGAAGAACGCTACATGGGCTTACCACAAGAAAATAAAGAAGATTATATACAAGCATCTGCTATTACACATGCTAAAGGATTAAAAGGAAATTTGTTGGTAATACATGGCACAGGCGATGATAATGTACATTATCAAAATACAGAATTATTGATAAATGAATTGGTAAAATACAATAAACAATTTTCGTTGATGAGTTATCCTAATCGTACACATAGTATTAGAGAAGGAAAAGGGACATTTACTCATTTATCAACTTTATTTACTAATTATATTAAGCAACATTGTCCAGGTGGAGGAAAATAAAATTTTGGTGTAGCTTATATTATTTAATCTAAACTTTGATTACTTGCTGCAGCAAGTTTTAATAATCTGTCGTATTGTTCAGGTGTAAGGTCATTGTAGAAATAATAAATAGGATTTACGTATTGACCATTTTTATGTACTTCGTAATGGCAGTGAGGACCTGTGCTTTTTCCTGTACTACCAACATAGCCAATTACTTCACCACGCTTTACGCGTTGTCCTTGCTTTGCTTTTATTCTTACCATGTGACCATATAAAGTTTCATAACCATAACCATGATTAATGACTACATGATTTCCATAACCATGAGCATTATAGTTTGCAGTTTTTACTACACCATCTGCTGTTGCATAAATAGGTGTTCCTAAAGGTGCAGTAAAATCTAACCCAGCATGAAATATTGGAATTTTATAAACTGGGTCAATTCTATTACCAAAACCACTTGCTATTCTTTTTAATTTTTTATTGCTAACTGGTTGTATGGCAGGAATTGCAGCTAATAATTTTTCTTTATTCTTAACCATTTCATCAATTTCATTATAACTTTTTGCTTGGTAAGCAACTCTTAAAGAAAGATTATTTAGTTGAGCTGTGATATTTTTTACTAAATCTGTTTCGCCCATATTTTCTACCAACTTAACTTCTCTTTTTGTTTCCATATCTTTTATTCTTGCACTATCTGGTATTGGCTGAGCTTCAAAAATACTTCTATACACATTATTATCTCTATCTTCCAATTCAAGAATTTTCATTTCTAATTGTCTTGTGCGTTCTTGAATAGCAGCATAATTATCTTTTAAATCATCGTTTTGTAAACGAAGTAATTTTGTTTCAGGGCTATCAATTAATCTTCCTGCAATAAAAAAAATAAGAGCAGCAGTAACGAGGCTTGCTGCTATAAATCCAAAAATTCGTAACAGTTTTACACGTAACGGAACTTCAACTTTTTCAAATCGAAGTGTATGAGTATTATAATAGTATTTTACTTTTTTCATTTTATGGTTTGTAAAATTAATACTCTTACACCGATTTGAAAAGTGAGTTTAAAATACTTGAACAATGATTTAACATTAGAAAAAAACTATTTTATTAGAAAATTAAAACCATTTATATATTCTTTCTTTTTAAAAAGAATTAAATAAATAGCTTTACTCCTAATTTTATTATACAATTTTGAAAAAATAATTTTTAAATTATGATATCATTAATTAAGGTAGAATGGTTAAAACTTAGAAAATACAAAGCTTTTTGGTGGATGTTAGGAATTGTAATATTAACTTATCCAAGTATTAATTTATTGTTTCAAAAAGTCTATGAAAGTATTACTGATAGGAAAAGTGTTGAAGCAGAATTATTGAAAACTTTAATAGGTAATCCTTTTGCTTTTCCAGAAGTGTGGCATAGTGTAGCATATTTTTCATCATGGTTATTAATAGTACCAGCAATATTGATAATTATGATTATTGCAAATGAATATACTTATAAAACCAATAGGCAAAATATTATTGATGGATGGACAAGAAATGAATTTATTATTAGTAAGTTATTAGATGTTTTGATTATTACTGTTATCATAACAGTTGTTTATACAATTATTGCAGCATTTTTTGGTATTAGTTACTCAAGTGAATTTCAAATAACCAGATGGGATGAACAGATACAATATATTTTCTTATTTTTTCTTCAAACTTTTGCTCAATTATCTATTGCATTTTTTGTAGGTTTTATTTTAAAACGTTCTTTTATTTCCTTGGGTATTTTTTTATTTTATTTAATAGTTGTAGAACCAATACTTGGCTCTATATTTAAGTTTTATTTTAAACTTCCAGAATTAGCTAATTTTTTACCCTTAAAAATTTCAGATAAATTAATTCCTACAGCAGCATTTTTAGGAAAGTTTGATAAAATAGCTTATGAACAAAGCCTTGCAGATATTAACTTACACATACTTTATACTTGCATACTTACTTCAGCAATATGGTTTTTTTGTATTAAAATTTATCAAAAAAGAGACTTATAATAATTACTATTTTTCTCTGTTAGATACAAATTGCCACCAATCTAATAAATCGGCACAATTAATAAATTCTTTATCAATGGTAATATAATAAGTAGGCAAATGCTCTTTAAACCAATTTTCAAGCACTTTTTGTCTTTTTTCTTCTAATGTTCTCGTGGCAACTTTATTATAATCTTCTCTCAAATTTTCAATATGTGGTTCTGTTCTGCTTTTTAAATAAACTATTCTTACTTTTTTTACTCCTCTATCTTCAAAAACTAATGGCTTTGATAATTCTCCTACTTTTAAATCTTTAATAGCCATTACAGTTTCTTTATCTAATTCATCTATTGTTATATGTGTTGAACCATCATGGCCAACTTTTGCTCCTCCATTAAATTTACTTTCTTCATCATCGCTATATTTATTTACAGCTTCGCTAAAACTTATTTTTCCATTAATAATATCTTGTCTTACTGAATCTAATTTTTCTTTAGATAAGTCTATTTCATCATCAGTAATAGGAGGTATTCTAAGTATATGCCTTATCACTGCATCATCACCAACTCTACTTACCATTTGTATTAGGTGAAAGCCAAATTTAGATCTAATAACATTTGAAATTTGCCCTTCTTTTAAACGAAATGCTCCTTGTAAAAAATCTTTATCCCAAAACTTTTCAGTTCTATTAATATTATACATACCACCATTATCCTTACTACCTGGATCTTCTGAATACATTTTTGCTAATGTTTCAAATTTTTTAGTTCCATTTTCTACTTGCCTTTTGTAATCATACATTTGTTTTATTACATAATCTTCTACTTCTTTATTAGCTTTTGGAGTATTTACAATTTGACTTACTTCTATTTCACTTTCATAAAAAGGTAAACTATCTTTAGGAATTTTATTATAAAAAATTCTTACTTCGGCAGGAGTAATTTTTACACTTTCTACAATTTTATTACGCATCAAATCTGCCAATTTTTTTTCACGAAAAGGAACTCTGAAATCTTCTCTTAATTGATAAATAGTACGACCAGAAATTTCTTCTAACATTTCCTTACTGCCATACATTTGAATAAATCCACGAATTTGATTGTCTAATGCTGCTTCAATTTCTTCATCACTTATGGTTAATGAATCTTTTTCTGCCTGTAATACCAATGCTTTTTGTATTAATTGCCCTTCTAAAAAAGCACATTCAGGATTTGGAGGTAATTGTGCTGCTTGTCCTTGTCGTTTATAATCTTCAATTGCATTAATAACATCTGAACGTAAAATAATTTTATCACCAACTTGACCAATAATTTTATCAGCAACTACTTTTTGAGTTTGTGCAAATACTTGTTGAAAAATTAAAAAAGAAAAAATAATTAAAATTGTCTTTCTCATACAAAAAGCTATTTTGTAAAAATAGTAGGTGTTAGAGTAAGAGCAATATTATAATATGTTAAAATGATATTACCTTTTACCAATAGCCTACAATAAAATAATTTGGGAGCAAACATACTATTCTAAAACAGAAATTGTAAGATAAATTAAAGTAGCTTTTGAAGTTGAATAATTTTTAATAATATTGTATAAATTATTTTATATGAAAAGTAAATCAAATATTGATATAAGTTTATTATTATTAAGATTAGTAACAGGGGCTTTGTTTTTGCCACATGGAATAGCAAAAATTATGCGTGGCTTTGGTGGTGTAAAAGCAATGTTGGCTAATAAAGGATTGCCTGAAATTTTATGGGTAGGTACTTTTTTAGGAGAAGTAATTGCTCCTGTATGCTTAATTCTTGGACTATTTAGTAGAATTTCTGGATTATTAATTGCTGGTGTAATGGTTTTTGCTGTAATTCTTACAGAAGGCTCAAATGCTTTTACAACAGGCGGTTCAGGTGGTTTTATTGGAGAACTTAACTTTCTATACTTTACTAATGGAATTTTGTTTTTTATTATGGGAGCTGGGAAATACAGCCTAAGTATAAAAAGCAACAAATTTTTACTGCAATAAATTTTAAAAAGAAAAGGTTAATAAATCTTTTTGTAAAATAGTTTGTTGCTCTCCAGTAACAATGTTTTTTATTGTACAGGTTTTTTCTTCTAATTCTTTAGAGCCAATAATTACAATGTAAGGAATTGCTTTTTTATCAGCATACTTAAATTGTTTATCAAACTTGGCTTGTTCATGATAAATTTCGCAACTGATATTTTTATCTCTTAATTGTTGCATTAATTCAAAAGAAGCTTTGCTTTCTTTTTCTCCTAAATTAAAAAATAAAACTTTTGTACTTGTGTAAATATCTTTTGGAAAAAGCTGCAACTCTTCCATTACATCATAAATTCTATCAACACCAAAAGAAATTCCAACACCAGGAATATTAGGTACACCAAAGGTTCCAGTTAAATCATCATATCTTCCTCCACCACCAATACTACCCATTTGTACATTAGTGGCTTTTATTTCAAAAATAATACCTGTGTAATAGTTTAATCCACGAGCAAGTGTAAAATCTGCAACAACAGAAAGTGTTTTAATGCTTGAATGATTTAATAAAAATGTTATTTCTTCTATTCCTTGCTTTCCAATTTCTGAAGAAGAAATTAATAATGCTATTTGCTCTATTTTTTCTTGATTACTTCCTTCAATGTTTAAATATTTTTCAATGATTGTAATTTGTTTTTCATTAAGCCCTCTTTGTTGCAATTCTTCTTTTACTTTTTCAAAACCAATTTTATCTAACTTGTCAATAGCAACTGTTATATCAATCAATTTATCTGCACCACCACAAACTTCTGCTAATGCTGCTAATATTTTTCTACTATTAATTCTTATTTCAATATTTACACCAAATTGTTTAAAAACAGTAGCATAAATGTTGGTTAATTCAATTTCGTTTAATAAAGATTTGCTTCCTACAACATCAGCATCACATTGATAAAACTCTCTGTATCTTCCTCTTTGTGGTCTATCTGCACGCCAAACAGGTTGTATTTGATAACGCTTAAAAGGCATTACAAGTTGATGATGATTCATAGCTACATAACGAGCAAAAGGAATGGTTAAATCATAACGTAAAGCTCTTTCTGTAATAACAGGATTGTTTTTACCTTCTAAAATTTTTTCAAATTCAATTTTAGTTTTTTCTTTTTTTTCTGGTCGGTCTAAGCCATTATTTAAAATTTTAAAAATAAGTTTATCACCTTCTTCACCATATTTTCCCATTAAAGTTTCTAAGTTTTCCATTGCAGGAGTTTCTAATGGTTGAAACCCATACAATTCAAACACAGAACGAATTATACTAAAAATATAATTTCTTTTTCTTACAACATCTGCACTAAAATCTCTTGTGCCTTGAGGCAATGATACTTTACTCATTTAATAGTTGAATATTTTTTTACAATTACATCACAAGCTTTATCAATCATTTCAAAAACTTTATGATAACCATCTTCTTCTCCATACCAAGGGTCTAGAACATCTAAATTTTTATTAGGATAAATTTCATTCAATAACAACTCTACTTTATTTTCATTCCATAATTCTTCAGAAATATCTTTTACATTGGCATAATTGTTTTTATCCATTACATAAATTTTATCAAACAATAGCATATCTTCTTTTACAAATTGCCTGCATTGTTGTTGGCTAATATCAATCCCATTTAGTTTAGCCACTTTTTGAGATAAATTATGAGGTTTGCAGCCAATATGATAACCTGCAGTTCCAGCACTATCTACTTGCCAATCTAGTTTTAATTCTTGAATTTTTTTTTGCAAAATGCCTTCTGCTAAAGGGCTTCTACAAATATTTCCTAAACAAACCATTAAAAATTTCATCGTTGGCAAATATAGTTTTTGTTATTGTTTTGATAAGAGATATTTAGTAAAAAACTCCGTTCAAATATTTCTTTACAACAACTTTACTTTAAATATTCAATGAATTATGAATAAACTTTATGACACTTTAAAATATTTTTTTATCTTGCTTGCCCTCTTATAAATAGAGTATTATATGAGCAATAGTATAGAAGAGTATAAAGACAAACGAAGAAAAGGTTATGTTCTAATGCGTATGATTTATGATATTGGCATGTCTGTACTTCTTTTAGGTATGGCTGTTTTTATGTTGTTTGGGAAATATTTTGGCATAGATAATTTGGTGAATGTAGATGATATGTTTAGAAAAATTTTTGGTGTTATTTGTTTATTGTATGGTGCTTTTAGATTATACAGAGGAATAAAAAGAGATTATTAATATGCAAAAGTTATTGGCATTAATATTTATTAGTATTACAGTTTTATCGGCTTGTAATCAATCAAAGCAAAAAGCAAATACCGATACACTACAAAGTGGTACAATATATATAAGTGTAGATGAAAGTTTTAAACCTGTAATAGAACAGCAAATTAAAGTATTCAACTCATCTTATCCAGATGCTCATATTATTGCATCTTATAAATCAGAGGCAGATTGTTTTAGAGATTTACAAAAAGATAGTACAAGAATGATTATTGTAGCAAGAGGTTTAAAAGAAGATGAAGCAGATGCTTATAAAAAGAAATTAGATTATATACCAAGAGAAAATGTTGTTGCTTTTGATGCAGTGGCAGTTATTGTAAATATTAATGCAAAAGACAGTTTATACACTATACAACAATTAAAAGATATTTTAACAGGAAAGAATAATATACCAGCAATAATGGATGGGAATAATGCTACAAGTACTGTTCGTTTTTTACAAGATTCAATTCTTAAAGGAGAAAGTTTTGGAAAAAATGTTGTAGCAGTAGAAGGAAGTAAAGCAGTAATTGAAGCTATTGAAAAAAATATAAATGCTATAGGTTTTGTAGGATTAAGTTGGGTAGGGAATAGTGATGAGTCAGCACAATTAGAACAGTTAAAAAAAATAAAATTAGCAATGCTTGAATGTAAAAATTGTGAAGAAAAAGATGTTTATGCAAAACCCAGTCAAGCAACAATTATGTATGGTCAATATTCTTTGGCACGGCCCTTGTTTTATATTTTAAAAGAATATATAGAAGGATTAGGAACAGGCTTTAAAATTTTATGTCAAGTGAAAGGGGCAACTTATATTTAAAGATCTTATTTGGCACAAGCTAAAATGAATTTTCAAAAAGAAGTACAGCTATAAAAATAATATATAAAGAATAGCTGATAATTAAACTAAAACTATTTTTGTAACGAATAAAACAGAATATTTTTTTTGATAAACATTTATAAATAAAAAAAAGAAGCAATGAAGAAATCAGTAAGTATTTTTTTAGCATTAATGCTGTTTGTGGGTATAATAAATGCTCAGAAAATTGAAGATGGAAAAAAATTTCTTTCTTTTCAAAAAAATAAAAGTGCTTTAAACCTTTTTCAAAATCTTTATAATAAAGACTCTAAAAATGCTGATAATATTTATTGGTATGGGCAAGCCATGTTAGCAATTAAAGATATTGCAGGAGCAAAGCAATTATATCAAAAGGCATTGCAAGAAGGCGTAAATGAACCATTAATTTGGATTGGTTTTGGTCATGTAGAAATTGCAGAAAAAGGAGATTTAAATTCTGCTAAACAAAAATTTGAACAAGCAATAACAGCAACAACACCAACCAAAGGAAGAAAAAAAAATAAGCCTGATGCAGAAATTTTAAATGCTATAGGTAGAGCTAATGCCTATGGTGATAGTAAAACAGGAGACCCAAATTATGGAATAGAAAAATTACGTCAAGCAAGTGAATATAATAAAACAGATGCAGAGATTTTTATTAATATGGGTAAATGCTATCAAAAATTGGGAGGCGATAATGGTGGAGAAGCAGTAAAAGCTTATACAGAAGCATTGGCAAGAGATCCTAAATATGCAGAAGCAGATTGGAGAATTGGACTAATTTATGCAAGTCAAGATAATAAAGAAATGTATGAAAGATATTATAATGCTGCTATAGCTGCAGATGTTGAATTTCCTCCAGTTTATCTAAGCTATTACAGAGTTTATGAGCAAACAGATGTAAATACAGCTAAAAGTTATTTAGATAAATATGTACAATATGCAGATAAAGATTGTGGCACAGATTATTTTTATGCTGATTATTTATTTAGAGCAGGAAAATATCAGGAAAGTTTAGAAAAAGCACAAGCTATGAGTAATTCAGATTGTAAAACTTATGATAGATTACCTGTTTTATATGCTTATAACTATGATAGATTAGGAGATAGTATTCAATCTAAAAAATATATTGAACAATATTTTGCAAAAGCTTCAACAGAAGAAATAGAAATTACAGATTATGAATTAGCTGTAAAAATATTAAGCAAATTCCCTGGCTTAGAAATGGAAGCTGCTAACTATTTACAAAAAGCTATTGACAAAGAAACTAAACAAGAAAATAAATTAAAATATATAAAGATGGCTGCAGATATGTTTGCAAAAGCTGGCATGTATGCAGAGCAAGTTATTTGGTTACAAAAATATAATGACCTCAAAGGAAGTATGGGAGAATATGACTATTATATAATTACCAATGCTTCTTATCTATCTAAAGATTATGTTCAAACAATGGCTTATGCTCAAAAATACATTGTAGCATTTCCCGATAAACCACAAGGTTATGCTTTTAATGTTAGAGCAGCTAAAGCATTAGATACAACTACAAATCCAGGTATTGCTGTTAATGCATTATTACAACAAAATGATTATTATGCAAAAGATACTGCAACAAACAAAAAATATATAGTTGGCAACTTATATTATATTATGATTTATTATGCAGATAGAGAAAAAGACTATAATACAGCTTTAGAATATTGTAATAAAATTTTAGAATTTATACCTGAAGATCAAGAAATGTTAAATATTAAAAAAGTTTTAGAAGAAAGAGCTAAAAAGTCTGCAAAAGAAAAATAATAATAATTCTATAAATACTTTTTCTGAATTAATAACAAAAAAACTCTCTATTTATAGAGAGTTTTTCTTTTTTACATTATACACTCTTACATTTGTGGCCTATTAGAAAGCAAAATAATTATGTACCATTTCCTATTAGATACTGTCACTTCAAATGCTTCTTATTTTATTATTGGAATTCAATTAATTTTTGTAGTAGGGCTAATTGTTGCCATGGTTGCTATATCAGCACTTTTAGGACCTAAAAGAAGAACTAAAGAAAAATTAGAAACATTTACAAGTGGTATTGAAACACATGGAGATGCTAGAAAACCAATAGCTGTAAAATATTTTTTAGTAGCTATTTTATTTGTACTGTTTGATGTAGAAGTAATTTTCTTTTATCCTTATGCAGTAAATTTTAAAGCATTAGGATGGGGAGGCTTTTTTGCAGTACTTATGTTTGTTTGCTTTTTTTTGATAGGGTTTATTTATATCATAAAAAAAGGTGCTTTAAAATTAGAAGATTAATAATAGAAAAGATTTGATTAATACAAATCTGAAAAGAAAAAATAAACAATGAGACCAGTTAAATATAATGTAAATGTAAAACCTTTAGAAAATGATATCAGCATGGCAGAAATGCCTGAAGGTCATCAAGGAGAAGGTTTTTTTGCAACAAAATTTAGTAGTGTAATTGGCTTAGCCAGAAAAAATTCTTTGTGGCCATTACCTTTTGCAACATCTTGTTGTGGAATTGAATTTATGGCTACAATGGCTGCTACTTATGACTTTGGACGTTTTGGAAGTGAACGTGTAGGTTTTTCTCCACGTCAGTGCGATTTGTTGATGGTTATGGGAACTATAGCAAAAAAAATGGGACCAGTTTTAAAACAAGTTTATATTCAAATGGCAGAACCTCGTTGGGTTATGGCAGTTGGTGCCTGTGCTTCAAGTGGAGGAATTTTTGATACATATAGCGTACTTCAAGGAATAGATCAAATTATTCCTGTAGATGTGTATGTTTCAGGCTGCCCTCCAAGACCAGAATCTATCATTAATGGACTTTTAAATATTCAGGATTTGGTAGGAAAAGAAAGTTTAAGAAGAAGAAGTAGCGAACATTATAAAGCATTATTAGCAAGTTACGGAATACAATAATTAAAATTTTATTTTATAATACAAATGTTAGAACATAATCAGTATATACAACAAAAGCTAAAAGAAAAGTTTGGTGAGGGTGTTTATAATTTTGAAGAAACCTATGATACACTTCACTTTGAAGCAGATAAAGATTTAAACTTAAAAATTTTAAATTTTTTAAAGTCAGATGAATATCTTGGCTTTGCTTTTTTAACTGATTTATGTGGGGTACATTATCCTGATAATAAAGGAAAAGAATTAGCTGTTGTGTATAATTTACACAATATGGCAAAAAATATCAGAATAAGATTTAAGGTTTATACAGATATAACTCAACCAGATATTTTTACAGCAACAAGTATTTATGCAACTGCCAATTGGTTAGAAAGAGAAACCTACGATTTTTTTGGAATAAATTTCGTCGGTCATCCAAACCTTAAAAGAATAATGAATGTAGAAGAAATGGATTATTTCCCATTAAGAAAAGAATATCCATTAGAAGACCAAAGCAGAACAGATAAAGATGATGAAATGTTTGGAAGGGAAATTATGCAAAGACCAATGATTAATTAAAATTAAATTTGTAATTATAAATAAATGTCTCAACAGCATCATATAACATTACCAGAAGGAAGTATAGAAAAAGCAACTACTACGCTAAACTTAGGACCTACACATCCTGCTACTCATGGTGTGTTTCAAAATATTTTAGAATTAGATGGAGAACGAATTGTATCAGCAGAACAAACTGTTGGTTACATACACCGTGCATTTGAGAAAATTGCTGAGCATCGTAATTTATATCAAATAACTACTTTAACAGACAGATTAAACTATTGCTCAGGCCCATTAAATAATATGGGTTGGCACATGACTTGCGAAAAATTATTAGGAGTAAAAACGCCTAAAAGGGTAGATTATTTACGAGTAATAATTATGGAATTAGCTCGTATATCAGACCACTTAATTTGTAACTCAATTGTTGGTGTTGATAGTGGTGCATTTACAGGATTCTTATATGTAATGCAATACAGAGAATTGATTTATGAAATTTATGACGAAATATGTGGCTCAAGAATTACTACTAATATTGGAAGAATAGGAGGCTTTGAAAGAGATTTTAATGATATAGCTTTTAGAAAAATTCAAAAATTTATTGACGAATATCCCGCTGTTTTAAAAGAATTTGAAGACCTTTTTACACGTAATAGAATATTTGTAGATAGATTAGTTGGGGCAGGTCCAATAAGTGCAGAACGTGCATTAAATTATGGCTTTACAGGTCCAAACCTTAGGGCAGCAGGAGTAGATTATGATGTTCGTACAGTATCACCTTATTGCAGTTATGATGAGTTTGATTTCACTGTTCCAATTGGCACAACAGGCGATTGTTATGATAGATTTTTAGTTCGTAATCAAGAAATGTGGCAAAGCCTTAGTATTATAAAGCAAGCAATGAATAAACTGGCTGACTTAAAAGGAGCAGATGCAACTGTTTATCATGCAAATGTTCCAGAATATTATTTACCAGAAAAGCAAGATGTATATACTAAAATGGAACCAATGATTTGGCATTTTAAAATTATTTATGGAGAAATAAATATGCCAAAAGGCGAGGTATATCATTCTATAGAAGCTGCTAATGGAGAGCTTGGATATTATTTTATCAGTGATGGAGGAAGAAGTCCTTATAGATTACATTTTAGAAGACCATGCTTTATTTATTATCAAGCATTTGAAGAATTAATAAAAGGTGGAATGTTGAGTGATGCTATTATTGTAATGTCATCATTAAACCTTATTGCAGGCGAAATGGATGCTTAAATAAATTGTAAAAACAAATATTAAAATATAAAAGATTGAAGAACCTAATGAACGTTCTTCAATCTAAAAATAAAAAAGAAAAATGGCTGTACAGTTTTCACAAGAAAAAATGAATAAAGTGCAAGAAATTATTGCACGTTATCCAGAAGGAAAGCAAAAAAGTGCTTTACTACCTGTATTGCATTTAGCACAAGAAGAATTTGGTGGATGGTTGAGTGTTGAAACAATGGATTATGTAGCTTCTCTATTAAATCTTTTACCTATAGAGGTTTATGAAGTGGCTACTTTTTACACAATGTATAATACAAAGCCTGTTGGTAAATATGTATTTGAAGTTTGCCAAACTGGACCTTGTATGATTGAAGGAAGTCATGAAATTATTGATTATATAAAAGAAAAATTAGGAATTGGTGTAGGAGAAACAACACAGGATGGATTATTTACACTTAAAACTGTTGAATGTTTAGGTGCTTGTGGTTATGCACCAATGATGCAGTTAGGGAAGCATTATAAAGAACATTTAACAAAAGAAAAAATTGATGCTATTATAGAAGAATGTAGAAAAAATGCAACTATTAATAATTAAAAAATTAATAATTGTACATAAGGTTTAATAAAATAAAAACATTATCATATTAGTAAAACAAACTAATTGCAAATTGATAATATGGGAGTAAAATTATTATTAGAAAAAGCTCATGTAGAAGGCATTCGTACTTACGAAGTGTACAGACGAGAAGGAGGTTATCGTGCTGCAGAAAAAGCTTTAAAAACAATGTCGCCAGATGATGTTGTAGAAGAAGTAAAGAAGAGTGGCTTACGTGGTCGTGGTGGTGCAGGTTTTCCTACAGGACTAAAGTGGAGCTTTTTAGCAAAACCCGAAGGTATTCCTCGTCATTTAGTTTGTAATGCAGATGAAAGTGAACCTGGTACTTTTAAAGACAGATATTTGATGGAATACATTCCTCATTTATTAATTGAGGGATTAATTATTTCATCTTATGCTTTAGGTAGCAATAATACTTATATATACATACGAGGAGAGTATGCTTGGATTGTAGATATTTTAGAACAAGCAATTCAGGAAGCAAAAAATAATGGTTGGTTAGGAAAAAATATTTTAAGCACAGGTTTCGATTGTGAAATTTATGTACAACGTGGAGCAGGTGCATATATATGTGGAGAAGAAACAGCTTTATTAGAATCTTTAGAAGGCAAAAGAGGCAACCCTCGTATCAAACCTCCATTTCCTGCTGTACAAGGTTTATGGAATAGGCCAACTGTAGTAAATAATGTAGAAACATTATCTGCTGTAGTTCCTATTATTAATATAACAGGAGAAGAATATGCAAAAATTGGTGTAGGAAGATCTACAGGAACAAAATTAATTTCAGCTTGTGGTAATATTAATAAGCCTGGTGTTTACGAAATAGATATGACTATTTCTGTAGAAGAATTTATTTATAGTGATGAATGGTGTGGGGGAATAAAAAATGGAAAAAGATTAAAAGCTTGTATCCCAGGTGGTTCATCAGTACCCATTTTACCAGCCAATCTATTATTAAAAACAGCCAAAGGCGAAACCCGTTATATGAACTACGAAAGTTTAAATGATGGAGGTTTTGTTTCTGGTTCAATGATGGGGAGTGGTGGTTTTATTGTATTAGATGAAGACCAATGTATAGTAAAACATACAGCAACATTAGCACACTTCTATCGTCATGAAAGTTGTGGTCAATGCTCTCCTTGTAGAGAAGGTACAAGCTGGATGGATAAAATATTTCAACGTTTAGAAAGTGGTAAAGGCAAAATGAGTGATATAGATTTATTGTGGCATATTCAATTTAATATTGATGGCAACACAATTTGCCCTTTAGGAGATGCTGCTGCATGGCCTGTAGCTGCTGCTATACGTCATTTTAGAGATGAGTTTGAATGGCATATAACACATGCCGAAGAAGCACAAAAAAGAAATTATGGATTAGCACATTATGCCGATCCTCTTCCTATTGTGCAATAGTTGGTTTTAAAAATGTTTTAGATAAACAAAGTTTATCTTATAACCTTTAAGTTTTTTAAGATATGGCTGAAGAAATAAAACAAGAAGCACCAAAAAAATTTAAAGTAACTATAGATAATATTTCTATAGAAGTTCCTCCAGGAACTACTATTTTAAATGCAGCAAGAATGATAGGTGGAGATATTGTGCCTCCTACAATGTGCTATTATACTCCTTTAAAAGAAAGTGGTGGAAAGTGTCGTACTTGTTTAGTAGAAGTAAGCAAAGGTTCAGATAAAGATCCACGCCCAATGCCTAAATTAGTAGCAAGTTGCAGAACAACTGTCATGGATGGCATGGAAGTAAAAAATATTACAAGTGAAAGAGCTTTACATGCACGTCAAGGTGTGGTTGAGTTTTTATTAATCAATCATCCTTTAGATTGCCCTATATGTGACCAAGCAGGAGAATGTGATTTACAGGATTTAAGCTATGGTCATGGAGAAGAAGGTTCTCGTTTAGATTTTCCTAAAAGAACTTTTACTAAACATGATTTAGGTCCTTATATTCAATTACACATGACACGTTGTATTATGTGTTATCGTTGTGTGTTTGCTGCTGATCAGTTAACAGAAAAAAGAGAGCATGGTGTTTTAGACAGAGGTTATCATTCAGAAATTGCTACTTATATTGAAAAAGCATTAACCAACGATTTTATAGGCAATGTAATTGATGTTTGCCCTGTTGGTGCATTAACAGATAAAACATTCAGATTTAAAAACAGAGTTTGGTTTACTCGTCCAGAAGATGCTCATAGAGATTGTGATAAATGTTGTGGTAAAGTAACATTATGGAAAAGAGGAGATGAAGTTTTACGTGTTACTGCACGAAAAGATCAATGGAATGAAGTACAAACTTATGAAGATGGAACTGTTGGGTGGATTTGTAATGAATGTCGTTTTGAAAAAAAGAATACAAGTGATTGGATTATTGAAGGACCAACAAAAGTTTCTCGTCATTCAGTAAAAAGCGTAAATCATTATATCAATATGCTTAAACCAAAAGAAACAATACCAGAAGTTATGGGAAGAAACCCTAAACTACTTTTGGATATACATAGTGTAAGTGAGGTAAATGATCCATCCATTCATTTAAGTAAAATTAATGGACCAGCTACAAGTAAAACATTTAATAAATTAATTGAAAATAAAGAGTAATAACTCATGAACATATATTTATTAGCAATAGACTGGTGGTTTATTATTGAGAAATTAGTTTTAATTGCTCTTATTGTAACACTATGCTTAATAATAGCCATGTACGAAACCTATGGAGAACGTAAAGTAGCTGCATTTATTCAAGATAGAATAGGACCAAACAGAGCAGGACCTTTTGGCATTTTACAACCTCTTGCAGATGGAGGTAAATTATTTTTCAAAGAAGAAATTATTCCATTAGCATCATCAAAATATTTATTTGTTCTTGGGCCAACATTAGCTATGATAACAGCTTTACTTACAAGTGCTGTTATTCCTTGGGGAACTTCTTTAGAAATTGGAGATAGAAATGTTCCTCTACAAGTAGCAGATGTAAATATTGGTGTATTGTACATTTTTGCAGTAGTAAGTGTTGGTGTTTATGGAATAATGATTGGTGCTTGGTCATCTAACAATAAATTTTCTTTATTATCAGGCTTACGAGCAGCCTCTCAAATGATTTCTTATGAATTAGCAATGGGCTTAGCTCTTATTGCAGTTTTGATGATGTCTGGTTCATTACAAATGAGTGTAATTGTAAACAAACAAATGAGTGGTGCATTAGGAGGTTTGGGAAGTTGGAACATTTGGTATCAACCATTAGGCTTTTTAGTTTTCTTTACTTGTGCATTGGCAGAATGTAATAGAACACCTTTTGATTTACCAGAAGCAGAAAGCGAATTAAACTTTGGTTATCATCAAGAATATTCAAGTATGAAATTAGGCTTTTACCTTTTTGCAGAATACATCAATATGTTTATGAGTTGTATTCTTATGGCTACTTTATTCTTTGGTGGTTATGATATTCCTTTTGTAAATGAATCAAACTTAGCAGCACATATAGGTCAAAATTGGGTAGCACTTTTAAGCTTTATATGTTTATTAGCAAAAGCATTTTTCCTTGTTTTTGTTTTTATGTGGATTAGATGGACAGTGCCACGTTTTCGTTTTGACCAGTTAATGCACTTAGGCTGGAAAAAATTAATTCCATTAGCATTAGTAAATATGATAATTACAGCAGCATTGATTTTATGGTTGAAAAGTTAGTATAAAATAATTGTTGAAATAAGGTGCAATAAAAAATGAAATGAAGAACTTGATAAAGCACATTATTCAAACAAAAAATAAGATATAAAAATGAGTCAAATACAATATACAAACAGAGCTAAACCAGTTGATAGAAGACCATTAA
The DNA here is from genome assembly GCA_026931325.1 of Chitinophagales bacterium. GTDB lineage: Bacteria > Bacteroidota > Bacteroidia > Chitinophagales > Chitinophagaceae > UBA1930. The sequence continues at coordinate 65,316 of JAIXLO010000138.1, read as the reverse complement.
ACTTCATAGAACGTTTGTATCTGTGGAATGTTTTTATTGGAATGTTTATTACTTTAAAACATTTCTTTAAAAAGAAAGCAACTGTTCAATATCCTGAACAGGTTAGAGAAGTTGGAACAGCTTACAGAGGTTTGCATATTTTAAACAGAGATGAAGAAGGAAGAGAAAGATGTACAGCTTGTGGTTTATGTGCAGTAGCTTGTCCTGCTGAAGCTATAACAATGGAAGCTGCTGAAAGACTTGAAGGAGAAGAACATTTATACAGAGAAGAAAAGTATGCAGCTAAATATGAGATAAATATGTTGCGTTGTATATTTTGTGGTTTATGTGAAGAAGCATGCCCTAAAGATGCTATCTATCTATCACATACTTTTACACCAACAAATTATCATCGTAAAGGACTTATTTATACTAAAGAAGATTTGTTAATTCCAAATCCAAAAACACAACCAGAAGAATACGCAAAGGCAAAAGGATTAATTGAAGAAAAAAAGAAAAAATAATTTTTAAAATAGTAGCATCATAATAAGAATTTATGAATTTAGTAAACATATTATTTTGGTTTTTAAGTGCCTTAACATTGTTTAGTGCATTAATGGTAATTATTAGCAAAAACCCTGTGCATAGCGTATTGTGGTTAGTCTTAGTATTTTTTGCAATATCTGGTCATTATGTTTTATTAAATGCTCAGTTTTTAGCCATTGTAAATCTTATTGTTTATGCTGGTGCTATTATGGTTTTATTCTTATTTGTAATTATGCTTTTGAACTTAAATAAAGAAACAGAGCAAAAGAAAAATATTTGGATAAAAGTTGCAGGAACTATTGCAGGTGGCTGTTTTTTATTAAGTGTTTGTAATGTTGTTTATAATGCACAAACAGGTTCTAAAGAAATTGCCAACAAAGCAATTTTAATGGGTAAGGGTAGTATTGGATTAATAGGAAATTTAGGAAAAGAATTATTTACAAATTATGTTGTTCCATTTGAAATAAGTAGTGTATTGTTTTTAAGTGCAATGGTTGGAGCAGTAATTATTGGAAAGAAAAATTAATTAAGCATAAAATAAAATTATTCATAAGGTTATGCCTGTACAATATTATATATACTTAGCATTAATATTATTTAGCATTGGAGTAATTGGTGTTCTTACACGTAGAAATGCAATTATTGTTTTTATGTGTATTGAATTAATGCTTAATGCAACAAACTTATTATTAGTTGCATTTTCTCAAATGCACCAAAATATTGCTTATGCAGCCAATAAAGCATCTTCTGCAGGAATTGAAGGACAACTTTTTGTGTTTTTTATAATGGTTGTTGCTGCTGCTGAGGTAAGTGTTGGTTTAGCAATTATAGTAATGCTGTATAGAAATACACGTTCTGTAGATATAAACTTTTTAAATAGGTTAAAAAACTAAAACCTTCGATTGAAGGATGAAAAAATTATATGAGTAAGTTGATTTATTTAGTACCACTACTGCCATTTTTAGGATTTCTAATAAATGGATTAGGACGTAAGATTTTATCTAAATCATCCATTGCATTTATTGGCAATGCAACAATCTTATTATCTTTTATAATTAGTGTTGTATTATTTTTTGATGTAAAAGCAACCGGAGGAAAAGTATTTACTGCTTTTACTTTTATTAATGCAGAAGCATTTAAAATTGATTTTGCTTTTCAATTAGACCAACTATCCTCTTTATTCTTATTAATTATTACAGGCATAGGTTTTTTAATTCATCTTTATTCAGTTGCTTATATGAAAGATGAAGAACCACAGCACTATGCAAGATATTTTTCTTACTTAAACCTTTTCGTTTTTTCAATGCTATTGCTTGTAATGGGAGCAAACTATGTAATAATGTATATTGGTTGGGAAGGAGTGGCTTTATGCTCTTATTTACTCATTGGTTTTTGGTTTAAAAACAATCTTTATAACTATGCTGCTAACAAAGCTTTTGTAATGAACCGTATTGGCGACTTAGGATTTTTGTTAGCCATATTTTGGTTATTATTAAAAGTTGGTACAGTATCATACAATGAAGTTTTTACAGAAGCTACACTTGCTAAACTAACATCAACAGATGCTACCATTATAACCTTATTATTATTTGTAGGTGCAATAGGTAAAAGTGCTCAAATACCTTTATACACTTGGTTGCCAGATGCAATGGCTGGTCCAACTCCTGTGAGTGCATTAATACACGCTGCAACAATGGTTACTGCAGGTATTTATATGATTGCAAGAAGCAATATATTATACAATCTCAGCGAAACTTCTCAACACATTATTGCAATTATTGGTTTAGCAACTGCATTTTTTAGTGCAACTATTGCTATTAAACAAAATGATATTAAAAAAGTTTTAGCCTATTCTACTGTTAGTCAGTTAGGATATATGTTTTTAGGATTAGGTGTTGGTGCATATACAGGAGCTGTTTTTCATGTAATGACACATGCCTTTTTCAAAGCATTATTATTCTTAGGTGCAGGTTCTGTAATCTTTGCTTTACATCATGAACAAGATATAAGAAATATGGGAGGCTTAAGAAAGAAAATGCCCATTACTAATATTACTTTTTTATTAGCATGTATTGCTATTGCTGGTATTCCTCCATTCAGTGGTTTCTTTTCTAAAGATGAAATTTTAGCTGCTGCTTTTGCTAAAAACCCAATATATTGGATTGTTGGAGCTGCAACTTCTGTGCTAACTGCATTTTATATGTTCCGTTTATATGCAACTACATTTTTAGGAAAATACAGAGGAACTCCAGAACAAGAAAGTCATATACACGAAAGTCCAAAAATTATGACTATTCCTTTAGTAATTTTAGCTTTCTTTAGTGTGATAGCAGGCTTTTTTGGTATTCCAAAAGTGTTAGGTGGTGGACATCAATTACAACAATATTTATCTCCTGTTTTAACAACAGAAAAATCATTTCATATTGAGCATAGCACAGAATATATGTTAATGGGAGCTACCACTGTATTAGCTTTATTAGCAATATTATTTGCAGTGAATAAGTTTAGTAAAAAACCTGAATTAGACGAAGCTACTGGTTTAGGAAAAACATTAGCCAATAAATGGTATATAGATGAGTTATATGATACAATAATTGTAAAACCTGTTTTATCATTAGGCTCATTCTTAAAAAATATTATTGAAAAATCTGGTATAGATGGAATAGTTAATAATGTTGGCACATTTGTTCAGTATGCTGCACGACAATTAAGGTTAGTGCAAAATGGACAAGTTGCAAACTATATTATGATTATGGTTTTAGCCATAGTAGTTTTTGTATTACTATGGTTTTACGATTCATCTTTATTAAGATTAGTAGGAAAATTATTTTATTAAGTATTAGAAAAATATTATGATTTCGGTATTACTTATCATTATTCCATTACTTGCAGGCATTGTATCTTTTTTTATAAAGAACAATAATGCAAATAAACTATGGGCAGCATTAACTTCTATTGCTGTTTTAATAGTAACATTATTGGGCTTTTTTGTTTGCAATAAAAACAGTTGTTTAAATTTTGATGCAAACTGGATAACAGTTTTAGGTAGCAGATTTACAACATCTATGGATGGTATGGCTAAATTGCTTTGCCTATTAACAGCTATTTCTTTTCCTTCAATATTTATTGCTACTTATAAAAATGAGTATAAGAATGCAAATCATTTTTATGGCTTAATGTTGCTTTCACAAGCAGGGCTAATGGGTGTTTTTTTAGCAGCCGATGCTTTATTATTTTATTTCTTTTGGGAGTTAGCATTAATACCAATTTATTTTTTATGTAGCACTTGGGGAGGAGAAAAACGTATTGCTGCTACATTCAAATTTTTTGTTTATACTTTCTTTGGCTCTTTGTTAATGCTTATTGGTATAATATATTTATACTACAAAACACCACATCATAGTTTTGCTATTTCAGATTTTTATGCTTTACAATTATCTGCTAAAGAACAAGGCTTTATATTTTGGTTATTCTTTATTGCTTTTGCCATTAAAATGCCTGTATTTCCTTTTCATACATGGCAACCAGATACCTATGAACAATCGAATACTGCATCTACAATTGTTTTAAGTGCTATTATGGTAAAAATGGGTGTTTATGCAATTATAAGATGGATTGTTCCAATATTTCCTTTAGCAGTTTCTACTAATGCAACTTTAATTATTATACTTTCTGTTATAGGAATGATTTATGCCTCATTAATTGCTATAAAACAAGATGATGTAAAAAGATTAATAGCTTATTCATCTATTGCACATCTTGGATTAATGTGTGCTGCAATTTTTGCAATGAATAGTGTTGGCTTAAAAGGAGTTATGTTTCAAATGTTTAGTCATGGTATTAATGTAATGGGTTTATGGATTGTGGCAGAAGTTGTAGAACAAAAAACTGGCTCAAGAAAGTTTAGTGAATTAGGTGGCTTAGCACAAAAAGCACCTGTATTAGCGATGCTATTTTTAGTAATGATTTTAGCTAATATATCATTACCACTTACAAGTTCTTTTGTTGGTGAGTTTTTAATGTTAGGTGGATTATTTAGATACAATATTTTAATAGCAGCAATTGCAGGTATCTGTATTATTTTGGTTGCTGCTTATTCATTTAATATGATGAAAAAAATATTTTATGGTAATACTGTTTCTATAACAGAAAATGTTGGTGAAGCAGGAAAAAATATTCAATGGATATTAGCAATATTGTCAATTATCATTTTGGTTTTTGGAGTATTTCCACAACCTTTAATTGATTTAACAAAAGATACTGTATTGTTTATATCTGGTAAATAAAAAGAGATTAGGCTTTTATGAATGCAATAATAATTTCAGCTTTAATGGGAGTGTTATTAATGTTTACAAGTATTGTAACCTCTAACAAGCAAGTTATCAAAAATGTAGCTTTAATAGCATTGTTATTTTTATTAGTTGGCAATATTGTCGAAACTTATAACATTTATGCAATTAAAGTAGATACTAAAGGAATGCTTTCTTTTGGAAAATTTGGATTATACTTTAATACATTAGCTATTGCAAGCACTGCACTATTTGTAATATTAAGTGGTAATGAAATTGTAAAAACAGGTAATTATGCAGCAGATTATTTTGCATTAATATTTTTTGTATTGTGTGGTATAAGTATTCTCTCTTCTTTTAATAATTTGTTGATGATGTTTTTAGGTATAGAAATTATGTCTATTCCTTTATACATACTTACAGGCTCTGCAAAAAAGAATTTAAAAAGTAATGAAGCTTCTTTAAAATATTTTTTAATGGGTGCTTTCTCTACTGGTATTCTACTTATGGGGATAGCATTTTTGTATGGAGCAAGTGGCTCATTTGATATTCAAGCATTGAAATTAGTAGATAAAGATTTATCTTTTAATTTCGTTAAGCCAACTCCTTTGTTAGAAATAATTGGGCTGTTGTTTGTATTTGCAGCAATGTTGTTTAAAGTATCAGCTGCACCATTTCATTTTTGGGCACCTGATGTGTACGATGGTGCACCAAGTGCATTTGCATCTTTTATGGCAACAATAGTAAAAGCAGCTGGCTTTATTGCTTTAATCAATTTATTCTTCTTAAAAGCAGAAGAGTTGCATTACTTATGGAAAATGGTTACAGGCTTAATAATTATTGTAACATTAATTATTGGTAATATAACAGCAGTATTTCAACAAAGTGTAAAACGTATGTTAGCATATTCAAGTATTGCTCATGCTGGGTTTATGATGTTTGCTTTATATGCTCAAAATGATATTGCTAAAGAAGGTATTTTAATTTATACTGTAGCCTATTCTTTAGCTACAATTGGCTTGTTTGCTATACTTGCTAAAATGGATGACTACTCTTTAGAAGGTTATAATGGTATGTCAAAAACACAACCTCTACTTGCATTTGCTAATGCAGTATTTCTTTTATCATTAGCTGGTATTCCTTTAACGGCAGGCTTTTTTGCTAAATATTATATGTTAGCTGCTGTTATAAAATTTGGTGGAAAATTCGGTGTTTTATTAGTTATTTTAGGGATAATATTTGCAGCAATTAGTGTATATTACTATTTCAGAGTTATACAAGCAATGTATTTTAAAGAAGGTGATGCAAAAGTAGTTGATGTAACTAAAGGATTTAAATTAGGTATTTTGATAACTATTGCAGCTATTATTTTCTTTGGTATTTTCCCTGATGTATTATTAGGTTGGTTTTATTTTTAGCATTAAATTTTATACCAACTCTTTTACAACATTCCAAATAACTTTTGGTTTACCTAATGTATAGTAATGCAATACAGGAGCACCAAATTTTTTCAACTCTCTACTTTGTTGTAATAACCATTCAGCACCAACACTCTCAACTTCTTCATCTGTTTTACACTTCATAATTTCTGTAGAAAGTTCTGTTGGTATATCTACATGAAATGTTCTTGGTAAAATTGATAATTGCTTTTTAGATGTAATAGGTTTTAATCCTGGAATTATTGGTATTGTAATACCCATATCTCTACAAACTTTCACATAATTAAAATATTTTTCATTATCAAAAAACATTTGTGTCATTATGTAATCTGCACCAGCATCAACCTTATCTTTTAAACGTTGTAAATCTATTTCAATGTTTGGAGCTTCAAAATGTTTTTCAGGATAACCGGCTGTACCAATACAAAAATTTGTTTTTCCTCCATCCCTTATATCATCATCTAAATAAATACCATGATTAAGGTTAACAACTTGTTTTTGTAAGTCAATTGCATGAGCATGACCCCCTTCTTCTGGAATAAAATTAGCTTCATTTTTTTCAGCATCACCACGTAAAACCAAAACATTGTTGATACCTAAAAAATTCAAATCAATTAAAGCATCTTCACTTTCTCTTTTATTAAAACCACCACAAATTAAATGAGGCACTGTATCAATACTATATCTGTTCATTATAGCAGCACAAATACCAACTGTTCCAGGACGTTTTCTTACTTCTACTTTTTCAAAAGTGCCATCTGCTTTCTTTTTAAAAGCACTTTCACTTCTATGATAAGTAACATTTATCCAACTTGGTTTAAATTCCATTAATGGATCTAAATGTGTATATAAAGTTTGAATAGTTTTTCCTTTTAATGGAGGAAGAACTTCAAAAGAAATAAGTGTGTCTTTGGCTTGCTTAATGTGTTCTGTAACTTTCATTATTAAAAATAATATGGCTGCAAACTTAGGTAAGAAATGTATTTGTTTTAATAACTATATAAAATATTGTTTAAACTAATTATTGAACTTTTATTACAGAGAAGAATTCACTTTGACTACCAGTTATTGGAATATTATCTTTATCATAATAAAGCCATGCAGCATTTGTATCTATAAAACCATTTTCATCTAAGAATACCCAACGCTTATTTACTTTATCTGCAACATTACCACCAATTGTTACAACAATTCCATTTGCTTTATCAACTTCAAAAACTATATCACAATGAGAAATACTTTTTTTGTGTATGGTATTTAATGAAAATTCTTTCCCTTCTCTATTTTTACATAACAAGTCACCAGAAGCTGGATATGCTGCTTCTTTATCATTAATATTATAAGCCCAAAAAGGGTTTTTATATTGTTGATTTATTTTGTTGTCATTTGCCCATAAAATATATTTTGCATGATTTATTGAATATAAGAAACAGCTTTCATAACCTGCTTTTTTCATACACCAAGAAATAAATACAGCACTCCACGGATGTGCTTCTTGCCAATAAAAGCTTTTAATTTGTTTTGTTGATGGAAAAAAATTTAATGAAGACCAATAACTTTTTATTTTTTCAACAGCTGATAAATCTCTTTCTGTTCTATTAATAGGATGATTCCAAAAATTATATTCTTGCTGAATTATATTAAGTAAATTGGATTTATACTGTTCAAGTTCATTAGAAGTATTATGAATACTAAACTGAGAGTTTGATGAAACTAAAGAAATAGAATTATTATTCTCTTGAGCAAAAGAAAAAAGCCCTATAAAAAGATAAGTGAATAATAAATTTCTTTTCATAAGGCTAATATAATCAGAAGCAATTGCATTTTCAAAAGCTATCTGTTAAAATCATTTTTCTGAAAGTTGAAATTATTTTTTAGTAATAGAGAGTTTTTTAAATAATGCAACATTACCATCAGGCGAAATCCTTAAAATTACTCTTGAATCAGAAAATAAATCATCCAAAGAAATAAAATAATTTGTTTCTTCATTTGCATTAACAAACTCAATACTTTCTTTTAATTGATAAGTTGGGAAAGGATATTTTTTTGTGAAACTTCTTAATGCTTTTGCAGGTAATTTGTCAATAGAAATATTTTTACTTGAACCTACCATTTCTCCATTATAATCATAAAAGGCTTCTACGTTTTCTCCATTTAAAGTAAAAGAAGCTTTAGCAAAATCTTCATTTAAATTCCATTGAACATTTTTTGCATTAGAAAAATCATTATTAAATGATTGCGAAATAATATTGCTTACTTCTGTTCCATTTGTTGCATTTGCATTTACTGAAAAAATAGCTATTATAAAAGCTATTAAAATCATTTTTTTCATAATTAAAATTTTTAAAAGTGTTTAAATTTTTTACAACCTTCTATTTGACTTTGTAAAATTAGTTTGGTTAAATCTGCACATTAGCTTTATTATATAAAATACAGCAAAAGGTAATTTTAATGGATGAGTGGTAAATAAACTAAATTTTTATTTCTAAATAAATCTTCTAAAACCTAATACAGAAAAGACTTTTATTAAAATCATTAATAAGATACAAATGTTTGTTGTAATAAGGTTAAAATATAAAACTGGTAGTTATACCTTTGCTAAAAATAATCTAAATGAATATTGTAAAAATAATTTTTACAGCAGCTATCATCATTACCACACAAGTAAATGCACAAAATAGTCAAGAGCAAAATATTTCAATACCTATTAAAGGTGGAACAATAGAAGGCACAATAGCACACACTAATCAAAAAGAAAAATTAGCCATTATTATTTCAGGCTCTGGACCAACAGATAGAAATGGAAATAATCCAATGGGCGTAAATGCAAACTCTTACAAAATGCTTGCAGAAGAGTTAGCTAAAGAAAATATTGCAACCATTCGTTTTGATAAAAGAGGTATTGGAAAAAGTAAGTTGGTAGATAATGATGAAAGTAAAATAACTTTTGATGATTTTATTGCAGATGCTGTTACTATTTATCATTATGCAAAAGATAGTTTAGGCTTTTCAAAAATTTATTTTATTGGTCATAGCGAAGGCTCATTAATTGCAATGATAGCAACACAACAAACAAAAGCAAATGGCTTTATTTCTTTAAGTGGTGCAGGAAACTCAATAGACAAAGTAATTTTAGAACAAGTAGCCTCTCAGCCAATAGAAATTTACAACCAAATTGAAAATATTTTAAACAGCCTTAAAAAAGGAGAATTGGTTGATGATGTGCCTCAATATTTATATTCTCTTTTTAGACCATCTGTACAGCTTTATATGATTTCTTGGTTAAAGTATAATCCTTCAGAAGAAATAAAAAAACTTTCTGTACCTGCATTAATTATTAATGGAACTTGTGATGTACAAGTAAAACCAACAGAAGCTCAACTTTTATATAATGCAAATACAAAAAATAAATTATTGCTTATTCAAAAAATGACACATACTTTAAAAGATACTTCAGAAGATTGTGATGATACAGATATGAAAACTTATACTGATGCAAGTTTGCCTTTAGATAAAGAACTTGTTACAGAAATTATTCAATTTATAAAACAATAATTTTTACTTGAATTATTTAGCTCACGCATATTTTTCTTTTGAAAATGAAGATATATTGATTGGCAATATGATTAGTGATTTTGTAAAAGGCAAAAATAAACTCAACTATTCATCATCAATACAAAATGGAATAATGCTGCATAGAAGTATTGATGCTTTTACTGATAATCATATTGCAACAAAAGAAGCCAAAAAAATATTTGCTCCGTTGGTAAGATTATATTCAGGTGCTTTGGTAGATGTTGTTTATGATCACTTCTTAGCACTTGATACTACTTGTTTTCAAGCAGAAGATGACTTGAAAAACTTTGTTCAAAATACTTATGCAATTTTGCAAAAACATTTCTCTGTTTTACCATTTCAATTTCAGCAAATGTTGCCTTATATGCAAAACCAAAATTGGTTATACAATTATCAATTTATATGGGGAATTGAAAAAAGCTTTAAAGGAATTGTAAGAAGAGCAAATTATTTAGAAACTTCAGATGAAGCATTTATTGCTTTTCAAAAAAATTATACAACACTACAACAATGCTATAACAATTTTGCAAAGGATATTAAACATTTTGCAAAACAACAATTCAATCAACTAACAACATAAAATAAATATTATTGTATGTCTTCAAATGCAGAGTATGTCATCATTGGACAAGGAATTAGTGGTACATTTTTATCTTACTATTTACACAAAGCAAATAAAAATTTTTTAGTGTATGATATACCAAAGCCAAACTCTGCAAGTAAAGTAACAAGTGGTGTTATAAACCCAGTAACAGGAAGAAGAATTGTAAGAACTTGGATGATTGAAGACATAATGCCATTTGCTGTAAATGCATATAAAGAGTTAGAAAATTTATGGAAGGTTTCGTTAGTTAAGCAATGCAATATTTTAGATTTTCATGCAACAGCACAAATGCAAAATGCTTTTAATGATAGAGTAAAAGAAGAATCTTATTTATCAAACGTAGAAGATGATAAAACTTGGCAACCATATTTTAATTATCAATTTGGTATTGGAGAAATAAACCCTTGTTGGCAAATAAATATTAAAACTCTTTTGCAAGAATGGAGAAAAGTATTGCAAAAAAATAATCTGTTGATTGAAGAAAAATTTTCTATCAATCAAATAAAAGATTTTGCTGATAGTAAAATAATTTTTTGCGATGGTGTTGAAAATGCTGATAATCCTTTTTTTAAATTATTGTCTTATGCTCCCAATAAAGGAGAAGCATTAATTGCAGAAATAAAAGATCTTTCAAGAGATAATATGTATAAACAAACATGTGCTATTGTGCCTTATAAAAATGATTTGTGGTGGATTGGTTCAACCTATGAGTGGAATTATGAAAATGATTTACCCAGCAAAGAATTTAGAGAAAGTATGGAACAAAAATTAAAAAGTTTTTTAAAACTACCTTATAAAATTGTTGATCATTTTGCAGCATTAAGACCCGCTAATTTAGAAAGAAGACCTTTTGTAGGAATGCATCCTGTACATAAAAATATTGGTATATTAAATGGCATGGGAGCAAAGGGTTGCTCATTAGCACCATATTTTGCTTATGAGTTAGCAGAACATTTAATGCACAATAAACCTATTCATCCAAATGCAGATGTACAAAGGTTTTCATCAATTTTATCAAAACAATAAATCTTTAATAACTGTTATTGCCTATAAAAAACTTTTCTTTGCAAACTGAAAAATAATTTCAATCAGAAAATTTATGTGGTATAAGTTAGGGCAGTTTATTTTAAAGTACAGATTATTTCTTTTACTTGTTTTATTAATAGCTACAGGTGTTATGGGCTATTTTGGTTCTCAAGTAAAATTGAGTTACGAATTTACAAGAGCTATTCCTACAGATAATATTAAATATCAAGAGTACCAACAGTTTAGACAAAAGTTTGGAGATGATGGAAATACAATGGTTTTTGGTATTGAAAGCAAAGAATTTTTTACACCCAAAATTTTTAATGCAGTAGATGAGTTACATCTAAACTTAAAAAAAATAAGTGGCGTAATTAATGTATTAAGCATACCACAAACTGTAACATTAAAAAAAGATACTACTGGAGAAAAATTAATTCCAGAAAAAATATTTCATGCTCCTTATAATCATCAACAAAATTTAGATAGCGATAAAGCATTGTTTCTTTCATTACCATTTTATCAATCACTTTTATACAACAACTCTTCAAATGCTTATGTAATAGGTGTTCAATTAAATAAAGATACTGTAAACAGTAAAAGCAGAACAAGACTTATTAATGATATAATGGCACAAGCTAAAGTATTTGAAAAGCAAACTGGCATTACATTACACACAAGTGGCTTACCTTTTATTCGTACTACTATTGGCAATAGAATTAAAAGTGAAATGAATTGGTTTTTAATTGGATCTTTAATTTTATCTGCTGTTACATTACTACTATTTTTTAGAAGCATTAGTGCAATGCTTATTAGTTTATTTGTAGTATTAATAGGCGTTGTTTGGAGTTTAGGAACTATTGTTTTATTGGGTTATAAAATTACTTTGCTTACTGCACTAATACCACCATTAATTGTTGTAATTGGTATTCCAAATTGCATTTACTTCTTAAATAAATATCATACTTCTTTTAAAGAAAACAACAATAAACAACAAGCATTAATTACCATGATTGGAAGAATGGGGGTTGTAACATTGTTTTGCAATATTGCTGCAGCTATTGGTTTTAGTGTATTTGCTTTAACACATAGTCAGTTGTTAAAAGAATTTGGTATTGTTTCAGGAACAAATATTATGGCTTTATTTTTTATCTCATTAATATTTATTCCCTCATTGTTAAGTTATTTGCCAGAGCCAAAACCTATTCATGTAAGATATTTAGATAACAAAACTTTAGAAAAAGTTTTAACCAAAGTAGAGCGATGGTCATTGAACCACTCTAAATGGATTTATGGTATAACAATAGTTTGCTCTGCTTTTGCAATAATTGGTTTTTTAAAATTAAAAAGTGAAGCTTTTATTGTAGATGATTTGCCTAAGACTGATAAAATTTTTACAGACCTAAAATGGTTTGAAAAAAACTTTGAAGGAGTAATGCCTTTAGAAATATTGGTTGATACAAAAAAGAAAAATGGATTAATAAGAAACATGTCAACCATAAATAAAATTGATGAGTTGTCTGAATATATTTCTGAGAAAAAAGAAGCAGCCAGACCAATGAGTTTTGTAGAAGGATTAAAATTTGCAAAACAAGCATTTTATGATGGAGATAGTTTAAGTTATGCTGTACCTTACGAAGGAGATATGGCATTTTTAGCACCTTATTTAAGAGGAAATAATAAAAATGATTCTTCAAACACTAATAAAACAGGAGGACTATCAAGTTTGCTGAATAACTTTATGGATAGTACAAGACAAACAGCAAGAATTAGTGTAAATATGAAGGATATTGGTAGTGTAAAATTACCCATATTTTTAAAAGATATAGAACATAAAGCAGATGAAATATTTGATACAACATCTTATAAACTAACCTTTACAGGCACAAGCATTACATTTTTAGAAGGTAGTAGTTTTATTATTGCTGGACTAAAAGAAAGCGTGTTATATGCTTTTTTATTAATAGCACTTTGTATGCTGTATTTATTTCGTTCATTAAGAATTTTATTATGTTCATTAATACCCAATATAATTCCTTTGCTATTAACAGCAGGCTTAATGGGTTGGGTTGGTATAAGGCTTACACCTGCTTCTGTTTTAGTGTTTAGTGTTGCTTTAGGAATTGTAATTGATGTTACTATTAGATTTTTAGTAAACTATAAACAAGAACTTGCTCATTATAATTATCAAACTATTCCTACATTAATACAAACAATTAGGCATACAGGTATCAGCATTATTTATACATCATTAGTGTTAATTGCAGGATTTATTATTTTTTGTTTTAGTGGTTTTGGTAGTACACAATCTCTTGGTTGGCTTACTTCATTTACTTTAATTACAGGTACTGCTACTAATTTACTTTTATTACCTGTTTTAATAATTACTTTACAAAAACGAAAAGTAGATAAAAAGCTGTAAGACTATAAATCATTTCTTTAAAAAAACTATTTAATTATTTAAAATTAAATATTGGTTGCATAAACAACTTTCTGTACATTTGATGTTTAAAAAATAAATTTTATGCAAGAAGCATATATTGTAGCAGGTTATAGAACAGCTGTTACAAAAAGTAAAAAAGGAGGCTTTCGTTTTTATCGTCCAGATGATTTAGCTGTTGAAGTAATTAAAGGATTGGTTGCTACTATTCCAAATTTAGATATAAAAAGAATAGATGATGTAATTGTAGGCAATGCTGTACCAGAAGCTGAACAAGGCTTACAATTTGGAAGAATAATTGCTGCAAAAGCTTTAGGAATTGAAGTTCCAGGAATTACAATAAATCGTTATTGTGCAAGTGGATTAGAAAGTATTGCAATGGCAACAGCAAAAATAAGAACTGGTATGGCAGAATGTATTATTGCTGGAGGAACAGAAAGTATGAGCCTTGTACCCACAGCAGGTTGGAAAACTGTACCTTCTTATAACATTGCTAAAGATGATCCTGATTATTATTTAAGTATGGGACTTACAGCAGAAGCTGTAGCAAAAGAATTTAATGTAACACGTGAACAACAAGATGAATTTGCATATCACTCTCATAGAAAAGCAGCTATTGCTATAAAAGAAGGATATTTTAAATCTGGTATTTTACCTATTACAGTTGAAGAAGTTTATATAAATGAAAAAGGGAAAAAAGCAGTTCGAAGTTATGTAGTTGATACAGATGAAGGCTTACGTGCTGATACTACTTTAGAGGGATTAGCAAAATTAAAACCTGTTTTTGCTCAAGGAGGAACAGTTACAGCTGGTAATAGTTCTCAAACAAGTGATGGAGCTTCTTTTGTAATTGTTATGAGCGAAAGAATGATAAATGAATTAAATATTAAACCTATTGGCAGATTAGTAAATTGTGCAAGTGCTGGAGTTCATCCAAGAATAATGGGTATGGGACCTGTATCTGCTGTACCTAAAGTTTTAAAACAGGCAGGAATGAATATTCAAGATATTGATTTGATAGAATTAAATGAAGCATTTGCATCTCAAAGTGTTGCAGTTATTAGAGAATTAGGACTAAATAATGATATTGTAAATATAAATGGAGGTGCAATAGCTTTAGGTCATCCATTAGGTTGTACAGGTTCAAAACTTACTGTACAAATTTTAAATGATATGAAACGGTTGAATAAAAAGTATGGAATAGTAACAGCTTGTGTTGGTGGAGGGCAAGGTATTGCTGGAATTATTGAAAATCTTTAGTTAATAGAATTTTATGTTGTCTGAATTGCTTTTCCTTTAATAAATGAAAAGTTGAATATTGTATGTTGTTTATTTAATATAATTAAATACCCCAAACCCCTCCAGTGGAGATGAATTATATTTTCTGTGTGATTTTTAAATAGTTTAATAGATGTAAATATTATAGTAAACCTTTTATTACTTCTATTACATTTTGCAAATTACTTACATCTTGTCCGCCAGCAGTTGCTAAAGTTTTTTGTCCACCACCACCGCCTTTTATTATTGGTGCAATATGGTCTTTAATAATTTTTTGTGCTTCTAAGTTTTTAGTATTAACAATGTTTTCTTGTAACATTATGGCAACACTTGCTTTGCCAGCAATATTTGCTACAATAACTGCTACATCTGCATTTTCTTTAAAGTCATAAGCTAATTTTTTTATACTATCTGCATTGTTTAATTCTACAATAGCACCAATAAATTTTATGTTGTTGATGGTTTCAATTTTATTGGAAAGTTCTTGTTTTAAAGAGGCAAGTTGTTTAGCTTCTAAACTTTCAATTTTCTTTTTTAATTCTTTATTTTCTACTAAAGTATTTTCAATAGCTTTTAAAAGTTCTTTAGGATTGTTGAAAGCAGTTTTTACTTCTTGTAGTTGATGCAATTGTTCATTAACAAATTCTTCAGCAGCAGTACTACTTAAGGCTTCTATTCTTCTAACACCAGCAGCAACAGCAGTTTCATGTTTTATTTTAAAGAATCCAAGTTCTCCTGTATTACCTACATGTGTTCCTCCACAAAGCTCTACAGAATATGCAGGATCTATAATTACCACACGAACTATATCGCCATATTTTTCTCCAAACAATGCCATTGCTCCCATTGCTACAGCATCATCTTTTTTCATTTCTTTTATTATAACAGGAATATTTTCTCTAATTTTTTCATTGACAATTTTTTCTATTTGTACAATTTCTTCATCAGTAACTTTTGCAAAATGAGAAAAGTCAAAACGTAAGTAGTGGTCATTTACCAAACTTCCTTTTTGTGCAACATGTGTTCCTAAAACTTTTCTTAAAGCAGCATGTAACAAATGAGTAGCACTATGGTTGGCTGCTGTTGCATTTCTTACAGCTGTATAAACTGTTGCTGTTGTATCTTTTTGCCAATTTATATTTTCAGGTAAAAATTCTGTAAAGTGAATGATTAAATTATTTTCTTTTTTTGTATCAGTAATAGTTATTTCTTTATCATCAATTAATAAAATTCCTTTATCGCCTACCTGACCACCACTTTCAGCATAAAAAGGAGTTTCTTTTAAAACTATTTGAAAAGCCTCTTTGCCTTTTGCTTTAATTTTTCTGTATTTTAAAACTTGTGTTTTTGTTTGTAATGTATTGTAACCAATAAATATAGATTCTCCTTCATGAATATTTATCCAGTCTTCTGTGTCAATAGCTGTAGCTGCTCTGCTTCTTTCTTTTTGTTGTTGTAAGGCTATATCAAATCCTTTTTCATCAATAGATAAATTATGTTCATTTGCAATTAACCTTGTTAAATCTATTGGAAAACCATAAGTATCAAATAACTCAAAAGCAACTTTACCATCAATTATTTTAGAGGAAGTGGCATTGGTTGAAATGATGATTTCATCAATTAATTTTAATCCTTTATCTAAAGTTCTTAAAAAAGCCTCTTCTTCTTCTTTAATTACTTTAGTTACAAAATCTAATTGTTGTTTTAATTCAGGAAAAACATTTTCAAACTGTGCAGCAATTACTGGCAATAATTGAAATAATAATGGTTGTTTATAATCTAAATAAGAATAGTAGTATCGTACTGCTCTTCTTAAAATTCTTCTTATAACATAACCAGCACCTGTATTGCTTGGTAATTGTCCATCAGCAATAGTAAATGCTATGGCTCTTATATGGTCTGCCATTACACGAAATGCAACAGCCTCTCTCCAACTTGCTTCAAAGGAAGGTGAGTTTGTTGCTAATGAATTATATTTTTTTCCAACAATTTTTTCAACTGCTTCAATAGTTCCTGTAAAAACGTCTGTATCGTAATTGCTTGATTTATTTTGAATAACTCTTACCAAACGTTCAAAGCCCATTCCTGTATCAACGTGTTTTGCTGGTAGTTGTTCAAGGCTTCCATCTTTTTTTCTATTAAACTGTATAAATACATTGTTCCAAATTTCTATTACTTGTGGATGATCATTATTGACTAATGTTTTACCATCAACTAATTTTCTTTCTTCATCAGTTCTGCAATCAACATGAATTTCAGTACAAGGTCCACAAGGTCCTGTATCTCCCATTTCCCAAAAATTATCTTTTTTATTGCCTAATAAAATTCTGTCTTCAGCAATTACTTTTTTCCATTCGTTATAAGCTTCATCATCTTTAGGTAAACCTTCTTTTTCATCTCCTTCAAAAATGGTTACATATAATCTGTCTTTATCTAATTTATACACTTCTGTAAGTAATTCCCAGCTCCAAGCAATGGCTTCTGTTTTAAAATAATCTCCAAAGCTCCAATTACCCAACATTTCAAACATAGTGTGATGATAAGTATCTACACCTACTTCTTCTAAATCATTATGTTTACCACTAACTCTTAAGCATTTTTGTGTATCGGCAATACGTGGATTTTCGGGTTGTTTATTTCCTAAAAAATAATCTTTAAACTGATTCATTCCAGCATTGGTAAATAAAAGTGTTGGATCGTTTTTTACTACTATTGGTGCAGAAGGAACAATGCTATGTCCTTTAGTTTTAAAAAAATCTAAAAAATGTTGTCTTATTTCAGAAGAAGTCATCATAAAAAATACAATAATTAAGGGCAGCAAAGATAAGGCAGACTAAGTGTTATGATAAAGATGAGTTTTTAGTTTATTAAAATCTTTGTTCTTTTGATATAATAACTTTGCAAAACATAATAGAATATGCGTACAGAAAAAATAAGAATAGATAAATATTTGTGGTCAATAAGATTGTTTAAAACAAGAAATATTGCAGCAGAAGCTTGTGATAAAGGCAAAGTAAAACTACATGGCAATTCTGTAAAAGCTTCTAAAGCTGTTAGTGTTGGAGATGAATATGAAGTTAAAACAGAAGCAAGAAAATGGGTTATTAAAGTAATAGGTTTAATAGATAAAAGAGTTGCTTATACAGAAGCTATCAAATATTATGTAGATATTACACCACCAGAAGAAAAAGCAGCTATTCAGTTTACAGCACCTTCTTTTCATACAGGAAAAATTTTAAGTAAAATAGGCAGACCAACCAAAAAGCAAAGAAGAGATATTGATAATTTTTTAAATTTTGAAGAGGAAGAATAGAGTTGATTTTTATTAATTGGTTAGAAAAAATTTTATGCAAATACATATTTTATCTGTAGCACCAGAATTATTAGAGAGCTCTTTTGCTCATAGCATTTTAAAACGTGCAAAAGAAAAAGGATTGTTACATATACATCTTCATAATCTTAGAAAATGGGCAATAAACAAACATGGTCAGGTTGATGATTATCAATATGGTGGTGGTGCAGGAATGGTAATTATGTGTGAGCCTTTGGCAAATGCTATTGAAGAATTGCAACAAGAAAAAAAATTTGATGAAATAATTTACATGACACCAGATGGAAAAACTTTTAATCAGCAAACTGCAAATAGGCTTTCCTTAAAAGAAAATATTTTAATTATTTGTGGCCATTATAAAGGTATTGATGAAAGAATAAGAGAGCATTATGTAACAATGGAAATTTCTATAGGTGATTATGTTTTAAGTGGTGGAGAGCTTGCTGCAGCTGTAGTTGTAGATGCAATTGGACGTTTATTGCCAGGTGTGTTAAATGATGAAACCTCTGCACTAACTGATTCTTTTCAGGATAATTTATTAGCACCACCCGTTTATACAAGACCAGCAAATTTTAATCAATGGCAAGTGCCAGAAATATTATTACAAGGCGATCCTAAAAAAATAGAAGAATGGCGTAATGAACAATCTTTAAAAAGAACACAAGAAAGAAGACCAGATTTATTGTAAGAAAGATATTTAGTTTTTATCTTGAAGTTCATTAATCACTTTATCTAAGTGTTGCTCAAAAGCTTTAAGTTTATTTTCGGTTTCTTGTAAAGTAATCATAGCTTCACCAGTTTTATTTTGTTCTGTAGCAAACCAAAGTAAAGCCATACTTATATAATCTTGCATATCTTTTCCTGCAAAGTTTTCTTTAAAGTCTAAAATTTTATCATTAATTATTTTCACTGTTTTTCTTACCAATTCTTCTTCGTTGGCATCTATTTTTAAACGATAAGTTCTATCAGCAATAACAATATTGGCAATAATTAATTCAGACATTTTATAAAATTAAATTGAAGTATTTAGTAAAGCCAAGCATCTATCAATTTCTTCAATGTATTTATCAATTTTCTTTTCTAAGTCAGATGTATTAGAGTTTTTTAAATGTTGCAATGCTTGAAAGGATTCTTTACTTATTTTTTTACTTTTTTCTATTTCTTTTTTTAATTGTTCATTTTCGTTTTGAAGTACACGATATTGTTTTAACACTTGTTGCAATTTATTTTGCAACACCAATAATAGTGTATCTATTGTTGTATTCATTTGTTACAAAAGTAAACAATACCAATAATTATTTTCTTATTTCTGCTGATAATTCTTTTTCAAATTGATGAATTAGTTTATTCATCATTGAATCAATTTCTTTATCTGTCAATGTTTTTTCTTCATCAATAAAAGTAAAATTAACAGCCATTGATTTTTTATCATTGCCTAATTTGTTGCTTTCAAAAACATCAAAAAGTCTTATGTTTTGTAGCTTGTTTATTTTTAGTTTTTTTACTGCTTCATCAATTTGTAAATAAGTAGTACTCTTAGGCACAACTAAAGCTATATCTCTTTGAACAGAAGGAAATTTACTAATTTCTTTATACACTATTTTTTTGGTTGATGCCTCTTTTACAAGTGAGTAAAAATTAAAATCTATAAAGAAAACAGGTTGCTTAATATCAAACTGTTGTGTTTTTGCTTTAGCTACTTCTTGCAAATTGCCAATACATTTTTTATTGATAAAAATATCTAATACTGTTGCATTAGATTCATTTTTCTTGAAATCAATTTTATCAAATCCTATAAGCTCTACAATTGCTTTTGCAATTCCTTTTATAGTATAAAAATTTATTTCTTTTCCTTTAATATTCCAACTGTCTTCATGCTCAAAGCCTGTTAGATAAAGTGTTAAATGTTCTTCTTCTATGTAACTGCCAACAGCTTCTGTACTATAAGTTTTACCAAATTCATACAGTTTTAAATGGTTGTTTTTTCTATTTAAATTATAAGCCAAAACTTCTAAGCCTGTTTCTAACATATTTGGTTTAAGTACATCTAAATCTGCACTTAAATTATTCAGCATTTTTACTGTTTTATTTAAAACATCTTCTGAATAATATTTGCTGTTAGTAATAGAGTTGGTAAGTATTTCATGAAACCCTAAACCAGTAAGATAGTTAGCAATTTTTTCTTTTAATCCTTCTTTAATTCCACCATTATCTGTTTGTGGCGTTATAGTAATTGATGTTGGAATTTCAATATTATCTAACCCATCTATTCTTACAATTTCTTCAACTATATCAGCAGGTAAACTAATATCTGGTTTACTGTAAGGAACTTTTAGCCAAAGTTCGTCAATACTTTCTTTGATAAGCTCAAAGCCTAATGCAGTTAAAATTCTTTTTACTGTATCTGGATGATAATTTTTACCACTTAATTTTTTTAAATATTGCAGTTTTAAAGAAACTTCTTTCTTTTCTTTTTTTACTGGATAAATATCTATTATATCGCTTGAAATATTTCCTCCTGCAATTTCTTTAATTAGCATTGCAGCTCGTTGTAAAACATTTACAGTATTGCCTATATCAACTCCTTTTTCAAATCTTGTTGCAGCATCTGTTCTTAAACCATGTAGTATTGATGTTTTACGAATAGTGGTTGCATCAAAACAAGCACTCTCTAAAAAAATATTTTGAGTAGTAGATTTTATACCACTATGTAATCCACCAAAAACACCACCAATACACATAGGTTTTTCATTGCCATCACAAATCATTAAATCTTCATCAGATAATTTCCTTTCTTTTTCATCTAATGTTATGAACAAAGTATTTTTTGGTAATTTTTTTACAATTACATGATTGTTAGTAATAGCATCAGCATCAAAAGCATGCAAGGGCTGACCAGTTTCGTGTAAAATAAAATTGGTTATATCTACAATGTTATTGATAGATTTTACACCAATAGCAGTAAGTTTATTTTTTAACCAATCTGGGCTTTCTTTAACTGTAATATTACTAATACTTACACCTGCATATCTTGGGCAAGCTTCAGTATTTTCTACAGTAACTTTTATGGGTAAATTATTGTTATCTGTTTTAAAATTATTTGTAAAAATATTTTTAGGCTTTAGCTCTTGCTTGTTATGATGTGTTAAGTAAGCACAAATGTCTTTTGCTACACCATAATGGCTCATTGCATCCATACGATTTGGTGTAAGCCCAATTTCAATAATAATATCATTATATGGTTTAAAATATTCTGCTGCTAATGTTCCTGCAACAACATCATTTGGTAAAACAATAATACCACTATGGTTTTCAGATAAACCAATCTCATCTTCAGCACAAATCATTCCATAGCTTTCAACACCTCTTATTTTAGCAACTTTCATTGTAAGAGGCTCTGAATTTTTTGGATAAATAGTTGCACCAACAGTTGCCACCACTACTTTTTGTCCTTTAGCTACATTACTTGCACCACATACAATTTGTAAAATATTTTCTGAACCAATATTTACTGTTGTAACTTTTAATTTATCAGCATTTGGATGTTGTTCACAGCTCAAAACTTCGCCAATTACCAAACCTTCTAATCCTCCTTTAATACTTTGATAATGCTCCATACTTTCTACTTCAAGCCCAACAGAAGTAAGTATTTTAGAAAGTTTTTCTGGTTCTATTTTTTCTGGCAAATATTCATTCAGCCAATAATAACTTATAGTCATATTAAAAATAATTCTGGCAGCGAAGATAATATTTAAAGACTTTTTTGATTAAGGAAAATACATTAACCAATAAATGTAATTAATACAATAAATGGACGAAAATTATTTTAACTATAAATATCTAATAAACCATCTGGCAGCTGAACATAAATTTCTTTTTTAGTGTGATTTATTTTTATCAAGCTTTTTTCGTGTAATGGAATAAGTGCTTCATTGTTTTTATAAGTAGTGATTAATAAAATTTGGTGTGGTTGTTCCATTACCTTTTCTACAATACCAATAATTGTTTTATTATCAATAATTGTATAGCCCAATAAATTTATAGCAGCTTGTTTACTTACTTGATTTCTAAAATCTTCTTCTGTAAGCCAAACTTGCTTACTTATTAGTTTATGTGCAGTTTCTTTATTATCAATTCCTTCTAATTTTATCCAAGTTTCTTCTTGATTTTTTGCTTTAGCAGAGCTAATAAAATAAGGAATATAACTACCTTTTGTTAGTTCAATAAAAATAGCTTCTGTGCCTTTAAGTGTAGTTTTTTTACCTAAAGAGTGTTGTAAAATAACCTCTCCAAGTGTACCAAAAGTTGCTATAATTTTTCCAATATGTGTGTACTGATTCATAAAAATTACTACAAAACTATTTGAAATGAATAAAAACTTAATCTATTAAAAATAGATATGTAAAAAATATTTCTAAAAGTGTATAAAATAATTGAAAAATAAAGCAATTAAGCCATGTTTTATTTGTATTTTCGCCGATAGTCAAAATCAATAAAATTCAAGTATAATAAGAATTATGAGCCAAGAACAAAAGCCCAATTATGGAGCAGATAGTATTCAGGTATTAGAAGGTTTAGAAGCAGTTCGTAAAAGACCTGCTATGTATATAGGAGATGTTGGTGTTAGAGGGTTGCATCATTTAGTATATGAAGTTGTAGATAACAGTATAGATGAAGCTCTTGCAGGATATTGTAAAAATATTATTGTTACTATTCATGAAGATAATAGTATTAGTGTACAAGATGATGGAAGAGGTATTCCAACAGCTATGCACAGTAAAGAAAAACGTAGTGCTTTAGAGGTTGTAATGACTGTATTACATGCTGGTGGTAAGTTTGATAAAAACACTTATAAAGTTTCTGGAGGTTTGCATGGTGTAGGTGTAAGTTGTGTAAATGCATTAAGTTCTAAAATGCACGTTACTGTAAATAGAGATGGAAAAATATTTGAACAGGAATATAAAATTGGTATTCCTCAATATGCAGTAAGAGAAATTGGTACAAGCGATATTACTGGTACAAAAGTTCATTTTTGGCCAGATAACACCGTCTTTCAAACAACAGTTTATAATAGAGATATTTTAGCAGGAAGATTAAGAGAATTAGCTTATTTAAACAGACGTGTTTCTATTACATTAAATGATTTAAGAGAAAAGAAAGAAGATGGTTCTACATTTTCTCAAACATTTTATAGCGAAGGAGGTATTGTAGAATTTATTGAAATGTTGGATAAAGCAAGTAACAGAACTTCATTAATTGGTAAAACATTATACTTTGAAGGCTTTGATGCTGCAAGTAATGTAGCTGTTGAAGTAGCAATGGCATATAACGATGATTTTAAAGAACACATTTTTAGTTATGTAAATAATATTAATACCATTGAAGGTGGTACACATGTAAGTGGTTTTAGAACAGCTATTACTCGTGTATTTAAAAGCTATGGCGATAAGGAAGGATTATTTGAAAAAGCAAAAGTAGAAGTGGAAGGAGATGATTTTAGAGAAGGCTTAAGTGCTATTATTTCTGTTAAAGTTCCTGAACCACAATTTGAAGGACAAACAAAAACAAAACTTGGAAATAGTGATGTTAGTGGAACTGTTCAAACAACTGTATCAAAAGCATTACAAGCTTATTTAGAAGAAAATCCCAAGGAAGCAAAGAATGTAATTAGTAAAGTAATTTTAGCAGCACAAGCAAGAGTAGCTGCAAGAAAAGCAAGAGAATTAGTTCAAAGAAAAACAGTTTTAGGAGGAAGTGGTTTACCTGGTAAATTAGCAGATTGCAGCGAAAGGGATGCATCAAAATGTGAATTATTTTTAGTTGAGGGAGATAGTGCAGGTGGAACAGCAAAGCAAGGAAGAGATAGAAGTTTTCAGGCAATTTTACCATTAAGAGGTAAAATTTTGAATGTTGAAAAAGCAATGGAACATAAAATTTATGAGAATGAAGAAATAAGAAATATGTACACTGCTTTAGGAGTAACTGTTGGCACTGAAGATGATCCAAAAGCTTTGAATTTATCTAAACTTCGTTATCATAAATTAATTATAATGACTGATGCCGATGTTGATGGAAGCCATATTGCTACACTCATTTTAACTTTTGTATTTAGATATATGAAAGAAATGGTAGAACAAGGATATGTTTATTTAGCTCAACCACCTCTGTACTTAATTAAAAAAGGGAAAGAAGCAGAATATGCTTATAACGAAGAACAAAGAAATCATTTAGTAGAAAAATTAGGAGCAGGAAAAGAAGATAGTGTAAACATACAACGTTATAAAGGTTTGGGTGAAATGAATGCCGAACAATTATGGGAAACAACAATGGACCCAGAAAGAAGAATTTTAAAACGTGTAACTATTGATAGTGCTGCAGAAGCAGATAGAGTATTTAGTATGCTTATGGGAGATGAAGTTGCTCCAAGACGTGAATTTATTGAAGCTAACGCTAGGTATGCAAATTTAGATGTATAAAAAAAGTAAGTACCTCTTTTACTTTATATTTTTCTTTAAACAAGATTAATGAACTTGAAGAAAAAAGCTGTAATGCATTGGAGTGGAGGCAAAGATTCAGCATTAGCCTTACAGCAAATCCTTCTTAGCAATGAGTTTGAAATAGTATCATTACTTACAATAATAGAAGAACAAACAAGTTTATCAACTGTTCATGCAATACCTATAAAAATATTGCAGATGCAAGCAAAGAGTTTAAATATTCCTCTATATACGATAGAAGTAAAAAAGAATTTGGAAAACTATCAACAAAAAATGACTGAGGCTGTACATTATTTTAAAACAAAAAATGTTACTCATTTTATTTTTGGAGATTTAGGAAGTTCTAACATTAAAATATACAGAGAAAAATTTTTCAACCCTTTTGGAATAGAAGTTGTACAACCACTTTGGAATAAAACATCAGCAGAAATAATAAATGAATTTTTACATGCAAATATTAAGGCAAAAATTATTGTTGTTGATGCTAAAAAATTTGATAATAACTTTATAGGTAAAGAACTAAATAAACAAACAATACAATCTTTTCCATTGGGTATTGATGTTTGTGGAGAGTTTGGTGAATATCATACTTTAGTGTATGGAGGAAATTTGTTTAAAGAAGAGATTAATTTTTCTATTACAGATATACAAAAGAAAATTTACAAAATTCAATTAACAGAAGATAAACAACAAATAATAGAAAATTGGCAGGCACAAATTTCAGTTTAGAAAAACTTTATAATAATTCTTTTCAGCTTTAGTTTCTATTAATAATATCTGTTAAAAAATTTTCAACTGTTTTTCTAATTCTCTTAATATTAGAACGATGATTATTTATTAAAATAGAAAAGACTAATTCTTTTCCTTTTTTTGTTTTAATAAAACCACTTAAAGCAATGTTATTGCTAAGTGTACCAGTTTTTGCAAAAATTTTTCCAACATATTTTTTATAATAACCAGATAGAGTCCCTTGATTACCTGTAGGAAAAATAGTTTCAATTCTTTCTTTACTAAAATCATTTTTCATTTGAGTAAGTACCCAAACAAAATCTCTTGGAGTTACTAAATTATATCTGCTTAAACCACTTCCATCCTCCCATCTTGGGCTATCAGGTATTCCTTTAAATTCTCTATTTAGTAAAGTATTAATAATTTCACTTGTTTTCATTGATTGCATAGAGTCATTACCTATCAATTGAAGTATATGTTCAGCATAAAAATTATCACTTCTATGCATCATTAATTTTAAAACAGTATCTGTTGGTTGAGATTTTAATTTTTTCCAAATTACATTGCCAACAATATCAGCATCAGTATAATCAATTAGTTTTAATAAAGTGTCTTGCAATAATTCTATTGAAAGATTTTCAGAAGTAATAAAAGGAACTTCTGTCTCTGTAAAAAATTTCTCACTATTTATAAGAGTAAACTGATTAGAAAAATTATTTCTGTTGATTGAAAAATTTCCAAGTTGTGTATTTCCATATATAGTTAAAGAGTCTTTAAACCATCTTGGAGAAACTGAAATTTTATTATCGTTTTTAATAAATTTTACAGTATTACCATAAATAGGAACAGCAGAAATTTCTGGCATATAACCAGCATTAAAATCATTCCAAGCCCAACCATTACCAAAATATTTATTATTCCAATTTGATTTTATTACAGTTATATTTTCATTATTTTTTAAAAAATTAATAACAGGATGTTCTGTAAAATCAGGATGAAGCAAAGTAGGATCGCCAGAAAAACGAACAATATAATTACTGTCTTCAACTGTATAAAATAAACCTGTTAAGCTGTCTGCTAAATTTTTCATAGCAGCATAGCAGGTAAAAATTTTCATATTACTTGCAGGTATAAAATATTTTTTGCTTTGATAATCGTACCAATATTTTTTTGTAGCAGGTTCGTATATTGTTACACCTACATGAGCAGATGAAAAAATTGGATTATTCTCTAATCTTGAATAAATTTTTTGAGCAGAAATATTTTTAGTAAAAAATAAGGATGTAGAGAAAAGGCATAAAAAAATAATTTGTTGTTTTCTAAAAAATATATTCAAGGTTATCATAATTAAAATTAGTTAATCAATAAAAAAAGCAATATTTACAAATAAAAACAAAATGAAAGCTTAAAAAAATTATTCTGTTTCTGTAGGAGATTCTTCCTCTTTTTTAGTAATTAAAATTTTGTCAATTCTGTGCTTATCCATATCTACAATTTCAAATTCAAAGCCACGCCATTGCAGTGTATCTCCAGTAGAAGGAATTTCCTGTGTATGATGTAATATAAAACCAGCCAAAGTATCAAAATCATATTCTTCATCATTTATCAAATCCTCTTTTCCTACTTTATTTAAAAATTCTACAAAAGGTATTTGAGCATCTGCAAGCAAACTTCCATCAGCTCTTGTTATAATTTCATAATCATCTTCATTTACTTCTGGTATGTCGCCAACAATAGCTTCTAAAATATCATTTAGTGTTATCATTCCTTCAAGGCTTCCATATTCATTGATAATATAACAATGATGAATTTTTGTTTCTTTAAATTTTTCTAATACCTGATAAGCTGTGTTATTTTCTGGTACATATAAAGGCTGCTTAATTATTGATGCAAGAGGAGTTTTAGCATCATTAAAAAATAAATCTTTTACAGAAACACTTCCTTTTATATTATCAATATTTCCATCACAAACAGGATATACTGAATAAATATTTTCAGAAAATTTATCTTTTACTTCTTCAATTGTTTTATTAATATCTAACCAAATAATATCACTTCTATGTGTCATTAAGGAAGTAATATTTCTATCACCAAGTCTAAAAACTCTTTCAATAATTTCTTGTTCAGCTTCTTCAATAGCACCTTGCTCTGTACCTTCATTTATAATTGCTTTTATTTCATCTTCAGTTACTGCTGTATTATTTGATTGAATACGAAAAAGCTTAGTTAAAGTATTAGTAGATTTATTTAAAAGCCAGATAAATGGAAAAGTAATACGAGAAATAAAATTCATGGGCTTTGCCATAAATTTTGCAATAGTTTCAGGATTACTTAATCCAATTCTTTTAGGCAACAATTCTCCTAACACTAAAGTAAAATAGGTAATTATAACAACTACGATAATTGTTGCTAACTTATGGCTATAAGGGCTTAATAAATCAAATTGTTGAATCCATTCTACAACATGAGCTTTTATTTTTTCGCCAGAAAAAATACCAGTTAAAATACCAATTAATGTAATGCCAATTTGAACAGTTGATAAAAAACGCTCTGGTTGATTAGCTAAGTTTAAAGCAGCTTTTGCTTCATTATCTCCTTTATTTGCAAGAGATTCTAATTTAGCTTTTCGTGCAGATACCAATGCAATTTCTGCCATTGAGAATATCCCATTCAAAATAATTAAGAAAAGAATAATTAAAATTTCAGCCATGTTGTAATAAACTGCAAGTTATACTTTTTGTTGAATTGTTTAATGATTATAGAGTAATAATTTATTTTTTTGATAAGGGAAAAATAAATTCTTCAACCGAAAGAAACACTATTCAATACAATGTATTAAAAAATTAACCTTTACTTTAGCCAAAATTTTTAAAACTAAGTATTAGAAAATAGTTTTTACTAAGTAATGTATCAATCAAATAAAGCAATAATAAAAATTGCAATTATTGGAGCAGAAAGCACTGGAAAAAGTACATTGTGTGAATTACTTGCACAACACTTTAAAACAGAATGGTGCCCAGAATATGCAAGAGAATATTTACTTACTAATGGTACAGATTATACATTTGATGATTTAGAAATTATTGCTAAGGGACAATTAGCTTTAGAAGATGAATATGAAAATAAAATAAAAAAATTTTGGAAAAAAAATAATGATGGCTTCTATATCAATAGTCAATCAATGTCTGTCACTCGACATCCTCCATTATTATTTATTGATACTAATATGTATGTAATGAAAGTTTGGTGTGAGTACGTTTTTGGAAAATGTCATCAATTTATTTTAGATGAAATAGTTAATAGAACTTATGATTTGTATTTATTGTGTAATGTAGATTTACCTTGGATTAAAGATGAATTAAGAGAATACCCTGATGAAAAACCAAGACTAGAATTACATCATATTTATAAAGATATCATGATAAATCAAACAACACCTTGGGTAGAAATTAGTGGAAGCTATGATGAAAGGTTAATAAAAGCAATTAATGATGTAAATAATTCAATAGCTAAAGAAACTCATTTATTATAATTTTCATTATTCATCAATTCAAAACTTCTGTTTGTCATTATTAACATTTACACAACAATTCAAACGATTATTTTCGTACATCAATAAAATTGCACCACTAAAGTTTAAACTTTATGAAAAAAATTTTTACTTCAATTTGCTTATTATTTATTGCACAATTTGGTTTTGCACAGCAAGGCTCACCTTTATTAAAAGGTAAATTAATCGATACTGTTACAAAACAATCTTTAAAAGATGCATCAATTACAATATTAAGCCCTAAGGACTCAACAGTAGAGGCTTTTAGTTTAGCAAAAAATGATGGAAGCTTTGAGGTAAAAGGTTTTCCAATGGGTACTTATTTAATTCAAATAAGTTTTAGTGGATATGAACATTATTTTAAAACCATAACTTTCAATAAACAAAATCCAATAACTGATTTAGGAAATATATACCTAAAACCTGCAGCATCTGAATTAGAAGGCGTTGCAGTTGTTGCTGCTCCTGTTCAAATAAAAGGAGATACTACACAATTTAATGCAGGAAGTTTTAAAACAAAACCTAATGCAACAGTAGAAGATTTATTTAAAAAATTACCAGGGGTTGAAGTAGATAAAAATGGAACTGTAAAAGCTCAGGGACAAACTGTAAAACGAGTATTAGTTGATGGAAAAAGATTTTTTGGTGATGACCCAACAACAGCAACAAGAAATTTACCAAGTGATATGATTGATAAAGTTCAGCTTTATGATGCACAAAGTGATCAAAGTGCTTTCAGTGGCTTTGATGATGGTAATAGAGAAAAAACAATAAACCTTATTACAAAAAAAGATAGAAGAAAAGGATATTTTGGAAAAATAAGTGCTGGTGCAGGAAACAATGAAACCTATAGTACAAATGTAAACTTTAATAGGTTTAATGGCAATCAACAAATTTCATTTATTGGTCAGGGAAATAATATTAATCAACAAAACTTTTCTATTCAAGACTTATTAGGAGCTATGAATCCATCTGCTTTTGCTGGAGGAGGAGGATTTTTTTCAATGGGAGGAGGTAGAGGTGGTGGAATGTTAGGAAATTTTATGACACCAAATCAATCTGGTATTGCAACAACTTGGGCTGGTGGTGTGAATTATAATGATGTTTGGAGTTCTAAAACAAGTGCTGGAGGAAGTTATTTTTATAACAATATGAATGTAAATAATGACAATGAAAATTATACAGAAACATTTGTAACTAACGATTCATCTCAGTTTAATAATAATAAAACTTTTTCAGGCAGTAATAATCAAAACCATAGATTTAATTTTGAAATAGATCATAGATTTGATTCAACTACTTCTATTTTAATTCGTCCTAACTTCAGTTATCAACAAAATGATAGAAGCCAACAAACAACTTCAATTCTTACAAAAGGAAAGTCAATTAACCTAAGTGAAGTACAACAAATAAATAATAATAAAAGTAATGGTTATAACTTTAGTACTTCTATTTTATTAAGACATAAATTTAAAAAACGTGGTCGTACAATTTCATTAAATCTAACACCTGGTTTAAGTAATAATGAATCTGATGGAAATAATATTTCTTATAATAGAATTTATACAACTGGAATTATAGATACTGTAAATCAAATAAGCAATACAGATAGAACAGGAAAAACTTTTAGTAGCAATTTATCATATACTGAACCAATTGGTAAAAGAGGGCAAATGGAATTTAGCTATAATTATAATTATAACAGAAATAACTCTGACCAACGAACTCTTATGTATAATAAAAACACAGGAAACTTTGATATTATTGTACCTAACCTAACTAATAAATTTGATAACACTAATACATCAAGTAAATTTAATGTAAACTATAGAGAACAAATAAATAAAGACTGGAGTTATATTGTTGGTATGGGTGTTCAATATGCAGAACTTACAAGTGATAATAAAACAAAACAAAATAAGTTAAGCAATACTTTCACAAATTATTTTCCAAGTTTTCAATTAAGATATAGTAAAAGCAGAACAAAAAATTTAAGATTTGATTATAGAGGAAGTACCAATGCACCTTCTATTACTCAATTACAAGAAGTGATAGATAATAGCAATCAACTTTATATTAGAAATGGTAATCCAAACTTAGCACAAGAGTTCAGACATAACTTTAGCATTTTTTATTCTAAGTTTGATATTATTACTTTTAAAAACTTTTTTGTTAGCTTCAATGGAAATCTTACTCAAAATAAAATTGGTAATAGTATAATTCAAAACACTAGTAATACACCTATAGTAGTAGATGGTATTATTTTAATACCAGGTGCACAATATTCAAAACCAGTAAATATTGATGGAGCTTTAAATCTTTCAGGTTTTATTAATTATGGCTTTCCAATAAAAAAAATAAAATCTAATATAAACTTTACTACAACTTTAATGTATAACAAAGACATTAACTTATTTAACAACGAAAAAAATTATACCAATAATTATATAATAGGAGAAAGAATAAGTTATAATAT
The DNA here is from genome assembly GCA_026931325.1 of Chitinophagales bacterium. GTDB lineage: Bacteria > Bacteroidota > Bacteroidia > Chitinophagales > Chitinophagaceae > UBA1930. The sequence goes on along the minus strand of JAIXLO010000138.1, from coordinate 33,559 downwards.
GAATATCAAAGAAATATTTGACCTTAATTTCTCCAGTTCATCTACTTATACTTTTGCAAGATATTCTTTAAACAATTCTCAGGATGGAGATTATTTTTCTCAAATATTTTCTATTGAACCAACTTATTCAACAAAATCAGGTTGGATAATTGGTAGCGAATTTGAATTAACGATGAATAGAGGTCAAAGTACTGGTTATAACCAAACAATTCCTTTATGGAATGCTTCAATTGCAAAAACTATTTTCAAGAAAAAAGATGGTGAAATAAAATTCAGTGTATTTGATTTACTTAATCAAAATAAAAGTATTACAAGAACTGTAGAACAAAACTTTATTCAAGACACTCGCACTACAGTGCTAACTCAATATTTTATGCTTACTTTCACTTATAACTTTAGAAGTTTTGCAGGCAAGGGGCAACAAATGCCACCTTTTATGAGAGGAATGTTTAAAGGTGGTGGCCCAATTAGAACAATGAGAATTAGAAGCTAATAATTCAGTATCTAAAATCTTTTATTACTTTTATTTTTGAAAAAATAAAAAGTATTGCCATTATTATTACATATAGATACAGCTACAGAACAAGCAAGTGTTTATTTATCTGAAAATAATAAACTGATTGCAGAAGATAAAAATTTTGAACAAAAACATCATGCCTCTTTTGTACAACCAGCTATTCAAAAAATTTTCAAACAACAAAATATTTCATTACAATCAATAGATGCAGTTTCTGTAGTTAATGGTCCTGGAAGTTATACAGGATTAAGAGTTGGCCTTGCATCAGCAAAAGGAATTTGTTATACACTTAGTAAACCATTAATTGCTCTAAATACTTTGGAAGTAATGGCAGATGCAATTCACAATAATATTCAAAAAATTTTCCCTGAAAATAAAAATAATCTGCCTGTTCTATATTGCCCAATGATTGATGCAAGAAGAATGGAAGTTTTTACAGCTATTTATTATCAAAATATGAAAATATTTCTTGAGCCGACTGCTAAAATTTTAGATGAAAATAGTTTTTCAAATGAATTAAAACAGTTTAATATTATTTTTAGCGGTAATGGACATAATAAGCTTAAACAAATTCTTCATCATCCAAATGCCATTTATACAGATATAATTTATACAGCTCAAAATATTATTTCTTTAGCAGAAAAGTCTTATCAAAAAGGCTATTTTATTGACTTAGCTTATAGCGAACCATTTTATATTAAACAATTTTATTCGCCGATTAAATCATTAAAATAACAACTTATATAAAAAAAGAGCAAAAATTATTTTATTTTTATACATTTACGTCTTCTTTAACCCCCAAAAGAGAAAATATGAATCAGTCAAATTTAGTTCTTACTAATGGTGATACACCAGTAACAGTGGATCCATTAATGCTTAAAAAAGCTGCATTAACTATTAGAGCTCTTAATCATAAACTACGTCAGCAAATTGTTAAGCTAATTGATGAACGAAAAACAATTACTGTAACAGAGTTGTACGTAAAAATGAGAATTGAACAATCTGTTGCATCTCAACACTTAGCAATTTTAAGAAGAGCTGGATTAGTTAATACAAAAAGAGATGGTAAAACAATTCACTATTCTGTAAATTATAGTAGAGTAGATGAAGTACTTAAATTATCTGAAAAGTTGTTGAATTAATGATGATCCCCCAGCCTACAAATATGCAATTGCATATTTGTAGGCTTCTTATAAATTTTTATTACAAGCTTTAATAAATTCCAATAGTTCTTCTATTCCTTGTTTTTTTTCTGAACTGGTTATAAAACTTTGACTTGTCCACTTTAGTGCGGCAGATTTAATTTTGATAAAAATTCTGTTACAGTATTGGTCATTTTTCCTTTGACAATAAGTTCTCTTTGAGTTATTGTATTAAGCATTCGTGTATCTGTTACCTTTTTGCATTCAGTAATGAAATGCTTAATTGATGAGCCTGTTTTTAATTCAATATGTTTAGAAAGTACTAATGCCATGAAACAAATTAGCAAATGGAGTTTTATGGGTTCTTCTTTGAAGTGGAAGATAGGCCTGGTCTCTAAGTCTGATTTTGCGATTCTAAAGACTTGCTCTATTTTATAAAGTTCATGGTATAGATTAATGACTTTCTCTGTTGCTAAAACTGTTTCTTCTAAGTCAGTATAGTATCCTTTTAAGCCTAATAATTTGGATGTTTTATTTATTAATTCCTTATTGAGTTCTATCTGCTCTTTGTTAGTTTTTACGAATTTGGTTCTTTTGTTTTTTGATGGATGCTCTACAATTGCTTTTGCCTTTATAATTAGCTTTTCCATTTCATATTTATCTTTCTTGTATCTGGTAGAGGAGTAGCTACAAATTAAATAGCCTTTGCTTGTATTTACTCTAATGGTTTTAGCATCTTCCCTTGTCATTTTACTATCTATTAATGCAAATGTTTCTTGGGATAAATTTCCAAGTCTGGCACCAACTATATAGTGTATATTTTCTTTTCTAAGTTCATTAATATTATCAGTACTTATCATTGCTGCATCTGCCACTACTGTAAAGTTTTTTACTTTATTGCGTTCAACAAATGGTTTAATCATAGGAATGATTGTATGCCCTTCAAAGGTGTTTCCTGTATAAATATCATAAGCTATTGGAAAGCCATCTTTGTTTACCATTAATCCAATCAAAATTTGTGGTTGTTGTGATTTATTGTCTTTAGAAAAACCTGTATTACGCAACTCATCACTCTCAAAAGTTTCAAAGTATAATGTTGTTACATCGTAAAATAAGAGTCTGTAATCAAAGCCATATTCCTTTTGAGCAAAAGACAAAACAACCTGTTGCACTTGCTCTTTTAAAGAGAGCCATTTTCTTACTTCTCTGTAGTAACTCTGCCTTCTATGAATAATACCAAAATAAGTCTCCAATAATGCAATGGAACGCATCTTTGAAGCAGGTTCTAATATTCTTATTATAACTAAATCTCTGAATAAGTTTGTAGATAACTTATCAAAGCCAATTTGAGTCATTAACTGCTGAATTGTGTCATAAAAAAAACGATAATAAAAGCCGATGCATTGAGTATGCTCAATGTATAAATGAGTATTGGGGTTTTGATTTGGAAAAACAGATAATTGATTAGTGTGTGATTGGATAAACTCATTTGCTAAAAGCTTTAAGTTTTCTAACTCAAGTTGCTCTTTAGCTGAACCGATATGCTTTAATACAAGCCTCTTTCTATTCAAATAATAAACAACTTGAATAGCAATACTTCCTGAAGCTGTTTTAACCTCTCTAATTTTTAGCATAAAAATACCCTTAGTGCGACAAATAACGCACTAAAACTACACTAAAATATTGAATATAAACAGTTTATGAAAATTGAAAATTAGAGGTGGACAAGTCAGGAAAAATAGAATATAAATCTTTCAAAAGGAGAAAAATTTTATTTTCTCTGAGTTATTTGTTCCTCTTCTTTGAGGGGATAGAGGTAGTTTAATAAAAATCAAAAATTCAAAACCCATTAGTTTAATGAAGCATTATCTTCTTCATTAATTTCAGTATCAGGAAAAGAAGTAGGCATATTATTAAGCTCATTGATGTCTATGCCTTCTTCTTTTAACTCTTCTTCTCTGTGCTCGTTCCATTCTATAATAAAATTATTTCTTCCTTCACCAATTAATAATTTCATGTATCGTTGTTGGGTTAGCTCTAACATAGATAGAAAAAGAAAAATGGCATGTATTCTATTTTCACAAACATCAAATACTTTTTCAAAGGAAACTGTTTTTTCGTTTTGTATAAAATGTAGCATATAATCTCTGCTTCCTTCCATTGTATAGCTATAACGAATAACAGTATGTACAGGTTTATTTTGTCTTTCATTAAGACGTTGCATTACTTTTTCAAAAGCTTTCATCAGTTTGAATAAAGTAATGGTTTGTATTTCTGTTCCTTCTCCAGATTGTTCTCCTATTTCATTTAATTCTTTTTGAAGATTTCCTCTCTTAGTCATCAACATTCTTAAAGCTTCCATGTCTGCTAATTTTGCAGATGCTTCTTTAAATTTTTTATATTCTAAAACTTTATCTACTAATTCTTTACGTGGGTCAATTTCATTTCCTTCAGCATCTAATTCTTTTCTAGGTAAAAGCATTTTAGCTTTAATACGCATTAGTGTAGATACAAACAAAATAAATTCACTACTTAACTCTATATTTAATTTTTCTTGCGAATGAATGTATTCTAAAAAATCTTTAATAATTTTTGTGATAGGTATATTGTATATATCTAATTCATCACGTTCTATAAAAAACAATAGAAGATCAAATGGACCTTCAAATTGGTCTAACCTTATTTGATAAGAAGCTTTACTCACTATTCAATATATTTTATGCAAAGAAAATGTTCTGCAAAGTAATTTGTATTAATTAATCTATTTACTTATCCACTTTAATGAAATTCTATTTCACAGGCAAAAATATTTCAGCCAGCATACATCTTGCACTGCCACCACCATTGGTTTCTATTGTAGTTAAATTAGAGTGAATAATTTCATTAAATTCTTGTAATATTTTTACTTGCTCACTTGTAAGAGAATGATATGCTTGAGAAGACATTACTAAAAACTTTTTACCCTCTTTATTTTGTACTTGAAGCATATTGCCAGCAAACTTATTCATTTGTTCAAGTGTAATTGTTACAACTTGTTTATTTGTTTTTTCAAAAGACTGTAAAACAATATTTTTTTCTTTTTCATCTTTTATTGAATCAAGGCAAATAACAACATATTTATCTGCCACACACATCATAACATTGGTATGATAAATAGGAGAATTGTTTGCATCAGTAGCATAAAAAAATACAGAGCTATAATTCATTTTAGTACAAAAATCTTGCAGTACAGTAACATCTGTTCTTTGCGATAAACAAGCATAAGTAATTTTATTTTCTCTGTCTAAAACCATGCTGCCAGTACCTTCTAAAAACAAATTATTGTCTTCATAATTTGTAAGACTAATAGTATTATTAATAGAAAATTTTTTGCCAACAGTTTCTATCACATGAGGCTTTCTTTCTTGTCTTCTATTTTTTGCATACATAGGATATAGTAAAATAGTGCCATCATTATGAAAAGAAATCCAGTTGTTTGGAAAAATAGAATCTGGTGTATGGGGTTCTGGAGTATCATTTATTACAGTTACATCAATTCCTTTGTTGGTAAGTGTTTCAACAAAATTATTAAACTCTTCTAATGCTTTATTTTGAGTTTCATTATCTGCTGCTGCAATTTGAAAGGCATTGTTTACAGCAGTTTGTTCATTAAAGGTAAAATGAACAGGGCGTATCATTAATAAATGTGATGTTGTTTGCATAAAAAAATTTGTTGCGAATAATTATTGAATCCATTTATCTCTAAGTAATGGCATACTCATACAATGAGAGCCTCCTCTTGCTCTTGATAATTCAGCAGAAGGAATTAGTATTAAAGTATCTTCAAGACTATGAGGGTTTATACCAGATTCAAACATTTCAAATGCTTTATCTGTTGTAATTACATTAAATCCAGCAGCAATAAATTCTTCTGTTGTTTTATCGTTTCTATCATAACCAATTACTACTCCTTCTTTTAGTGCAACTACATTACAAGAGTCTGTCCATTGTTCACGTTCATCATAAGGAAAATTATTGCCACCACTGTAAATTATTTTTACCTCTTCTGGTTTTACATTAAAATCTTTTTCAGAAATATGTCTTAACAATGATTCTAAACCTGCTGGTACATTTTCTTTTACTAAGTAAGATTTATTTTTTTGATAAGGTTCATCAGCTTTTTTATAAAACTGAAATATTTCAACTTCTTCCAACTCTGTTTTCCTTGGCGTGTGAGATAACATTTTAAGATAAGATTGTTTCATGTTTTCTTCTGCTCTCAAAATTTTGTCAGAATATCTTCCATACAAAACCCAAACACCTCTTTTTACTTGTGTAAAAATGGTATCAATGTGCATTTGAGCTCTTGTTTTAGGAATTTTTACTACAGAAATTTTTTCAATACCTAATTTTTCATTTCCAAAAATGGTATGAATAATTTCGTTAATAGCACTTGCAGAAGTTCTGGCACTACATCCTACTAATAAATGTTTTGGATGTATCATCATAATATCTCCACCTTCAATAGAAATTATTCTTTGTTTACGTTCTTCTTCTTCATATAAAAAATAATCACTCTCTTCAATTATCTCTATTACTTTTTCTGTTTGTTCATTAAATAAAAAATAAAGTGCAAGAAATTTAGTTATTAAAGATTCTCTTTTTCTTGCTGTTGTAGCCATTCTGCTAAGCAAAATATGGTCTTTAAGCATTATGCTTATATCTCTTGTAAAAATAAAGTTTGGTATAGGGGGAAAAATATATTGGTCTTCTTTTAAGCCAACTTCTTTTGCTGGTAAAATTCCTGTAATTAGTATTTTAGCTAATAATGCAGCGTCACTAATATTTTCTAATTTATTTTGAATATGCAATCCTGTTTCTTCATAAGAGCAAATAGCAGAAATAAGTCTTAGCTTAACTTTTTCATCTTTTACAATTTCTTCTAACAATGTCTGAACTTCAAATACTTTATCAGAATTAAAATATTCTTTTTTACCAGGTATAAAACAAAATCCTGCATTTTCTTCTGTTTCGCTTTTAGAGAAATTAGTAACGTAAGCTGCTTTTTCAGGATCTAAAAAATATAATAACAGTTTTACATAATGATTGTATTCTTTTTGCATTTTTTTCAAATGCACAATATCATCATACAAATTATCTGAAAATGTTCCAGGAATAATTTTTCCAATACCTCCATCTGGGCTATGAATTAATATTTTTTTGAGAGTTCCCAATTCTGAGTCCACATAGAAATTTTGTTTATTCATAAAAAAGTTTTTACTCTTTATCAGAAAGAAAGCAAGCTTTAATTTTGATTGAGAAATAATTTGTGCTTTTTACCTCAGTATAAATTATTTAAAGTATTGGTAAACAAAGCAGTAAACTAAGAAATGTTACTTTCTGATTAGGTTGCAAAATAAGGCTTTTTGCCAATGAAAAAAAGTAGTATGCTTATTTTAGCTTTAAATTAGGTCTTATAATATAATAAAAATGCCTCCTATTGAAGAGGCATTTTATAAAACTAAGTTACAGATTAAAACTCAATTAGCTTAGGTTACGGATTAAAAGACTCAAATTGAGTTTGTAGTTTTATTTATTATTACGCTGAAATTTTAAAACATCTGTATAACCCCAATCTCCATTTGATAATGTATAACGAATCATGTAATATACAGTAGCTCCTTTTGGGTTATTTTCAATTGTGCTATAAGTTTTGTATTGACTACTGTTAGTAGTTAAGTTTACAGTATAAATAGCACATAAGTAATTAGGAGTTTCACCACTCATCAATTCTAACTTAGTGATATTTTTTTCGTATAAAGTTGAAAAATCTATTTTAACAGAAGAATTTGTATTTGCTGTAGCAACTATTGAACGTACAGCAAGATTTGCATCTTTAAAAAATAAACTATTATTATTAGCTTCTTCAGCAGGTGCTATAAAGTTATCTTTCTTTGAACAAGAAGTAAATAAAATTGTTGCTAATAATAAACTGAATATTGTTCTCATTTCCTGAAATTGAATTTTTATTAAATTTTATTTTCAGGTAATTCAGAGAATATTTTTGGATTTTTTTAATTTTGGTTTCTTTCGGTAGATATTGGATATTCAAAAGTAACTTATTTAATTCAAAGTAGGTGCCAAAAAAGAAATTTAGCAGTAATTAATTTTTAAATGATTGATTATCAATATAATTATAAAATTTTTAACTTAAAATTACTTTTGATATTATTTGAAAATTCTTCCAATATTTGGAAACAAAATTTTATTTTGGGATAAAGTTTTATTTTGGTAGAGAATTTTTCATAAATCTCTCAGCAAAAATTAATTTATTTATTTATACGTTTACTTGAAATTTTTAATACCTAATTAATTATCTTCGCTACTTATCTATCGTTTAAAAAATTATGCGGTATTTAATTTATAAATTGAATTTGAAACAATTAAAAAATCATCAAAAAAATGGATTTAATAATAGTTATTATAACTGGAGTTATATGTTTGATAGTTGGTATATTGATGGGTAAATTAATTTTTGCTAAAAATACAAAAAGAAAAATTGAAGAAGCTGAATTACAAGCACAAACAATAATAAGAGAAGCAGAATTAAAATCTGAAAATGTAAAAAAAGAAAAAGAACTTGAGGCAAAAGAAAAATTTGTTCAACTAAAAGCCCAACACGATAAAGAAGTTCTTGAGCGTAATAAAAAATTAAATGATGCTGAAAATAGAGTAAGGCAAAAAGAAGTTTCTTTAAACCAAAAAGAAGCAACATTTGATAAACAAATAAAAGAAAATGAAGCTATAAAAGAAACCTTAAACAGGCAGATAGAAATTGTAAATATTAAGCGTACAGAACTTGAAAAACATCAGGAAGAACATATACGCAGATTAGAAAAAATTGCAGGATTAAGTGCCGAAGAAGCAAAAGCTCAATTAGTAGAAAGCTTAAAAAATGAAGCTCAAACACAAGCATTAGCACTTCAACAGGAAATTATAGAAGATGCTAAACAAAAAGCCAATAAAGAAGCTCGAAAAATAGTTATACAAAGCATACAACGTACTGCAGCAGAGCAAACTATTGAAAATACAGTAACAGTTTTTCAATTAGAAAGTGATGAAGTGAAAGGACAAATTATAGGAAGAGAAGGAAGAAATATCAGAGCAATAGAATCTGCAACAGGAGTAGATTTAATTGTTGATGACACACCAGAAGCAATTGTTCTTTCTTGTTTTGATCCACTAAGAAGAGAGCTTGCAAGATTAAGTTTACAACGTTTAGTTGCTGATGGAAGAATTCATCCTGCAAGAATTGAAGAAGTAGTTGAAAAAACTCGTAAGCAATTAGAAGAACAAATAATAGAAATTGGTGAAAGAACTGTAATAGAATTAGGTATTCATGGATTGCATAAAGAATTGGTTCGAATAGTTGGTAAAATGCGTTTTCGTAGTTCTTATGGACAAAACTTATTAATGCACAGTAGAGAAACAGCAAATCTTTGTGCTATTATGGCTGCAGAATTAGGCCTAAATCCAAAATTAGCAAAACGTGCAGGTTTATTACATGATATTGGGAAAGTACCTGATGAAGAAACAGAATTAAGCCATGCTTTATTAGGAGCAAAATTAGCAGAAAAATATGGAGAAAATCCTGCTGTTGTTAATGCAATTGGAGCTCATCATGATGAAATAGAAATGCAGTATGTTATTTCTCCAATTGTGCAAGCTTGTGATGCTATAAGTGGTGCAAGACCAGGTGCAAGAAGAGAAATAATGCAACAATATATAGAACGCATTAAAGACTTAGAAGCTTTAGCAATGAACTATCAAGGTGTTGAAAAAGCTTATGCAATACAAGCTGGTAGGGAGTTAAGAGTTATTGTAGAAGCTGATAAAGTTTCTGATGCTGATAGTGATAAATTAAGTTTTGAGATTGCTCAGAAAATTCAAACAGAAATGACATATCCTGGTCAGGTTAAAGTAACAGTTATTAGAGAAAAAAGAGCAGTAAACGTAGCAAGATAAAATTAAGAGATAATTTTTTTAACTATTTTATCAATTTCTTTCATCTCTTTAGTTAAGTGCTTTTTAATATCTAATCGCAGTTTTCCTAAAACTAAACCTTCTACTTTTTTTGTTTTATCAATAGTAGAAATAAATTTAGTTACTTTATCATGAGCTAATTTACCCAAATTTGCTAATTGCTTATGTTTATCATCTTTATCATTAAATTTTGGGAAATAGACATCAAGAATTTTCTTGTGCACGTCCCTTGCTCCAAACAATCCTTTTGTTTGAAAATCTTTCATTAATAAATTAGGTATTGTTGAATTTAAAATAGCAGATAAATAATAAGCTTCTTTTAAATTATTTGTATAATAAACATAACCTTTACTTTCAACAATAAATTCTAAATCAAAATCTTTTCTTTTTACAATTGTTGCATTTGCATCTTTTGCAGAAGCATTAAATAATACTAAATAAGAAGCATTTAAGTTTTGTTCTGTAAGACCTCTTTGAAAATCTAAACGATTAATATTAGTCATTGTTTTAGATTTTTCAGTTCTATTTAATTCCCAAATTCTTTCAGCATTACTAAACCATCTTGCTGCATCTCTATAACCATTTTTTAAAAGTTGTGAAGAAGAATAAATATTAATTTGTTTTCTGTTTAATGAATTTAATTCAACAGAAATTGGTAATGTTACCAAATTAGGTTGATATAAGCCAAAAGGTAAAATACTTTTAGAAAGAGCTGTCCTAAAAATGAAATCACTTTCAATTTTTCCTTCAAAGTTTAAACCTTTCCAAGGAGCTTTTGCTTCTGATTGAATATCTTCTGAAGTTTTTATATTAACTATTCTATCTTCCCAATCATCAGGGGCTTCTTGTGTTAGTTGTATAAAGTAAAATGCTCGTGGCACTATTGTAGCACCTTGTTTAAAAAGTGATTTATACGGATTAATTAAATTTTTTGAAGTAAATTTTTGTGTGCTTAAAGCAGAAGACTTGCCTCTTTGAATATAAAACCATTTATTTTTTTCTTCTTTAAGTTTTGGTTTAGCAGTTATATAATTACAGTTATGCAAAGGTAGTTTACCTGAAAATGAAATTCCCTTAATTCCTGCTTTTGGTATAGCTTTTTTTACTTCAGCTTTTTCTACAAAAAATACTCCACTTGGTATTCTAAATAAGGGGGCTACATTAGCCATGTCCCAAATTTCAGTTATACGAAATCCTTTAGCTTTTCCACTTCTTGTATTATCATGATGGTCAGCACTAAAAAAACTTCTTGGTAAAACAAAAGCTAATTTCCCTTCATTGTTTAAAAAATAACTACTACAATAACTCATAAAAATAGCAGCAATTTCTAAATGTGGAAAGTTTACAATTCTTTTAGGTTTTACATTATATTTTTCTGCAAGTTGACTTAATTGATCTTGATATTCTTCATTTTTAATAGAGCTATATGTAAGCCAGAGATTTCCAATAATATAATCAAACTTTTTATTTAAAAAATATGGTTTATACAAATTTTGAACTATAAATTTCCAAATACTATCTCTACCACTTTCTTTTACTTTCTTTAGTGTTTCATAAATTGAATAAAAATTATTTATAATGGTAGGATTCAGTCCTCCATTTTTATATCTTCTTCTTAAATTATTTTCAAAAGTTTGTTCAGTTTCTTTTTTCTTATGTAAAGTTTGCTCTGCTAAATCCTCACAAACTTCAAGAGCTTCATCAAACAAAAGATCATCTTCAAAAACTTGTGTATTAAGCCAAAGTTTTTCTTTATCAATATTCATAATAAACTCACCTCCAAAAATATCTTTTACACCATCTGGAGCAAGTAAAGTATTTGCAAGAATAATATTAAAATGAATTGGTTTTTTAGCTTTAATTACTTCTTTTCCTAAGCTAATTAACATGGTTGTTTTTGCAATTTGTACACTTAATGGATGTATGTCAATTCCATAAATACAATTATTAATTTCTTCTACAGTAATTTTTGGATTTAATTTTTTCAACTGATGAATAGCTGCTCTAAGAAAAGAACCACTTCCACAAGCTGGATCTAATATTTTATTTTTTGGGGTAAAATGAAATTCACTTATAATTCTTTCACACAACCAATCTGGAGTATAATATTCTCCAAGTGCATGTCTTGTATCAAGATCAATTAATTCTTGATAAACTCCTTTTAGAATATCTTCATCAACATCATTAAATTCGTATGTTGAAATTTCTTGTGAAATAATACGAAATACTTTTTTTAGTCCTCTGAAATTTCTATCACTACCAATCCAATGAAAGAAATCATTATCAACAAAATTTTGAATATTATATTTATTAAATATAGTTCCTTTTATAATTCCTAATAATTCATCATCATCAATATAATCATCATTGCTAACTACTGCATAAGCAAGCATTTTTGAAAATATACTTAAGTAGGTATGAATAAGAAAATTTTTTTCACTTGCATCAAAAGAACCATAAGCTATTGAAAGAAATTTTTTCCATTGTTCAAAAGATACTTGTACTTCTCCAAATTTTTTTACATCGGTGAAAAGTTTAAACATTTCTCGTAAAGACTCTATGAAAACGTTACTTTGATAGCCAAACGATTCTTCTATACGTTTTAAAGTAGCTTTTTGTTTTTCTTCTTTAAAAAGAAAACGATCAATCCAATAAAAAAAATCTTCTGAATTATGCTCTGTTAAAGTAAAAGAAGAAGATAAATTTTCATTAAGAATTAATTCATCTTCATTTAAACTTTCAATCAATTCAATTTGTGAAATATCTGGTACAAAAATTTTCCAATTAATAAAATCAGATGCAATAAGTGTAAAATTATAACCCTCACCACTTCTAAATTGACCTAATAAATAGCCAGCAAGTTGCTCTTTAGCATGTTTTAAATTTATTTTTAAATCATTTTCAAACTCAATAATAATTTTATTATATAAAGTATCTGCACTTCCTCTATGTAATTTATCTTTTCTTGGAATATTAATAATTGATTTTTCTGCACCTAAACTTATAGTATCTATTAGTTTTTCAATTTCATTGTCTCCTTGATACAAACGATTAAGCAAATCTTTGAACGCCTCTTTTTTAGTAGATTCTTTATTAGCAGATTTTATTTTATGTAAGTATTTTATTATTTGATTTGTCCTATAATTATTCATTTATTTAAAAAATTGTTTAGGAAATTTTCAATATTAATTTTCATGTTCACACAAATATAATCTTAATTAAATAAGAAGTGTTTTATCTTGTAATTAGAATTTTTTATGTGTATTTCTTCTTAAAAAATATTTTTTAAAGAGGATTTTAATTGCTACAATTCGATATAATTCAATTAATTTATCTATTAAGCTATCATTACACATTCTCAAACTGCATATTATAAAGTTTGGTGTAGTAACCATTATTTGCTAATAGCTCTTCATGTGTTCCTATTTCTTTAATTTCTCCTTTGTCTAAAACAATTATTTTATTGGCTCTTCTTATTGTGCTTAATCTATGAGCTATTACTATAGAAGTTCTTCCTGAAATTAATTGTTCAGTTGCTTTTTGAATAAGGTTTTCACTCTCTGTATCAATTGAAGAAGTTGCTTCATCTAAAATTAATATTGATGGATTGTAAAGTAATGCTCTGATAAAAGAAATTAGTTGTCTTTGCCCTAAACTTAAAGTAGTTCCTCTTTCTCCTAAATTATAATAGTATCCATTGGGTAGTTTTTTAATAAATTCATGTACACCAATCATTTTTGCAACTGATATTACTTGTTGTTCACTTATAGATGAATCGTATAAAGTAATATTATCCATTATAGTTCCAGAAAACAAAAAGACATCTTGTAATACAACGCCAATATTTCTTCTTAATAAATCATTAGAATAATTGTTGATGTCGATTTCATCAATTAAAATTTTTCCTTTTTGTATTGGGTATAATTTATTTAATACACTAATAATAGAAGTTTTACCACTTCCTGTATGTCCTACTAATGCAATAGTTTCTCCTTCATTTGCTTGAAAAGAAATATTTTTTAAAACATAATTATCATTTGTATAAGCAAAGCAAACGTTATCAAATTTTATATTGCCTTTTAGTTTTTGTTGTACAGTATTGTTGTTTGATTCTTCTTCAACATCATCATTATCTAAAACTTTAAAAACACGTTCTGCAGCAATCATTCCCATTTGCAGTACATTAAACTTATCTGCTATAATGCGTAATGGTCTAAATATTTGATTTAGGTATAAAATAAATGCAACTAATAATCCTGGGTTTAATTGTTTATCAGCAATCCACCAAACTATTAATCCTGTTCCTATTGCAAGTACTAACTCTACAATAGGAAAGAAAATACTATAAGCAAAAATGGCTTTAATATTTGCACTTCTATGTTCTTTATTAATTATATCAAATTTTTTAAACTCTCTTTCTTCTGCTGCAAATGCTTGAACAACAGTAATACCTGTTAAATGTTCTTGAACAAATGCATTTAAGTTAGCCACAGCATTTCTTACTCTTATAAAACTTGCATTTACACTTTCTTTAAAATAATAAGTAGCTATTATTAAAAAAGGAAATGGAATTAATGCAACCAATGTTAGTTGCCAATTAATCCAAAACATGGTGATTAAAGTAATAATGATGATGAGTAAATCTGAAATAATAGGAATTAATCCATCACTAAAAATATCGTTGATACTTTCAATGTCGTTGACAGTTCTTGTAGTTAAAGTTCCAATGGGTGTTTTATCAAATTGTCTTAATTTAAGTTGTAATATTTTTTTAAAAATTGCTACTCTTAAATCTCTTACAACATGTTGTCCAAGTTTTGCAGTAATAAAAGAAAATATAAAACGTAATAGTGTTTCAATAAAAATAAATCCTATTTGAAATACCGTAACCCATATTACTACTTGAGTAGCTAAATTGAAGTCTTTAGAAAAAAATATATATTGTAGCCATTGAGGAATTTGTACGTCTTTACCAATTGATTTATCTACAGTTAGTTGAATTAAATATGGACGAATTGGTGCTATAAATGCTATAATAATTGCTAATACTAAACTTAAATAAAACCAAGTTTTATATGGTTTTACATAAGTGAATATTCTATGAAGTAAACTAAATTCAAATACTTTCTTATTACCACCATTACTCATACTTATTGCAAATGTAAGAGCATAAACTATCAGAAAGAGTTTGTCTTTTGAGTCTGATAATAATTTTGTCTAAAATAATTTTATAAAAATTTTCTGACTGAATAATATTTACTAACCAAATCAAGTAATTTTCGTTGGTCAAGATGTGTAGCTATTGCTCCATTAACTTGTAGAATTTCTGCACTAAGTGTATGAGCTACTTTGAGGCTTTCTTCATCATCCAATCCTAAATATTTTGCCATTAGCCAACCACTTAAACTTCCATCTCCTGCACCTGTAACATCTTTTATTTCTGCAACTTCTGGTGCTGATAAACTATATTGATTGTCTTTTGTAAAAAGCATTGAACCTTCTTTACCTCTGTGTAGCCAAACTTTTTTAACTCCTCTATTTATCAACTCTCTGGCATTTTCTTCAATTGTTGTTCCTCCTTTACTACACATTGCAGGAAGTTCATCTTCATTTGGTGTAATCATATCAACACCTGTTAAATCCATTTTTGCAAATTTTTGAGCTGGTGGTACAGATACAGGTTCAATTATAAAAGGAATATTTTTTCTATTACAAAAATGTGCTAACCATGCAACTGTATCAGGATGAATATTTGCATCTGCAACAATACTAAACGAAGTTGATAATAAATTTTCATGTTGTTGTAAATGTTGTGGAGTTATACTATTTAAAGAAGTATTGGTAAGTAATGCTGTGAATAAAGATCTATCATAATTTAAAATACCTGTATATTTTCCTGTTAATGCTTGATTGGTTATTGAAGCATCTAACTGAATATTTACATAACTACAAATTGTTTTTAACCAATCTCCTTCTCCATCATTTCCAAAAACGCTTATTAGCTGTACAGGTACATCTAATAGTGCTAATTGATGTGCAATATTTCGAGCTACACCACCTGCACTTCTATGAACAAAAGCATCATTAGTAGTAGCCATAAGCAAAGGTCTTGATACACTATAAAGTTCATCAACCAAAGCAGCTCCTATACAGATAACAGATTTTTTCATAATGGCAAAAGTAGGAGATTGTAAAATTCAAGTAATGAGTAATCGTACCTGTTTAATTCTTTTTCTATTCTCTTAAATTTTATATCCTAAATTTTTTGAACAGAAATATTATCACCATGAATTATTTTGATGGAATAATTTTTATCAATGTAAGCAGAAACATCAATTACATTAGTGCCTTGATGAAGTATAAAATTATCTACTATTTCTCCTGTTGATGTGATGATAATTGCATTAGCCTCTGATAGAGGTTCTTTATCAATAAAAATTTTTATTTTATTAATAGGAACAATTAACATATTTGTTTGGTTGAAGTGGATTTCAAATATATATCAAATAATATTTTTATTTTATAATATTTTAGTATTTGGTTAATAACTATTAGTAAATGGTTTTAGATATAGATTTTTCTGTTTTATACATCTTTTAGTTTTTGTAAAACTTCTTGTTTTTTTCTGCGAGAAATTTCTATCAAATCATTATTCTGCATAATAATGTATCCATTGTCTTGATTTTTTATGCCAATAATATGTTCAGCATTTACTAAATGAGAGTGATGAATTCTTAAAAAATTATGCTGTAATAATTGTTGCTCAAAATCTTTTAAAGTTTTAACTACAGTTTGTTTTGGGCGATTTGTAAAATAAATGGTTGAATAATTACTATTGGATTCTATTCTTATAATATCTTGTATGGGTACAAATTGAGTTGCTGAAGCAGTTGAAATAGCAATTTTTTTAGTATTAGTTCCTTTTAAATGTTGTATAAAATTTTCTACATTATTTACATTGTTACTAGAAGATTTTTTTATAACACATTTTTGAATAGCAATAGTTAGCTCTTGTAACGAAATTGGTTTGGTTAAATAATCTAAAGCATTTAGTTTAATAGCTTGTATAGCATAATGTTGATGAGCAGTTGTAAAAACTACACACATATTAGTATGTTTCAAACATTGTAACAACTCTATTCCGCTCATTCCAGGCATTTCTACATCTAAAAAAAGTACATCAGGTTTTTCTGTGTCTATTGTTTCTATTGCATTTTTAGGGTTATTACAAACTGCTATTACTTTCATTACATCAGAAAACTTTTTTTCTATCATCAGTCTTAAAGTTTCTAAGCAAGGGGTTTCGTCATCAACAATAATTGCTCTTATCATAGTGTTATTTTATTTTTTCAAAGTATTCAATGGGTATTTGAAGAATAACTTTAGTCCCTTTTGATTCTTTGTTTTCATTATACAAATCTATAACTTCAAGCTTACCTATTAATCCTAAAGAGTTAGAAACTTTAAGTCGTTCTTTAGCAATATTTATAGCTATTGAATTATGTTTATGATGTTTTTTTTCATTTATTTTATTTGAAGCTTCTCTTCCTATACCATCATCTTCTACTAAACATTCAATTATTCCTGCTTGTAGTAGCTTAATATTTACTTGCAATTTTCCTCTTGTTTCTTTTGGTAAAAGTCCATGCCAAATTGCATTTTCTACATGTGGTTGTATTAAAAGTGGTGGCATAATAATTTTTTCCTTTTCAATAGAATCATCTACTATTAAACTGTAATCAAATTTATTATTACATCTTCTATGTTCTAATTCAAGATATAATTTTAATGCTGTTAATTCTTCTTCGAGTGTTATTAATTTTTTAGAGGAATGCTCTAAAATTAAACGCATTAGTTTAGCAAATTTTGTTAAGTATTCATTAGCATCTTCTTGTTTGTTTTCCCAAATATATTTTTGAATAGAATTAAGAGAATTAAAAATAAAATGAGGGTTCATCTGACTTCTTAAAGAAGCTAATTGTAGTTCAGCATTCTCCTGATCCTTTAACTTCAATTCTATTTCTTTTTCTCTTGCTTTATTTTGAGCCTCTATAGATTTTAATTTATTTCTGTTCCAGCTATATGTGATAAAAATAACTAAGAATACAGATAAAATAATTGCTAAGGTTTTAAACCACCATGTTTGCCAAAATGCTGGTTGTATAGTAAATGCTAATAGTTTTTCAGATTTACTCCATTTATTTCCTACAGAAACTTGTACTTCAAAACTATATTTTCCTGGTTGAATATTATTGTAAGAAGCTTTTCCTATTGTACCTGTATATAACCAATTTTTATCTAATCCTACAAGTCTATATCTATATTGATAGGGGTTGTTATTATCAAACTGAGGGCAAGTAAAACTTATTTGAATATTATCATTGTAATATTTAAAAACAGCATTTTTGCTAAAGTCTGGATTAGGTGCTTCAAAAACAGAAACTTTATTTATTACAATATGTTGAGGTTTATGAATAGAATAATTGTTATTGGTATTATATATTGTAAAGCCTCCTTCAAAACCACAAAGTATATTACTATTTATTTTACTTAGGGTTTGTATAAAATAAAATCTGTTTTGATATTCTTCTGAAGGTAAATTAATAAATGTAGAATCTCTCCTATCAAAAGCAAAAATATATTCATTTCCTCTACCCCAAATTCTATTATTAAAACCTATGGCAATAGAGTAAACATAAGTTGATGTTAATCCATCTTCAGAATTATAATTTTTAAAAGAATTTTTTAATGGCTGATAACAAGTAATACCTCCCATTGTGCCTAACCAAATATTATCATCATTATCAATTGCAATAGAAGAAATTCTATTTAAAGCATTATATGCTAATGTAGTTTTTTGACGATATGGAGTAAAAATTTCTTTGTTAATATCAAAAGAAAATAGCCCATATTTAATACTAACAAGCCATAAAATTCCTTTACTATCTTCTGTAATCGCTGTAATAGGAAATACCTCACTAAAAGAACTATTCTCAATACTTGTTCCTAAAAAGGAATATTCAAAAAATTTAAACTTTTGGGTTTTATCATTAAATTGTAATAAGCCTTTATCTGTTCCTATCCATATAAAATCATTTTTAGCTACATACAATGAAATAGTTTTATAAGAATGTGTATAATGCTTTATACGATTATGCTTAGCGTTAAATAAATCTAATACACTATCACCTGCTGCCCAATAAAAATCTTTATATTGATAAAGACAATTATAACCACTAATACTTTTATTATTAGGAAATTCTTTATTGATGAAAAACTTTTTTGTTTGAATATTATATGTGGCAATCTTAGCATTTTTCTTTCCACATAAAAAAGTGTATTCTTGTTTTGAAGAGTTTAATTGAATAATATTAGTTACTAACTTATTTTTATCTTCAGCATGAAAAGGTATATTAATGGTTTTTCCATATCTGTCAGAAAAGCTTACTTTAAATAAACCTCTGTCTGTTGCTATCCAAATATTTTTATCCTGAGTAAAAAAGTTGTTTACAATAGTATTTGGAAAAGCTTCTTTGTTAAAATTGCCAGTAAATTTATTTGTGTATTTATTAAAAATATAAATTTCATTTCCATAGGAGCCACATAAAAGAATACTATCGTTATTAATTATTTTATTAATGCACATTAATTTTTCTACCTTTCTTTCATTTTCAAACTTGTTGTATAATGTGTAATGATTATTGCTTAACTCTACAATACCAATATCTGTTGCCATCCACATTTTTTTATCTTGTACAAACAAGTGCATAATATGTGTTTGCTTAGGTAGTATTTTATTTGTTTCAATCTTATATTGATTGGAGGCAACTTCATAATAATATAATCCATTACCTCTTGTACTTATATATATTTTATTATTAAAGTAAGCAATACTTTGAGGGTCTGCAATATTTTTTAAAGAAGTAGATTTTAATTTCTTTGTTTTATTTTCTAAAAAATACAGGCCATTTTCAAAAGCTACCCAAATATTTCCTTTATCATCTAAGCACATAGGAGCTTTGTATAAAATATACAACTCATCTATTTTATTTAAGTAAGAAAAATTATCGTTGTAATAATTATAATGACAAATGCCCCATTCTGTAGTAATCCATAATATACCATCATTATCTACCAAAATATCAGTTATCCAATTGCTTCTTAAACTATTACTATCAGAAGGATTATGTTTATAAATAGTAAAATTAATTCCATCAAATCTGCATAATCCATTAATGGTAGCAATCCATAAAAATCCTTTATTGTCTGTAAGTGTTTTTATAATGTAGTTTGAGGGAAGCCCTTTGTTGGTAGTGTAATGAGTTATATCTGCCTGAGCATATATGTTGGTATATGCAAAGAAGAAAATGCAAAAGAGAAATTTTTTTATTACAGACATGTAATAATGCTTAATTAAAAATGTATAGCTAAGATAAACAGATTATTTCTCTCTTTCTATTTTCTTTCCTACATACATTTTTTCTCCTGCTTTTATGGCAATTGATAAATGGTTTTCTCTTAAAGGAATTGGGCAATTATATCCATTAGCATATACACAATAGGGGTTATATGCTTTATTAAAATCAATTGAAACTTTATTTTCTTTAATGTCTGAAATTAATAAATCTATATATCTACCACCTCCATAACTTTCATTACCACTTGTAGCATCTGTAAAAGGTAGAAATAAATATTCTTTGTAAACAGAATCGTTCATTGATTGTTGGCTACGATAAATGGTAAGTTGTAAGGGCAGATGGTTGATTGAAAATTTTGCTATTCCATAACGATAAAATTTTTTATCTATTGTACCAGATGTTTTCATAATAAAGCCAATAGTATCATTTATTTTTTCAAATGATGCAATAATGTTATACTGAGTATTTGGCTTAAAAAATCTAAAATATTTTTTATCTTCTTTTCTTACCACTTCATGTTGTTGCACATAATTTTTTTGATATTGAATTATTTCTTGTACATAATTTTTTTGAGCAATTACAGTACTACACATCAATAATGACACAGATAACACAATAAAAAGTTTTATGCAATTCATTTAGCTTATTTTGAAAAAACAAAGAAGATAAAATTTAGATATTCTACAAGATGTGCTTTATAGTTTTTCGTATAAAGCTCTCAGCTTTTCTCTTGTCATTATTTTTTCCCAATCTTTTCCTAAAGCATTTTCCCATAAAGGTTTCATGCCAAGACTTACGTTTATCATAGTATCAAATTGTTCGTCTGAAAGTCCTTTACAAATACCTGTTGGAATTTCGTATCCTCCTTTTTCTACCATTGTTTTAAATTCTTTACAACCTTTAGGATAATACTCTTCCAAATGGTTCATTACTATACAATTTCCTATGCCATGTTTTGTACCTAATAAATAACTTAAACCATAACTTACAGCATGTGCCACACCAACTTGACTATAAGCAATACTCATTCCTCCAGCATAACTTGCCATCATTAATTTTTCATCACACTCATCGTCCCAATTATCTTTTTCTAAAAATATATAACGACAAAGTTGCAAAGCTTTTTCGCCATAGCTTTTGCTAAACTCGTTGATATATGTACCTTCTAAGCTTTCTATACAATGTATGTAACAATCCATTCCTGTATAAAATCTTTGATTTGCAGGAGCATTTTTTATTAATTCTGGGTCAAGAACAATTTGATTAAATGGAGTAAAATCGCTGTTCATTCCTAATTTTCTTGTTGGTCCAGTAAGTACTGTTGTTCTACTTACTTCAGCACCTGTGCCACTAAGTGTTGGAATGCCTACTTTATAAACACCTGCATTTTTTACTAAATCCCAACCTTGATAATCTGCACTACTGCCAGGATTATTCATCATCAACGATACAGCTTTTGCCAAATCCATTGTGCTGCCTCCACCAATACCTACAATACCACTTACAGTTCCAAACTCATCTTTTAGTTGTTGTGCAATTTTATCTACTTGTGTTGTTTTTGGTTCATAAGTTACATCAGCAAAAATAATTTTATCGTTTCCTCTTAATGGAATTCTGTTCACTAAATCTTTTCCTTCAAAAAAATAATCTATTAAAAAAATTATTGGAGCATTGTTTTTACGATGTGGTGCTAAAATTTCATCTAACTGGTTAAAACAACCTCTACCATACACTACATAATCTACCATTTTAAAATTTCTAAATTGCATATTGATGATTTTATTTTTTAAAAATTATTAATTAGTTGCTAATGCTTTTTTTATTGCATTAACCATTTTATTTCCCTTTTCTTGTATTTGCTCATCTGTCCATAATAAACTTATAGAAGTAGAAATACAACACTTCATAATAGCATCGCTTTGTTCAAAATTTTGTGTTTGTAATTTTAATAAAGCAGCTTTTTGTTCTTCATTAAAATTATACAAGCTTTTTACTTCTTTTAAATGATGCCATTGCTTTATGTAATGCCAATTATTGGCATACCAATAAAAATTACCAGCTAAAATTCCTTGTTGTTTCATTTCTTCTACAAAAGCTGTTGTAATTTTTTCTGATGGTAAAAACCAGCTTAAAAAAGTACAGCTATCGCCGTTTGCATCTGGTATTTCTCTAAAAGAAACTTCGGGTACTTGAGCTAAAATATTTTTTAAAGCAGCATGATTTTTTCTTTGAATTGAAAGGAAGTTTTGAAGCTTATTAATTTGTGCTAAACCAACAGCAGCATGCAATTCACTAATTCTAAAATTATATCCTAAAAAAGGATGAAGGTCTGCACCTCTATCAACTCCATTATGGTCGTGTCCATGATCTGTAAAGCCATCACAGTTAGTATAAACCTTTTCATCATTGGTTAAAACTGCACCACCTTCGGCACAAGTAATTGTTTTTACAAAATCAAAACTAAATGTTCCTGCATTGCCAATAGTGCCTAAATATTTTCCTTTATAAGTAGCACCAATACTTTGACAAGCATCTTCTAACAATAATAAATTATGTTCCTTACAAATAGTTTGTAGTGCATCTAAATTTGCCATACTACCACACATGTGCACAGGCATTATACATTTTGTTTTTGTTGTAATAGCTTTTTTTACAGCCTCTGGGTTTAATGTTAGTGTATTATCAATATCTACTAAAATAGGAGTTGCACCAACGCTTAACACTGCTTCAAAACTAGCAACAAAAGTGAATGAAGGCATAATAACTTCATCACCTACACCAATACCTAAAGCAGCCATAGCTGTTGTTAATGCTGCAGTTCCGCTACTTGTTAGTTGTGCATATTTACAATTAAAAGTTTCGGTAATTGCTTTTTCTAATTCTTTACTTTTCCAAATTCCTTTACGAGGACCATCAAAACCATAACGCATTAAAATACCTGTTTCAAGAACATCGTTTACATGTTTTCTTTCTTCTTCTCCCCAAAGTTCAAAGCCTGGCATAATTGAAAAATTTATATTGATTAATAAATAAGATTACAAAAATATAGAAAGCATTTAGCTTTTAATAAATAAACATTTGCTTTTTACAATCTATAAACAATAAAAAGCATAGTATCTTCGCCGTATGAATTTATTTTATTGTTATGATGCTTATTGTGGTTGGTGTTATGGTTTTAGCCCAACAATTAAAAAAATAAGTGAAGAATATAGTACTGTTTTTCATACAGAGGTTTTAAGTGGTGGAATGATTTTGCCTGAACAACCAACGCATATTGGCACAATGGCTTCTTATATTGCAGAAGCATATAAAACTGTAGAAGATTATACAGGAATAAAATTTGGAGAAGATTATTTATGGCATATTAAAAACCCTGACTTAAGTGATTGGTACCCTAACAGTTTAAAACCTGCAATTGCTTTATGTATTTTTAAAGAATTATATCCAGAAAAACAAACATCTTTTGCCAGTGATTTACAATATGCTTTGCATTTTGAAGGAAGAGATTTAACAGATGATGCAGCTTATGAACATCTTTTAGAGAAATACAATATTGATAAAAAATCTTTTTACGAAAAATTAAAAAGTGAAGAGTATAACGATAAAGCAAAGTATGAGTTTTCTTTATGCAAACAATTAAATGTAACTGGCTATCCTTGTGTTTTGCTGCAAGAAAATGATAGTAAATTTTATTTATTAGCAAGAGGTTACACTAATTATGAAGATTTGAAAACAAGAATAGATAATGTATTAAAAGAAATAGCAAATAATAATGGACAATAACATAGCAACAATAGAAAAATTTTATTCAGCATTTGAGCAAAAAGATTATGCAACAATGAACAGTTGTTATTCAGACGATATTCCTTTTAGTGATCCTGTATTTGGTTTTTTGCGTGGAAAAGAAACCAAAGCAATGTGGCAAATGCTTTGTACAAATGCAAAAGATTTTTCTTTGATGTATGATAATATTAAAACAGATGATAACGAATATTACACTTGTGAATGGACGGCTTCTTATCTTTTTTTTAGAACAAACAGAAGAGTAATAAATAAATGCAAAGCTTTTATGCGTTTAAAAGATGGTGTAATTATAGAACACAGTGATGCTTTTAATTATTATCGTTGGTGTAGGCAAGCTTATGGTTTAATAGGGTTGGTTTTTGGATGGTCAGGTTTTATGCATAAAAGAATTTCTTTAGCTGCAAAAAATCAGTTGTTAAGATATATGAAGAGTCAAGGTTTATAAATTTCTTTTTTTTAATTTTCCCTTATATTGCACACTCAATTTTTTAGTATTTATGAAAAAAGGTTTAAAAAATACAACAGAAACAAAAACAATAAAAACAACTCCTCTTTTTTATAAGGAAAATTATATGTGGATGTTAATTGGTGCAGTAATTATTATTATTGGTATGTTACTTATGAGTGGAGGAAAAAATACTGACCTAAATGTATTTGATGAAAAAGTTGTTTACTCAGCTCGTAGAATTACAGTTGCTCCAATACTAATTATTATTGGATTTGTAATAGAAATCTATGCCATTTTTAAAAAATCAAAAGTTGTAGAATAGTAGAAAAATAAATTTAATAAACTATTTAAGCGATGTATTGTGCATCGCTTTTTTTATTTCATTTTTTCAATACTTATCTTCGTTGCCCTATGTTGTTTAAAGATATAATAGGAAATGATGCAGTAAAGCAACACCTAACAGAAATGGTGCAGCAAAACCGTTTATCACATGCACTTCTTTTTTTAGGAAAAGAAGGAAGTGGGGCATTGCCTCTTGCATTGGCTTTTGCACAATTTGTTATTTGTCAGCCTACAACAGCACCAGTTGTAGAAGATTTGTTTGGAGGTATGAGTGCTATGGGAAGCAGTGTTTCTTTTGTTCCTCCTAATGAAATTGAAACAACAGAAGGTTATATAAAAGCAAATCAATTAATTCATCCTGATTTGCATTTTTCTTTTCCTGTTATTTCAAAAAAAGATAAAGGAAAACCAATCAGTGCCGATTTTATAAATGAATGGAGAGAGTTTATTCAACAATATCCTTATGGTAATGTATATGATTGGCTACAAAATATTAATGTAGAAAATAAACAAGGAAATATTAGTGCTGAAGAATGTTTAGAAATCATTAAAAAACTAAACTTAAAAAGTTTTGAATCGGAGTATAAAGTTTTAGTAATGTGGATGCCTGAATATTTGGGTAGAGAAGGAAATAAACTTTTGAAATTGATAGAAGAACCTCCAGCAAATACACTATTTATTTTTGTAGCAGAAAGTGAAGAACAAATTTTACCAACTATATTAAGCAGATGTCAATTAATAAAAGTTGCCAACCCAACAGATAAAGAAATTGAAGAAGCTTTGATTACAAGAGCAGGAACTTCACCAGAAACTGCTAAACAATTAGCTGCTATTACAGAAGGAAATTATAGAGAAGCTCTGCATTTATTACAACATGCAGATGAAGACTGGCAATCTTATTTAAAAGACTGGTTAAAATATATTGTAAGAAGAATGTTGCCAGAACAAGTAAAATGGATTGATGAGATAAGTAAATTAGGAAGAGAAAAACAAAAACAATTACTACGATATTTTAATCATATTATTGAACAAGCAATAAGAATAAAAGTTTTAGGAACAGATAATATTGCTTTATCTGACAATGAAAAAGATTTTGCACAACGCTTAAATAAAATTGCTACTGTAAGTCAAATGCATGCAATTATTGAAGAAATTGATAAAGCCTCTTATCACATAGAAAGAAATGCAAATGGCAAAATGTTGTTTCATGCACTAACTATAAAGCTTTATCATATTATTCAAAACAAATTAATTGTTGGAGTATAGTTTTAAATGCTACTATTTATATTAAGTATTCTATTTTTATTTATTCGTCATAAAATTTTATCTTTGTTTCTAAACGTTTATTTTATGTATATCAAAAAACTATTTCTAACTGCATTTTCATTTTTCTTAATAATAAGTAATGTTTCAGCAGTAAAATGGCAAAGTGCTGGTACTGGTGTAAAATATACATTAGATGACTTGGTGACAAACTCTTCAGGTGCTGTTACATTTGTTGGTGGAGAATATTATATTAATGATACTATTGAAATAAAAAAGTTTGATACACTTTATTTGGTGAATGATGCTACAGTAAAATTTGCACCTAACACTTATTTATGGATTAATTATGCAACAGTTTATATAAATCCAACTAACAACATTTTATTTACTGCTCAAAGTAAGAATGATGGCTTTTTAGGAGTAAGACTTGATAGCAGTAGTACTAATGCCTATTTCAAAAACATGACTTTTGAATATGCAGTTTCATTTAAATTATCCGATTGTGATCCAACATTTGAATATTGTACTTTTCAATATAATAATGTAGGTACAAGTACTTCATTTGGTAATGGAGCAATGTCTTTATTTAGAGCAAACCCAATAATTAATAATTGCCAGTTTTTAAATAATAGAAGAGCAGCTATTCAAGGAGGTGCAAATATTAGTAATGCACCAAAAATTTATAACTCTATTTTTAATGGGAATAATACTTACAACCAAAATGTACCTCAAATAAATTTAGGTGCAACAAGTAATGGTGGTTCTGACACAGTAAAAATTATTAACAATCAAATTATTAATGCTGGAGGAATACAAGGTGGTGGAATTGGTTTTCTGCCAATAGGAGAAGTGTATGCTGTTATTTCAGGAAATTTAATTAGAAATAATCGTTATGGTATTACATTAAATGGTGCTAATAATATTCATGCTTTGATAAGTTATAATGTTATTGATAGCAACAACATTCAAAATAATCCTGCTCTTGGTGGAAGTGGTATTTCATTTACTGGAGGCAGTGCAAGCAGTGTAGGACAATTTACAACTGTTACAGGAAATATTATAAGAGCAAATCTTTGGGGTATAACTATACAACAAAGGTCAAGACCAAATATTGGTAATATTACTAACTCTGATACATCAGACAATGGTAAAAATCAATTCATCAATAATACCAATACAACAACACCAGGAATAGATTTATACAATAATTCACCTGATGATGTTGATGCACAAAACAATTATTGGAATACTGATGAAGTAAGTATTGTTGAAACTAAAATTTTTCATAATCTAGACCAAAATACTTTAGGTACGGTAAATTATATTCCAATTCTTACTGCATCAAGCTTACCAGTTACTTTAAAAAATTTCAATGCTACTTTAAAGGAAAATGAAGTTTTACTTTCTTGGCAAACATCAACAGAAGAAAATACTTCTTTGTTTAATATTCAAAGAAGTAATAATGGTACAGAATTTAATACAGTTGGAACACTTAAAGCAAAAGGGAATAGTCAGCAATTAATCAGTTATAATTATATTGATAAAATAAATTTAGAAAATAATAAATTTTATTACAGACTTGAAATTGTTGACAGAGATGGTTCAAAAACTTATAGCAACACAAAACTTATTTACGTAAATAAAAAAGTAGCTATTAATTTTTATCCTAATCCTGCAAAAGATTATGTATTAGTTGAAAGTAAAAATGCAAGAACTATTCAAGTAATAGATATGAATGGCAGATTAATGTTGAATGTACCAGTACAAAATGATCATAACATCATACACGTACATTCATTAACTACAGGAAATTATATTTTAAAAGTAATAAATGATAAAGGGGAAGAAGCAACAGAAAAATTAATGATAAAATAAAAATTAAGGCCTTCCAGTTGGGAGGCTTTTTTAATAATTATGGTTGAATTAAATCAAAACAATCTTTAATTATTTCAGCTTCAAATTCATCATAAGTTTCTTTAGGCTCTCCATCAATATGAAAAGGAGCATGTTTTAAATTTTTTATTTTTATTGATGGCGTTTGAAAATATAAAATGTTTTTTTTGGTTACATCATCTACTATTTGTTGTAATTTATTATTACCTCTAATTTGTTTTAAAATAGCAAAAGGCAATTTTGCTTTATTCATTTTTTGAACAATAACAATATCCAACAAGCCATCATTTAAACTTGCTTGCGGTGCAATAGTTAAATTATTTC
Source organism: Chitinophagales bacterium (assembly GCA_026931325.1). Classification (GTDB taxonomy): domain Bacteria; phylum Bacteroidota; class Bacteroidia; order Chitinophagales; family Chitinophagaceae; genus UBA1930. Next base: position 5,383 of record JAIXLO010000138.1, on the reverse strand, counting down.
CAAACTGATTACTATTAGCAATACTGATAAAAAATGCATCTGTAAAAAATGAAAAATTATCAATAGTTACTTCAAACTGATAAGGCTGTGCTTTGAAAAAATGAAACAAACTTTGTGTAGTATAAGTAAGCAAACCTCTACTTGCTTTTGTGCTAAAATCATACGCAATTTTTGCATCAAACCCAACACCACTAAGCATACAAGAAAATTGATTATTTATTAAAAAAGCATCTACCTTTTTTGAAGTTCCTTTAAAAATAAGTTGTAAGGCATCTTTTGGTTTCATTGGAATTTGTGCAGCACCAGCTAAACCATTTCCACTACCAACAGGAATAATTCCAAACTTTAAAGGCATATTTCTTAAACTACTTACTATTTGATTAATAGTACCATCGCCACCAACCATAATTACATCAGTAAAATTTTCATTAGTAATTTTTTCTTTTAAAAAATTATAATTGGCAGCAGCATTAGTATAAATAATTTCAAAAGGAATATTTTGCTCAGAAGTTTCTTTTTCAATTAACTTCTTCAAGGGTTCTTTTTTTCCTGTACCAGAAATTGGATTAATAAGATATATCAACTTCCTTTTCATGCAATAGTTTTTAGACGATTAAAATTTTTCTTTTTTCACTAAACATTTTATCTAATTACTATTTTACACAATAATATATTTTGAACTTTACTATTATCTTCTACTGAAAGAACAGAAGTGTAAAGATTATAAACATCTCCTTTCACCACTTGATTAAAAATTTGCTTTAATGAAATATTTGAAATACCTACTACTCTACTTAAAAACATTAGTTTTAGTGGCTGATTATCTTTTTCATTTGTAATAAAATAATCTCTTTTAATGTCATCTTCTGCTTTTACATTTACATTCAATATCACTAATTTCCCTGTTTCTTTTTTGTTCATTTTTAAAAATAAAGTATCAACAGCTTCGTTTGAAATATAATTTGCTCTTATAGTATTTCCTTGAGCAGAAATTTGTAGTGGTACAAAATCCTCTTGTGCAATTAATGAATTTACTAAAAGTACTGTTAAGCCTAATAGAAAGTATTTCATAACGAGTATAATTTAGTTAAAAGATTATGTTTTAGTAATTTTTTTTAAGCCCATTTAATCAAAGCACTTGCCCAAGTAAAACCACTGCCAAATGCTGCTAAACAAACTAAATCACCTTTCTTTACTTTTCCATTTTCCCAAGCTTCACATAATGCAATTGGCACACTTGCAGCAGTTGTGTTGCCATATTTTTGAATATTATTATAAACTTGATTATCTGAAAGTTTAAGTTTTTGTTGTACAAATTGGCTTATTCTTAAATTAGCCTGATGTGGAATTAATAATTGTAAATCTTCTGTTGTATAACCGTTTTTAGTTAATGCTTCAACAATAACTTCAGGAAATTTTACAATAGCTTTTTTAAACACACTTGGTCCATCCATAAAAGGATAAATTTCTGCATTATTAATCATGTCATGGCTTAAAAACATATCGCCAATTTCAGCTTTATTAAAAGTTGCATAGTTTTTATTAGCCCAATGATTAGCATGTGTACCAGGATTGAACATTGCTAAAATTTCTGCACTTTCTCCATCGCTGTGTAAGTGTGTGCTTAAAATTCCTTCTTGTTTATTAGTGGTTGGTTGAAGCACAACAGCTCCTGCTCCATCACCAAAAATTACACTTACATTTCTTCCTCTTGTTGTAAAGTCTAAACCAAAACTATGCTTTTCACTTCCTATGACTAAAATATTTTTATACATACCTGTTTTAATAAATTGATCAGCCACACTTAAAGCATAAACAAAACCACTGCATTGATTACGAATATCCAATGCTCCTATTTCTTTCATTTGTAAAGCACGTTGTACCAAAACGCCACAACCAGGAAAATAATAATCTGGGCTTAGTGTTGCAAAAATGATAAAGTCAATATCTTGAGGTGTAATGCCTGCTCTTTCAATAGCAATTTTAGCAGCTTCAACGCCCATAGTTGTTGTAGTTTCATTAGTTCTATGAGCAAATCTTCTTTCTTTTATTCCTGTTCTTTCCTGTATCCACTCATCACTTGTATCCATTAATTTTTCTAAATCTTTATTGGTAACTACATTTTCAGGTACATACATTCCAATACCACTTATCTTACTTCGTAGCATAGCAAATCGTTTTTATTTTGACAAAGTAAATTAAAAATTACAATTAAGTTCAAAAATCATTTATGCTTTATTGTCTTTTAATTGCTGAGCTCTAAATTTTTGATAAAACTCTTTTGCAAACTTTTTAATATCTTCAGTTAATTCTTTATCGTGTGTGGCTCTTTCATAAGTATCAGCCATACCCATAAAAGCCTGATAATAAAAATCAGACATTTCATCTACCATCATATCTTTTACCCAAAGGTCAATTCTTAATGCTGCTTTTTCTGCACTATCCCACATTGATACCATCATTGCTTTTGCATTTTGTGGTACTTGTGCACTACTATTATCTGCTGTCCATTTTATTTGTTCAGGAATTTTATTTTCATCTAAATGAACATCTATTGTTATCGTTGATTTTTGCATAATTTATTTTTAATTAATTTGCAAATGTAAACTTATTATTTATTAGCTTTTTGTTCTATTATTTTCCATAAACTTTCAGCACTTTTATTCCATGATAAAAGTTTGGTTTGTTTTATTCCTTTTTCAATTAATTGATTTCTTAAATTTTCATCTTTATACAATAACATCATTTGTTGTGCAATATCATTTTCATTTTTTGTATCAAAGCTTAATGCTGCATCATTAGTAATTTCTGAAAAAAAGTTGGTGTTGTTATAAGCTATAGGAATACCATTTTGCATTGCATTAATAATTGTTACAGAATATTCTTCTTTATAAGAAGTAAGTATTAGTGCATAAGCCGATGAAATAATTGCTTGTTGTTGTGGTTCATCAACATTATCTAACCAAACAATATCTTCTCTGTATTTATATGTTTTTAATTTTTCCTTAATTGCAATATCATACTTTGTAGGTTGTATTAACAATAACAATTTCATATTGCTATGCAATCTTTTTTTGAAAATTGAAAATGCTTTTAATAGTGTTAGAATATTATTTAAAGGTTCTGTTGTGCCACTAAAAACAAAGTATTCACAACCATCAGTATATTGTTGTTTTATGTTTTCTTGTTCTTTATAAGAAAGCCTTTTATTGTTTTCTAACACTCCAAAAGGTATTGAAAAAATTTTATCTTTTGATAATTTATAATGATTTTGTATTACTTGTTTGCTATATTCACTAAGTGTAATAATCCTATTTGCTTTTTCTAAAATTTTTTTTTGTAAAAGTTTATAAAATATTTTTTCAGATGAAACTAAAAATTGTGGATGCTCTAAAAACAATGTGTTATATAATACAACTATTTGAGGAGTTTTTATAGTTAAGCTACATCTGTTATTAAAATGAAGAACTATATCTGCTTTATATTTTTTTTCAATTAATGGTAAAGAAATATTGTACCAATATTGTATTGAAATTGCTTTGTTAGATTTCTGTTTTATTTTTTGTTGAATAATATTTTTTGAAGTAAAATTTATTTGCTCAAATGCGTCATCAAGTAATAAAATAAATTCGTGTTCTTGATGTTGTGATATAAGTTTTTGAATTAGTTCATAAATATATATTCTGTAAAGAGCTATATTATTAGCTTGTAGCAATTTTGTATTTACAACAATACGCATAGTTGGCAAAAATATAATATGCTTTATTACTTTGGTTATTCTTAAATCTTGAAGAATTATAAACAAGTTGTTTTGTAAAAATATTTCCCAAATTCAACATCAGATAAATTGCTTTATACAATAGCTTTTGTTTTCTAAAGAAGGAATTTATTATTTCTGTTAGTTATATCTTCAACTACTTACTTATTTTTACACACATACTATGACTTATTTTAATTATAACGATTCAATAAATTTTTTATCAAAGCTTACTTTTCGTAGAGCTTGGAATGCTTTAAAAGTTTTGTCAAGTTATCAGCTTACTAAACTAATAAGTAAACCCATACAATGGGGTTATCCAATGTCAATATCATTTGAGCCAACAACAAGTTGCAATCTTCGTTGTCCTGAATGCCCAAGTGGCTTAAGACAATTTACACGACCAACAGGAATGTTGAAACAAGATTTTTTTGTAAAAACTATTGATGAAATTTATAAAGATCTTATCTATCTAATTTTCTATTTTCAAGGAGAGCCATATTTGAATCCAAATTTTTTAGATATGGTAAAATATGCACATGATAAAGGAATTTATACAGCTACCAGTACTAATGCACACTTTATGACAGAAGAAAAAGCAAAGAAAACTGTTGAAAGTGGTTTGGATAGATTAATTATTTCTATTGATGGTACAACACAAGAAGTATATCAACAATATAGAAGAGGTGGTAAGTTAGAAAAAGTTTTACAAGGTGCAAAGAATATTGTAAAGTGGAAAAAAGAATTAAAAAGTAAAACACCTTTTATCATTTTTCAATTTTTAGTTGTAAGACCCAATGAACATCAAATTGAAGATGTAAAAAAATTAGGAAAAGAAATAGGCGTTGATCAGGTTCGTTTTAAAACAGCTCAAGTATATGATTATGAGAATGACCCTAATAAATTAATTCCAACAATAGAAAAATATAGTAGATACAAAAAAGATAAAAAGGGTAATGCAAAAATTAAAAATGGTATGGCAAATCATTGTTGGAGATTGTGGCATGCAAATGTTGTTACTTGGGATGGAAAAATTGTTCCTTGCTGTTTTGATAAAGATGCTAAACATCAATTAGGAGATTTAAATAATCAGAACTTTAAAGATATCTGGCATAATAAAAACTATAAACAATTCAGATCTGCAATAACTAAAGGGCGTAAGAACATAGATATTTGTGCAAATTGTAGTGAAGGATTAAGAGTTTGGGAAAAAGGTTGATAATTTTATTGCTTAATTAATTTAAAGTAAATACATTTATGGTACTAAACTTTTACTGCCATGAAGAAAATTATCTTACTATTTAGTTCTCTCATTTGTTTTTCATTTTTTTCAAATGCACAAACAATTGTAACAATTGATGCTCCTCTTTATGGAACAAGTGGAAACGTTGTAACAGGAACATCTAATTATGCAGCATCAGAAGCAATCTATTTTGACTCTGAAATTGGTTCAAATAATTTTACTACTGCAGCAACAGCTATCAATAGAATTGAGTTTAGTGTGAATGCAATTGGTACAGTTACAACATTTAGTAGTTTTAGAGTTTATATGCAAAATATTCCTGCATCAATTACAACATTTGCACAAGGAACTTATAGTACTGCAGGCTATACAATGGTTTATAA
>JAIXLO010000129.1 GCA_026931325.1 Chitinophagales bacterium | reverse complement strand
GTTCTTATATCTTCAACCAAATTTTTTGAAATTGAAAAATCAATTCATAGGATTATTAATATTAGTTTTTTGCTTTAATCAAGCAATAGCACAAAATAATTATTGGCAACAACAAGTTAATTATAAAATTAAAGTTAGTCTTGATGATAGTGCTAAAACATTAGATGGGCTTTGTTCTATTACTTATTTTAATAATTCTCCTGATACTCTTCATTACATTTGGTTTCATTTATGGCCAAATGCTTTTAAAAATGATAGAACTGCTTATGCTAAACAATCTTTAGAAAATGGAAGTACAAAATTTTATTTTAGTAATGAAGAAGATAGAGGCTATATAAACCAATTAAGTTTTAAAGTAAATAATATTACTACAACAACAGAGCCTCATCATTTATATGAAGATGTAACTAAACTAATATTGCCTTCTCCTTTACCTCCTAATAAATCAATAGAAATTACTACACCATTTTTTGTAAAAATTCCTAAACAATTTTCAAGATTAGGATTTGAAGAAAATAATTTTTATATCACTCAATGGTATCCTAAGCCTGCTGTTTATGATGCAAAAGGTTGGCACGAAATGCCCTATCTTGACCAAGGCGAATTTTATAGTGAATTTGGAATTTTTGAAGTACAAATAATTTTACCAGATACCTACACAGTTGCTGCAACAGGCGAATTACAAAATACAGATGTATTAAATAAATTAAAAACAATAGGTAAACAAAAACCAGAAACACAGACTATTTATCAATCATTCTTAAAGAAAACAAAAACAGCCATCACAACAAAAAATCCTAAACAAGTAGTAACAAAAAATACAACACATACAAATCTTATTGCTCTTACATTTAAACAAAGTAACTGCCACGATTTTGCTTGGTTTGCATCTAAAGATTTTATTGTTCAATACGATACAGTACAATTAAAATCTAAAACTATTGATGTATTTACTTACTATCATCCAAATCAATTAAGCAATTGGAAACAAAGTATCAACTATAGTAAAGATGCAATAAAAAATTATAGCAATTGGATTGGCGATTACCCTTACTCAACTGCTTCTGTTGTTTCTGGTAATGAAAATAATTTTAGTGGTGGAATGGAATATCCAACCATTACTTTAATTACTATGCAAGGTGGTGGTGTAAGTTTAGATGAAGTTATTGCTCACGAATTAGGACACAATTGGTTTTATGGTGCTTTAGGCAGTAATGAAAGAGAGCATCCTTGGTTAGATGAAGGTATTAACACTTATTATCAAAAAAGATACATAGCAGCAAAATATTCTATCTCAAAAAAAGAAAATAAAAATAATTTTCAACAGCAAAATATTATCGAAACAATAATTAATACTGTTGCTAAAATTAAAAAAACACAACCAATAGATACTTCAAGCAATGTTTATAAAGATGTAAATTATTATTTAAGTGTATATGCAGGAGGAAGTTTATGGATGAAAGAATTAGAGCAAAAATTAGGTACTGCTGTTTTTGATAAAGTAATGCAACAATATTATAATACTTGGAAATTTAAACATCCTTATACAGAAGACTTTAAACAAAGTATTGAAGAATCAACTAACCAAAATTTATCACAACAATTTGCCAAATTGCACACACCTAATTTTATACAAACTGATACCACTAAAAGAAAAATTAAACCCATATTCTTTGCATCGTTAAAAGAAACCAATAAATATAATTACATTGGTATTGCACCATTATTGGCATATAACTTTTACGATAAAATTTCTATTGGTGCATTTATCCACAACTATCAATTACCACTAAATAAGTTTCAATTTTTTGTTGCTCCAATGTATGCTTTTGGTAGCAAAGAATTTAATTATACTGCAAGAGCAGGTTATAATATTTATAAAACAAAATCTTGGTTTGAAATTTCTACAAGTGCTTTTAAATACACAATGGATAATTTTAAACCAGATAATGCCCCATTAATCAATCAACAAGTTGTAAGAATTACACCTTCAGTAAAATATACTTTGTACAACAAAAATATTAGAAGCACTCAACGTTGGATATTTCAAGCTAAAACATTTTTCTTAAAAGAAAATGGTTTGATATTTAAAACTATTAATGGAAATGATGTTATTGAAAAAACTATTGAGCAATCATACATCAACAGAATAAGCATAACTTCTTTAGATAATAGAGTACTATATCCTTATCAATTTAATTTAACCATTGATCAAGGAAAAAGCTTTGTACGTGCAGGTTTTACAGCAAATTATTTTTTCAATTATCAAAATAATAAGGGTGGCATTGAAGCAAGATTTTTTGCAGGGAAATTTATTTACACAACAGACAAAACATTTAGCAAACAATATGAAACCGACCGTTATCAGTTAAATATGAGTGGAGCAAAAGGTTATGAGGATTTTACTTACAGCAATTATTTTATTGGAAGAAATGAATTTGAAGGTTGGCTAAATCAACAAATAATGCAAAGAGATGGTTTCTTTAAAGTAAGAACTGATTTGCTCAGCAATAAAATTGGCAAAACAGATGATTGGTTGATGGCTATGAATTTTAATGGCAATATACCAGATGCCATAAATATTTTAAGTGCTTTACCTATTAAAATTCCTCTAAAGTTTTTTGTTGATATTGGTACTTATGCAGAAGCTTGGAAAGAAAACCCTGCAACAGGAAAATTTTTGTATGATGCAGGTATTCAACTCCCAATGTTCAATGGTTTAGTAAATATTTATGTTCCATTATTATACAGCAAAGTATATGGAGATTATTTTAAATCAACACTTGGCGATAAAAAATTTTGGAAAAATATTTCCTTCTCCATTGATATACAAAAATTACAATTATATAACATTGATAGAAGAATTCCTTTGTAAAATGAAACTCAATATTGCAATATTATCATCAAATGAAATTGATGTTTCAAAATGGGATGCTTGTGTAGATAGCAATAGCAGTGGATTAATTTATGCTTATTGTTTTTACTTAAATGCAATGTGTAAAAAATGGTTTGGTGTTGTTATTAATGATTATGAAACAATTTTTCCTATACCTGTTAAACAAAAATTAGGCATTCAATATGCTTATACACCAGCTTTTACACAACAATTAGGCTTTATTGGCAATGAAAAAAATATTACTAAAGAAGTAATAAAAGCAATACAAAATTTTATCAAATACGGCTCATTTAATATTAATTTCTCAAACGAAAACTTTGCAAAACAATATGAAGTAAAATCAATGAATAATTTTATTATTCATCTAAACCAAAGCTATAATTTTATTCAAAATAATTTTAAAAAAACTATTGCCTATAGCTTATCAAAAGCAAGTAAGCAGGGCTTTCAATATGTAGAAGATGATAATATAAAAACAGCAATAACTCTTTATAAAGAATACAATAAAAATAATTTGCAACATGTAACAACAACAGATTATAACAGCTTTCAAAAGCTTTTATCTTTCTTACAATCGCAACAAAATATTATTATCAGAAAAGTTATCAATAAAGAAAATGAGTTAATGAGTATTGCCCTTTTAATGAAAGATAATAAACGCTATTACAATATACTCAACACTACTTCAGAAGCAGGCAGAAAAACAGAATCAAATTATTTTCTTTACAATAATTTATTACAGGAACTTGCTAATCAAAATATGATTTTTGATTTTGAAGGAAGCGATTTAGTTGGAGTAAAAAAATTTTATGAAAAATTTGGAGCAGTAAATCAGCCTTATTTTCATTGGCATTATAATTTATTGCCGAAACCTATTAAGTGGTTGAAGAAATAATTACTTAGAACAACTCACTTTCACATCAAACTTTGCATCTGAAATTTTTAATACTGCTGCACCTGCATTACTTATTCTTAATAACAGGTTTTTATTTTCTTTCATCTCTGGCAATTCACCTAAAACTTTTGCACAAATACTTCTATTGTTATTAGTAGTTATACGAACAATTGTTCCTGCTGGAATATCATTTATCAAAACATAATATTTTCTATCTGTCCAGCCACTTGTTGATTTAAAGGTAGCAGCACTTCCAGTTTTAATATATAAATTATCAGCATTTACAGAATAATCTTTTACAAAAAAACCTTCATCATCATTGCCCATTGTAACAGGTATAGGTTCAGGTTCTTCTTTAGGTTTTGTAGTTGGTGGATCTTCTTTAGTTGTAACTGTTGGTTTTGATTCTGGTTCATTTTTTACTAAAGTATTTTCATCTGAAGATTCATTAACTACTCTTTCATAAACTATCTGAGTATTTTTCTTATCAACTTTCAAGTGTCCAATAACTAATCTTTGTTCAGGTCTTATTGCATCATTAGTTATATTATTCCACTCTCTTAAAAAATCAATTCTTATTTTTCCAAAATTCTGGCTTATTCTAAAAAGTGTTTCTCCTCGTTGAACAATGTAATACAATGGAATTAATACTTCATCTTCTGCACCTTGTCCATCTTGTGTAAAATTATTTTTGGTCAGTGCAATTTTAATTATCTTATCTACTGCCAATACTTCATTAACACTCATTCCATTTTGTTTAGCTATTTGTGCAGGAGCTGAATTATACAATCTGCTTATGCTATACAAAGTTTCTCCTTTTGCTACTTTATGTTGTATATATAAATTTGGGTAATCTCCTTGAACGATAATTTTTTCTTGCGAAAAAATTTTTGTACAAAAAAATATTGACAAAAAAAGTATTAAAGTATATTTCATAAAAATTGGTAGTATAAAAATTATTTATTAAATATTCTCCATTCACTGGGATAATAATTATTAATTCTATTTTGCAAAACTTTTATCCATCCCAAACCTATACCATTATAAATTACTAAAGCTAATCCCCTACTCTGCGAAGTAACAGAAAATTCTTTTTTACGCAAATATTGTAAAGCATTTTCTTTATCCAACTCAAGCGTTGCAATATTACTTAATCTTAATGTACTTACAGCTAATTCATGATTTGGCACAAAATCTTTTCCTTTTATTTCTCCTAAAGTAGTACCAGCATTTTTAATGTGCAATTGTTGAGCTAACACTAAAACATCATTATAAAATTGTGTATTGAATACCTTAATTTCATTGTTGTGTTTAAAAAACTTTAATTCATGATTTTGAATTAAAAAATTATTTATTAAATCTACTTCTTGTTTAGTGGGTTGTTGTAAAGATGAATGTTTGTATTTAACAAAAATATCTTTTTCTTTTTTTTGAAATACAGCAATAAAAAAACCTTCTCCTTTAATTTTATCAGGATAAAAGCGATAGCCAAAAGCCTTGTGTTTATTGCTTTGTGTAGTTATAATGTTCCAACTTTCTTCAACAGGTATTGAAATTGATTCAACCTTAAAATTATCTACAATCCAATCCAAAATTTGTTCATTTTCTTCTTCAGAATATGAGCAAGTTGAATAAATTAAATAACCATTTTCTTTTAAAGATTGCCATACATCTGCAATTATTTTTTGTTGTCTTTGGCTACAAAAAACTACATTATCTAAACTCCATTCTTCAACTGCTGTAATATCTTTTCTAAACATTCCACTACCACTACAAGGAGCATCAATTACTAAAGCATCAAAATAATTTTTTAGTAAAGAAAAACTCTTAGGATGATTATTTGTAACAATACAATTTCCTGTCCCCCATTTTGCAATATTCTCTGAAAGTATTGTTGCTCTTGAATTAATTACTTCATTACTTACAACCAAGCCATCAAAAAAATAACTTGCTAATAAAGTACTTTTACCACCAGGGGCAGCACAAGTATCTAATATTTTTTTTTGTGTATTGATACCAAATAATTGGTGTGCAATATGCCATAAAAACATACTACTTGCTTCTTGTACATAATATGCTCCAGCATGAAAAAGAGGATCTAAAGTAAATGATGGCCTTTCTTGTAAATAGTAACCATATTTGCACCAAGTAACTTGTTCATTTGAAGAAAATAATTGAATACTTTTCGCAGGATTTATCCTTACAGAAGTTATTTGCTCATCTGAATTATGTACAGCTTCAAAGCTTTTTTTATTAAGCCCCTGAACATGTTCTATAGATTGTAAAAAGTTTTCAGGAAGCATTTTTATTATTATTCATAAATAAAAAAATTATCCATTCTTGCCCTTTAGCATTGGCACAAAAGAAAATAAATCAAAGGATTCTTCTTCTATTGAACCATCAGCTTGTTTGGTTAAACGCAACATTCTTTGTGCATCTCCTTCATCAACAGGTATTACCATTGAACCACCAACTTTTAATTGTACTAATAATTTAGGAGGTATAAAAGGAGCAGCAGCAGTAATAATTATTTTATCAAAAGGTGCATAGGTTGGCAAACCTTCAAATCCATCTCCATAAAAAAATTTAATGTTTGGATATTTTTTTTTGAAGAAAAAGTCTTTGTTTTTTTCAAATAATTTTTTTTGCCTTTCAATAGTAAAAACCCAGGCTCCCATTTCTGCTAAAACTGTTGCCTGATAAACACTTCCTGTACCAATTTCTAAAACTTTATCATTCTTTTTTACATCTAATAATTGTGTTTGATAAGCAACTGTATATGGTTGAGAAATTGTTTGACCTTCGCCAATAGGAAAAGCCCTGTCTTCATAAGCAATTTCATCAAAGGCAGAATCTAAAAAGAAATGACGAGGAATATTATTTATAGCATTTAGCACATATTCATTTGTAATACCTCTTTTCTTCAATGTTTCAACTAATTGTTTTCTTAATCCTTTATGTCTATATGTATCTAAAAAATTGTTCATAGTTGCTGCAAATGTAATTGTATGAAAGATATAGAACATTGTATATTTATTAATATATTTGCCCTATGCCTCTAAAAAGAAATTTTATTTATTGGATTGATAAACGCAAATGGAAATATGTTTTTCTATTAGCTACACTTGAACTCTCTGAAGTATAAAAATTTCTTTGTAAACAATTCTATTCATTTTATTTAAAAAATTTAATTATGCCTCATTATCAAAGAAAGGGAAATATCCCTCACAAACGTCATACACAATTTAGAAAACCTGATGGAAGTTTATATCAGGAACAAGTAGTTTCTACAGAAGGTTTTAGTAATGATTATTCAATTTTATATCATTGTCATCCACCTACACAAATTATTAAAACAGATGAACCTGTAAGTGTTGCACCAAATATTGCAGAAGAAAAAATGTTGAAGCACCGAAGTTTTGAAGGTTTTAATATTAAACCTGAAAAAGATTTCTTGCAAAGCAGAAAGCCCATTTTAGTAAACAATGATTGTCATATTGTATTAGCAGCTCCTCAACAAAGTTTGACAGATTATTTTTATAAAAATGCTGATGGCGATGAAGTAATTTTTATACACGAGGGTAGTGGAAAGCTTTTAACTCAGTATGGAGAACTTGCATTTTCTTATGGTGATTATTTAGTAATTCCAAGAGGAACTATTTATCAAATAACTTTTAATGATACTAATAATAGATTATTAATAGTTGAAAGTTTTAGCCCTATTCGTTATCCAAAACGTTATATGAGCAATTATGGACAGTTGTTAGAACATTCACCTTTTTGTGAAAGAGATATAAGAGTACCAGAAAATTTAACAACAACAGATAAACAAGGAGATTTTTTAATTCAAACCAAGAAAAAAGGAGTAATGTATGGATTGCATTATTCAAACCATCCTTTTGATGTAGTAGGTTGGGATGGTTGTTGTTACCCTTTTGCTTTCAGCATTCACGACTTTGAACCAATAACAGGAAGAGTGCATCAACCACCACCAGTGCATCAAACATTTGAAGGACACAATTTTGTTATTTGCAGTTTTGTTCCAAGAATGTACGATTATCATCCTCAAGCAATACCTGCTCCTTATCATCACAGTAATATAGATAGTGATGAATTATTGTATTATGTTGATGGAGAGTTTATGAGTAGAAAAAATGTTACAAGAGGTATGATAACACTTCATCCTGCTGGTATTCCTCATGGCCCTCAACCAGGTGCAATTGAAAGAAGTATTGGCAAAAAAGAAACACCTGAATTAGCAGTAATGATTGATACCTTTCATCCACTAATGCTTACCAAAGAAGCATTAGAAATTGAAAATGCAAATTATGTTATGAGTTGGGCGGAGTAATGCTAACATATCTTTTTTTAAATAAAAAACCCTTGCACTTTGCAGGGGTTTTTATTTGTAAATTTTTCAACAATGCTGTATAACTTATCATATACACTTTATGTTTTATTACTTTTATTGCTTCATTAAAAATAAATTTTTATCAGAAGAATATCTTAAAAGAAAAAATCAATTATGAATTTTAGAAATTTTCAGGTTCCTTATCAGATTAGTGAACAGTATGCAACCAAAGTAGCTTATTTTTCAATGGAGTTTTCCATTCATCAACCCTTAAAAATATATAGTGGAGGTTTAGGTTTTTTAGCAGGTTCTCATTTACGAAGTGCTTACGAACTTCAACAAAATATGATTGGTATTGGTATTTTATGGAAGTATGGTTATTACGATCAAACAAGAAATCAAGATCAAACATTACAACCAGTTTGGCTCGAAAAAAATTATCATTTTTTAGAAGATACTGGTATTATGTTTCAAATACCTATACATGATGCACCAGTTTGGGTAAAAGTTTGGTATTTAAATCCTAAAACTTTTAATAGTGCTCCTTTATTTTTATTAAGTACCGACTTACCAGAAAATGATTATGTTTCTCAAACTATAACTCATAGATTATATGATGCTAATGTTTCTACCAAAGTTGCTCAGTTTATTTTATTAGGTGTTGGTGGTGCAAGGCTTATTGAAGAATTAAATTTTAATCCTGATGTATATCATTTAAACGAAGCACATGGAATTTCTGCAGCATTTTATTTACTCACAAATAAATTCAAAAGTGTAGAACTATTAAAACAACATTTAGTTTTTACAACTCATACACCTGAAGAGGCAGGCAATGAAAAACATGATATTTATTTATGCCATAAAATGAGTTATTTCTGTGGACTAAGTATTGATGAAGTAAGAAGATTAACAGGTATAGAAGATGATCTGTTTAATCACTCATTAGTGGCATTAAGATTTTCAAGAAAAGCAAATGCTGTATCAAAACTTCATGGTATTGTTAGTAATAAAATGTGGAATAAATATCAAGCTATTTGTCCTATAACTTCTATTACCAATGCACAAAATTTTACTTATTGGGCAGATGAGCCTTTATACAGACATTTAGATGCTAATAATGATTGGGGCATTGATGATAGAAAACAATATTTGAAAAAAAGAGCTTTTGAAATTGTTGCAGACCAAACTGGAAAATTATTTGATACCAATGTTCTTACAATTGTTTGGGCAAGAAGATTAGCAGGTTATAAAAGAGCAGATTTAATTACACACGATATAGAAAGATTTGAGAAAATAGTAAACAATAAAAAATATCCTGTACAAATTATTTGGGCAGGTAAGCCTTATCCTGCTGATTATCCAGCAATTTCTCAGTTTAATGAATTAGTACATTTAAGCAAAAAATATAAAAATGTTTCTGTGTTAATTGGTTATGAATTATTACTTAGCAGAAGATTAAAACAAGGAGCAGATTTATGGTTAAATAATCCTCGTGTACCAAGGGAAGCAAGTGGCACAAGTGGCATAACAGCAGCAATGAATGGTGCAGTAAATTTAAGTACTGATGATGGATGGATTCCAGAATTTGCAAAGAATGGTATCAACAGTTTTGTTGTACCAAAAGCAGATTATGAAAATATGAACACACATGAACAAGACCAATATGATTTGTATAAAATTTACGACCTATTAGAAAATCAAATTATTCCTTTGTATTATGAAGATAAAGATGCTTGGAGAGCATTAATTAAAAATGGGATGAATGATGTTCGTGTACAATTTAACAGCAACAGAATGGCACACGAATATTATGAAATAATGTATAAGAAGTAAGAGAGAAAATTATATAAAAAAGGTAGAGAAAAATTCTCTACCTTTTTTTTGCTGGTATTGATAAACTCTTCCATTGATTATTTTGTAACATCTTTCCAAGAAAAACAATTTGACCTACATGATAAGCATAATGAGCAAACTGCCTGTTTATAGCATCTGTAACACTGTGTGCTTCTTTTCTTATATACACAGTTTTTTGCAAATCTTCTTCTTTCAAATTTTTTAAAGTATTAAATAAACAAGTCCAACCTTCATTCCATTTTATTAATAATTCATTTCTGTTTGTAATATCATTATCAAATTCTGCATCTCTTTGCCTCCACTCCTTTTCTCCATCAGTTGTTAAAAAATCTGTCCAACGAGAAAGCATATTACCCCATAAATGTTTTACAATAATGGCAATACTATTAGAGTTTTCATTATATGTCCAATGCAATGCATCATCATCTAATTGTTCAAATGTTTTTTCTCCTAAAGATTTATAATATTCAAAAAGTTTTATAATACTGCTTAAATATGAGTTTGTCATAACAATAATTTTTTCAAAATCAAATGTAACAATAATAATATTCAGTAATCATCAATATTAATGATGTTAATACCTAATTTCGTTATCAATATTTTATCATTATGGTTTTAGTTGGAAAATTTAATACACTAACCATCAACCGAAAAGTTGATTTTGGTTTTTATTTAGATGATGGCAAAGAAGGTATTCTTTTACCCAAACGCTTTGCTCCTAAAAATGTAGCAATTGGCGATAAGGTAAATGTTTTTATATATCATGATAGTGATAATAGATTAATTGCTACAACTCAACAACCTAAAGGTGTTGTAGATGATATTGTTTTATTAGAATGTGTTAGTACAACCAATGCAGGTGCTTTTTTAGATTGGGGCTTAATGAAAGATTTATTTGTTGCAAAGTCTCAACAAAAAGTAGGTATGAAAAAAGATGGTTGGTACTTAGTAAAAATTTACATTGATGCACAAACAGGTCGTATTGCAGCAACTGAAAAAATTGATAGATTTTTAAACAACGAAATTCTTACAGTCAAAGAAATGCAAGAAGTTGATTTAACTATATACAGACAAACTGAGATAGGCTACAGTTGCATCATTAATAACCAACACATAGGTTTAATACACAACAACCAAATTTTTCAAAACTTAGATATTGGCAATAAACTAAAAGGCTTTGTAAAAACAATTAGAGAAGATAATAAAATAGATATTGTATTAGGCAAAGCAGGTTATAAAAAAACAGAAGATGAAGCTGAAAAAATTATTAGATTGTTGAAAGAAAATAATGATTATCTACCATATCATGACAAAAGTTTGCCAGAAGAAATTTATCGTTTTTTTGGAATGAGTAAAAAAACTTTTAAAATGACAACAGGCACTCTATATAAGCAACGCAAAATAAATTTCACCAAAACTGGTATTCAATTATTATCAGAATAACAGCATCTTTAAAAAAAATTCTGCAACTTCATTTGCTATATATAAGCTATGCTGTTAATTTTGCACATGGCAACAATAAAATCTCCTCGTTCTAACAAACAAGCTCAACGTACATTTATTGATGGATTAACTTTTGATGATGTGCTACTAATGCCAGCATATAGTCAGGTTTTACCAAGAGAAGTAAATATACAATCTCATCTCACAAAAGATATAGTGCTAAATATTCCAATGCTTTCTGCTGCAATG
Organism: Chitinophagales bacterium; assembly: GCA_026931325.1. GTDB lineage: Bacteria > Bacteroidota > Bacteroidia > Chitinophagales > Chitinophagaceae > UBA1930. The sequence goes on along the minus strand of JAIXLO010000129.1, from coordinate 94,760 downwards.
GATACTGTTACAGAAGCTAATCTTGCTATTGCTCTTGCAAGAGAAGGTGGCATTGGTATATTACATAAAAATATGAGTATTGAAAAACAAACTGAGCAAGTAAGAAAAGTAAAAAGAAGTGAAAGTGGAATGATTATAGACCCACTAATTTTAACAACACAAGCTACCATTGGTGATGCATTAAAATTAATGAAAGAAAATAAAATTGGTGGTATTCCTATTGTTGATACTAATGGAAAATTAGAAGGTGTACTTACCAACAGAGACTTGCGTTTTGAAACAGATAAAAAACGTAAAGTAACCGATGTAATGACCAAAGAAAAATTAATTACTGCACCCGAAGGAACAGATTTAAAAAAAGCAGAAATTATTTTAAGAAAATATAAAATTGAAAAACTACCAGTTGTAAATAAACAAGGAAAATTAGTTGGCTTAATTACTTACAGAGATATTATGCAACTAATTAATCATCCAAATGCTGTAAAAGATAATTATGGGCGTTTATTAGTTGGTGCAGCTTTAGGCATAACCAATGATTTAATGCAACGTGCAGAATCTTTAATAAATGTTGGTGTAGATATTGTAACATTAGATAGTGCTCATGGACATAGTAAAGGAGTAATTGAAGCACTAAAAGCATTAAGAAAAAATTTTAAAAAACTTCCAATCATAGCAGGAAATATAGCAACATCAGAAGGAGCTTTAGCTTTAGCAAATGCAGGAGCAGATTGTGTTAAAGTTGGTATTGGACCAGGAAGTATTTGTACTACTCGTATTGTTGCAGGTGCAGGTGTACCACAACTTACAGCCATTATGCAAGCAAGTAATGCTTTAAAGAAGAAAAATATTCCTGTAATTGCAGATGGTGGAATTAGATATACAGGTGATATGGTAAAAGCATTAGCAGCAGGAGCAAATGTTGTAATGATGGGAAGTGTTTTTGCAGGTGTAGAAGAAAGTCCTGGCGAAACCATTATTTATGAAGGTCGTAAGTTTAAAGCATATAGAGGTATGGGAAGTTTAGGAGCTATGAGTCAAGGAAGTGGTGATAGATATTTTCAAGATGTAGAAGATGATATAAAAAAATTTGTACCAGAAGGTATTGAAGGACGTGTAGCATACAAAGGAAATTTAAGTGAAATAGTTTATCAGTATGTAGGAGGTTTAAGAGCAGGAATGGGTTATTGTGGTGCAAAAAATATTGCTGCTTTACAAAATGCAACATTTGTAAAAATTACCAATGCAGGTATGAAAGAAAGTCATGCACATGATATTGATATAACCAAAGAAGCTCCTAATTATAGTAGGAAGTAACTTATTATTATGTTGAATGTAGAACTTTTTTATTCTAAAAAAGTTTTCTTACCTACAATACCTCTATATATATGCAACTTCGCTATTTATTTATGCTTTCTATTTGTTACTTTTGCACTCTTATAAAAATTAGGAGTATTTAAAAGTATGATTAATATTCGTTTTCCAGATGGAGCTGTTAGACAATATGAAGCAGGAGTTTCTGCAATGGATATTGCTAAAAGTATAAGTGAAGGACTTGCAAAAAAAATATTAGTTGCAGGTGTTAATGATCAAGTATGGGATTTATCAAGACCTATTACTTCAGATAGTTCTATAAAATTATTTACTTGGAACGATGCTGAAGGTAAAAATACATTTTGGCATTCTTCTGCACACCTTATGGCAGAAGCTATTGAAGCAAAATTTCCAGGAGTAAAATTTTGGGTTGGACCACCTTTGGATAATGGCTTTTATTATGATATTGATTTAGGCGATAGAAAAATAACAGAAGAAGACCTTGTAGAAATAGAAAAGAAAATGAATGAGTTGGCAAAGCAAAACAATGTTTATATAAGAACAGAAAAAGCCAAAGCCGATGCTATTGCATACTTTACAGAAAAAGGAGATGAATATAAATTAGACCTTCTTCAAAACTTAGAAGATGGCAATATTACTTTCTATACACAAGGCAATTTTACAGATTTGTGCCGTGGTCCTCATATTCCTCATACTGGTTTTATAAAAGCCATTAAACTACTAAATATTGCTGGTGCATATTGGAAAGGTGATGAAAAGAATAAACAGCTAACTCGTATTTATGGAATTACATTTCCTACACAAAAAGAGTTAGATGATTATTTAATAATGTTAGAAGAAGCTAAAAAAAGAGACCATAGAAAATTAGGAAAAGAATTAGGTATATATACAATGAATGATGATGTAGGACCTGGTCTTATTTTATGGCTACCAAATGGAGCTGTAATTATTGAAGAATTAGAAAAACTTGCAAAAGAAACTGAAGAAGCCGCAGGTTACAAACGTGTAGTTACACCACATTTAGCTAAAGAAAATTTATATTTAACAAGTGGCCATTTACCTTATTATGCAGATAGTATGTTTGCTCCAATGGAAATGGATGGTGAAAAATATTATTTAAAAGCAATGAATTGCCCACACCATCATAAAATATTTGATGCTGAGCCTAAAAGTTATAGAGATATGCCTTATCGTTTAGCTGAATATGGAACTTGTTATAGATATGAACAAAGTGGTGAGTTATTTGGCTTAATGAGAGTTCGTTGCTTACACATGAACGATGCACATATTTATTGCACTAAAGAACAATTTGCACAAGAGTTTAAAGCAGTAAATGATATGTACCTAAAATATTTTGAAATTTTTGGTATTGATAAATATGTCATGCGTTTAAGCTTACACGACCCTGAAAAACTTGGACAGAAATATATTAATGAACCTGAACTTTGGTTAGAAACTGAAGAACTTGTAAGAAATGTTTTAAAAGAATCTAACATTCCATTTGTAGAAGTAAAAGGAGAAGGTGCATTTTATGGACCAAAAATAGATGTGCAAATTTGGAGTGCTATTGGTAGAGAATTTACATTAGCAACTAATCAGGTAGATTTTGCTCAACCACGCCGTTTTAAATTATCATTTACTAATCAAAATAATGAACCAGAAATTCCATTAATCATACACCGTGCACCATTAGGTACACACGAACGTTTTATAGGGTTTTTATTAGAGCATTATGCAGGAAAATTTCCTGTTTGGTTAGCACCATTACAAGTAAAAATATTACCAATTAGTGATAAGTTCTTAGACTATGCTATTGCAGTAAAAACAACTTTACAAAAAGCAGGTGTAAGGGTTGAAGTTGATGAAAGGCAAGAAAAAATTGGTAAAAAAATTCGTGAAGCAGAAATTTCTAAAGTGCCTTATATGCTTATAGTTGGTGAAAAAGAAGCATCTGAAAATAAAATTTCAGTACGTCGGCATGGAAAAGGAGATATTGGGCAGTTGTCTGTTGATGAATTTGTGCATAATATTGCAGAAGAAATTAAATATCGTAAAGCCGATTAATTATTTTTTATTATAATTTTACAAAAATCTAAATATTTTTTAACTAAACAGAACTTAATGGCATTACCTTTTAAAGGAAACACAGGAGGAGGAAAAGAAAGATCTAACCCTCGTTTTAACAGACTACAAGAAACAGAACATCGTATTAACGAAAGAATTAGGGTACCTCAAGTACGTTTAGTAGGTGATAATGTAGAAGTAGGAATTTATCCTACACATGAAGCCTTAAAAATTGCTCAAGACTTAGAGTTAGATTTAGTAGAAATTTCTCCTCAAGCAGACCCTCCTGTTTGTAAAGCTATTGACTATAAAAAATTTCTTTACGAAAAGAAAAAGAAAGAAAAAGAAATGAAGGCTAATGCCAAGCAAAGTGAAGTAAAAGAAGTTCGTTTTACACCAGGAACAGATGAGCATGACTTTGCTTTTAAAGCTAAACATGCTGAAAATTTTTTAAAAGATGGCAACAAAGTAAAAGCTTATGTACAATTTAAAGGACGTGCCGTTATGTTTAAAGAAAGAGGAGAATTAGTATTACTAAAATTTGCAGAACGTTTAGCTGAATTTGGTCAGCCAGAAACTTTACCAAAATTAGAAGGTAAAAGAATGTTTTTAATGCTTGCCCCTAAAAGTTCTAAGAAGAAAAAAGAAGAAAAAAATTAATTATAGCTTTTTATTAAGAGCAAAGTATTTTGTACAAAATACTTTGCTCTTTTATTTTATAGTTAGAACTAATTTCCACCAAAAACTTTCTTTAATAAATTAGTAGTTTGAGCTATTGGATCTTTTCTAATTTTTTGCTCTTCTAAAGCTACCTGATAAAATATTCCAGCAAGAGCTTTATCAGTAACATAAGCAGTTAAATCAGGATTTACTTTTTGTAAAGCAAATTTATTGTAAGTAGAAAAAACTGTGTTCCAATGTTGTGTAGCATTTACTTTTTCAAGAGATTGTTGTATAACAGGTCTGAATGCTTCAGTTAATGAAGCAGTTGTTTGTTTCCTCAAATATTGTGTTGCTGCTGTATCGCTTCCTTTTAAAATATTCCAAGCATCTGAAATACTCATATTTTTAATAGCATTTACAAAAATTGGTGTAGCACTTTTTGCTGCATCTTCAGCAGCACGATTCATTGATAAAATTGCATCATCTACCAACTTATTACCACCTGGTACTTTACTTACAATTTCTTGAACTTTTTTTGCTTCTAGTGGTAATAAAATTTTAATAGCAGCATTTTTAAAAAATCCATCAATACCTGATAATTGTGTTGCACTCTTTTCTGCTCCTATCGTTAATGCTTCTTTTAATCCTTGAGTTATTTCTTCTGTGCTTAATCCTGTTTGAGAAGTCTTTCCAACTTCTTTTACTTTTTTAAAAACATCTTTTATAATTTGAGCCTGAGAACTATTCATGATAAAACATAACAATAAAAGGCTAAATACTTTTCTCATTTCTTAATTTTTTAGGGTATGAATATCTGATTTTTTTATGGTATAATTTGTTTAAAATATTTTAAAATTGAAAATTAATTTGTTAACTCATTCACTATAAAACTATCCATCAGATAAAAAGTTTAAGGTTTATAAAACATATACATTTGTAAACACTTGTATGATTACTCAACAAACTATAGAAGAAATAAAAAACAGGATTGATATAGTTGATATCATTGGAGAATTTGTGAAATTAAAAAAACGTGGTAGTAATTATATTGGTCTTTGTCCTTTTCATAATGAAAAAACGCCTTCATTTACTGTATCTGCATCTAAAGAATTATACAAATGTTTTGGTTGTGGAAGAAGTGGAAATGCTATAACATTTTTAATGGAACACGACAAATTAAGTTTTGTTGAAGCATTAAAATGGTTGGCTAATAGATATAATATTGAAGTAGAAGAAACTGAAACTACACAAGAACAAAAAGCTATAATACAAACAGCAGATAGTTTATACATTATAAACAAGTTTGCAAATGATTTTTTTGTTAATCAATTATTGAATGAAGAAGAAGGGCAACTAATTGCTTTATCTTATTTACAACAACGAGGGTTTAAAGAAATTATCATTAAAAAATTTGAGTTAGGATATAATCCTCAAGAAAAAGATAGTTTAACAAAAGCATTATTTACTCATCAGTTTAATAAAGAACTTTTACAAAAGACTGGCTTAATAACTTTTAGGAATAATGATTGGGTAGATAATTATAGAGGAAGAATAATTTTTCCTATCCATAATAATTCTGGGAAAATAATTGGTTTTGGTGCAAGGGTTATAGGGCAAGCAGATAGTGCTCCAAAATATATAAACACTCCAGAAAATGAAATTTATGTAAAGAGCAAAATTTTATATGGATTATATTTTGCTAAATCTGCTATTGGTAAAGAAGATGAGTGTTTGTTGGTAGAAGGCTATACTGATGTTATTAGCCTTCATCAGGCAGGTGTAGAAAATGTTGTTGCAAGTGGAGGAACATCTTTGACTACAGAACAGCTGAAGCTTATAAAAAAACATACAAATAATCTTACTATTATTTATGATGGAGATTTAGCTGGTGTAAAAGCTGCTTTACGAGGTTTAGATATGGCTTTAGAAGAAGGATTAAATGTAAAGCTTGTTTTAATACCTGATAATGAAGATCCTGATAGTTATATAAACAAAATTGGCACAACTTCTTTTAAAGAATTTATTGCAAAGAACAAAAAAGACTTTATCATTTTTCAGTTAGAAGTAATGCTGAAAGATGCAGGTAATGACATTACTAAAAAAAATAATGCTGTAAATAATATTGCTGAAACTTTAAGCAAAATAAATCGTGCAGAAGATTTTACAAAGCTTAATGAGTATATTAAACAATGTGCTACATTATTAAAAATAGATGAAGCAGGCTTAAATACACTTGTTAGTAAAATAAAAAAAGATAAGCTACAAAAAGAACAAAATCGTTCTACTAATTTTCAACAACAAGAAATTAAAGAACAACTTTCTAATATTGAAACCAATGAGAATGTTTTATTGTTACAACAAGATGAAGTTTATGAAAAAAATATGATAAGAGTTTTATTAGAATATGGATTAAATCAAAGAGAAGAGCAATCAGTTGCAAATTATATTTTTGAGTCGTTGGCTAATTACAGATTTGAAACACCATTGTATAACACTATATATCAGCAATATCAAGAGTTGTATGAAAGTGGTAAACAACCAGACACAAAAACTTTTTTATATCATACAGATGAAGAAATTAGAAATGCTATCATTAATATAAATGCCAACCCTTATGAATTAAGTCAAAGATGGGATGAAAAAGTACAAGGGTTAAATATTGTGAATAGAGATACTTCTGCAAATGATGTTGAATTAAGTCTTCTTTATTTTAAACTAAGAAAATTAAAAAAAATGTTTGCAGAAAATCAACAAGATCTTGAAGCTGCAACATCTTATGAAGAACAAAAGAAACTTATGGAAGTTCACAAATTCTTAAAAGAAGAAGAAATAAATATCACAAAAAAATTAGGAACTGTAATTTTAAAATAAGAGGTTGTATTACTACAACCTCTTATTATTCTTTGCCCTTATTAATTATTGTTTTTGAATTCTAAATGTTTGTAGTTTTTCTCCATCATAAACATTCAACAGATAAATTCCTGCTGCATACTTACTCATATCAATTTGTGTATTTGCAGAAAATTTTTCTGTAAATAATAATTGTCCAAAACTACTGTATAGTTTTATCTGCGATGTTTTATTATTATTATTTTGAACAGAGATATTCAATAATTTTTGCACTGGATTAGGATAAACTTTTACTACAATTCCTTTATCAAAATTTACTAACCTAATTGTAGAATAAGCATAAGTACCATCATTGTTTATTGTTTTTAATCTATAATAATTTTTGCCTGCAACTGGATTATTATGATAAAACAAATAATTAGCCACTCCTTTAGCTTCTACACTACTTATTGTTTTAAAGTCTATTGCATTTACACTGTGTTCTACTTGATATGTAGCAACATTAATTTCATCTGCAACTTGCCAACTAACATCAGTTCCATTACCATTTGCTTTTGCAGTAAAGTTTAATAACCTTACAGGCACAATTTGGTTTGTTTTAAAATAAATGTATTTATATAAATAATTGTTAAATAAAAATTGCTCAGGTTGTACAGCATTTTCATTCACCACTAAGTAAAGATTATATTCATCTTGTGGCATTAATGATGCATCAATTTCAAAATGAATTTGTATAGTATCGCCTGATGCTAATGGTTTTGTTTTGGGTAAGTTGAAAGTATAAACAGTTCCTAATCTTGTATTAGTTAATACAATTTTCACAGTTAAACTATCAAAATTTTCTTTACTTACATTTTTAAATGCTACTCCACCTGATAGAGTATCACTTCCATAAGATGTTGTAAAGCCAATAGTGTCTGGAATATTATAAAATAAATTTGGAGCAATTGCACCTTCTGGTGCACCAACATATTCTACACTCCAATTGCTTAAATTGTATGGGATAGCATGGACAGAATCTTGATTTTTCATACTCAACTTTACAAAAGGATACTGAGTTGCATTTATGCTTGTTATATCAAAACTTGTTTGTAAAGTATCAATACCAGTAAATAGTTTTGTTTCTTCTCCATTTATAGAAATTCCTATGACATCCATTTTAGCATAGTTAGTGCCATTACCTAATCCATTCCATTTTGCGTTTTTCCAAGATTTTGCAGGACCAAATCTAGGTGAAGTTGCATAACCAAGTGTATCACTAATATTAAAATCAGTACTAAATATTATTCTATCATACAACCCATCACTAAACATATAACGTGGCGTAAAATGTGCTGAATCATTTTTCTTAAAAATAAAACCAAATGTTCTTGGTTTGTAGAAAGAATCTATTGGAAATCCTTGATTTTTTAAGAAAGAATAAAGTGTATTATTAGCTCCATAAATTGTAGAATCAGCAGCCCAATCATTAGCCCAAACACTTGCTCCATCATATATCATACGAACTGCTACAATTGTTCCATTAGGAATAGAATCTAAAAATTGTTTAGCATTATTTCTTGTATTAGAGTATAAATATCCATATTCAAAATTATACTTTCTGGTTTCTTGACATGTTGGCTCTGCACCATAAGGGTTTGTAGTATTTTCCCAGGGTTTGAACTTTAGTGTATCAAATACATTAATAATTATAGAGTTTCCTAAACAAGCACTTGCTATAATACCTACACCATTTACCTTTATACTAAAGTGTTGATCTTCTGTACCACTATAGGGTAAACAGAATGTGTAACAAATAAATTATTTAGTTTATGATTATAAAAAGTTTTCTTGAACTACTATCTAAAGTCATTCCATCAAAGCTGCTTTCTGTGTGCTGATAAAAATGTCTTTGTTCAAATCCAATATCTTGAGAATTTTTATATATGAATGATGCAGTATTCCAATAATTAGAGCCTGCAGTTGAAACTCTCCAGAAATAAGTTGTGTTAGCATTTAGCGTTAATCCATAATCAAATTCTACAACGCCCCCAATAGATGCCACTGTATCAGAATATTTTAATGAAGAATTAAATAAAGCTGTTGTATCTACTTCAAGTACATATGATTTTAATGTATCTAAAGGGTTTGCAGTTGATGCAGCTAATTTAAAATTGGTATCATTTACAATAGCAAAGTTGTATGGATAAATAGGAACAATTTCATCATCACCAATTTCTACTGTAACAACAGCAGTATTATTATTTTCATCAATTTCGTCAATAGAATGAGTATAATCAATTTCTGCAGTTAAAATAGTTGTTCCTTTATCTCTATTTGCTACAATAGGTAAAGCAATTTTAATAGTTTCTGAAAATGATATTGGTGGAATATTATTAGCAAAAGCAATAGTTGAATCTCCATTAGGAAATTTTCTTATTAGCCTAAAGCTAATAGAATCATTTATTTTTTTTCCAACATTATAAATTTTTACTTCTACATAAAAAGAATCTTTGGCAACAGTAATTCTTTGTGGAGTTACTTTTATATATTCAGGTTTTATTAAAAAATCTGGAGCATCAAAGCCATTAATTTTTACAGCAGGGTCGCCATGTAAAATAAATTGTTCAGAATGATATCTTGCAAAAAAGTCATTATAACTCGTAATATTTAATACATCAATTATTCCTTGTTTAACAGATTCTCCAAAAGGTTTATTATAAAATGTTGTACTTAACTCTTGATAAAAAGCAGTAGTGAAAGTATCTAAATAATTTACTGCTCCATAACCTGTAGTTGCTAAATAACCTATTGCACCTTTTTCGGGTTCTAAAACAAATTTTTCTGAAATAGTTGTTTTTAAATTTAAACGCTGAGGTTCGTAAACAAAAAAGTTTCCAGCATCGCATCCATTTACTATAAACATTGGATATTTATACTTATTGTTATAAGCAGATGGATTATCTAAATTAAAATCTAAATTAGTAACAGATGAATGACCAAAATAGGTGAGCAATGAAGCACCATTTTCATAATTATTTTTAAAATCTGCCATTAATTGTGCATAAGCTGATGGGTTGGCAAGTTTGTTATAATTTTTCACTAATGCACCAAAAGCAGTGTCTTCAATAATAGAAGTATATTTGTTCAAATATCTTGTAAGAAGATCATCAATATTATAATCTCCTGCGCCTGCAACTTGCAAAACATTTTTCATCCAAAGTTTATCTTCTGCATTTACCAAAGGTGCTTGTTGAACAGAATCATATTGTTTTATTTTAGTTAAATAATCTCCTACCTCAGTTGCAGAAACTGCACTTAATCTTCCAATTGGTGTTATAGGTATTGCACTTAAATTATCAGCAGCACTTAATAAGTTATCAGATGCAGGATGCCCCCATGTTGGTACAAGATTTTGATAAGCAATATCAGCAGCATTTTCATTATTTCTATACTCAATATAATTTAGTCCTTTACCAATTATAAAAACATATTTTGGTAAGCTGTCAAAATTGGCTCTTGCAAAACGTAAAAAATTTCTGATAGATAATGGATGCTTTTTAATTCCAAAAGCAAATTGATCTGTTATTTCATTTATGTCAACTACTATTGCTTTATAATTTCCTCCTTTTGTACTACTTCTATATTGTCTGTATTGCTCTACAAAATCATTTGGTGCAGTTCCATAAATTAGTGGATTGGAAATTATAATATAATCTCCCTGATTAATTGAATTTCCATAGTTAATAAAATTTCTTTGTTCTAAAGATGAAATTTCTAAAGCATTTGAAGCGTCATTTTTTACTAATACTAAAGTGCTTTTTTTAGTAGAAGGTTCTGTTACAAATTGAATAGTATCTGCAATAGAAATATCTCCTACATATCTTTTACTATTAGTTATATCATATAAAATGGGCGGATTAGTGCCATAATTAAAATTATAAAATCTTAAATAATGACCTGATGAAGACGATGGTAAATAAATTTCTAAACTAGTTTTATTATTACCATCTAATGTTCTTGGATAAATTAATTCATCTCTTAATAATCTAAATTCATCACAATCAACAGGGCTTTCATTGATATGTTTAATACTTGCAGACCCTGTAGCTATTTTATTTACGTTAATACCAGTTTCTTCAATTCTTGCATAATTATAATAATCCATTTGATAATTACTTACATCATCTCCATTTAACTGAACTAAAATTGTTCTTGGATTATTAGCACTGCCAGTTGTATTTACTCTTAAAGTCATTGGTGGTCCAGCTAAATAAGGTTTCAAATCTGTAAAACCAATAGTAAATGAAACTTGACCACAAGGGCTATATAAAGGACGAATAGGACGTGTTGCATAACCTTCTCCTTTATCATAAGAAGAAGAATGAAGAAGTTGTGTAGATGACACAGCAAAACCTTCATATCTCTGCTGACGTTGAGTATAAACTGCTGTATCCATAAAATATAATGTAGGAGGTAAAGTATTTCCAGCTACATTGTTTGTTGTATTCACTAATCTTTTATTAGGAGTTAAAGTATTTACTGTTAAAAAATAAGTTCCATTATCTTCTTGCAAACTCCATAAATCAGAAAGTTGATAATCTGGATCTCTGTATAAATCTCTATCAAGTTTTCCATCATTAATTTCTCCCCAAAACTCAATATAATCTGTTGCACTTAATGTTCCTGTTTCTACAGAGGTATAAATTGGCACTTCTACCCCATTTCTAAATAATTGAAAATGTTCAGCAGCAACATTTCCTAAACCAGCTAATGCTAATTGAGGTTGATTAATACGAACTAATTTTTTTCTGATTGGTTGTATTGTTACTGGATTAATTCCAAAATCTACTTTAAACTTGTAATAAGTGTTAGAATAATTTATCCATTCATTTCTCAATGGCTGTGCTGAAACTGTAATTCCAAATAATCCTGCAAAAATCAAAAGTATCAAATGCTTCATGTCTCAAAAAGTTTTTAAAATAGCAGGTCAAAATATAAAATAAAATTTCTCTGTTATTATAAAACAATAAAGTTGCTATTTATTAAATATAAGATGCTTACAAATTTCGTTAAAAATTGATTTCGCTCAACATTTATATGTGTTAAACGCTAAAATGCAAAAAAAATTATCTATTTGGAGCTATATAAATATTGTTTATTAACCCAATAATACAAATTGTTTTTATTGAATTTGGGTATAATATTTTAAAATTATTTAGAAATTATTTCTACTGAATTTTAATAACTTTATTAAATATTCAAGCCTCCACAAGCACTAATTACTTGACCTGTAATATAACTACTCATATCACTTGCTAAGAATAAAGTTGTATTAGCTATTTCTTCTGCTTTACCAAAACGACCTAATGGAATTTTTTTTAGAAATTCATTAACAGCATCACCTTCTTGTAAATAATGTGTCATGTCTGTTTCTATAAAGCCTGGTGCTATTGCATTGCAACGAATATTTCTGCTACCTAATTCATGTGCTACACTTTTGGTAAAACCAATAATACCTGCTTTACTTGCAGCATAACTGCTTTGTCCTGCATTACCTCTTATACCAATAATAGAACTCATGTTTATAATGCTACCAGCTTTGGCTTTCATCATTGGGCGAATAACTTGCTTGGTCATATTAAAAACACTTTTCAAATTTATGTTCATCACATCATCCCATTGTTCAGGAGTCATTCTTAATAATAAATTATCTTTACTAATACCTGCATTATTTACACAAACATCTACAGTACCAAATTCTTTTAAAACATCGTTTACAAAAGTTTCGCATTGAGCAAAATCTCCTGCATTACTTTTATATGCTTTTGCTTTTACTCCTAAAGCTATTAGTTGTTCTTCTAAAGCATTTGCTTTTTCTGCACTACTATCACTAACATAAGTAAAAGCAATATTGCTACCTTGCTCTGCTAATTTTAAAGCAATAGCAGCACCAATACCACGAGCTGCACCTGTAACAATAGATGTTTTATTTTCTAATAATTTCATAAAAAAATTTATTAATTGACTAATACAAATAAAAGGAATTTATTTTAGGTAAATGAAATAATCGTTTATTTAGTAGTAATAAAAGTTTTTATTTCATCAATATAAGTTCTTTCATTACACAATCTTGGTATTTTGTGTTGCCCTCCAAGTTTTCCTTTACTACGCAACCAATTAGGAAAAACATATTTATCAACAGCATGAACTATTGGCATTCTTAAAGCAATATCCTTGTGTCTTTTTGCTTCATAATCGCTATTGATATTTTTTAAAGCACAATCTAACTCATAAATAAAAGCCTCTAAATTGTGAGGAGGTTTTTCAAACTCAATAAGCCATTCATGTGCACCATTACTATTTTGTGTAAAATAAACTGGTGCTGCAGTATAATCATTAACTACAACATTGCAATTATGTGCAGCAATAGCAATGGCTTTATCTGTATTATCTACAATAAGTTCTTCTCCAAATGTGTTGATGTAATGTTTTAATCTGCCTGTAACATTTATTTTAAAAGGATTTTTTGATGTAAAAGAAATTGTATCTCCCACCAAATATCTCCACAAGCCTCCATTAGTAGAAATAACTAAGGCATATTGTTTGCCAATTTCTACATCTTTTAATCCAATGGTTTGTGGCGTTGGTTTTCCATATTCTTCTATTGGCATGAATTCGTAAAAAATACCATGCTCTAAGAATAACAACATTCCTTCATCATTCAAATCACTTTGTATAGCAAAAAAGCCTTCACTAGCATTATAAGCATTTAAAAAATTAATTTCTTTACCAATTAGTTGTATAAATTGTTCTTTATATGGAGTAAATGAAACGCCACCATGTAAGTATAATTCTAAATTAGGCCAAACTTCTATCAAGCTTTGTTTTCCTGTAATTTCTAAAATACGTTTTATTAAAACCATTGTCCATGTTGGAACACCTGAAATAGAAGTTACATCATCATGTATTGTATTTTGTGCAATGGATTCAATTTTTGTTTCCCATTCATCTAATAAAGCAATGGATAATTCTGGCGTTCTTAACCAGTTTGCCCAGATAGGTGTATTTTGAAAAAGTACAGCACTTAAATCGCCATAACGAGCATTACCATTTAAAGGATTTATTTGATGACTTCCACCAATTAATAATCCTTTGCCAGTGAGCAAATCACTATCTGGATTAAAATTATAATACATACTCAACACATCTTTACTTGCCTGATAATGACAGTTGGTAAGGCTTTCTTGCGTAATGGGGATGAATTTACTTTTATCGCTTGTAGTGCCACTGCTTTTTGCAAACCAATATACAGGAGTATTCCAAAGTAAATTTTGTTCTCCTTGCATTAATCTTTCTATGTAAGGTTTTAAATCTTCGTAAGTGTGTATTGGAATTGCTTTTTTGAAGTCGCTAATTGTAAACAAATTTTTTAATCCATATTTTCTGCCAATTTCTGTGTATTGACCATGAGTAACCAAATCTTGTAAAACCTCACGTTGTGTAGCAATAGGGTTTTTTAGCCATTGTTCAATATGCCAATAACGCAAACGAGCAAACCTTGATATAGTGGGGCTAAGCAGTTTCATTAGTTAGTTTACAGGTAGCAAATTAAGCAATGATAATGAAAAAATAAAAGAGAAATCATATTTTTTCTTATTCTGTATAAATTGCTTTGTACTGTTGAAGTTATTTATAACTAAAAAATAGTTAGTGTTGTAGTTATAAAGAGTTTATTCTTTATTGCCCATTTCAATAATCCAATCTTTACGTTTAAGTTCAAAGTTTGTACCTAAGTATAAACGTTTTACTTGGTCATCAGCAGCTAATTCCTCTGCTGTGCCATGTTTAAATATTTTTCCATCAATTAAAAGATAAGCTCTATCGCAAATAGATAGGGTTTCATTTACATTATGGTCTGTAATTAAAATACCAATGTTTTTATATTTTAATCTTGCAACTACACTTTGTATATCTTCAACAGCAATAGGATCTACGCCAGCAAAGGGTTCATCTAATAAAATAAATTTTGGGTCAACCGCTAAAGCTCTTGCAATTTCTGTTCTTCTTCTTTCGCCACCACTTAGGCTATCTCCATTATTTTTTCTTACATGGTGTAAATGAAATTCATCTAATAATTCTTCTAATTTTCTTTTTTGTTCTGCTTTAGAAAGTTTGGTCATTTCTAATACACTTAAAATATTATCTTCTACACTTAACTTTCTAAACACACTTGCTTCTTGTGGTAAATATCCAATACCCATTTGTGCACGTTTGTACATAGGTAGTTTGGTAATATTTATATCATTTAAAAATACATTTCCTGCATCGGGTTTTATTAATCCAACAACCATATAAAAAGTAGTTGTTTTTCCTGCACCATTTGGTCCAAGTAATCCTACAATTTCTCCTTGATTAACGTTGATGCTTACATTATTGACTACAGTACGACTTTTGTAAGCTTTTACTAATTCTTTGGTATGTATGGTAAGGTTCAAAGTAAAATAATTTTGGCAAAAGTATGAGATATGATTTTTGAAAAGGGTGTTTTAATAGTTAATGTTATGTTCTATATTTTTTAGTTATTGTGGTACAAAAAAGCTAAACAAAGTTGTTCCATAATTTCTTACAAAAGAAAAGCCGTCAAACTTTTCATAATTATTTCGTGGTGTGTGTTCTAAAACAAAATATCCTTCTGGTGCAATTAGTTTTTTTTGAATAATTATTTTGGGTATTTCGTCTATAGAGCCTAAAGCATAAGGTGGTCCTGCAAAAATAAAATCATATTGTTCTGTACAAGTTTCTAAAAATTTAAAAATATCCATTTTTAAAACTTTACAATTTTCTATACTTAATAAGTCAATATTTTTTTTGATGAAAGCATACATTACAGCATCTTTTTCTATAATGGTTAAATCTGTTGCACCACGAGATGCTAATTCGTAACTTATGCTACCTGTGCCACCAAAAAGGTCTAATGTTTTAATATCTGAAAATGAAATTCTGTTTTGTAAAATATTAAATAAGCCTTCTTTAGCTATATCTGTTGTTGGTCGTGTATGAGGCATTTTTGCAGGTGGATTTATTTTTCTTCCACCCAATTTTCCTGAAATAATTCTCATACCTGCAAATTAAAAAATGGGGTTAAAAATTGTATAGGATAATGTACATTATTTTCAAAAGCAATAGCATCTGAATTGGTTGTAGCAATATAAATTTTTAAAAAATGTTGTTGCAAAAGTTTTAATAGATTTCCTTGTTCTTCTATCATACCTGATGCAATGATAGGGTCTGCTGTTGGTGCAATTTTATAAGTATCTGCTATGTTTAATAAGTAATACAAAACATCTTCATTAGTAGTGTAATTAAATGTTTGTATTAAATGCAGTTTTTTATTTTTAATAACTAATACAATCAATTTATTTTGATAAAGATTAAGATAAATAATATCTCCATCGGCTTTTTGTTCTTTATTAATTTCTTTTAAAGTGCCTGTGTAGCAATGATACTCTTGTACTGAAAGAAAATTTTTTTGAATAAAGGTAGATAAAGCTGCATCAACTCTGTATGTGTTGAAAATTTCTTCTCCAAAAAAATTAATGCTATCATATTTTACAACAGTGTTATCATTTGTGCCACACATTAAATCAATATAATTGCTTGCATTGCCAGCATTAAATTTATATGCTGGTATTAAAACAGCTTCATTAAAGTTGTAAAATATATTTGTTTTGTTGAAGCTTTTATCAAGTAAAGCCGATTGTTTGCGAAGTTCATAAAATACATCTTCCCAATCGGTATTATTTTCTTCTATTTTAAAATGTTCAACAGCAGCAATTCTTTCAGAGCTTTCTTCTTTTACCCAACATGCAAAATGGTGGCTACTTATTTCAACAAATAATGAATTAGTATTGAAATGAGTATAAAGCTGATTATCTCCAAATAGTCCAATTATTTTTTGTACCATGTTAATCAAATTGCATTGCAATAATATAAAATTCTTGTTGCAATGACTATAAAACTATTCAGAACTTGCTAATTTTATCTAATTATTTTCTTCTTCTAACGTTTTTAGATAGTTCTCTATTCCCTGTAAAATCAAAGATGCCATTTGTTTGCGTTTAGCTTTGTCTTTTAATATAGCCAAATCTTCTGCATTGCTGATAAAACCACATTCAATTAAAGCAGCAGTACATTCTGTGGCTTTTAAAATCCAAATACCTTTATTGCTTGTTTTTAATCCATTGGATTTGAATTTCTGTAACAAAGTGGTATGTAACATAGAGGCAAATTGTTTGCATCTTTCTATATTTTTTCTATCATCATTATAAGGTACATAAATTTCAATACCATTTAATGAAGTATTCTTATCAGTATTTACATGTAGCGAAATAAATAAATCTGGTTTTTGCTCATTTACAATGGCAGCCTTTTCTACTGGAGTTTGAAATATATCTTCCTCTCTGGTAAATACTAATTTTATATTGCTGTTAGCATTAGCTTCTTTTATTGCTTTTGCCATCAACAAAGCAATATTTTTTTCTGATGCTCCATCTAATCCTTTTGCTCCAAAATCTTGACCACCATGTCCAGCATCAATAACTACAGTATATGTTTTATTAAGTTGTATGTTGCTTGTAGCTAAATTGTTTTCTTGCTTTCTAAATGCAAACAACATAATTGTTATTACAAGTATAGGAAGTATTATAACCTTTCTTGCATAAGACCATTTTGGGTTTTTTGTGTTAGTTAACATAGCTATTCTTCGTTTTATAGGTGAAAAGAAAAAGGGATTACTTAATAAAAATTGTTGTTGAGGATATGCAACACTCAATAGCATATTTGCTAATAAACTTGTATTTCCATTTTGTATGCTTTTGTTATCGGCAATAAATTCATGTATCATATTCAGTTCTTTCTTTACCAACCAAAATATTGGGTTAAACCAACCAAATACAATAACAGCTTGCATAATTAGTTTATCTATAGTGTGTTTTTCCTGAACATGTATTAATTCGTGTTGAAAAATTTGTTGCCCATTACTGCTGTTTAGCTCTATTTCATTATTCCAAAAAATATATTTGAAAAAAGAAAATGGTGTTCCTTTTGCAGAAGTAGCAATTAAATATACATTTCCTAAACGCTTACAAGAATTGGATTTCAGTAGCCAATATATTTTATACAAAGCATTCAAAAGTATAAACAGAAACAAACAACAAATGCTCCAATAAATTATCAATATAAAATTATTCCAATTAAAGGCAATAGCTTGTAAAGAAAAATCTTCTTCAAAGGAAGAATTGTTTTGAGCAATAACATATATAAACTGATTAATAGTTGCAGATGCTTCTGTTAAAGGTTGTGTTATATTAATTTTTACCAAAGGAATTAACCATGATAATATGACAACACTTAACAAATAATACCTATTGTATCTATGAAATTTTTTGTTTCGTAATGCTAATACATAATACAGCATCATAATGGCACTGCACAAAATAACTTTTAAGTAATAGCTAAATAATATTTGCATAATAATTACTTTTTAGTTTTTAACTGTTGAAGTAATAGTTCTAAATCTTTTACTTTTAAATCTTTATGCTTTACCATAAAAGAAACCACATCGGCAAATGAACCTTCAAAATATTTGTTTACTAAACTTTTAATACTTGAAGATGAATACTTCTCTTTACTGATTAGAGCAGAATAACAATGTACTCTTCCATGTACTTCATTGGTTATATAACCTTTGTCTATAAGTATTTTTAATATTGTAGCTACTGTGTTACTATGAGGCTTTGGTTCAGGTAAGTTTTCTACAATATCTTTTAAGTAAGCCTTTTGCAATTTCCATACTACTTGCATTACTTGTTCTTCTGCTTTTGTTAATGGTTTGTTCATTCAACTTTCATTTTAAAGAACAAATGTATAACTAAATAATTAGTTATACAACTATTTTTTTAGTTGATAAAAAAATATAGTAGTTAATCCTATTTAATTAATAACAATAATGAATATGGATAATGGTAGTATAATGTACTATTTATAAGGAAAATCAATAAAAAATAAGCCCTAATAATTCAATCAGGGCTTTATAATATTGTTTTGTTAATGAAAGGCTTCTCGTATTTTTTCAAAAAAGCTTTTATCATTTTTGTTAGGCTGTGGCTTAAAGTTTGCACTATTACTCAGTTTTTCTAACATAGTTTTTTCTTCAGAAGTTAAGTTTTGTGGTGTCCAAACATTTACATTTACTAATTGGTCTCCACGATTGTAGCCTTGTATTTCTGGAAATCCTTTTCCTTTTAATCTAAAAATTTTACCACTTTGTGTACCAGCAGGAATTTTAATTTTTGCTCTACCATCTATTGTTGGTACTTCTGCATTAGTGCCAAATGTAGCTTCTGTAAAAGATAAGTATAAATCGTAAGCAACATTTAAACCATCTCTTTGTAATTCTGGATGTGGCTCTTCTTCAATTTGTATAATTAAATCTCCAAAAGCTCCTCCTCTTTCTCCTGCATTTCCTTTGCCACTCATGCTAAGTTGCATACCATCTTGTACACCAGCAGGAATATCTATGCTTATTGTTTCTTCTCCATATACTCTTCCTTCTCCTTTACAAGCAGTGCATTTTGCTGTAACAGTTGAGCCTTCTCCATTACAAGTAGGGCAAGTAGTTACAGTATGCATTTGTCCTAAAAAAGTATTTTGTACTTTTCTTACTTGTCCACTACCACCACATGTTTGACAGGTTTGAATACTGCTTTTATCTTTTGCACCATTACCACCACAAGTAGTACAACGAATGTATTTTTTTACTTTTACTTGCTTAGTAACACCATGAGCAATTTCAGCAAAGTTTAATTTTAGTTTTATGCGTAAGTTACTTCCTCTTTGTCCTCTTGCTTTTGATGCTCCTGCATTTCCTCTTCTTCCACCTCCAAAAAAGCTACTAAACATATCATCCCCAAATATATCTCCAAAGTGAGAGAAAATATCTTCTACGTTTGTTGCATGAAAACCTCCCCCTCCCATTCCTGGTCCAAATGCTTGATGTCCATAACGATCATACTTAGCCTTTTTATCAGCATCACTTAAAATATCATAAGCTTCGGCTGCTTCTTTAAATTTTTCTTCAGCTACTTTATCACCAGGGTTTCTATCTGGGTGATATTGCATGGCAACTTTACGATAAGCTTTTTTTATTTCATCTGCAGAAGCAGTTTTTGAAACACCTAATACTTCGTAATAATCTCTTTTATCAGCCATAATGAATCGTAAATTAATTTTGTGTAATAAAATTTAACTACACAATTTTTTAAAAATTATTTACCTACAACCACTTTAGCAAAACGTATTAGCTTATCATTCAAGTAATAACCTTTCACTATTTCATCAATCACTTTTCCTTTTAATTCTTCAGTAGGTGCTGCAATTTCAGATACAGCTTCATGCTTTTCTATATCAAAATCAGTATTGATACTTTCTAAAGCTTTTAAACCTTTGCTTTGTAAATTAGATTTTAGTTTATTAAAAATCAATTTTACTCCCTCTTGTTGTAAAGCAAAATCAGTATCACTATTTAATTGAATTTCTGCACGGTCTATATCATCTAAAACTTCTAATAAAGAAATGATTACGTCTTTACCAGCAGTTTGTATTAACTCAAGCTTTTCTTTTGATGTTCTTTTTCTAAAATTATCAAACTCTGCAGCAAGCCTTAAGTACTTATCTTTTTGTTCATTTAGTTCATTCATCAATTTATCAGTTTCGCTTTCTTCTATATTGTCATTTAATAGATTAGTACCTGCTGCATTTTCGTCAGCATTTATATTCATTGTATTTTCTTGGGCTTCATTTGCCTGTAATTCTTTCTCTTTCATAGTTTTAGAATATTGCTTTATGAATTAAACAAATACTTTGCCGTAACAATATTTAGGTAAATTTGGCAGTATTGCTTAATTAATAAAAATTTTTAGTTGAATAAATTATTTCATCATTGTAAGAAAATCATCAAATAAATATCTGCTATCATGAGGTCCTGGCGTTGCTTCAGGATGATATTGTACAGAAAATACTGGTTTATTTTTTAGTCTTATTCCTTCTATACTATTATCATTCAAATTAATATGTGTAATTTCTATTTCTTGATTTTTATTTACGTCATCTGAAAATATTCCAAACCCATGATTTTGTGTAGTGATTTCACAACGGCCAGTAATAATATTTTTTACAGGATGATTTAAGCCTCTATGTCCATGATGCATTTTAAAAGTGGATATTCCGTTAGCTAATGCTAATAATTGATGCCCCAAACAAATTCCAAACATTGGTTTATTTTCTTTAAGAATTTCTTTTACAGTTTCAACTGCATAAGGCATAGCAGAAGGATCGCCTGGACCATTTGAAATAAAATAACCTGTTGGGTTAAATTTTTTCATAGTACTAAAAGATGTTTTTGCTGGAAAAACTTTTATATACATATCTCTATCAATAAGACATTGCAAGATATTTTTCTTTATTCCTAAGTCAAGTACAGCAACTTTAATGTTAGCATTTTTATTACCTAATTCATACTCTTCTTTTGTGCTAACAGTTGATGAAAGTTCTAAGCCATTCATATCAGGGCATTTGGCTAATTCTATTTTCAATTTTTCAATATCATCAATATCAGAAGATATGATACAATTCATTGCACCTTTAGTTCTTATATGTGTTACTAATGCTCTTGTATCAATGTCTTCAATAGCAACAATATTATTTTCTATCAAATAATCTTGTAATGAGCCTTTTGCTTGTATTCGGCTATATTGCTCTTCTAAATTTCTTGCTATAAGTCCTTTAATTTTTACACTATCACTTTCTTTATCTGTTTCATTAACACCATAATTTCCTATATGCACAGAATTCATAATTAATATTTGCCCTGCATAACTTGGATCTGTAAATACTTCTTGATAGCCTGTCATTCCTGTGCTAAAACAAAGTTCACCAGTAGTAGTTCCAATTTTACCAAATGCTTTTCCATAAAAAATGGTACCATCATTTAATAATAAAATAGCTTGTTTTTTTTCTAATGACATTTTGAAATTTTTAAATCAGTTGCAAAATAATAAAGGCAAGAAGTAAAATTCTTGCCTTTATTTAAAAACTTCTCAACATTTATTTGAATATCTTATTCTTCTGTTTTTGTTTCTTCTGTTGCTGATTCAGTTGTTGTAGTTTCAGTTTCTGCTTTTGCAGTTGTAGCTTTTTTCTTACCACCACTTCTACGAGTTTTCTTAGTAGCTTCAGCTGGTTTAGATGAACCCTTAGTATATATTTCATTGAAATCTACTAATTCAATCATAGCTTTTTCTGCATTATCTCCAGGACGAATACCTAATTTAATAATTCTTGTATAACCACCTGGTCTACTTAAAATTTTAGGAGCAACTACTGTAAATAATTCCTTTGTTGCTGCTTTATCTTGTAAATAACTAAACACTACACGATGCTGATGGCTGATAGTTTCTTTGCTATCTCCTTTTTTAGTTTTTGTAATTAATGGCTCAACATAAGTGCGTAAAGCTTTTGCTTTAGCTAAAGTTGTTACAATACGTTTATGAACAATTAATTGAGAAGCTAAGTTGCTTAAAAGGGCTTCTCTGTGTGCCTTTTTACGACCTAAATTATTTATTTTATCTCCGTGACGCATGATTATTAGTTTTTAGCTTATACCGTGTCAGGAATTATAAGCTTTGTTATAAAATTAATATTAATTATCAGAAATGTTTAAACCTAATCTTTCTAAATCCATTCCAAAACTTAAACCTCTTTCGCTTAATACTTGTTCAATTTCAGATAAAGATTTTTGACCAAAGTTTCTAAACTTCATCAAATCTTCTTGTTCATATTGAACTAATTCACTTAATGAATTTATTTTAGCAGCTTTTAAACAATTAAATGCACGAACAGAAAGATCTAAATCTTCTAATGGTGTTTTAAGCATTTTACGTAATTGTAATACTTGTTCATCTACAACATCTTCTTTCTTATCCTCTTTACTGTCAAATGTTATATTTTCGTCAGTAATAATCATCAAGTGTTGAATCAATATACGAGAAGCTTGCTTAACTGCTTCTTCAGGATGAATAGTGCCATCTGTAGCAACTTCTAAAATTAGTTTTTCAAAGTCTGTTCTTTGTTCAACACGATAGTTTTCAATTGAATATTTTACATTCTTAATTGGTGTATGTATTGAATCAATTGCTATATAACCTAATGGAGCATCTTTTACTTTATTATCTTCAGAAGGTATATAACCACGACCTTTAGTAATAGTAATTTCAATATTAAGTTTAGCAGTATTATCCATTGTGCAAATAACCAAGTCAGGATTCATTACTTCAAAATTTACAGAAGCTTCGCCAATATGACCTGCATTAAATTCTGTATTACCTTTTATAGATAACATCAGTTTTTCATTATTTACATCATGATCTACTTTTTTCTTAAATCTTACTTGTTTTAAATTTAAGATAATTTCAGTAACGTCTTCAGTAATTCCTTTAATAGTTGCAAATTCATGTTC
This sequence comes from Chitinophagales bacterium, assembly GCA_026931325.1. Taxonomy (GTDB): domain Bacteria; phylum Bacteroidota; class Bacteroidia; order Chitinophagales; family Chitinophagaceae; genus UBA1930. The sequence continues at coordinate 71,296 of JAIXLO010000129.1, read as the reverse complement.
TACACCTTCAATTTTTATACCTGTAATTGCATAACCTTCAAGACTACTAAGTAATACTCTGCGTAAAGCATTACCTACTGTTAAACCAAATCCTGGTTCTAATGGGCGAAATTCAAATTGTCCTTCAAAGTCTGTTACTTTTTGTAAAACAATTTTGTCTGGTTTTTGGAAGTTTAAAATGGCCATTTTATATTCCTTGTTTTATTTGATTAAAATTTATTTTATTGATATCAACTTTTGTAATTCTTTTAAACACCTGTTGCGTCGCACTCTTGTACTTTTAATACTTTATGCAGCAACTCTTAAATAGAATTATTTAGAGTATAACTCTACAATTAATTGCTCTTTAATGTTTTCAGGAACATGTTCTCTTTCTGGATAAGTAATAAAAGTTCCTTTCTTTTCAGTTTCATTCCAATCTAACCAACTGAATTTAGGATTTTTACCACGACTTTTACTTGTAATAGAGCTATTATGTTCACTCTTAGGACGATAAGTAATAATATCTCCTGGCTTACAAGAGTAAGAAGGAATATTAGTAACTTCTCCATTAACAGCAATGTGTTTATGAGCTACTAATTGTCTAGCTTCTGGACGACTTGCAGCTAAACCCATACGAAAGATTGTATTATCTAATCTTGCTTCTAAAAGCTTGATTAAATTTTCACCTTTAATACCTTTCATACGAGAAGCTTCATCAAATGTTTTTCTGAACTGACGTTCTAAAACACCATAAGTAAATTTTGCTTTTTGTTTTTCTCTTAACTGCAAAGCATATTCACCTAATGATTTACGCTTTCTTGCTGCTCCATGCTGACCTGGAGGGTTACTATTTTTAGTAAGCCATTTGCCATTGCCTAAAATAGGCTCTCCAAAAATTCTAGAAATTCTGGTCTTAGGACCTGTGTAACGTGCCATATTATTTATTCATTTTGGTTTTTTTTGAATCGTTGTTTCGATCGGTAAAAAACCATAAAAAATTAATCGAACAACCTTTTTAAAAATGAACCTTTTGGCTCAATAATATTGATAAAAATTAAACTCTTCTTTTCTTTGGAGGACGACATCCATTATGAGGAATTGGTGTAACATCTTTAATAGAAGTTACTTCAATACCACTTTGAGCTATACTTCTAATAGCTCCTTCACGTCCTGAACCTGGTCCTTTTACAAATACATCTACTCTTTTTAAGCCTGCATCAGCAGCAACTTTAGCTGCATCTGAAGCTGCCATTTGAGCAGCATAAGGTGTATTTTTTTTAGAACCACGAAAACCCATTTTACCGGCAGATGACCAAGAAATTACTTGCCCTGATTTATTGGTAAATGAAATAATAATGTTGTTGAAAGTTGCATTAATTCTAACTTCTCCAGCAGCATCTACTTTTACGATTCTTTTTTTTGATGCTGCCTTTGCACTGTTTTGTGCTTTTGCTGGTTTTGCCATTTTTTGTTTTTTTTAGGTAATCTTCTAAATTTTTACGTCTCCTGTTTAAGCTACTTTAGCCAAACTATCCAACGTTTTATATAATATTAAAAATGAAAAATCAAAATTCCATATAAAATAGAATTTGGGATTTACTATATTATTACTTCTTAGGTGCTTTCTTTTTGCCTGCCACTGTTTTACGTTTACCTTTTCTTGTACGACTGTTTGTTTTTGTACGTTGTCCACGAACAGGTAATCCTTTTCTATGACGTAATCCACGATAACAAGCAATATCTAATAAACGCTTAATATTCATTTGCGTTTCACTACGTAATGCACCTTCTACTTTTATTTCTTCTGTTATAATATTACGAATAGCAGATTGCTCTTCATCGTTCCATTGACTTACTTTTTTATCAAAATCAATTCCTGCTTTTGTAAGAATATACTGTGCAGTAGAACGACCTATTCCATATATATAGGTTAATCCTATTTCTCCTCTTTTATTTTTTGGTAAATCTATACCAGCAATACGAGCCATTTAAATTATTTTTAATGTTAAGTTTTTAGTTTTTATTACTACTTATTTGCTATTACAATTTTATCCTTGTCTTTGTTTAAAACGAGGATTTTTTTTGTTAATTACATAGAGTTTTCCTCCACGTCTAACAATTTTGCAATCTGCACTACGTTTTTTAATTGATGCTCTTACTCTCATTATTTTAAGTTTTTAGCTTTTACTTTTATTTTTATGTTGAACCCAATTTATTTATATCTAAAATTTATTCTTCCTCTACTTAAATCATAAGGGCTCATCTCAACACCTACTTTATCGCCTGGCAAAATTCTGATATAGTGCATTCTCATTTTTCCTGAAATAGTAGCTAATATTTCATGCCCGTTTTCTAACTTCACTCTAAACATCGCATTGCTCAGAGCTTCTATAATAATTCCATCTTGTTTAATCAGTTGTTGCTTAGACATATTTTTTCGGGCTGCAAAGATAGGCGTAAGTGCCGAAATTCAAAAAAAGTTTCTAAAATTATTTTAGGTATTTATCTACTTGTAGCTATTATACACTAAACTTATTGATTTTCAATGTTTTTAATACAAACAGATGTAAAATAAAAACTGCCTCATATTTTACTGAGACAGTTTACTAATAAAATTTATTATTAAATATCTATTGCTTCACCATAAGCAGCAGCCACTGCTTCTTTTAAACCTTCACTCATAGTAGGGTGAGGATGTACTGCATTTAAAATTTCATGTGCTGTGGTTTCTAATTTTCTTGCAACTACTGCTTCAGCAATCATATCAGTAACACCAGAACCTATCATGTGACAACCTAAAAATTCTCCATACTTAGCATCAAATATAACTTTTATAAAACCTTCTGTATGTCCACCAGCTACAGCTTTACCACTTGCTATAAATGGGAATTTACCAACTTTAATATCATAACCTGCATCTTTTGCAGCTTTTTCTGTATAGCCAACACTACTTATTTCAGGTAAGCAATAAGTACATCCTGGAATATTGTTATAGTCTAATGGTTCAGGCAAATGAGCATGTTTCTTTTCTAAATAAGCCATGTGTTCTGCAGCATTAATTCCTTCTTTAGAAGCTACATGGGCTAATGCTTGTCCAGGACTACAATCTCCTATTGCATAAATACCTGCTACAGAAGTTTGCTGATATTTATCTACAATTATTTTTCCTTTCTCTGTTTTAATTCCATTTTCTTCTAACCCAATATTTTCAATATTTGCTACAACACCTACTGCACTTAAAACGATATCAGCTTCCAAAGTTATTGTACTACCATCTTGATTTTTTACTAATGCTTTTACACCAGATCCTGAAGTATTAACACTTTCAACAGAAGAACTAGTCATAATTTCAATCCCTTGTTTTTTATATTGTTTTTCTAATTCTTTAGAAATATCTTCATCTTCTACAGGTACTATACGTGGCATAAATTCTACAATAGTAACTTTTGTACCCATACTATTATAAAAATAAGCAAACTCTACTCCTATTGCTCCACTTCCTACAATAATCATGCTTTTGGGTTGTGTAGGCAAAGCTAAAGCCTCTCTGTAGCCAATTACTTTTGTACCATCTTGTTTTAAATTTGGTAATTCTCTGCTACGACCACCAGTTGCTATAACAATATATTTGCTTTCAATAATTTGTTTAGTGCCATCAGCAGCAGTGATTTCTGTTTGTCCTTTACCTTTTACTTTACCATATCCAGCAATAACATCAATTTTATTTTTCTTCATTAAAAACTGAACGCCTTTACTCATTTTATCAGCAACACCACGGCTACGCTTAACTACAGCACTAAAATCATGAGAACCACTTGCATTTATTCCATAATCTGTGCTATGTTTTATATACTCATAAACTTGTGCACTTTTTACTAAAGCCTTAGTAGGAATGCAACCCCAGTTTAAGCAAATACCTCCTAAATTTTCTTTTTCGATAATTGCTACTTTAAAACCTAATTGAGAAGCTCTGATAGCAGCTGGGTAACCACCTGGTCCACTACCAATTACTACTACATCGTATGCCATAATTTTTTGTTTTTAAATTGAGTTGGCAAAAATAAGGGAGTTTAAAGAGTTTATTAATTTTTTTAAGCTAAACATATACTTTTGCTCAAATAGTTTTAATAAAAATGAATTTAATTGAAGAATTACGTTGGCGTGGAATGATTGCTGATATAATGCCAGGAACTGAAGAGCAACTTTTAAAAGAAATGACAACTGGTTATGTAGGCTTTGACCCAACAGCAGAAAGCCTGCATATTGGTAGTCTTGTGCCAATAATTTTATTAGTACATTTTCAAAAAGCTGGACATAAACCAATTGCATTAATTGGTGGTGCAACAGGAATGATTGGCGACCCAACAGGGAAAAGTGCTGAAAGAAATTTGTTAGATGAAACTACATTAAATAGAAATATTGCAGGCATAAAATCTCAGTTAGAAAAATTTTTATCGTTTGATGAAAACAAACCTAATGCTGCTGTATTAGTTAATAATTACAACTGGTTTAAGAATATTTCTTTTATTGATTTTTTAAGAGATGTAGGTAAGCATATTACTGTAAACTATATGATGGCTAAGGATAGTGTAAAAAAAAGAATAGAAGGAGAAACAGGTATTAGTTATACAGAGTTTGCTTATCAACTAATGCAAGGCTATGATTTTTATTGGCTATACAATAATATAAACTGCAAACTTCAATTTGGTGGTAGTGATCAATGGGGGAATATGACAACAGGTTCTGAATTGATTAGAAGAAAATGTGGTGGTGAGGCATTTGTATTTACTTGCCCATTAATTACAAAAGCAGATGGTGGTAAATTTGGTAAAACAGAAAGTGGTAATGTGTGGCTTAGTGCAGATAGAACAACACCTTATCTGTTTTATCAATTTTGGTTAAATGTAAGTGATGCCGATGCTGAAAAATGGATAAAAATTTTTACCTTTTTATCAAAAGAAGTGATTAATAGTTTAATTAATGAACATCAAAAAAATCCAGCTGCAAGAACTTTACAAAAAGCATTAGCAAAAGAAATAACCACCTTTGTTCATGGTGAAAATGAATATTTAAAAGCAGTAGAAACAACTGAAAAATTATTTGCCAATACTAATGCATCAGTAGAAAATTTAAGTATTGAAGATTTAGAAAATTTGGAAGGAGTACAAAAAATAAATTTCAGTAAAGATAAATTAGAAGCTGGTATTGATGTTATTTCCTTCTTAGCTGAATCTGGAGTTTTTACAAGTAAAGGTGAAGCAAGAAAAATGTTGCAAAATGGTGGTATAAGTATTAACAGAAAAAAAGTAGAAGACATACAAATGATTGTGCAAAGCAATTTGTTGTTGCACAATAAATATTTACTTGTTCAAAAAGGGAAAAAGAATTATTACTTGGTTTCAAGTAATTAAAAATAAATAATCTAAACTTAGTTTTCTGTTACATCTTCTTTAACCTCTTTATCCAATGAAGCTAATTTAAAATGTTTTATAGTTATCAAAATTTCTTTTTTCCAAATTTTTGGCTTTGTGCTATAACCTGCTTTAGCCATTGCTTCAATCCATAATTTGTAATCGTTATTACCTTTTAATTTTGGATAAAACTTTTTTCTACTAATTATTTTACAAAAATCTTTAAAAGAATCTTCATCAGTTTTATATTGCTTAAACATGCTTTTTATACCTTTTGTTTTAAGCAAATTATTTTTACCAACTATACCAAAATGATTTTTTAATAATTTACAATTTCTACTTTTCCCTAAACCAGATTCTACAATACTTATAGCAGTAATTATGCTTTTAGGAATACCATATTCTTCAGACAGTGAAGCAACAAGTGTTTTATATTTATCAATATATTTTTTACCAGCTTGTGCATTAACTGATGAAATATTTACAATAAGAAAACTAAGAATTATGAAGCCATATTTAATTATTTTTTGCATATTTATATTTTATTTGAATAATGGCTTTGCTATACAAAGTAAAATTATTTTAACTAAAAATCACTAATTTAAATTTTTTACTCAATATTCATTTTATGAAAAAATTATTCTTTCTTTTTATAGTTGTTATTTTTCTTTCATCATGTAAAAAATCTACAGAAGAAAATAATAGTGTTGTTGAAGCTAAAACTATTTTAAATGTAGCTTATGCATCAAATAATTCTTTACAAAATATGGATGTGTATTTACCTGCCAATAGAAACACTATTACTACTTATCCTATTTTATTAGTTCATGGAGGAAGCTGGAGTGGTGGAGATAAAACTGATTTTGATGGAGATATTGCAAGCATAAAAGATTCGTTAAGAAACTATGCTATTTTTAATATCAACTATCGTTTAGCAAATGGTACAAGTATTTTATTACAACAACAAATAGATGATATTAATGCTGCTATTAATTTTATTGAATCCAAATCAAATGATTATTTAATTAATACTAATAAATGGGGTATTCTTGGAGCAAGTGCAGGTGCTCATTTAGCTTTATTAAAAACATACAAATACAACACAAATAATAAAATAAAAGCAGTTGCAGATTTATTTGGACCAACAGATATGACATGGATGTATAACAATCATCCTTATCCATCGTTATCTCAACCAATTATTCAAAATGTTTTGGGAACTACTCCTTCTGTTAGTCCAACCATTTATTATAATGCAAGTCCTATAAATTTTGCTTCAACAGCTGTTACACCCACAATTATTTTTCATGGTACTGCTGACGAAGTTGTTCCAATTAGTGAGAGTGTTAATTTAAAAAATGCATTAATTACAGCAGGTATTTCTTTTGAATATTATTCTTACAATGGAGAATCTCATGGTTGGACTGGTGCTAATTTAACTGACACACATAATAAATTAATTCAGTTTTTTAAAAATCATTTAAGATAAGGCAATAAAAAACCTCTCATTTTGTTGAGAGGTTTTCATTAAATGAGAAATAAAATTATTTTTTAGCTTCTTCTTTAGTTGCAGCTGCTTCTTCTTGTTTTAATTGACGTGTCATAACAACTGAAGCAATAGGAATACGAGGAGAGTTCATAATTTCCATATTATCAGCCTTAATATCTTCTACACGAATATTTCCATTAACTTCTAAATCAGTAATATCAACTTCTAAACTTTCTTTTAAATATTTAGGATAAGTTTTTACCTTAACTGATTTCATTTTTAAAATTAATTTACCACCATCTTTTACTCCTTTTGATGAGCCAACAAATTTTAATGGAAGATTAGCTATAACTTTTTTATCATCTACTAATTCTAATAAATCTACATGTATTAAAGCATCTGTAACTTTATCAAATTGTAAATCTTTTAGAATACACTTGTAAGTTTTATCTCCAATTTTTACATCTGCTAATTGAAAATCTGCAGTATAAACTAATGGTTTAAAACTTTTTGAAGAAGCTGTAAAATTTACTTCTTCAGCACCCCCGTAAATTACAGCAGGCACTAAATTCTGAGAGCGTATTTGGCGGGCAGCTTTTTTACCAAATTCGGTCCTCAGTTGTCCTTCGATTGTAACTGTTTTCATTATTATTAATTTTTTAGGACGGCAAAAGTAAGGGAAAGCAAATAATATTTATAAATTAGCTTATCAAAAAAGTTAATTTAACTTTTAAAATTTAAGATGTCTTACTGTTAGTCCTTTATTTATTAACTGTTCTAAAGAAGATATTCCAATTTTTAAATGTCTTTCTACATATAATGATGTTACTTTTTTATCGCTGGCTTCTGTTTTTACACCTTCAGGTATCATAGGATTATCACTTACCAATAATAATGCTCCTGTAGGTATTTTATTGTAAAAACCAACAGTAAAAATTGTTGCAGTTTCCATATCTATTGCATAAGCTCTAATTTTTGTTAGATATGCTTTAAAATCTTCATCATGCTCCCAAACCCTTCTGTTTGTTGTATAAACTGTACCAGTCCAGTAATTAGTTTTGTAATCTCTGATAGTAGTTGAAATAGCTTTTTGCAAAGCAAATGCTGGTAGTGCAGGAACTTCAGGAGGGAAATAGTCGTTAGAAGTTCCCTCTCCTCTTAAAGCAGCTATTGGTAAAATTAAATCTCCAATTTTATTTCTTTTTTTCAAGCCACCACATTTACCTAAAAATAAAACTGCTTTTGGATTAATAGCTCCTAATAAATCCATAATTGTTGCAGCATTGGGGCTTCCCATTCCAAAATTTATAATAGTTATATCTTCTGCTGTAGCACATTGAAATGTTTTATCATGTCCTACAACTTTTACCTTATGCCATTTAGCAAACATTTCTACATAGTTACCAAAATTGGTTAGTAAAATATATTCTCCAAAGTTTTTAAGTTGCTCTCCTGTGTATCTTGGTAGCCAGTTATTAATAATTTCTTTTTTTGTTTTCATCTGATTTTTACTTTAGTTAGTCAATTAATTTATTTCCTGTTTATTAGGAAAAAGCTATACTATATTTGAATATAGAATTTGTAAAATTAAGAAACTATTAGTAAGTACAAGAATATGATAAGTATTAATTACCCAAAATATAATTTTAAGATAAAAGAAAAAGAAGAGAAAGAATTTATTTATGATGAAATAAGAAAAAGATGGGTAAGGCTTACACCAGAAGAATGGGTTAGACAAAATTTTATCCAATACCTTATACAGCAAAAACATTATCCAGCTTCGCTTATAGCAGTTGAAAAAGAAATTAAATTAGCTGATGTAAAAAAGAGATGTGATATAATTATTTATAAAAATGCTGTACCATATTTAATTGTTGAATGTAAAGAAATGAATGTAACATTGAACGATAAAACTATTCAACAAATTCTTACATACAATCAAACCTTAGATGTAGAAATATTGATAATTACTAATGGCAATACAACTTTTGCTTTTGAAACAAAAACTCAAAAACCACTAACTGAAATTCCTTTGTATCATTAATACTAAACAAGTTTTTTTAGTTTCATTTCTTTTTAATTTCTTTTCTTTGTCCTATTAAAATATTTGCTATGACTTCTTATAAACATTACGATGCATTAAAATATAAAACCCCTACTGGTAGTCAATTAAATTGTAAAGGATGGATTCAAGAAGCAGCATTAAGAATGTTGCTCAATAACCTTAATCCAGAAGTAGCAGAACGCCCAGATGATTTAATTGTATATGGAGGTAGAGGAAAAGCTGCAAGGAACTTTGAAGCATTAGAAAATATTATTGCTGCATTAAAAGTTTTAGAGAACGATGAAAGTTTATTAATACAAAGTGGTAAACCTGTTGCAATTTTAAAAACACACAAAGATGCTCCTCGTATTTTATTAAGCAATTCTCAACTTGTACCAAATTGGGCAAATTGGAAACACTTTGAAGAATTAGAGCAAAAGGGTTTAATAATGTATGGACAAATGACTGCAGGAAGTTGGATTTATATAGGTAGTCAAGGTATTGTACAAGGTACTTATGAAACCTACGCTGCTGCTGCTGATAAAAATTTTAATGGAACACTTAAAGGAACTTTAAATGTAACTGCTGGCTTAGGAGGAATGGGAGGAGCTCAACCATTAGCAATTACAATGAATGAAGGTGTTGCTCTTATTGCTGAAGTAGAAGAATGGCGTATTGATAAAAGAATTGAAACAAAATATTTAGATGAAAAATTTATAGATATTGATAAAGCTATAGATGCTGCATTACAATATAAGCAACAAGGTATAGCAAAAAGTATTGGAGTTTTATGTAATGCTGTTCATTTATTAAAAAGATTATTAGAAAGAAATATTATACCTGATACATTAACAGATCAAACATCTGCACACGACCCACTAATAGGTTACGTTCCTCATACATTATCTAATGAACAAGCAAATACTTTAAGAGAAAAAAATCCTGATGAATACATTAAATTGAGTTACGATAGTATGTATTTGCATGTACAATTAATGTTACAATTACAAGCCAAAGGAGCCATAACATTTGATTATGGTAATAATTTAAGAGCAAGAGCAAAAGAAAAAGGATTAGAAAATGCTTTTGATTTCCCAGGTTTTGTACCAGCCTACATTCGTCCTCTTTTTTGTGAAGGTAAAGGTCCATTTCGTTGGGCTGCTTTAAGTGGAGACCCTAATGATATTGCTGTAACAGATGAATTAATAATGCAAATGTTTCCTGAAAATAAAGGAATGATTAGGTGGATGAAAATGGCTAAAGAAAAAATTGCTTTTCAAGGATTACCAGCACGTATTTGTTGGTTAGGACAAGGAGAAAGAGAAAAAGCTGGTTTAGCATTTAATCAATTAGTAAAAGAAGGTAAAGTAAAAGCTCCTATTGTTATAGGTAGAGATCATTTAGATACAGGTAGTGTAGCAAGCCCAAATAGAGAAACAGAAGCCATGCTTGATGGAAGTGATGCTGTTGCAGATTGGCCAATATTAAATGCTTTAGTAAATACTGCAGGTGGAGCAAGTTGGGTAAGCCTACATCATGGTGGTGGTGTAGGTATGGGTTATAGTATTCATGCTGGTATGGTAATAGTTGCTGATGGCACAGATGATGCAGCACAACGCCTTAGCAGGGTTTTAAGAAATGACCCAGGTATGGGTGTTATAAGACATGCAGATGCAGGTTATGACTTAGCAAAACAAACAGCAAAAAAATATTATTTAGATATTAGTGAACGATTAAAAAAATAGTTGACTAAAAAATTTATTTTTAAACATTATTGTCCGACAAATGTTCGATTTGCTGAATAAGTGTCGCTACACACCTTGATATTGCTGTATTTTGTTTTTATTTTTCAATAGCAGGGGGCTATGAAGAATTGAACATAGTAGTTTGATTAGTTTTTGCTGGCTTCTTTTTCTTGTATTCAGTCAGTAGTTGCTTGATGCTGATATAGTTGAACAAGTGCAGTTTAAAGATTGTTACAAACACACTAAAAGCCATCTTGGTTTTATTGTTTTGGTGTATCACTGATAGTAATAGTAGTGCTATTAAAGCCATCCAAATTTGAATCTCAATAGCGTTTTGATTGTCTCCAACAAAGTATTGCAAGGGAAAGTTTTGCTTTAACTTCTTAAAAAACAATTCAATTTTCCATCTGTATTTGTATAATAAAGCTATCGTTTCAGCATCCAATTCAAAGTTGTTGGTAATAAATTCATAGCTTCTATTTTGCTTTTCATCATACCAAGCAATACGCCTCAACTTCAATGTTTGTGGGTTGTTTAACTCGTCTTTATAAGTTTGTGTGATGATGGTTTCTTGTAAAATATTAGATGAAGTGCTGTTATCGTGCAAACATTCTATGGCAATATCATACACAGCATTTTCTTTTTGTCGAGTAACAAAAAAAACACCTTGCTCTGTAAGTTTTGCATACTGTTTGTAGTTGTTGTATCCTTTATCAAACACCAAATAAGAACCTTGTGGTAGCTGTAATTTACTGTAAATATTTTGGTCATTATCGGCTGCTGCCGAAAAGTCTATAAAGTGGGGCATTAATGAGGTGCCGTGCAAAACAGTATTCTTTTTAATACCACCTTTCTTTTTTCCATTATCACTATGCCTCCCATTGGTTTTAAGAATGGCTTTAAAGAGTCCGAAAACAGTAGCATCCATTAAAAACAGCTTGTCTAAGATGGGTTTTGATAAAGTGCTGTCCGAGAAATTTGGTTTGTATAAAGCATACAGGGCTTCATAAATAGATTTGAATACACCGGCTGGTCTATTTTTATTGCCATCGCTTAAAGTGCTACGAGGTGGCACATAATCAATACCTAAATGATTCATCTTGCCTTGGGCAATGCCAAGCCCAGCTTCAATCTCACGAAGTGAAGTGCTACCTGTAACCACACAATAGAGCATTGCTACAAAATGTTCGTAAGTCTTTAAGTGTTTGTAGTAATGATTGGCTTTGCACTTTGCTATTACTGGGCTTAAAATAGACTTGTTGCACAAAGAAATTAACTGAGAAAATAAATGCTGTCCGAAATAATTGTTACTTTGATTCATAGTTTTAAAGCGTAGTAACTTCAAAACAACAAAAAGGGTAACAGAAATGCTACCCTTTTATTTTTTTGTCGGACAATAATGATTTTTAAATCAATAAAACCATTGTAATATTAATATTACATCCTTATTTTTGCAAATACTAAATACAAACTATGACACAACAAAATCTACAAGTAGAAGATAATAGTAAAAAGGATTTTACTAAAAATTGGGTAACCTCTTCAAGGTTCTTATTTTACTTATTTGTTTTTGGAATGATAACATACATGTTAGCTGGTTGTTATCGTTTGTATCAAAATCGTTATAAAGGAAAACCTGATATTGAAATTCAAGGAAGCACTAAATACACTCCAGAATATAAATAATTTTAAAAAAATTTTGCAGGGAATTTTGGTTCTATATTTTTGCACCCCTGATAAGTTCTTATACATTAAGCGGAAGTAGCTCATTTGGTAGAGCACAACCTTGCCAAGGTTGGGGTGGCCAGTTCGAGCCTGGTCTTCCGCTCTAATAGTCCTAACTTCAATGTTAGGATTTTTTTTCACTTAAAAATAAAGTGAAAGCCCTGGTGGTGGAATTGGTAGACACGCAGGACTTAAAATCCTGTGGGCAGCAATGTCCGTGCGGGTTCAAGTCCCGCCTGGGGCACAAAAGCAGAAGACTTTTCTTCTGCTTTTTTTATTTATAGCTTACTGAAGTAATAAGCCCAGATTACAACATTAGGAATATAAATTAGTTTTCGTATTACTGAGGCTGTTTATTATTCTATTGCTTAATTTGGAATAAATCAATCTTTCCATAAAAAAGGAAATAAAATAATAGCTAATACCACTATCATTACATCTAAGGCTATTAATAAAATTGTCATTTGCCACCAACTTTCCTGAATTACTTGTGCAAAAGCTGGTGTAGTAATTTTCATTAATAATAATAATTGAGGGATAATTAATGGAAAACCCAGTATAGCCATTAATGCAGCTTGTTGTTGTGCTTTAGCAGCTATAGCAGCTAAGAAAGTAAAAACTAAACTTAAACTCATACCACCCAAACAAGTAATACCAATAAATAATACTGCATTGTGTAAGGGATTGCTTAATAATAAAGTGAAGAGAAGTAAACTAATTAAACTCATCAGTAGCATTAATAGCACATTAAAGATAAGTTTGCTAATAATAAAATCTTTGGCTCCTGAAATAGTATAGAAATACAACATTCTGCCTTTGCTTTCTGCTAAAAAACTTTTTGCAACTGCATTAATACAAATAAATAATTGTACTATCCAAAATAAACCATTCCAAATTTGTTCTTCTGGTTGCCCCATTGATAAATAAATAACAAAAATGGTACTTGCAACGTATAATAAAATGCCATAAAAAGTATATTGTTGCCTCATTTCAAGCAACACATCTTTTTTAACAAGAGTAATTATTTGTTTGTAATTATTCATTGTTTTTTGCTTACTTATTTGTGATAACAAGCCCTGCATCTTGGTTCATAAATATCTTTTTCTCCTATTAAAACTTGCCCCTCTTGTTCAATTTTTCTGTAAGATATATTTGCAATATTGCCACATTGCACACATATAGCATGTAATTTAGTTATATAATCTGCAATGGCCAATAAATTAGGCATTTGCCCAAATGGTTTTCCTAAATAGTCCATATCCAAACCTGCAACAATTACTCGAACGCCTTTAGTTGCAAGTGTTTCGCAGACGTGTGTTATTTCTTCATCAAAAAATTGGGCTTCATCAATTCCTACAACATCTACATCTTGCGATAATAATAAAATTTTTTGAGAGTTATCTACTGGAGTGCTTTGTATAGCATTTGCATCGTGGCTTACAACTTTTGTTTCATCATAGCGAACATCAATTCCTGGTTTAAAAATTTCTACTTTTAAATTAGCAATTTTTGCTCGTTTTAATCTTCTTATTAATTCTTCTGTTTTACCACTAAACATACTACCACAAATCACTTCAATCCATCCTCTACGTTCTCCACTAATATTTGGTTCAATAAACATTTCGTTAAACTTGGTTTTATTAAAAAAAGCTTATTAACTTTAATGCCTGAAAAGCATTTACTAATTTTCAAAAATATAGTATCTAATGGAAAGAGTGGCTACACTTATCAACAAATTAAAAGAACAATTTGATCAGCAACAAGGTGCAGATAAACTTTTATATACTGCACAAATGCTTTTAGCAGAATTACAAGAACATCAGCCAGTACAAAAAAGTGGAAAAGTTTCTGTTACAATGCCTTATATTACTTTAGTTAATTCAGAAATTAATAATGAAAATATTTCTCAGAAAGAAAATATAACAAAGCAAACATCATCAACTCAAAAGCATACTAAAAAAGAAGAATTATCAGGTTGGTTATTTGATACTAATGTAAATGCAATACCAACATTGGCTCATCAAGATGAAGTAAAAACAAAAAAAGAAGTGTTTGAATTAAAAGATATGTTTAGCAGCGATGATGATGCAAGTTTGAATGAAGTTTTGAAAGAAGAAAAAACAGAAGTTGCCACTATATTAAAAAGCAGTCCAGTAAAGGATTTGAAAAAAGCAATTGGCATTAATGAAAGATATGTTTTTATCAATGAACTTTTTAGAGGAGATGAAAATATGTATGAACGTAGCATAAAAACAATTAATGCTTTTAATATTTTTCCTGAAGCAGAATATTGGATTCAAAGAGAATTGAAAATAAAATTAGGATGGGATGAAACAAGTGAAGCTGTACAAAATTTTAATCAATTAGTTAAAAGGCGTTTTTCATAAATATATTCAACAACTGTTGTTGTTGCTCCACTTTTATTAGCTACATATTTTGCTGCATTATTTGCAGTTGTTTCATATAAATTTTTATCATCAAAAAGTTGATTGAATATTTTTTCTAATTCTAATGCAGATTGAATACTAAAACTTCCCTTAGCATCAATCAACTCTACAGCCTCTCTATATTTAGAAAATTCTGGTCCAAACAAAACAGGCTTTTTATAAACTGCTGCTTCTAAAACATTGTGAACGCCATCATCACCAAAGCCTCCGCCTACATAACAAATAGTTGCATATTTATAAAGTTTGCTAAGTATGCCAACATTATCAATTATTAAAACATTAGCATTTACAGGCTCTGTAGCTTGTTGCCATTTAGAAAAAAGTATTGAATTCTTATACATTGTTAAACACTCATTCAATCTTTCTTTTTCTATTTCATGAGGAGCAATAATAAATTTTATTTCTGTATGCAAATTGGCATAATGTGCAAGTACTTCATCATCATCAAACCAAGTACTACCAGCAACAATAACTTTACTATTATCAATAAATTTTTCTATAATAGTTATTGGTTCAAACATATTAGCAATTTCAAGTACTCTGTCAAATCTTGTATCTCCACTGATAGAAACATTTTTTGTGAAGCCAATATTTCTTAATAACGATAAACAATTATCATCTTGTACAAATACATGAGTAAAGCATTGCAGCATTTCTCTATACAAGCCTCCATACCATTTAAAAAAAGGTTGTCCTTCTCTAAAAATTCCTGAAACAAGTAATAAAGAAATTTTTCTTTTTTTGATTTCAGTTAAATAATAATACCAATACTCATACTTAATAAATAAAACCAAAACAGGATTTACAATATCTAAAAACTCTTTTGCATTGTTAGCAGAATCCATTGGTAAATAATATATCCAATCTGCATGAGGATATTTTTTTTGCACTTCAAAACCAGATGGAGAAAAAAAGGTTAGTAAAAATTTGTAGTTAGGATATAATAATTTTAGTTTTTCTAAAACGGTTCTACCTTGTTCAAATTCACCTAAACTGGAACAGTGCATCCATACAATATTTTGTTTATTATTTTTTAATGATTCTTGTAGTTGCTCAAAAATATTTTTTCTTCCTTCAATCCAAAGTTTTGCTTTTGTATTTTTAGCACTAATTAGTTTTGCAACAAAAGGGTATAGCTTAATAAATATGTTGTAAAAAAGTTTCAAGTAGCAACTAGTTTATTATTTAACGAAAATACAGTACAAGCAATATAAAAACTGCTTTAAATTATTCAATTTCCTTTAAAAATTTATTATTTTTCTAATACCTTTGCTGCCGTTTAAAAATAATATATGAAGCCTATTCAAATGGTTGATACTAAAACACAGTATCTAAAAATTAAGAATGAAGTTGATAAAGGAATACAAGAAGTTTTAGATAGTGCTGCTTATATAGGTGGACAAAAAGTTGCTTCTTTTACAGAAGATTTAAACAACTATCATAAAAGTGGTTTTACCATAACTTGTGGTAATGGTACAGATGCTTTACAAATAGCTCTAATGGCATTAGACTTACAACCTGGCGATGAAGTAATTACTCCATCATTTACTTATATTGCTACAACAGAAGTTATTGCTTTACTAAAATTAAAACCTGTTTTTGTTGAAGTTGACCCTAAAACGTTTTGTATCAACCCCGATGCAGTAAGAAAAGCTATTACACCAAAAACAAAAGCTATTGTGCCAGTTCATTTATATGGTCATGCTGCACCAATGGAAGAAATTATGCAAATAGCAGAGGAGCATAATTTGTTTGTAGTAGAAGATAATGCACAAGCCATTGGTTGTAATTATGCTTTTAAAAATGGAACAGTAAAGAAAACAGCCACTATTGGACATATAGGTTGCACTTCTTTTTATCCAAGCAAAAATTTAGGAGCTTATGGCGATGGAGGTGCAATGTTTACCAACGATGCAACACTTGCAGAAAAATTAAAGATGATTGCAAATCATGGTCAAAAAGTTCGTTATTACCATGATATGGTTGGTTGCAATTCAAGATTAGATGCTATACAAGCAGCCATTTTACTAGTAAAACTTAAACATTTAGATGAGTACATTGCTGCAAGACAAAATGCTGCTAATTTTTATAACAAAGCATTTGCTAATCATCCAAAAATTACCACACCTTATGTAGCTCCTTATTGCTCACATGTATATCATCAATACACACTAATTTTAGAAGGAGTAAACCGAGATGCATTACATAATTATTTAGCAGAAAAGAAAATTCCTTCTATGATTTATTATCCATTGCCTGCACACAAACAAAAAGTCTTTAACAATTTTGGTGCTGGAAATTATCATTTAGAAATAACAGATTGGCTAACTGAAAGAGTAATTAGTTTACCAATGCACACAGAGTTAGAAGAAGAACAATTAAATTATATAACAACAGAAGTATTGAATTTTATTAATCAATAAAAAACTAAAAATTAAAAGGATATTATGAAAATAGCAGTTGTAGGAACAGGATATGTTGGTTTGGTATCAGGTACTTGTTTTGCAGAAACAGGAAATACTGTTACTTGTATTGATATAGACCAAAGAAAAGTAACTAAACTATCTAATGGAGAAATTACCATTTATGAACCCGGACTTGAAAAGCTTTTTTTAAGAAATGTAAAAGAAGGTCGTTTAAAATTTACTACCAATTTAGCAGAAGGTGTAAAAGATGCTGCTATTATTTTTCTTGCATTACCTACACCGCCAGGTGAAGATGGAAGTGCAGATTTAAAATATGTTTTAGGCGTAGCAAAAGATTTAGGAAAAATTATTACCGACTATAAAGTAATTGTAGATAAAAGTACAGTGCCTGTAGGTACAGCAGAAAAAGTTCGTGCAGCAATTGCTGAAAATGCTAAAGTAGATTTTGATGTAGTTAGCAATCCTGAGTTTTTACGTGAAGGTGTTGCAGTAGATGATTTTATGAAACCTGATAGAGTGGTTATTGGAACTTCATCTGAAAGAGCAAAAAAATTAATGGGAGATTTATATGCACCTTATGTTCGTCAAGGAAATCCAATAATTTATATGGATGAAAAAAGTGCAGAGCTTACTAAATATGCAGCCAACTCTTTTTTAGCAACTAAGATTTCTTTTATGAACGAAATAGCACAACTCTGTGAACGTTTAGGTGCTGATGTGGACATGGTAAGAAGAGGTATTGGCAGTGATGATAGAATTGGCAAAAGATTTTTATTCCCAGGTATTGGTTATGGTGGAAGTTGTTTTCCTAAAGATGTACAAGCATTAATAAAATCTTCTGAAGAAGTGAATTATGATTTTCAAATTTTAAAAGCAGTAGAAGAAGTTAATGAAGCTCAAAAGCTACATCTTATACCAAAAATAAAAGCCTATTTTAATAATGATTTAAAAGGAAAACATTTTGCATTATGGGGCTTAGCATTTAAACCAAATACTGATGATATACGTGAAGCTCCAGCATTATATGTTATAGATGCTTTAACAGCAGCAGGTGCAACAATTACAGCTTTTGACCCTGAAGCAATGACTAATGTAAAAAATACTATTGGTAATAAAATTAATTATGCAGACAATCAGTACGATGCTTTAGCCAATGCTGATGCTTTAATTATTGCTACAGAATGGAGTGAATTTAGAACACCTGATTTTGACAAAATAAATTCTTCATTAAAAAACAAAACCATTTTTGATGGTAGAAATTTATTTGAAGTACAGCAAATGAAAGAAATGGGTTATCATTATGAAAGTGTAGGAAGACCATAACATAATTTTTAATGTTTAATTTTTAGTGCTAAATGAATAAGAGAATTTTAATTACAGGTGCAGCAGGTTTTTTAGGTTCGCATTTATGCGATAGGTTTATAAAAGAAGGCTATCATGTAATAGGCATGGATAATCTTATAACAGGAGATTTAAAAAACATTGAACACCTTTTTCCTTTAGAGAATTTTGAATTTTATAATCATGATGTTACCAAGTATATTCATATCCCTGGTAAGTTAGATTATATTTTACATTTTGCATCGCCTGCAAGTCCAATAGATTATTTAAAAATTCCTATTCAAACATTAAAAGTAGGGGCACATGGTACTCATAATTGTTTAGGTTTAGCAAAAGAAAAAAAAGCAAGAATATTAGTTGCCAGCACCAGTGAAATTTATGGCGATCCTTTAGTGCATCCTCAAACAGAAGAATATTGGGGCAATGTAAACCCTGTGGGTCCAAGAGGTGTATATGATGAAGCTAAAAGATATTTAGAAAGTATTACAATGGCTTATCATAATTTTCATGGAGTAGAAACAAGAATTGTAAGAATATTCAATACTTATGGACCAAGAATGAGGCTAAATGATGGAAGAGCATTACCAGCATTTATTGGCCAGGCTTTACGTGGTGAAGATTTAACAGTTTTTGGCGATGGTAGCCAAACAAGAAGTTTTTGTTATGTAGATGATTTGATAGAAGGTATTTATCGTTTATTGTTAAGTGATTATCATTTGCCTGTAAACATTGGAAATCCTAATGAAATTTCTTTAAAAGATTTTGCTGAAGAAGTATTGAAACTTACAGGCTCATCTGTAAAAATTACTTACAAACCTTTACCAACAGATGACCCTAAACAAAGAAGACCAGATATAACAAAAGCAAAACAAATTTTAGGTTGGCAGCCAAAAGTAGATAGAGCAGAAGGCTTAAAAATAACATACGATTATTTTAAATCATTGCCCAAAGAAGAATTGGTAAAACAACCTAAAGAGTTTGAAAGTAGAAAATAATTTTTATTGAATTACTTAAAAAATATTCTTCAATACTTTGCTTTAATGAATTATGAACAAACCTATTGTTATAGTTACAGGTGCTAATGGACAATTAGGATGGAGTTTGCAACAACTATCAAATAATTATCTTCAGTATCAGTTTTTATTTGTTACAAGAGAGCAATTAGATTTATCAAAACCTGAAACTATTGAAGCATTTATTCAACAACACAAACCAACATTTTTTATTAATTGTGCTGCATATACAGCAGTTGATAAAGCTGAAACTGAACAAGAACTTGCACTAAATATTAATGCAACATCAGTTGGTAAAATGGCTAAAGCTTGTGCTGCTATTGGAGCTTTGTTTATAACCATTTCTACAGATTATGTTTTTGATGGAAATGACACCTCTCCTTATACAACTAATTATCCTACAAAGCCAATAAATTATTATGGTTATACAAAATGGCTTGGCGAAAAATTAGCATTAGAAAATAATGCTGAAACTATTGTTATCAGAACATCTTGGGTGTATTGTGAGCATGGAAATAATTTTGTAAAAACCATGCTTCGTTTAATGAAAGAAAGAACAGAAATTAATATAGTAAACGATCAAATTGGTTGTCCTACTTATGCACCAGATTTAGCTGATGCAATTATGAGAATGATTAGTCAATATGATGATAATAAACACAAGGGTATTTATCATTTTTCTAATACAGGAAATATTTCTTGGTATCAATTTGCATCAACTATTAAAACATTTGCACAATTAAATTGTATTGTAAATCCTATTCCTTCCACTGCATTTCCTACGCCTGCAAAAAGACCTTCTTATTCTGTAATGGATACTTCTGCTATAACCAATGATTTTGGTATTGTAATAAATAATTGGGAAGACAGTTTAAAAAAATGTATTAATAATTTATTAGCAGCAAAATAATTATTGTTTGTCTGAGCTTGTCTAAAATAAATTTAGTTGAGTGAAATAACTAAATTAATCAATGAACTAACTGAAAATCTGAAATTTTATTTATTGAGCAATTTTTTACCACAAAGGACACAGAGATATAATTTCCTTTGTGTTCTCTGTGGTTAAATTCTCTGCTTTTCTTTATCGTCTTTGCGAGGGCTTTTGCCAGAAGCAATCTAATGAAGCTAATGTTATTGAAGATTGCTTCGTCTATGACTCGTAATGATTGGATAATGGATTGCTTCGCCTTTGACTCGCAATGACGATGTGAAGGATTATTTCGTTACTGACTGAGAGCTTGAACGCCATTCTTTTCGTCTTTGCGAGGGCTTTAGCCCGAAGCAATCTAATGAAGCTAATGTTATTGAACCCAAATTTTGTATTAGGAATATAAATTAGTTTTTCGGGTTTCGGATTTAGTTTTTAGATTTTAGTTTTTAGATTTTAGTTTTTACTTTTTACTTTTTACCCTTCTTTTATATTCTAATCCTGCTGCAAGTAGTAATAGTATTGAAGTACCTCCATCTAATGGAATATCTTGAGGGTCATCTGGTGGTGGTGGTGGCTCATCATCTGCATCTGCACTTACTTCTCCTTCTATATTTTCACTATTATCTATATTCTGCCCATCATTATTATTAGATATTATATCATATTGACTACTTGGCAATGCTCCCCAATTAGGATCTATCAAACTTGGTCCAATTCCATTTGACTCTATTGGCGATGAACCAAATATTTCACTATTTAATGCTCTTTGACTTTGTACTTCTTTAGTTATTATTAATAATAAAACTATAAATACAATGTTGGCTGTTTTCACTATCTTCATTTTCATCAGTACGAACTATGTTTTTTATTTAATCTATTTTACTTTGTTGTTTGTTTTTTATTTTCTGTTTTTTGTCTTCTATTATAACATCTTAACAATTTTCTTATTGCTTCACTAATTTTTCTGTTGTTTTATTTCCTTTACTATCAGTTATTTCTATTAAGTAAGTGCCTGTTGTTAATTTATCTAAACTTAATTGATGTGTGCCACTTGATTGTTTTTGCTCCATAACAATTTTACCTGCAATATCTGTTACTCTAATTTGATAACTTACTGCATTATCCAATGTTTGTGGCAACTCAATAGTTACTTGTTTATTAGCTGGGTTAGGATACAACTTAATAATATTGCTTACATAAGTTGGTTGTATTTTTCTATTAAAGATTATGCTAAATCTGTTTGAACCTTTTGTTGCTGCAACATTTTTATCAATACTAAATTCGTATTGTGTATTTTGTTGAATATTTTGTGTTGTATTGGTATAGTGGTCTGTTAAGTAAATGGCTGTATTTGCAAAATTTTCAAACTCACTAAAGCTTAACTGATATACACCACTTGTTGTAGCTTCTACATTTAACCAAACTTCTTCATTATTTATATTATTTGCATTTCTTGTTTGTATTACTAATCCTTTATTTCCTTTTTTACTACTAATAAAAGTTCCTGTATTCATTGATGGAATATCTAAACTATTTATAGCAGTGTTACTAATGTTTTCATCATCTACAAAACGTATGATAGCTTCATCTACTTTTGTGTTGTTCTGTAAATAGCTAATCTTAATTTTTTCGTTAATAGTTTGTGGTTTAAAGTAACCAGTATTTGTTGTACTTGTTTTTTGGTCTTCTGTAAATTGTAATGTAAGATTACTTGCATGAATTGATTGTACAAAGAATGCTTGTCCACTTACAATTTCATTACCTGTTAAATCATCATAACCATTACCTCCTGTAAAACTTTGAGATGTTCCATCCCAATAGGTATAAATACCTGCATTATTGCTTGGTATATATATTGCATAATTATTAGCAATATTTGCAGCATTAGTAGTTTGTAAAGCATTAAAGCTTATGGCACTTGGGTAAGGATTACCAACAAATACATAATTATTAGCTGTAGTATTTGGATAAGTTATACCAAAGTTTCCTGCATTTTTAGATTCAATATTTACCAATCCTGTAGATTGTAAGACTACAGATGAAACATTTTGCACTGAACCATCTAATAAACTACAACCTAAATTTCTATCTCCTCTTATATTTACTCTAAAGCCTTTTCCTGCTGTTAGGTTTTCTGTTATAGTACTATTTAATGCTATCCAACGTTGTCCACTGTTTTTAGATGCATCGTAAGTATAAATACTTGGTGCATTGGTTACTGTTGCATCAAAACCATTGGTATGTGGTATTGGTGTTGGGCAAACAGAGCCACCATTTCCTGAGCCTGTAATATGTATTTGTTGTTGCCAACTATTAGTAATGCTTTGTGTAACAGGGCTTGTAATAAAACTCCATTTTCTGGTAGCTTTTGCAGGAATAAATCTTTCTACTATTACATTACCTCTTAAATAATTACCAGAAGCTGCACCTGTTGTTATTCTTGCTGTTGTTGTTTCATTACTTACTAAAACAAGGTTTCCATTGGTGTTTAAAATACCTGCTGTTGGTATATAACTTTCTAATACAAATACTTTACTTTCTACATCAATATTTGCACCTAAAGTGTTATTTAATTTTAAATTACTTATTTTTCCTACACCACTAATAGTTTGTTTAGTTGTTCCATTTAGTTCTGTAATGCCTGTACCTATGATGCTTCCATTGTTTTCTATATCATTACCTATATATAAATTGCCTGTGTTATTGATGCCAGCATTTTCTTCTATTTGTATATTACTTTGTGGAAAGCTTAAGCTACTGTTTAAGTTTAATTTATGTCCTTGTTGGATGACAAATAAAGAGCCATTATCAAAGGATGGTGGTGTTAATCCTGTGCCATCTTTTGTGTTACTCCAGCTATTCAAATCTTCTGCATTTAGATTATTGGCTTTGCTATAATATGTTTGCCTTTCTGAGAATACAATTCTAAATCTATCAATAGCTTTAGATGCTGCATCATTGTTTACACTAAATGCTATAATAGTTGTATCAGATAAACTAATTGGTTTACTTGTATTTGTATAATTATCTTGTAAATGAGCTTGTAACTTTATTGATGCAAAATTTTCTGGTGCTATTATCCATCTATAATTGGCTTGTGCTGGTTTTAAATTTTGTATCCTGATAAATAAGGTATCTGCTGTTGCTATAGAGCTTCTGCTTTCTATACTTAATTTCTTATTTTCTCTCATCAAATAAATATCTTCATCCATATTGGTCATCTGTACTGCATCATCTTCATCTACTATGTTTTCATAGTTATTGCTAAATCTTGCTAGTACACCATCTGCTAAAATATTTTTACTATTAGCAGTAAATTGTAGCATTATACTCAATTGCTCTGCTATATTACCACTTCTATAAGCATCTAAATTATTATTACCAGAATCTTTATTATTCTCAGTAATAGTAAGTGTTTTAGTGCCTCCTGTTTTTGTTTTTACAAAAAATGCCTGACCACTTTGTATGCTTTTTGTAAGAACAGATGCTACTGATTTAGTACCATCATTTTGTATGCTTACATAACCTCCTCTTGTTCCAATATTAGGATCCCAAATGGTAACAAAATTTTCAAAGTCTGATGAGTTGGCTGTATAAATACTTCCCCAATCTATTGCAGAAACATAAGGGTTGGTAACTAAACTAAAACTACTTGCAGGTAAACTACTAAATGTTTGAGTACCTGTTAATAAAGTTCCTGTAGCTCTTAAAGTAGTATTGCTACTACCTGTAGCTGTATTTATGGTATTAATATTATCTCTATTACCTCTAACAAAAAGTAAATATCCTGTTTTTGCATCTAATGTTCCACTTGTATTGGATGCTGCTATCCAAGCACCACTTGATAATGTAAATAATGATGCTTGATTATTTTGTGTTGGGTCAAAGCCATTAGTTGCTCCTCCTGCTCCTGTTATATGTGTACCATATCCTGCATTAGGGCTTGAGTTGGTAGATACATCTGTATTGTTTACACCCTCCATCCAATTGGCTTTAATAGATGTGCTTGTATTAACTGTTGGGGTTAACATCCTGTAGGCTCTGTTTCCTGAGGCACTTATATAACGTTCTACTGTTACATTAGTTGCATCGTTTAAAGAACCTGTTATTTTACCAATTGAACCTGTACCTGTTGCATTAGATTGTATAGTTACAGATTGATTATTAAAATTAACGATACCTGCTACAGTTAAGGTTTTTAAAGGTGCAATTTTTAAAGTACTGGTAGCTTGTAAGGTTAATAATTTTGCCGAATAATTAGTATCTAAAATTACATTGCTGCCATTAGGTATAATAACCACATGGTTACTGCTTGGTGCTTTACCACAATTACAATCCCAATTGCTTGTTGTTGTCCACTTATTATCTCCTCCACTGCCTGTCCAAGTGTATGTCATTGGATAACCAGTAATAGTTACATTATCTACTCTGTTTGTACCACCAGTTGCTACGGTTCCTCCATTAACAGAAGTAGTTCCTACTTGAGTTAATCTTATATAAATTGAATCTTTATTATCAAGTGAAGAAATACTACTTAAATCAAAAGAATAAATTGATTCTGTTTTTGGTGAGCCACTTGACGACCAACTATCATATGTTAAAACATAACTACCACCACTTAAATCTGTAAAACTACTACCATCAGTACTATATTGAACCTTAAAATTCTTTGGTCCACTATTACTACTTGTTTGATGTATTGTTAGAAAAATATCTTCATATCCACTAGTACTTGTAGTAAATTGGTAATAATCTCCAGCAGACCATTTATCTGAGCTAAAAGATTCAGTAGAACCATTACCAACAAAGTTACTATAAGTAACTCCTCCTGAACTATGAGGGTTAGTTGCTTTACCACCATTAATTCCCCCTTCTGCTGTATGAGGACCAGCAGTAGTAGGTACACTTGTTTCAAACGTCCATAATGCAAGGGTTTCAATAGCTAATGTTACATTAAAATTATTACTGGTAGCAGAAGTTAAACCTGTTGCTGCAGCTGTTAATGTTACATTTGATGCTGGTACAGAAAGTTGTAAACTGCTAAATGTAGCCTCACCTGCACTTGCTGTTACACTTACAGGAGAGCCTGTTAATACAGAAGCTGATGCTGTTATGCTTACACTATTTGTAAACCCTAAATCCAAATTACCATTAGCATCAGTAGCTTTTACTTTTACAGCAGGCGATATATTGGTTGATGCAACTACATTACTTGGTTGTTGGCTATACACAAGTTTTGTAGCTACAACATCAATAACATTTTCTGTATTATTTACTGTAGTTATTGCACTAAAATTGGTTATGCCCGAACTTGTGCCATCATTAACAGATGTAATATTTGTGTTAGATAATTGAAATTGAAAATCTTTTCCATCATCACTGGCTCCTAAGGTTTCATTCAAAGAAATTCTAAGCGATAATGTTTTACTACTATTATCAGCTACAGAAATACTTAAACCACTAAATACAAAACTATTACCTGAAATAGTAGCTGTTGCCAATAATGTAGCACCATCAAATAATGCTGCTGTTTTTACAGATGTACTCCAAGAAGATACAGAATTACCATTTCCTGCTGTAAATGTAATGGCTGAAACCTTTGTTGGCAAAGCATCTGCATCGTTCATACCACTTCCCCCATCTCTTATAGTTATTTGCCAAACCTGCACTCCTGTACTTGATGTAAGTGGTGCTGCATCGTTTATTAAAGATGAAATACTTGCAGGTGATGAACTTGCAACTGCTACTACATCTGATGCTCCTGAGGTTGTAGTTGTATTGGCTTCTGGTATAGTAGCTCCTGTATAATAATTTCTGGTAGCACCATTTGTTCCATCCCAATTAAATGGTACTAATAAAAAATACCAAGTTTCATCTGCACTTGCTGTATATGATGATGTTGTTGTTGCATCTGAAGTGATAATGCTATTTACAACAGCACCATTTGAACCAACTGCTGAACCTTGTGTTGGTGCAGTACCATCTGTAGGATAATCTCCTGCTACAAATGCACTACTTTTTCTTAATATTAAATATCCATTAGCAGGTAATGTACTTGCAGCAGAAAAAGCTAAATCAATATTGGTAGCAGAATTTGCAGTTGCTGTAAAACTTGCTGCATGGGCAGATGGTTCTGTTGATAAAGTATAAGCTGCACCTGTATCTGGTAGAGGTGATGTTTTATAATTATAAGTTCCAGCACCTGAGCCATTATAAGCATACACTCTATAACGATATTCAGTACCTGCAGAAAGACTAACATCTGTAAAACTTGTACCTGTACCAACATATACTACTTTGCTATCACCAATATCTGTACCTACAGTATAACTTGTACCATCAGAAGGAGTACCAGTTGGTTGTGCAGCTTGTCTTCTCATTACTACATATCCATCTGCTGTTACAGATGTCCAACTTACATCTATTGAAGATGTAGGACTACCAGCATTTCTTACTGCACTTGTTGTTGGGTTTTCAGAAGGTTCTGCATATAAAATAGGAATACTAAATGTACTTGAAGTAACACCTGTAAGCCCAGAAGAAGCAAAATCAATAGTAGCACTATTATTAATATCTGCACCAGAAGTATTATTTGCTGTAAGGTTGGTAAAAGTAACTATACCCGAAGATGCTGCTACAGTAGTAGTACCACCAATGCTCCAAGTACCTGCACCAACAGTAGCTGTAATATTAGCACTGCTACTTGTTACAGTATTGCCATATTGGTCTTGAACAACTACCACAGGTTGTGTAGCTAATGTAGTATTATTAACAGTTGCATGACCAACAGGCTGTGTTGTAATACCTAATTTATTGGCTGCACCAAAACCAATGGTTTGGCTTACTGTTGCATCTGTATAACCAGTAGCTTGTACAACAATGCTTTTAGTGCCAGATGTTTGTAATAAACCAGATGGGTTAGAAGCAGAAGGAGTAAAAGTAATTTTACCACTACTTACACTATACCCTGCTGTTAAGGATGTGCCACCAATAGTAATGCCTGTTATAGCACCACGCCAAGCAGCATCATCTGTAAAAGTTACATCAAAAGCTGAATCTACAGTAGCAGAAGGTGCTGCTGTAAGTGTTGGTGGGGTTGAGCCTGAGGCAGTCCATTTTGCATAAAGTATAGTATCTTGAGAGGTTGTAAATGTACCAGAACCTGCTGCATAATCTGTTCCTGTTCCATCTGCTTTTGTGTTCCAACCAGAAAAACTATAACCCGTTTTAACCAAGCTACCTGTATTGCCTTTGGCTGTTACTGTTTCTGTAGAAAAATAATAACTATCATCCGTAGGCACACTACCTCCTGTAGAGCCATTAGCATTATAAGTTATTTTATATGCTTTTCTAAAAAGGTAAACAGCATTCTGCCCTGAATTGTAACAGGAAAAAAGGCTATTACTTGAATTATATTTCATAATATTTCTAGTGTTTGTCCCTTGAGCTACAATACTTGCAACATCACTACCAGGGAATGTAATAGCCCATTTGCCATTATCATCTAAAGTTCCTTGAGTTCTTAAGTAATTTTTAGAATTAGAAGCAGCATACAAATAACCAGAATTTACATTGTCATATAAAGTATAATAACTAGTGCCAGATTTCAATGCAGTACCTAAGATTAGTTCAAATGGTTTAGTGGTATGTGAATTTAATGTAGCAATAGTAAGCCCTGTTATAACACTTGAAGAAACTGTTGCTGTACCTGACCTTGGTCTATTATTAGTATTTTGATAACCTAATATATTTACTGTTCCACTACTACCACTAGTAATAATATAACCTTGCCCTGTTGTTAAGTCAGATGTAGATGTAACTAGTTTATAGTTTTGCCCCCAAGCATTTTGAGTAAAAAAGGTAGTGGTAAAAAAACAGGCAATAAAAAAAAGTTTGTAAAAAAAGTTGTATTTCTTCAGCCTCATATCAAAAAGTGTTTTATAAGTTATGGTTATAATATTATTAAGAGTACAAAAGTAAGAAAAAAGTTGTATTAAAATAAGTGTTTTTTTAAAAAAAAAATATAATGGTAAATATGTTTTTTTCGGATTTCGGATTTCGGATTTCGGATTTCGGGTTTAGTTTTTAGATTTTAGTTTTTAGTCATTGCGAGGGCTTTAGCCCGAAGCAATCTAGTGAAGCTAATGTTATTGTGGATTGCTTCGCCTTTGGCTCGCAATGACGTTGAGTGGGGTTATATTTTAATTATAAAATAAAATGTCAGCTTGAGCCTGTCGAAAGCGATTGAATAATACGTTTAATTACATCAGTCTTCGAAAAACTCAGACTGACAACTTTTTCCTCACCCAACTTTATTAACTGAAAATTGTTTATTGATTATTGAAAATTGAATATTTGATGTTCTTTTATCTATGGTTAAGTTTTGTAACACTAACAATAGCTTATAAAAATGTGTATTTCTTATATCATTGTTTTTAGGAATATTATTGGTAAATAATTAACTTGGCATGTTTTTAGCACCTTAGTAAAAAAATATCATAATGAAAAAAATCTTTTTATTCGCTGCAATTAGTTTATTTTCTTTTGCTTTTACTGCACAGGAAACAGATAATAATGATATTTTAAAAGCATTGAATGATGCTAATGTAGAACAACTAACAGAATACTTTGATAGCTTTATAGATTTAAAACTTCCTGAAAAAGAAGAGGTAAAGAATATGAGTAAGAATCAGGCAAGTATTGCCTTAAAAGCTTTTTTTAATGAAAATAATATTAAAGGTTTTGTACTTGCCTCTCAAAGAGAAATGGGGGGCACCATGTATATTGCAGGAAAACTAAAAAACGATAATAAGGGTTTTAATATTACCTTAATGGCAAAAAATAATGGTAACAAACAAAGTATTATTTCTATAAGAATTAATTAACAAATTGATTTATGTTTATTACTAATTGTTTCATCTGATTATTTGCTGTATCATTCATTTATTTTATGAAACAACTCTTAGTAATTATTTTTTTCTTTTCTGTTTTTATTAGCCATGCAAATATGGCTTCTCCTTATATTCCAGGCACTTCTTCTTCTACAGTTTACTCAAGTAAAGATGTAGATATTTTAAAAGAGAAAATTTTTATTAAGCTTAATAAAAATTTTGAATCAGCAGACTATGTTATAGAATATTACATCAATACAGAAACAAATGGAATGCAAATTCCTTTATTATTTCATGCCATTGATTATAGTAAAAATTTTAAAGTATTTGTAGATGGAAAAGAAATAAAATTGCTTGATATTCCTGCTGAATATACATCTACTAATCAATCTAAATTTGATAAGTTTTCCAACTCTTTTAGACCTCCTCTTAATAATGGAGAAGCAGATATGGCTGAAATTTATTGGGATTCTAAAAATGGAATTATTTATTATTTAAAAGACTTAAAATATTTTGAAACAAATCTTAGTAAAGGAAATCATATTATAAGAGTTGAATACAATGCTTCTGCATGGACAGATAGAGCTCATTGGGTAGCAGAAAATAGTTTTCGTTATTCACTTTCTCCAGCAAAATATTGGAAGTCTTTTCATGAATTAGAAATTACTTTAGATGCTACAGATTACCAATACAACAATACACTTACTACTACTTTAGGAAAACCAACTTCAGGAAAAATTGATAGTATTGCTGTTTGGCATTTTACAAAATTGCCTGATGATTTTTTTCAAATAGTTTATACACCACAAGTTAGCTCACTTGCCAAAACAATGATAGCTATTGAGCCTTTCAATATAGCAGCTATTTGTTTTTTTATTTTAGCATTACTTCATGTTTTTGCTATATTGAAGTACAGAAAAAATAATCTTCCAAAAAAATATTCTTGGGTAGTGATTGCAGGAAGTTTTTTAGTGCCATTAAGTTTCTTTATTTTTTTTATAGCTTCTTTTGGGTTTATTGATAATTTAATAGGAGAAGCAGCAGGTAGATATCATGGTTATACAGGTTTAATTATTATCTTTTATCCAATAACAGTGCCTATTTATTGGGTTATTACTTGGCTATTGGATAAATATTTTAAGAGAAAATATAGTAAAGTGTAGTATATTTTTTTTTGAAATAAAAAATTAATTCCAACATTTTAATACTTCTATTTTATCAATAGCTAATTGATTTTTTAATTCTTCTAAACCATTCAAGTGCTTATCGCCTCTGATAAATTTTTTAATAGTAAGTTTTAAATTTTCTGAATAAATATCTTCATTAAAATCAAAAATATTTACTTCAATTACTCTTCTTTTTCCATTTACTACAGGCCTACTGCCAATGTATAACATTCCTTTTAAATAGTGCGTAGTCCATAACCCACAGCCAACAGTAGAGCCTTTATTAATTTCGTTTTGCCTTTTATAGTCTGTTGTCTGCTGTCTGTTATCTAATCTCTGTTGCCTATAAACTTCTACAGCATATACACCATCAGCAGGAACTAATTTTTCATCGTCATTCAATTGCAAATTTGCTGTTGGATACCCAATAGTTCTTCCTAACTGATCACCTTTAATTACTGTTCCTTCAAAAAAATAATTGTAACCTAAAAATATTTTAGCAGTCTCTAAGTCTGCTTGTAGCAAGGCTTTGCGAATTTTTGTACTACTGATGGTTGCTTCAGAAATTGTTTTAGCATCTATTTCTTCTACATTAAAACCTAATTGTTTACCATATTGTTCTAATAAATGATAATCGCCTTTTCGTTGAAATCCAAAACGATGATCATAACCAATAATTAAAGTATGTGGTTTAAATTTTTTGTATAAAAATTCTAAGATATAATTTTCGGCAGAAAAATTTGAAAATGCTTCATTAAAAGGCACAACCACCACATTATCTATTCCTTCATTTGAAAGCAACATTAATTTTTCTTCTAAAGTGGTTATTAAACGAACACCAGTTGTATCGCCAATAATTTTTCTTGGATGAGGATAAAAAGTTATTACAACAGTTTCGCCATTTACCTCTTTGGCTTTTGTTTTTAGTTGTGATAAAATTTTTTTATGTCCTTCGTGTACACCATCAAATGTTCCTATTGTAATAATGGCATTTTTAAATGCTGGTAATTGATTCAAATCTTTATAAATATTCATACCAACAAAAATAATGAATGATAAGAGAAGGTAAATTACATTTGCAAAGATTAAATACTCAAGCAAAAAAATGTCTTTATACAACAAAAGAGGTGTATCTGCTCAAAAAGAAGAAGTGCATGCAGCAATAAAAAAATTAGATACTGGTTTATATGCTCATGCTTTTTGCAAAATGTATCCAGATTATTTAACAGGCAATGAAAATTTTGTAAACATTTCTCATGCAGATGGTGCTGGTACAAAAAGTATTTTAGCTTATTTATACTGGAAAGAAACAGGTGATGTAAGTGTTTGGAAAGGAATTGCACAAGATGCAGTTGCAATGAATTTAGATGATCTTTTATGTGTTGGTGCTTATAATAATTTTTTATTCAGCTCTACTATTGATAGAAATAAATCTAAAATTTCAGGAGAAGTTCTTGAAGCTATTATTAATGGTACTCAAGAGTTTTTTGATGAAATGAAAAAATATGGCATCAATATTTTTTATTTAGGTGGAGAAACAGCAGATGTTGGCGATGTTGTAAGAACCATTGCTGTTAATGGTACTATAACTGTAAGATTAGAAAAAAATAAACTAATTACCAACGAAAAAATTGATGCAGATAATGTTATTGTTGGTTTTGCATCTTATGGAAAATCACTTTATGAAAATGAATATAATAGTGGCTTAGGAAGTAATGGATTAACCAGTGCAAGGCATGATGTTTTAAGTAAATATTATGCAGAAAAATATCCTGAAACTTTTGAAAATAGTTTAAGCAATGATGTAGTTTATATAGGAAAAAATAAATTAGAAGATACTATTTCTATTAACAATATTTCTTACTCAATTGGTAAATTATTATTAAGCCCAACTCGTACTTATGCCCCATTAATGAAAATATTATTAGAAGAGTATTTTAATGATATAAATGGTATAATACATTGTAGTGGTGGTGGGCAAACAAAGTGTATGAAATATTTACCAAAACCATTAAGAGTTATTAAAAATAATTTATTTGATATTCCGCCAATTATGCAGTTGATACAAACCAATTCTGGTGCAGATTTTAAAGAAATGTATCAAGTTTTTAATATGGGACATAGATTAGAAATTTTTACAAATGCAAAAGCAGCTGAGCAAATGATAAAAATTGCCAACCAATTAGGCATAGATGCTAAAGTGATTGGTTATACAGAAGATTCAATTCAAAATGAATTATTCATAAAAGGCAACTTTGGAGAAATAAAATACTAATAGCCTTTTCAAACTATTACTATTTTAAAAAAAATTAATACAGTTTCTGCTTAAATAAAATATTTTACTACTAACTTCATACAATTGTAATAATTTATTAAAGATTGTCTTTAAAAAATATTCTATTTCTATGTCATCAATTAGTAAAAATACAGTAGCAGTAATTCTTGGAGGTGGTGCTGGCACACGTTTATATCCATTAACAATGGCACGCAGTAAACCTGCTGTTCCTATTGCAGGGAAATATAGATTGGTAGATATTCCTATAAGTAATTGCATCAATAGTAATATCAATAGAATGTTTGTACTTACACAGTTTAATAGTGCATCATTAAATAAGCATATTAAAAATACTTATCACTTTAGTGCATTTAGTACAGGCTTTGTAGATATTTTAGCAGCAGAGCAAACTCCTGATAATCAAAGTTGGTTTCAAGGAACTGCAGATGCTGTAAGAAAAGGTTTAAAGCATATTGAAAATTTAGATTTTGATTATGTACTGATACTTAGTGGTGACCAATTATATCAAATGGATTTTGGCGAAATGATTAAGGCTCATAAAAATAGTAATGCAGATTTAAGCATTGCCACTATTCCTGTAAATGAAAGAGATGCAACTGATTTTGGTATTATGAAAACCAATGAAGAAAATATAATTACCTCATTTATAGAAAAACCTAAAAGAGAAGTTTTATCAGATTG
The DNA here is from genome assembly GCA_026931325.1 of Chitinophagales bacterium. Lineage (GTDB taxonomy): Bacteria > Bacteroidota > Bacteroidia > Chitinophagales > Chitinophagaceae > UBA1930. Next base: position 37,708 of record JAIXLO010000129.1, on the reverse strand, counting down.
GATTAGTGATACAGGAGAACAAATGAAAAAAGAACATAGAAATTATTTAGCATCAATGGGCATCTATGTTTTTAACAGACAAGTATTATTTGATTTTCTACAAAATGTACATCCTCATGCAACTGATTTTGGTAAAGAAATAATACCCAATTCAATTGCAAATTATAAAGTTATCAGCTATCAATATGATGGTTATTGGACAGATATTGGAAATATTGCATCTTTCTTTGAAGCCAATTTATTATTAACTTCTGAAATTCCACAATTCAATTTATTTGATAATACAAGAACTGTTTACACTCGTCCAAGAATGTTGCCTCCAGCAAAAATTAGTGGTACAACTTTAGAAAAAACAGTTATTGCAGAAGGTTGTATTATTCATGCAAGTCGTATAGAAAATTGTATTGTAGGTATTAGGTCAAGAATAGGTCATGGAACAACCATTCTTAATGCATACTTAATGGGTAATGATTTTTATGAAACTATTGAAGAAATGGCAAACAATTTACTAAAAGGAAAGCCAAAAATTGGTATTGGTGAAAGGTGTTATATAAAAGATGCTATTATAGATAAAAACTGTAGAATAGGCAATGATGTTCGTATAAATGGAGGAAGACATTTAGAAAACTATGAGCATGAATTATATACCATTAAAGAAGGAATTGTAGTAATTAAGAAAGGGGCTATTTTGCCAGATGGGTTTGTAGTTTAAATTTCAACTAAAATTTATTTCTTTTTCAGGTAAAAGATTGTATATAAAATTTTCTAAACAATATTCATGTTCTCTTTGAATTTTCAATAAGACATTGTAAGTTATGAAAAATTAAGGTATCACTTTAAATATTGCTTCTAATTCTTTTTCACTTATTGTATCTCTTTCGCCTTTATCATATATACTTGTCAAGTAAACAGTAGTTTGAATAATTTTAACATAAGTAATAACCCTTGCTCCTCATCTTTTACCTTTACCTTTTGCAGTTATAGAAAGTCTTATTTTAAAAAAAGTCATTGCCTAAAGGAATGCCTTGTATAGGTTGATTTACAAGGCTGCTTACTAAAGTTGCAATATCATGTTTAATGGTTGGATATTTTTTAGCCAATCGTTTTGCTTGCTTTTCAAATAATGGTATTGTAGAAACTTTATAACTCATTTAAAAACTCTTGTACAGGGCATGCCTTTAATTTGCCTTTTTTAATTAAGCCAAGCTCAATCACAGCTTCTTTCAATTCTTGCAAAAGTTGTGCTTTAGTAGGTTCTACATACTCTAATTGTTCTAATTCAGTATGCTGTTTTTTCAATTGCTTCCATTGCTTAATAGGAATAAAAACACCTGCGGTTTTACCTTTGCCGTCTTGTATTATTTGTAAACTCATATTAATTCTAACTGCTTTTGTTTTAATGTTTGCTTTTCAAAACTAACAAAATTTTCTAAATTGCAAATACAAATCAGGTAAGACTCTACTTTACTATTGTTCTCTAAGTTTCATAACTTACATTTGCACCAAGAAAAGTTACTTTTTATTCATTAGTACAAGTGTGCGACGCAACAGGTGTTGAGCAATGTTTGTACAGCTCGTATCAAAATAATTCTACTAAATGGAAATAACCTCTAAAACTGCACAACAACTCAGATTAACAGAAGAAGAGTTTGAACTGATTAAACAAAAATTAGGTCGTACACCCAACTTTACAGAGTTGTGTGCATTTAGTGCTATGTGGAGTGAACATTGTAGTTATAAAAACTCAATTAAATGGTTAAAAACTTTACCAAGAAGTGGAGGCAGAATGTTGGTTGCAGCAGGAGAAGAAAATGCAGGGTTAATGGATATGGGTAATGGCTATGGTGTTGTGTTTAAAATAGAAAGTCATAATCATCCAAGTGCATTAGAACCTTTTCAAGGTGCAGCTACTGGTGTTGGTGGTATTCAAAGAGATATTTTTACAATGGGTGCAAGACCAATAGCTTCTTTAAATAGTTTACGTTTTGGAAATCTTCAAGATAAAAAAACACAACATTTACTAAGTGGCGTTGTGCATGGTATTGGTCATTATGGGAATTGTTTTGGTGTACCAACTGTTGCAGGAGAGGTTTATTTTGAAGATTGTTATCACACCAATCCTTTAGTAAATGCAATGAGTGTAGGCATTATGAAGAGTGATAAAATGATTAGTGCTACAGCTAAAGGAAAAGGAAATCCAGTATTTTTTGTTGGTAGTGCTACAGGTAAAGATGGTATTGGTGGTGCAAGTTTTGCCAGTGCAGATATTACTAATGAAAGTGCACAAGAATTGCCAGCAGTACAAGTTGGCGATCCTTTTCAAGAAAAAAAATTATTAGAAGCTTGTTTGGAATTATTAGACACTGATGCTATTGTTGGTATGCAAGATATGGGTGCAGCAGGCATTATTTGTAGCACTGCAGAAATGAGTGCTAAAGGAAATGTAGGTATGAAAATAGATTTAGAAAAAGTACCTACAAGACAAAAAGATATGAAAGCTTGGGAATTGCTTTTAAGTGAAAGCCAAGAACGAATGTTGATTGTAGTAGAAAAAGGAAAAGAACAAAAAGTATTAGACATATTTGACAAATGGGATTTGAGTGCAAGTAATATAGGAGAAGTTACAGAGGATGGCTTGTTAAGTTTTTATATGAATGGAAATTTAGAAGCACAAATTCCTGCTTATGAATTAGTGTTAGGTGGTGGTGCACCTCAATACACAAGAGAATATAAAGAACCAAAATATTTTGAAAAAATAAATGCTTTTGATATCAATAGCATTGAAGATATTACTGATGTAAAAAGTATAGCAGAACAATTAATTCAGCTTCCAAATATTGCAAGTAAACGCTGGGTTTACACACAATATGATAGTATGGTAGGTGCAGCAAATGCAAGTACTAATGCTCCAAGTGATGCAGCAATTATTTTAGCAAAAGGAACTGATAAGGCTTTAGCTGTAACAGTAGATTGTAATAGTCGTTATGTATTTGCAAATCCACAAGTTGGTGCTATGATTGCAGTTGCAGAAGCTGCCAGAAATATAGTGTGTAGTGGAGGAGAACCTATTGGTGTAACAAATTGTTTAAACTTTGGAAACCCTTATGACCCCGAAGTATATTATCAATTTGTAAAAGCTGTTACAGGCATGGGAGATGCTTGTAAAAAATTTAATACTCCTGTTACTGGTGGTAATGTGAGTTTTTATAACCAAAATCCAGATGGTGCTGTATATCCAACGCCTACTATTGGTATGGTTGGTATTTTAGATGACTTTGATAATAGAATGACATTGAATTATAAAAATGCAGATGATATTATTGTGTTGATAGGAGAACAAAAAAATGATATTGCATCAAGTGAATATTTACATAAAATAAAAGGAGTAGAATTTTCTCCTGCACCAGCATTTAATTTAGAGGAAGAGTTTAAAGTACAACAATTAGTGTCATCAATCATCAAAGAAAAAATAATTCTTTCTGCACACGATATTAGCGAAGGTGGTTTAATGATAACGTTATTGGAAAAAGGATTTAATAATAATTTAGGATTTGATGTTAAAGCAAATTTTCCTATAAGAAAAGATAGTTTTTGGTTTGGAGAATGTCAGAGTAGAATTGTAGTTACTTGCTCAAAAAATAATGTAGAAAAATTAAAATCGGTTATTGAAGAAGCAAATATTCAGTACACTGTTTTAGGCACTGTAACAAGTGGTGCAATAAAAGTAAATGATGAAGATTGGGGTAATATTATTTCTTGGAAAGAAAAATATGATACAGCAATTGAAAAAATAATAAACAGCAAATAATTTTAAACAATGAATAGCCAACAAAATATTATAGTTACTGGTGTAGCTGGTTTTATAGGAAGTTGTATGGTACAATTTTTAAATGAACAAGGCTTTGAAAATATTTATATAGTTGATGATTTTGAAGTTGAAAAGAAAAGAAAAAATTGGGAAAATAAAAAGTTTATCAAAGCAATAGAAAGATATAATTTATTTAATTGGCTTGATAAAGAAAAACCTTCTGTAAGTTGTGTTATTCACTTAGGTGCAAGAACAGATACTACAGAATTTAATTATGAAGTACATAGAGAATTAAACTATAATTACTCAATTCTTTTATGGAAATATTGTGTATCGAATAATATTCCATTTATTTATGCTTCTTCTGCTGCAACCTATGGTGCAGGAGATTTTGGATATGATGATAACCATGAAATCATTGAAAAGTTACAACCATTAAATCCTTATGGTGTAAGCAAAAATGAATTTGATAAATGGGCTATAAAGCATCCTAATCAACCACCATATTGGGCTGGTTTAAAATTCTTTAATGTTTATGGACCTAATGAATATCATAAAGCAAGAATGGCAAGTGTTATATGGCATTCATTTAATCAAATAAAAAATGAGGGTGTAGTAAAATTATTTAAAAGTCATAGACCAGATTTTGAAGATGGCAAACAACTAAGAGATTTTATTTATGTAAAAGATGTTGTGAAGGTAATTTATTGGATGTTTCAATCAATGCTTAAAAATGAATGGAACATTAATAAAAATGGACTATATAATTTAGGCACTGGTAATGCAAGAACATTTGATGATTTAGTTAAAGCAACTTTTGCAGGATTAAATTTATCACCCAATATTCAGTATATTGATATGCCTGAAGATATAAGAGATAAATACCAATATTTTACAGAAGCCAATATGCAAAAACTATATGATGCAGGGTATCACAATGAGTTTTATTCTTTAGAAAAAGGGGTAGAAGATTATGTGAAAAATTATTTAATAGGGTTGAAGAATTATTAAAATTTGCATTTCGTTTTTTAGAAACTATTTTTCCCTTTATACAGTTTTCATTTTTTTCCTGACTTGTCCAATTTAGGTCAGCAGATTCAACTTAGCTAAAAACTCTGACATTTTTGGGCTTAAAGCTGATCTCATTTTTATTTCTTCTTTAGTAATAAGATTCAATAATCTAGCATCCGTTATTTTTTTACACTCTTGAATAAAACTCCTTATTGAAGCTCCAGTGCTTAGCTCGATCTTTCTTGATACTGCTAATGCCATAAAGCAAATTAATACATGTAATTTGATAGGTTCTTCTTTAAAATGAAAAATAGGACGTGTCTCTAAATCATTTTTTGCTATTCTAAAATTCTGTTCAATCTTATAAAGTTCATGATATCGCTCTATTATTAAAGTATTACTGGACTGAGATTCATCCATGTTAGTATAGTAACCTTTTATGCCGAGTAATTTTTTTGTCTTATCAATAAGACCTTTATTTATTTCTACCTTATCTCTTCCAATAGCTTTTATAAACTTTGCTTTCTTATTTTTAGAAGGATTAGCAACTAAGAGCTCGGCTTTTCTAAGCTGCTTTTCCATTTCATATTTATCCTTCCGATATCTGACAGAAGAGTAACTGCAAACTAAAAAACCTTTTTTAGTGGGTATTCTAATGGTTTGCCCATCCTCTCTAATCATCATCGTATCTATCTTATCAAAAAGCTGCCGTGGAACATTTCCTAATCGTGCACCTACGATATAGTGAAGATTGTTTGCTATAAGTTCTTGAATATTGTCATCACTAATCATTGCAGCATCAGCTACAATTGTAAAATCCTTGACTTTATTCTTAGCTATAAATTTTTGAATGGACGGTATAAATGTATGCCCCTCAAAAGTATTGCCAGAGAAAATTTCATAAGCTATCGGAAAACCTTCTTTTGTAACCATAAGAGCTACTAAAATTTGTGGTTGCTGAGATTTGCTGTCCTTAGAAAAACCATTCTTTCTTAACTCATCTTCTTCAAATGTTTCAAAATAAAGTGTGGTAACATCATAAAACAATAAGTCATACTTGAACTCGTAATTTTCCTTTGCAAACTTTATGGTTATCCTTTCTGTTTGTTCTTTTAAATCAAGCCACTTGGGGGCAGATTCATAATAACCTTGTCGTCTATACTTGATACCAAAATATTGTTCTATTAGCTTTATGGATTGAAATTTTGAAGCCGGTTCAAATAATCGGATAATAACTAAATCTAACAGAAGATTATTCTTGTGCTTATCGAAACCAATACTTATAAAAAGTTTATGCATCACTTCATAGAAAAAAGTGTAATAAACTCCTATATATTGCATTTGGGTAAGGTCTATTATCTTGTTTTCGGTTTTTTCAAATATGTGAAGCTGTTTTGATACCTTATTGATATAATCTTGAGCTAATTGTATCAACTTTTCTTTTTCATCTTCATTTTTTGCTGTTCCAATATGCTTAATAATTTTCCTTTTCCTATTTTCTATAATATAGACCTGAATAGAAACAGAATTCACACTATACTTAACCAACCTTATTTTGTACATTTTTACTAATTAGGTCAGCAAAATACATTTTTTACCGATAAAAATAATTGACTCTTAATGACTTATGATTATTGATATTTAGAGGAGGACAAGTCGGGAGGGTTGAAGAATTATTAAAATTTGCATTTCGTTTTTTAGAAACTATTTTTCCCTTTATACAGTTTTCATTTTTTTTGTAGTTACACAAAACATTTCCCAACTTAATAAAAAATTGTTTTGTTTATCAAATTCAAACATTGCACATTTGCAGCGAATTTGGTTTATCTGCATCAAGCAGATGATTAAAAGGGAATTGTGTGAAAATCACAAACTATCCCCGTAGCTGTAAAGTAGCATCCTATAAATTAGGAAAATTTCTTAAAGCTGAAAGCCACTGTTTAGCCTAATGCAAAATGGGAAGGCAATTTAAGAAAGCCACTAAGTCAGAAGACCTGCCAAGCTCAATTAATTCAAGGCTTTCGGGCGAAAGGCATGGAATCTAAAAAGCTGCTGAAGCTATTTATTGTTCCACATATCATTTCCTGAAAGCTCATTGTTTCACTTTTAAAAACTTAATTAACAATGAGCAAAAAAATTTTAACTCTCATTGCACTTAGTGCAGCAATTTATGCTACTGCACAAAAAGATACCTTAACAGGTAAAAAATTAGATGATGTTATTGTTACTACTGCAAATAAGGTAGAGCAAAAACAAAGCACTACAGGAAAAGTAATTACAGTAATTACTAAAGAACAAATTGAAAAAAGTAGTGCTAAAACTGTAAGCCAACTTTTAAATGAACAAGTTGGCATTGTAATTAGTGGTGCATTAAACAATGCAGGTAATGTGCAAACTGTATATATGCGTGGTGCAAATGCTGGAAGAACTTTAATTCTTATGGATGGAATTCCTATGAACGATCCAAGCAGCATTACTACTGATTATGATTTAAACTTTTTTTCTATCAACGATCTTGAACAAATAGAAATTTGCAAAGGTGCACAAAGTACTTTATATGGTAGTGATGCTGTTGCTGGAGTAATAAATATTATTACCATTAAAAAAGATATTGATAAAGCCATAAACATAAAAGCTACAACTTCTTTTGGTAATAAAAATACAACTCGTAGTAATATTCAAATATTTGGAAAAGTTAATAAACTCACCTATACTACTCGTTTTGCACAACTAAAAACAGATGGCTTTTCAAGTGCTTATGATAGTGCTGGAAATAAAAATTTTGATAATGATGGTTATAAAGGAAACATAGCAAATGCTTCATTTCAATATCAAGCAACAAATCAATTTTCTGTAAGAACATTTGTACAATACAGCAATTATAAAGCTGATATAGATGCAGGAGTTTTTACTGATAAAAGAGATTATTTTATTGATAATAATGTTTTAAATACTGGTGTTGGATTTAATTATAATATTCAAAAATTAAAAGTTGTTGGTAATTATCAATACAGTCAAACACACAGATTTTATGATGATGGTTTTAGCACAGGTCATACAAATTTTTCAACTAATAAATACAATGGCATAGGTAATTTTTATGAACTTTTTGCATCATATAAAATAGATAAACAATTTACTGTTTTATTAGGCAATGATTATCGTTTTGCATCAATGGATGGAAGTTTTTATTCTTCTGCTTGGGGAGCAAGTCCATATAAAGATACTTCAATGAATCAATACTCTGTTTATGCTTCTATTTTATTCAATAGCATAAATGAAAAATTAAATGTTGAGCTTGGAGGAAGAATTAATAAACATTCTCGTTATGGCAATAACAGTACATTTACTTTTAATCCTTCTTACAACATTAATAATCATTGGAAAATATTTGCAAGTGCTTCATCTGGTTTTAAATCGCCAAGTATTTATCAGTTATATGATGCTTTCAGTGGCAACAAAGATTTGAATGCAGAAAAATCTATCAACTATGAAGCTGGGGTTCAGTTTGCTGATAAAAAATTCAAAACTCGTTTTGTGTATTTCAGTAGAAAAATTGATAATGGAATTGATTATAATTATATCAGTTTTAAATATTTTAATTACATAAAACAAGTTGTAAATGGGTTAGAGTTTGAAGCTACAATTCAACCAATAAAACCATTAACTATCACCGCTAATTATACATTAATGTCTGCAAAAGAAACTACTCAAAATCGTTTAACAAATGTAGATACAGTTCAATACAATTATCTACTTCGCAGGCCAAATAATATTTTTAATTTAAACATTAATTGGGAAGTTACTGAAGGTTTAAATATTTCTTTAAACAGTAAATATGTAGATAATAAATATGATGTAGGTGGCTGGGCTAAAGCTGATGTTAAGCTAAAGAGTTATATTTTATTGAATGCTTATGCAGAGTATAAACTTAACAACTCTATTAAATTCTTTGCAGATATTCAAAATATTGGTAACACTAAATTCTTTGATATTTATGGTTACAATAGCATTCCAACTTTAGCAAATGTTGGTGTAACATTTAATTGGTAAAAAATAAAGGTTAAAGAATAATAAACTTCCTGCTTTTATAAGTAGGAAGTTTTATTTTTGAGTAAAGAATTCTTTATGCAATTCTCAGTTGATGAATTATTAACAGTAACATTTACACTTTTTGCAGTGATAGATATTGTTGGTTCAATACCATTATTAATTTCTTTAAAAGATAAAATGGGTGGAACAATTCGTTCATTTCAAGCAACACTTGTTTCTGGAATTTTGATGATTTTATTTTTATTTCTTGGAAATTCTTTTTTAAGAATTTTAGGAATTGATGTAAAAAGTTTTGCAGTTGGTGGTTCTATTGTAATATTTTTATTAGGCTTAGAAATGGTTTTAGGACATGAAATTTTTAAAGGAGATAATGATGCAAAAGCAGGAACTGTTGTACCTATTGCTTTTCCTGTAATTGCAGGAAGTGGTACACTTACAACTGTAATGAGTTTGAAAGCAAATTTTAATGAAACAGTTATACTTATAGGTATTTTAATAAACCTTGTTATAATTTATGCTGCTTTAAAATCTTTAAATATGATTGAACGATTATTAGGAAAAGCAGGTTTATTGGCAGTAAGAAAATTTTTTGGTGTAATACTTTTAGCTATAGCTGTAAAAATATTTAGCACCAATATTGCATCTTTTGGGAAGTAAATCTTTGTTTAAATATTTTCTAAAATAAAGTTACCATCAACACCCAATTTTTTGTGCACTGCTTTAAGAAATGTTACATCTGGCTTTCTTTTACCATTAAGTATTTGAGATAGTTTTGGAGTTCCAATATTCAACATTTTTGCAAGTTTTGCTTGTGTAATATTTAGTTCTTTCATTTTAATAGTAACAACATTTTCAAGCGTTACAGGTAATGGCATAATTTTAAGAATATTGTCCTCATATTCTTCTGCTAATAAAGAAAGTTTCTTAAGCTCATCATTTTCCTTTTTACTTAAATTTTTAAATCCTCCTTTTTCATTAGCCTTTTTTATGAAGCCTTCAATTAATTCTAACACTTGTTCATACTGCCTTTTTGTTCTTATTTTATCAATCATAAAATTAAATTTTTGAAATATTTATTATTTTATCATATTCTGCATGAGTTCCTATAAATCGTATATAAATTGTTCGAATATCAAAGTGTATCATTACAACTAATCTAAAAGCATTTCCTTTAATATTAAAAACATATCAATCATTTCCTACTACATCAACATTATTAAAATCTAATAAAATGTCATTAGGATTTGACCAATTTGTTTTTTTTACAATTTCATACCAATAATTTAATGGCTCAGATGCTGCTGAATGTTTGCGACTAAACTCATTGAGTATTGTTTTTGAAACTATTGCCATTTTTTCAAAAATAAGAATTATTTCATAATTTGAAATAAATTTTATTATTTGAAATTCTTCCTAAGCTCTTTAAGTAATTCACTTTTAGTTCACAGTTTTATTTAAGCATTTTTACAGCAAGTATTTTATGTTTATTTTGGACGGCCTTCATTTTTCATTTTATATAAAAAACAATACATGAGCAAACTTGCATTAACTTATGATGACATTCAACTTGTACCATCATACTCCAATATTTCTTCAAGAAAAAACATTGACTTAACTACACAAATTACTAAACGTTATGGTTTAAGAATACCATTAGTTGCATCTTGTATGGATACAGTTTGTGAAAATGAAATGGCTATTGCTTTGGCAGAATTAGGTGGTGTTGGCTGTATTCACAGATTTATGAGTATTGAACAACAAGCTAAAGAAGTTGCTAAAGTTGTTGAAGCAATTAATAGCACCACTATAAAAAATATTTGGAATGTAGCTGATAATGCTTGGCATTATTCAAAAGCAATTCCTATTGTTGCTGCTGTTGGTGCTAATGGAGATTTTGCTGAACGTGCCTCAGCTTTAGTTAATGCAGGTGCAAATATTATTTTAATTGATGTTGCTCATGGTCATCATGAAAATGTTAAGCAAGCTATTGCATTATTAAAGAAAACGCTACCTTCTCATATTGATTTTATTGCTGGCAATATTGCAAGTGCTCAAGCTGCAAAAGATTTAGAAACTTGGCAAGCTGATGGTTTAAGAGTTGGTGTTGGTGGTGGATCTTTGTGTACTACTCGTTTAAAAACAGGTTTTGGCGTACCTAATGTTACTTGTCTTCAAGAAATTATTGCTGTTACTTCTTTACCTGTAATGGCAGATGGTGGAATTAGAACAAGTGGTGATATTGCCAAAGCATTAGCTTTAGGTAGCAGTTGTGTAATGCTTGGCTCTTTAATTGCTGGAACAAAAGAAGCTCCAGGACAAATGATTGAAAAACCAACAGGATTATACAAACGTTATCGTGGAGCTGCAAGTTTAGAAACCAAAATGGTACATAATCAAGAGCAAAGAAATGTAGAAGGAGAAAGCACTGTAATTCCTTTTAAAGGAGGAGCAAAATTTGTTATTGAAGGTTTATTAGATGGTGTAAGAAGTGCTTTTTCTTATGGTGGTGCAAATAATATAAAAGAATTTAAACCAGAATGGGTTCAAGTAACTAATGCAGGACTTACAGAAGCTCGTCCTCATCTTTTATAAAAATTTTCTGTTTGTTTTCAAACCTTTCATCTTTTATCTTGCAGCACTTGAAGTAGCATAAATAACATAACATGAGCCAAACCAATCAACAATATGATATTGTAATAGAAAAGTGTAAAGATGTTTTTATAAAAAAAGCAAAAGATTATGGCACTGCTTGGAGAGTGTTAAGAACAATTAGTGTTATTGACCAAATCTTCATCAAAGCCTTACGCATAAGAACTATTCAAGATAAAAAACAACAATTGGTTGATGATAATATTGCTGATGAATTTAAAGGCATTATTAATTATGCTGTAATTGGCTTAATACAACTTGAGCTAAAAGAATCTAAAATTGAAGAGTTACCTGTTGATGAAGTACTTACTTTATATAACAAACAAATACATTTTGCAAAAGAAACTATGCTTAATAAAAACCATGATTATGGTGAGGCGTGGAGAGATATGAGCCAACAAAGTTTTGTTGATTTAACTTTAATGAAATTACAACGCATTAAACAAATTCTTGCTAACGATGGCAAAACAATTATCAGTGAAGGAATTGATGCAAATTATGTAGATATTATTAATTACAGTGTTTTTGCATTAATACTTATTATGGAGCAAGTGCATTAAAATACTATTATTCAAAAGTACTATAGAAATAAGGTGTTTTAGCTTCAAACTCAGCAGCACAAGTATCTACCATTTTATACACACGTGTTATACCTAAAGTTTTTCTTTTTTCATACACTTCATCTTCTGTATAATCACCATTTAAAATTCGGGCAATTTGCTCATCGCTAAAACCATGCTTTTTAGCTTCTTTCAATAACTCGGTAGGCACATCAGCTAAAAAATATTTTCCTAATTCTTTTTCTAAATCACAAAGCTTTTGTATTTGTATTAAAAACCATTTATCAATGCCTGTTGCTTGTGCTATTGTTCTTACAGTTACACCTTGCATCAACGCATCTTTAATTCTAAAAATTCTATCCCACTTTGGTATCTTTATATAGTCTAAAAGTTCATCAGTTTTCATCATACTTTTTCCATAATAACCTAAGCCTACTGCATTATTTTCTAAACTCTGACAAGCTTTTTGTATAGCTTCTGTAAAGCTTCTACCAATTGCCATTACTTCTCCTACACTTTTCATTTGCAAACCAAGTGTATCATTAGCTCCTTTAAATTTATCAAAATTCCAACGTGGTATTTTTACAATAACATAATCTAATGCAGGTTCAAAATATGCACTGGTTGTTTTTGTAATTTGATTTTTTAATTCATCTAAAGTATAACCAATAGCCAACTTAGCTGCAATTTTTGCAATAGGATAACCTGTTGCTTTACTTGCTAATGCACTTGAACGACTAACACGTGGATTAATTTCTACTGCAATCAGTTCTTCTGTTTCTGGGTTTAGTGCAAACTGTACATTACAACCACCAGCAAAATTGCCAAGACTTCTCATCATCAATATTGCCTGATTACGCATTTCTTGAAAAGCAGTATCACTCAATGTCATTGCAGGAGCTACAGTTATACTATCGCCTGTATGCACACCCATTGGGTCAAGATTTTCTACAGTACAAATAATAACTACATTATCATTTTTATCTCTCAATAATTCTAACTCAAATTCTTTCCAACCAAGTACAGCTTTTTCTACCAATACTTCATGTATGGGGCTTGCTTCTAAACCTCTTTTCAATGCTTCATCTAATTCATCTTTATTAAAAACAAAACTTCCACCACTACCACCCAAAGTAAAAGAAGAACGAATAACCAAAGGAAAACCAATTTGCTGTGCATGTTCTTTACCTTCTAAAAAACTATTGGCTACATTGCTTGGTGCTACTTTAATACCTATTTTAAGCATCAAGTTTCTAAACAATTCTCTGTCTTCTGCTGTGTTAATAGCTGCTACATCTACACCAATCATTTTGCAATTATATTTCTCCCAAATGCCTAATTCATCTACTTCTTTACAAAGATTTAAAGCAGTTTGTCCGCCCATTGTTGGCAATACAGCATCTATTTTATTTTCTTCTAAAATTTGTTCTATACTTTCTACAGTCAATGGCAATAAATATACTTTATCAGCCATCATAGGGTCAGTCATTATGGTAGCAGGATTACTGTTTATCAGCACTACTTTTATTCCTTCTTCTCTCAAACTTCTGGCAGCTTGCGAACCACTATAATCAAACTCACAAGCCTGACCAATAATAATGGGTCCGCTACCTACTATTAAAACAGATTTTATAGAATTATCTTTAGGCATGAGGCAAAAATAATGTTGAATAATGAATTATGAATGATAAATTACTTTTCTAAAGCATTTTAGCCATAACCAATGCTATATCTCACTATCAAAAAACAAAAAAGCTACCTTTTTTGGTAGCCTTACATTTTATTTATATTTTTTTACCCATTCCTCTGGTGTTAGTTTTCCCATATCCATCATTTTTTTATACTGATAGCTAAACCATACAGCAAATACAACAATAACACCAACAAGGGAATAAATGATAAAACGTTTCTTTTTCATATTATATAAATTTAGCAGGTTTTACAAATTATTGATTGAATACAATTATAATATGCTTTCATATCTTCGTCGGTTGGGTACTGAACTAAATGGCAAGCAGCAGTTGCTTTAATAAACACTTTTATTGTTTCCCAGAAATTACAACAACTGTAATCAAGTTTATTATCTTTTAACGAACAGCATCCTCCAGAAAAATATTCAGCATTTGATTCTATTAATACATCAAGAATTTCCTCTGAGTTTTCAAATGTAGTTGCTAAGGTATAACTTGAATTGTAAACGGCTAATAATTTTTCATAAAAAACGGAGTCTTCCAACGTTGAGTTAAGTTCTTTAACCTCTTCAATTTGTTCATGTATCCCAAGAGAATTTGCCAAATCAACAAATTCCTCTGTACTAATTTCATTTTTATCAAAACTAACTGAAGTTAATGCAGTTCCTTCATTTACTATATTAGATTTTTTACAACTGTAAAATACCATAGTAAAGGTAACAATTAGTGCAAGGCTAACAAAAAATTTTTTTTTCATTTTTAATAAAATTTATACTTACTCCTACCTCGCTATTTTAAGGCAAAGCTGTCGGAAATAATTTAAGCCTTTGACAAAAAATTTCTTAGCATTTTTTTCTGCCATTTACGTTAGCTGTTTTACAACAGTATTTTTCAATCGAATCATACTTTCCCAATTCTCTGTACAATCCTTTCTTTATAAGTATTTTAACTGTAAACTTAGCTAGACTGTTATGAGTTCAGGGAAGTCTGCCAATTTCTGCCAATACAAATTTATATGTTTTTTAATAAATCAACGAATACGTTGATAATAAATTTTGATATTGTCAATACTATTGACACATGGGCTTTAGTAAGACAGATAAAGAAAAATTAAAAATCTTAGGAAAACGCCTAAAAACTATTAGGAATGAAAAAGGTCTTACTTTAAAGGAACTTGGCTACAAAACAGATAAAGAACCTCAATCTATCAGCAGGGTAGAAATGGGTGATATAAATCCAACTTATCTATATCTTCTTGTAATTTGTGAAGGTCTTGAAATAAATATATCTGAACTATTGAACGAGAAGTGATACTTTCACTACGGCTTTATTTTTACTATTTTACCATCTTTCATTATAACCAATACAGAGTTTTTTTGTTTTTTAAACTCAATTAATTTTTCATAGGCTTTTTCAAGACCCAATAAAATTTTATTTCTTAATTCTATTTGTTTTTCAACCGTGGTCATAGTAGTTTTTTAATTCATTAAATTTTAAGGTCTCAACAATTTTTAATTCACCGTCAACTTTTTTTTCTGCTATAAGTTCATGTTTCCCTAATGAGTTATCAAAAATAAAAACTCCATCAACAATAGGCAAATAAATTTCAAATAGATTTTTTATGCCTTTTATATATCGTCTTTCAATAACATCAGGTTCAATATTGTGTCCACCTTCGGCAACCCTTGTTATCACACGTTCTTTAGCCAATCCTATATTTTGAAGCCAAAAGAAAAGTAATGTAATTGTATAGCCTTTTTCTTTAGCTTCAAGTATTTTGTTTTTATAGCTTAGAGTAGATAATGTAGTTTCAAAAGCAAAACTTTCATTGTTATTCAGCAGTTCATTAATTCTGTTTAGCATTATACGCCCTGCTTCAAAAGCCACTTTTTCAGGTTGAAAAGGTGAAAGCCCTTTTGCTATTTCATCAGCATTTACAAATTCTTTACAGTTAATAGTTTCAGGTAAAATTGTAAATGAAGCTGTCGTTTTTCCTGCACCATTGCAACCAGCAATTATGTAAAGATTTTTTTCTGTCATTGATACAAACTTACATAAATATTTTGTCAGTATTTAACAATAATCATCTTTATCTCTTAGCTTGGTTAAATGTATATTTGTTATACATTAAAAATCAAAAAATGACACACTTAACAGAAGGCATAAAAGCACCAGATTTTAAAGGTGTAGATCAAAATAATAAAGCCATTTCTTTAAAAAATTATAAAGGCAAAAAAGTAGCATTATACTTTTATCCAAAAGATAATACACCAGGTTGTACTGCTCAAGCATGTAATCTTAGAGATAATTTTTTATTGCTGAAGAAAAAAGGAATTGAAGTAATTGGCGTAAGTGCTGATGATATTAATAGTCATAAAAAATTTGAAACAAAATATCAACTTCCATTTCCTTTAATTGCAGATACAAGCCATGAAATAATTAATAAATATGGTGTTTGGGGAGAGAAAAGTCTTTATGGTAAAAAATACATGGGCTTATTAAGAACTACTTTTTTAATTGATGAAAAAGGTATTATTCAAAAAATATTTTTAAAGCCAAAGGTTAAACTTCATGCAGAAGAAATTATAGAAAGTTTACAAAATATTTAATTGCTTTTACTTGCAAAAATATAAATATGACCAACGCAGAAATAGCTGAAAATTTTTCTTTATTATCCAAACTAATGGATATTCATAGAGAAAATAGTTTTAAAGCAAAATCATATTCTTCAGCAGCATATACAATAGATAAATTACCTATTCAATTAGCTTCTTTAGAGCATAATAAAATTTTTTCTTTAAAAGGAATTGGCGAATCTGTTGGACAAAAAATTATTGAACAACTTACCACAGGAGAGTTATCAATATTGCAGGATTATATTCAAAAAACACCTCAAGGCATTATTGATATGATGAACATTAGAGGCTTAGGTCCAAAAAAAATTGCTGTTATATGGCATGAAATGGAAATAGAAACAATTGGTGAATTATTATACGCTTGTAGCGAAAACAGATTAACTCTATACAAAGGCTTTGGCAATAAAACCCAACAAAGCATTAAGGAAAATATTGAATTTTATATAAGTACATTGGGCAATTATTTGTATCAACAAATTGAGAGTTATGCTTTAGCTCTCCACAAAAAATTAATAGAAATTTTTACAAACCAAACTTTTATTATTACAGGTGATTTTAGAAGGCAATTAGAAATAATTGAAAAGTTAGAATGGGTGACAACTGAAACTGAAAATAATTTAATCAACTTCTTTTCTGCAAATCAATACCAAATTATTGAACAGCAAAATAATTACATAGTTTTTCGTGGTAAAGAAAATGTACAGCTTGGTTTTTATTGCACAAATAATTCACTACTTTATAATAAGCTTTTTACAACAAGTTGTAACAATATTTTTTTAGAAGAATGGCTTAGCAAAACTTCTATGAAAGACACAGATTGTTTTGATAGTGAAGAAAAAATATTTGAAACATTTCATTGCAATTATATTCCTCCTTATAGACGAGAAAATAAAAATATTATTGATCAAGCAATGCAAAAGTCTTTGCCAATAACTATTAAAGAAGGAGATATCAAAGGTATTATTCATAGCCATAGTACTTGGAGTGATGGGTCTAATACTTTAGAAGAAATGGCTAATGCTTGTGTACTGCAAGGATTAGAATATTTGGTTATCAGCGACCATAGCAAAACTGCTACTTATGCTCAGGGGCTAAGTGTAGAAAGGGTTTTAGAACAACACAAACAAATAGATGAACTAAATAAAAAACTTTTTCCATTTACTATTTTTAAAAGTATTGAAAGTGATATTTTGGGTGATGGAAGTTTAGACTATGAGCCAGAAATTTTAAACAAATTTGATTTAGTTATTGCTTCAATACACTCTAATTTAAAAATGACAGAAGAAAAAGCAATGCTAAGATTACTCAATGCAATATCAAATCCTTTTACTTCCATCTTAGGACACTTAACAGGTAGGTTACTTTTGAGCAGAAATGGTTATCCTATAAATTATCAATTAATTTTTGATGCCTGTATTAAACACAATGTTGTGATAGAATTAAATGCACATCCCAGAAGATTAGATATTGATTGGCGTTATATTGAGGAAGCTTTATCAAAAAATATTCTTATTTCAATTAATCCAGATGCTCATATTATTGAAGGTTTTGCAGATGTTAAATATGGCATTTTAGTAGCACAAAAAGCAGGGCTAACAAAAGAATACAACTTAAGTAGTTTTTCTATTTATCAACTAAAAGAATTTATTGAAGTGCAAAAGCAGAAAAGAAAAATGGCAGTGTCATAATAAACACTACCATTCTTAAACACATTGGTTTATCAAATATTTTAAAATCTTATACCAAGACTTAATCCTGCACCTCTCACACCAACCCAAGGTCCTACAGATTTTATATTAGCTGTGTTTGCTGAAGTTACTTTACTTTCAAATCTAAATGGTCCTAATTCTTTATAATCATCTAAAGTATTTTGAAGACTTTGTTGCTCCATTGGAGTTAAATTACGATTCATCAAAGCATTCAAATCTCCATTACTACTACCATAGTGTGCCCCTATAATCCAAAAATCTAACACCATTTTTTTAAAGATTCTAAATTGAGTTCCTATCATCACACCACCACTTACTGATTTAATAGACCCAGAAAATGTTGCATATTCTACAGGTGAACCAGGCATTGAAGAAGCAACATACTTCATTGGAACATCAACATCAAAATTGGCAAATCTGCCATAAAGTGCAAGATAAAAACCTTTAAGTTTTTTTACAGGATAAATTCTAAATTCAGGTGTAATAGCATTATTACCCATTTTAAAATCACCCAATTTTATATCATCATTTTTCAACTGTTTTTCTACAATACCAGATAATGGAACTGTTTTTTTAGGCATATATCTATAAGAAATAGATAAAGAAAGTTTTTTGGCTATTGCTCTTTCATAAGTTATTTGATAATTACCTAAAACTATTGAGGTAAGGTTTGCTTTAATTACATTGTTACCTCCTAATATCTTCTGAGCATTCAAAAAAACAGGAGATAGAATTAATAAGAAGAAAAACTTTTTCATAATTATGCTATTTATTTTCTTTAGGACAAAAAATTATTGTTGATAATTCTAAGTTAGAACTTTTTTATTTTCTGTAAAAAAATTTCTGATTTATTTATTATTTAATCAGTAAGTGTAAAAATTTTTATCCATCAAAATGCTTAGCTTTATCTATCATTTTTTGCTAAGAAAAGATAATATTTTTCTCAGATAGAATTGGTAAGTCCTTATACTTTAAAATAATGTTTGCACAAACTATTACATCTTTTTGGCAGTATGTTACAATTCGTTGTAAGTTTTTTTCTTTATAAAAAACTTCCTGCACTTTACTTCCATCAATATCATCTTTACTTGTAGGAATTTTTAAAACTGATGCTAATAAATGTAATGAAATATAATTTTTATTATCGCCAAATTTCCACCAATTTAAGGTATCAAACATTTGCACTTCCCAAGGTTTTCTTTCATGCAGCCATAAATATTGAGGAATTGAAAGTTCATTAATCATTAATCTTCTGCATATATAAGGAATATCAAACTCTTTAATATTATGACCACCAAAATAAAAATTTTTATTGTGCTTATACATTTTATTACACAGGTCAGTAAATTGTTTTAAAACTTCTTTTTCATTTTCTCCATAAATACTTTTTACTTTTAAGCATTGTTCTCTTTTATCATTTTCATAAAAATATGCTGTGCTTATACAAACAATTTTCCCAAACTCAGCATATATACCTGCTTTCATTTTCCAGCTTTCTTCAGGTGTAATATCTGATGTTAAGGATTTAGAAATTTTATTCCACCATAAATTTTGCCATTCAGATGAAAGTTCTTCAAAGTTTTCTACAATGGGAACTGTTTCAATATCTATAATAAACAAATTTTTTAGCATAGTACTTGTTATTAAAATTAAAAATACAAATAGATTCATAAAAAGTTTTAAAGGAAAAAGCTTCTATATCATAACTTTAACAAAACAAGAATTATATTGCACATCTAAAAATAAGCATAATATGAATTATACACAGCCCACAACTAATAATAATTTCAATCAAACTCCAAATAATAAAAAGAGTAATATTATCATAGCTGTTTTAGCAATAGCATTAATTGGTACTTGGGCATATATTATTTATAATAAAAGTAAAGTAAATGAAGAAAGAATTGTGTATGTTGATAGAATTCAAAAAGATTCTATTGATAGGGCTTTACTTCAAGAACAGTTTAATTTATTAAGTAATAAAGCAGATTCATTAACTTCAAACAATATACAATTACAAGGTGCATTAGCAGAAAGAGCAGCAGAAATTAATAAACTTAAAAATAATATAGCTACTATATTAAAAAATAAAAATGCAACTGCTGCTGAATTAGCAGAAGCTAAAAAACAAATTGTAGAGCTGAATAATCAAATAGAAGAGCTATACGCAGAAGTAGAAAAATTAACTGCAGAAAATAAACAACTAACAGCTTCTAATGAACAGTTAAATGAAGAAAAGAAAAAAATAACACAAGAAAAAGAAGATTTACAAAAAGATTATGATAAAACAAAAGATGAAAAAGCAAAAGTAGAAGATTTAGCATCTACACTTCATGCTTATAATATTAATGTAGTTGCTATTCATCAAAAAGGTAGTAAAGAAAAAGAAACAATTAAAGCAAGAAGAGCAGATTTTTTTAAAATTAGCTTTGATATTGCTGAAAACCATGTAGCACAAAGTGGTGTAAAATCTTTATTTGTTTGTGTTTATTATCCAGATGGAACTCTTTCTCTTTCATCAGGTACATTTACAGATAGACAAGGTAATACTAAACAATACACTAACAAAATAGATATTAACTATGTGCAAGGTCAAAGAATTCCTATAAGCTTTGAGTGGAGGCCAGGCAATAAATTTAAATCTGGTGAATATAAAATTGAAGTTTATAATAATGGTTTTAAAATAGGAGAAACAGTAAAAACTATCAGATAATTTCTCATATTCAAAGTAATACAAAATATAAAGGCAGAATACCGCTAAAAAAATAATTCTTTTAGTGGTATTTTTATATAGGTAAATTGCTATTTCAAAAAAACTGTTGTAAACAATTATCTTTTGAAAATAGTTTATCCTTACTTTTGCAAACTAACAAATGTTCGTAAAAATATGTCAGTTCCATCAATTTCAATTCCAACTGAAAAATTACTACAGTTGGGTCTATCAGAAGCCGTTAATATTCATTATCAATTATCTCCAGAAGAATTAGTAAAACAAGCACTTGAAAGAAAACAAGGTGTACTAAATGATACAGGAGCTTTGTGTATAAACACAGGTGAATTTACAGGTCGTAGTCCTCAGGATAAATTCATTGTAAAAGATAATTTAACAGCTAACTCAGTAAACTGGAATAACATTAATATTCCAATAGAAGATAAATACTATCAACAACTAAAAACAAAAGTATTAAACTACTTTGGACAACAAGGAGAAATTTGGGTACGTGATGGTTACGCTTGTGCAGATCCTGCATATAGAATAAATATTAGAGTAATCAATGAAAATCCTTGGAGCAATTTATTTGCATATAATATGTTTCTTCGTCCAGAAGCAAGTGAATTAAGCAATTATCATGTTGATTGGCACATTATTCAAGCACCAGGTTTTAGAGCTGATGCTTCTGTAGATGGTACACGACAACACAATTTTGCTATTGTTTCATTTACAGAAAAAACAATTATCATTGGAGGTACAGGCTATACAGGAGAAATGAAAAAAGGAATTTTTACCATTCTTAATTATATTTTACCTCATGATAAAAATGTATTAAGTATGCACTGTAGTGCTAACTTAGGTAAAGATGGTGATGTTGCAATTTTCTTTGGATTAAGTGGTACAGGTAAAACAACTTTAAGTGCAGACCCTGCTCGTAAATTAATAGGAGATGATGAGCATGGTTGGACTTCAAATACAGTATTTAATTTTGAAGGTGGTTGTTATGCAAAAGTGATAGATTTAAGTGCAGAAAAAGAACCAGAAATTTTCAATGCTATTCGCCCAGGTGCATTAGTTGAAAATGTAACTTTCCTTGACGGAACAAATAAAATTGATTTTGCTGGTAAAAAAATTACAGAAAACACAAGAGTAAGCTATCCATTAAGTTATATTTCTAATGCTTTAGAACCAAGTGTTGGAGGATTGCCAAAAAATATTTTCTTCTTAACATGTGATGCTTATGGTGTTTTACCACCAATTAGTAAATTAACTCCTGGTCAAGCAATGTATCAATTCATTAGTGGTTATACTGCAAAAGTTGCAGGAACTGAAGCTGGTATTACTGAACCCAAAAGTACATTTAGTGCTTGTTTTGGTGCACCATTTTTACCACTTCATCCAGGCCAATATGCTGAAATGTTAGGTAAAAAAATGAAAGAACATAATGTAAATATTTGGATGGTTAATACAGGATGGAGTGGAGGTGCCTATGGTGTAGGACAAAGAATGAAACTTAGTTACACAAGAGCAATGATTACAGCTGCTTTAAACGGTGATTTAGATAATGTTTCTTTTGAAGCTCATCCAGTATTTGGTATGTTAATGCCTGCAACTTGCCCTAATGTTCCTGAACAAATTTTAAATCCAAGAAATACTTGGGCTGATAAAAATGCTTATGATGAAACAGCTAAAAATTTAGCTAATCAGTTTATTAAAAACTTTGAAAAATATGCAAGCGGTGTAACAGAAGAAATTTTAGCTGCTGCTCCTAAAATATAGTTTTTAAAAAATAAACTTTTAGATATAAAATCTCACTAAAAAATAGTGAGATTTTTTTTTGATAGTTTTGTTTATAAAGCAAGAAATAAAATGCAAAAACAAAAATTAATTGTACTTACAGGTGCTGGTATTAGTGCAGATAGTGGATTAAAAACTTTTAGAGATAGTGATGGTTTATGGGAAAATTATAATGTATATGAAGTAGCAACACCAAGAGGTTTTTTAGCAAATCCACAATTGATTCTCGACTTTTACAATATAAGAAGAAAAGATCTTGCAAATGCAAAACCCAATGCAGCACATATTGGTTTAGTAGGATTAGAAAATGATTTTGATGTTACTATCATCACACAAAACATTGATGACTTACACGAAAGAGCTGGAAGTAAAAAGGTTGTTCATTTACATGGGCAAATTTTTGAAATGAGAAGTGTAAATAATCCTGATAAAATTTACCCAGTTAAAGGCGATATTAAAGTAGGAGATTTAGCAGAAGATGGAAGCCAATTAAGACCAAACATTGTTTGGTTTGAAGAACCAGTGCCAATGATAGAAGAAGCTGCAAGAATTGTAAGTGAAGCAAATATTTTTGTTGTTATTGGTACTTCTTTGCAAGTGTATCCTGCTGCAGGGCTTATTGAATATGCAAAAGATGATATTCCAAAATTTATTTTAGATAAAAAAATACCGAATGTTTTTTATGTAAATAATATTACATCAATAGAAAAAACTGCAGCTGAAGGAATTGATGATTTAAAAATTGCTTTGAAAAAACTAATTTATAAATAAGAGAAAATTTTTGTGTTAAGATGTTATAACTTCATCTATACTGCTTAAAATAATTTCACAAATATTTTTTATCTCATCTTCACTAATAATAAGTGGTGGTGCAATTCTTAAACAATCTGCAGCAAAAACAAACCAATCGGTAATTAATCCTTTATCAATACACTTTTTTATAACATTGTGTGTAATTTCAATACTATTAAATTGTATTGCAAACCATAATCCAAAATAATGAATTGCTTTTATGTGTTTGCTTTGAAGGTGTTGTAATAAAAATTTTTGTTTTGCTTGTACAGTATCAATCAACTTTTCATCTAACAAAAATTCAAATGCAGCTTTACCTGCTGCACAACTTACAGGATGCCCACCAAATGTTGTAATATGCCCCAACACTGGATTATTAGTAAGTGAATACATTAATTTTTTATCAGCAATAAAAGCACCCAATGGCATTCCACCCCCTAAAGCTTTTCCTAAAAGTAAAACATCTGGAATAATATCAAATTGCTGAAATGCCCACAGAAAGCCAGTTCTACCAAAACCACTTTGTATTTCATCTGCAATAAACAACACATTATGTTCTTTGCATTTTTTATACAAAGCTTGCAGCCAAGATTTATTAGCAGCTTTAACACCTGCTTCTGCTTGAACAATTTCTGTAATTACACAAGCAACACTGTCATCTATTGCATTTACAACAGCATCATCATTAAAATTAAAATGATATACTTCTGGCAATAAAGGACGAAAAGCATTTCTCCAATATTCATCTCCCATAATACTTAAAGAGCCTTGTGTACTACCATGATAAGAATTATTGAAAGCAAAAATTTTTGTTCTGCCAGTTACACGTTTTGCTAACTTCATTGCACCTTCAGTGGCTTCTGTTCCACTATTTGTAAAATAAACACAGTTTAAAGAAGAAGGTAAATTATCTGTAAGTAATTTTGCATAAGCTGTTTGTGGTTGTTGAATAAACTCACCATACACAATTAAGTGCATATAGGTTTCTACTTGTTGTTTAACTGCATCAACTACTTTGGTATTTGAATGACCAATATTAGCAACGCTAAAACCAGCAATTCCATCAATATATTTTTTCCCATGAATATCGTATAAATAAATACCATTGGCTTTTGCCATTTCAATGCCAATGGGTGCTTCAGAGGTTTGTGCTATGTGTTGTAAAAATATTTGTCTGTTATTCATTTCTTTAAAAGAAAACAAAGTAAACAAAGGTAGCTTGTATATTGATTTAAAATTCTTATTTTGGCTAATAAATTCATATAAACTTAAATGCACAGCAATTCCAAAATATATTTACTTATTTTATTTTTATTTTCTTATATCCATCATATCAATGCACAACAATCTAATGAAGAAAGAAAAAATATTTCTGTTTGCATAAATGATAATGAAATGAAATTATACAATTTGGTAATGCAATATAGACAACAAAATGGTTTGCCCACTATACCTATTTCTGCATCATTAACTTATATAGCACAACTTCATTGTAAAGATTTAGTACTTAATAAACCCACTTCAGGAACTTGTAATTTACATAGCTGGAGTGGTAATGGAAATTGGAGTAGTTGTTGTTATACACAAGATCATAAATCTGCAACTTGTATGTGGAATAAGCCAAGAGAACTTACAAATTATAAAGGTGATGGTTATGAAATTGCTTTTAATATTTGGCGTTCAGATAATGCCAATTATACTGTAAAACCTGAAGAAGCTTTAGAAGGTTGGAAAACAAGTTCAGGGCATAATAATGTAATTTTAAATAAATCTATTTGGAGTTCTGTTTCTTGGAATGCAATAGGCATAGGTATTTACAAGGGTTATGCAACTATATGGTTTGGCGTAGCTAAAGATGTTGAAGAACTTCCACAAACATGTAAATAACAAATAAGATAAACAATTTTTTTTGATATTACTTTTGCTAAAATGCAATACACACTTAAAAAAAGTTTAGGGCAGCATTTTCTGAAAGATGAAAATATTTGTCGTAAAATAACAGATGTTATTGAAACAACTTTGCAAGAAAACAAGATTGATTGTTTGTTAGAAGTTGGTCCTGGTGCTGGAGCAATAACTAAATATTTATTACAAATTCAAACTATCAATTTTAAAGTTGTTGAGTTAGATGTAGAAAAAGTAAATTTTTTAGAAACGAATTTTCCAACTCTACAATCAAAAATTATTCATGATAATTTATTAGAAATAGAGAAACCATTTGAGCAAACATTTATGATTGCTGGGAATTTTCCTTACAACATTTCTTCTCAAATATTGTTTAAAATATTAGAGTGGAAAAATGATGTACCCTTTATTGTTGGTATGTTTCAAAAAGAAGTAGCACAACGTATTGCAGCAAAACCAAACAGTAAGGCTTATGGTATTTTAAGTGTGTTGGTACAAGCATTTTATAAAGTAACTTATTTGTTTGATGTGCCACCTACTTGTTTTAATCCTCCACCAAAAGTAATGAGCGGTGTAATTAAATTAGAAATTAAGGACGAAAAGTATCAAGTAAAATCTGATGCTGCTTTTATACAATTAGTAAAGGCTTCATTTAACCAAAGAAGAAAAATGTTAAGAAATGCAGTAAAGCATTTGTTTGAAAATGAAATATTACAAGATGAAATATTTAATAAACGTGCAGAACAATTAAGTGTTGAAGATTTTGCTGCACTAACATTTAAAATGAACTAAAAATTTGTAAGTTGAAAAAAGTTATTATATCTGGCTTGGCACATACTATTTTGATGGAAAGCTTAACTGCATTGGGTCATAACGTAATGTATGAACCTAAGATTAGCTATGAAGATTTGAGTAATAAAATTATAGATGCAGTAGGTTTAGTTGTATCTACAAGAATAAAAGTTGATACTGCATTGATTGATAAAGCACCACATCTTAAATGGATTGGTCGTTTAGGCAGTGGTATGGATTTAATAGATGTTGCTTATGCTCAATCAAAAAATATTCAATGTATTAGCAGTCCTGAAGGAAATAGTAATGCAGTAGCAGAACATACTCTTACTTTATTGCTGAACTTAATGAACAAAGTAAACTTTAGTTATGAAAAAATAAAAGAAGGTATTTGGGCAAGGGAAGAAAGTAGAGGAGATGAATTATATGGTAAAACTGTTGGTATCATTGGCTTTGGCAATACTGGTAGTCGTTTTGCACAACTATTATCTTCTTTTAATGTTACAGTTTTAGTATATGAAAAATATAAATCTGGCTTTGCTAAAGATTATATAAGAGAAGCTAATTTGGAGCAAATAGCTCGTTATGCTGATGTAATAAGTTTTCATGTTCCACTTACAGAAGAAACTTTTTATTATGCCAACGAACAATTTTTTCATTCACTTCAGCAACAGCCTTATTTCATAAGTACTTGTAGAGGAAAAGTAACAGATACAAATGCCTTAATTAATGCATTACAACTTAAAAAAATTAAAGCTGCTGCATTAGATGTTTTAGAAAATGAAAAGCTTGACTCTTATTCTCAAAATGAAAAAGAACAATTAAAAAAATTAATAGCTTTTGAAAATGTAATTATTACACCTCATACTGCAGGTGTTACAACACAATCATTTTATAAAACAAGTAAAGTATTAGCAGATAAAATTAAAGAGTTGTAAATGATTACTCCTTATTCTTTGTATCAATAACAATAGTTACAGGTCCATCATTTAATAAACTTACTTTCATATCAGCACCAAAGATGCCTGTTTCAATTTTTTTATATAAATCTTTTTCTAATTGTGCTATCATTTTTTGATATACTGGAATAGCAGTTTCTGGCTTACTTGCTTTTATATATGATGGTCTATTTCCTTTTTTAGTAGAAGCTTGTAAAGTAAATTGGCTTATCAATAAAATATTTCCTTGAATATCTAAAACACTTTTATTCATTACACCTTGCTCATCATTAAAAATTCTAAGGTTAACTATTTTATTACTTAACCAAACAATGTCTTCATCTGTATCAGCATCTTCAATACCTATTAGTACTAAAAGACCAACTTGAATTTTGCCAACAATTTCATTATTTACAGTAACAGATGCTTGTGTTACACGTTGTATGACTGACTTCATAAAAACTAATTCAATTGTAACGTAATTTTATGCTATGAAGATAGATATAACTAAGGAAATAAATTTTAAAACTGCACGTAGTGGAGGCAAAGGAGGTCAGAATGTAAATAAGGTAGAAACAATGGTAGAAGGAAGATGGCATATTGGAAGTTCTATCATTGCTAATGAAGAACAAAAAAAATTAATTACTGAAAAATTAAGTAACAGAATTACCGATGATGGTTATTTGTTAGTAAAATCACAGCAGAGTAGAACACAATTAGGCAATAAAGAAAAAGTAATTTTTAAAATGAATAAACTTGTTAATAATGCTCTTCAAAAAAAGAAACTACGTATTGCAACAAAAATTCCTAAAGAGGCTATTGAAAAAAGAATTGAAAACAAAAAAATAAAATCACAACAAAAGCAAACAAGAAAAAAAATTAACCCTAAAGATTTATAATTAAATGATTTCTTTTTATTATCACTCGTTTTATTAATTACAATAAAATTAAACTTTACAAAAGGCAAATAGTTTTACATCAACATTTAACTGTTAGTAAAATAAGTATGAAAATAATATGAAAGGAAAAGTTAATTACATTTTCTTTGCATCTTCTAAGAACTTAGCTAAGCCAATATCAGTAAGAGGGTGTTTTAATAATCCTAAAATAGAATCTAAAGGACTTGTACAAACATCTGCACCAGCAGCAGCACATCTTACAATATGATTTGAATTACGAATAGATGCAGCTAAGATTTGTGTTTTAAAACCTTGAACAGAATAAATCTGAGCAATTTCATCAATTAATTGAACACCATCCCAACCACTATCATCAATTCTACCAATAAAAGGAGAAACATAAGTAGCTCCAGCTTTTGCTGCTAATATTGCTTGACCTGCACTAAAAACCAAAGTGCAATTTGTTTTAATACCATTATCAGTAAACCATTTCATTGCTTTTACTCCTTCTTTTATCATAGGTACTTTTACAACAATGTTTGGATGTATTGCTGCTAATTGTTTTCCTTCATCAATTATTTCATTAAAAGTTGTGCTAAAAACTTCTGCACTCACATCACCACCATCTACCAATTCGCAAATTGTTTTATAATGGTTTCTAATTGCATCAGCACCTTTAACACCTTCTTTTGCCATTAAAGAAGGATTGGTTGTTACTCCATCTAATATTCCTAAATCATGTGCTTCTTTAATTTGTGCAAGATTTGCTGTATCTATAAAAAATTTCATTATTAAAAATTTATTAGTTATTAATTAAAAATATTCTGTGAATAGAAGAAATAATAAAAAAGAAAATATTTTCATTTCAGAAGATATAAAAAATGGCAGGCTACTCACATCGCACCGCTCAACCGCCTATCCTTGCTGTATTCCTACCCTGGGGAGTTTCAGCAGGAGCTGGTCGTATAAGACCTGCCACTGCAAAATTAAGGATTCTGATTTTCTGAAAAAATAGTTTGATAAAATTTTGACTTATCGTTTTATTCATTTTATTGTAACATTGTTGTTGTATAATTAAACAATTCAATGGCTACAGAAGAAAAGTTTTTAAACCCAATAACAATTTTATTATTTGTAATAATTATTGCTGCTGTAGCTACTTGGTTTGTACCTGCTGGTGCTTATCATAAATTAGCTGTTGTAGAAAACGAATTTGTTATTCAAGCAAATAAAACAAATACGCATATTCCATTAACCCAAAAATCATTAGATAGTTTACACATTTTAATTCCTGTACAAAAATTTATTAATGGCGATATTAAAAAACCAGTTTCAATACCCAATACTTTTCATTTTACTGAAAATAATAAAGCTGGCTTTCTAGATATTTTAAAAGCACCACTAAAAGGTATTTATGAAGCCATTGATATTATTCTTTTAATATTAGTAATGGGTGGTTTTATCAATGTATTTAACGAATCTGGTGCAATGTTTAAAGGCATAAAATATTTATCTTATAAATTAAAAGGAAAAGAACAGTTACTAATAATTATTCTTACAACTTTAATTTCTTTTGGTGGTTCATCTTATGGTTTAGCAGAAGAAACTTTAGTGTTTTATCCAGTTTTAGTGCCATTGTTTTTAGCAGCTGGTTACGACTTGTTAGTTCCTGTTGCTGTAATTTTTGCAGGGTCTCAAATAGGTAGCTTATCATCTTTTAGTAATCCTTTTTCTACTATTATTGGTTCTAATGCAGCTGGTTTAAATTGGACAGATGGAATTTATGAACGTATTATTATGTATGTACTTACAACAGGATTATTAATTTGGTACATATTACGCTATGCTAAAAAAGTTAAAGCAAATCCTTCATTATCATTAGTTTTAAAATTTGATGGAAAAGTAACAACAAATTATCAAACATTAGCCGAGCAAGAAGATGAACACTCAAAACTATCTTTAAAAACAAAAATATTATTATTCATTTTTGGAGCTTCTTTTATTGTAATGATAGTTGGAGTAATTCATTATGATTGGTGGCTCTTAGAAATTACAACTTTATTTTTTGCTTCATCATTATTGCTTTTCATAATTACTGATATAAAAGAAAACGATTTTATACAACAGTTTATTAAAGGTGCAGAAAGTTTATTAGCTGTTGCATTTATTGTTGGTATTGCAAGAGGTGTAACCATTATTTTAAATGAAGGAAATATCAGTGATACATTGTTATATTATACTTCTAATTTTATTGGGAAAATGCCTCCTGCATTATTCATCATTATTCTATTAGGCATATTTATTTTTCTTACATTATTTATTTCATCATCTTCTGGTATGGCAGTTTTAACAATGCCTATTTTAGGAGCTCTTGCTTTAATTGTAAATGTACCAGGCAGAGAAATTGTAAATAGTTATTTGTATGGTATGGGAATAATGGGTTTTATTACACCAACAGGGCTTTTTCTTCCATCTCTTGCAATGGTAAATATTAGTGCAAAAACTTGGTTTAAATTTATTACACCACTTTTAATTATGCTATTTGTTCTTTGCTCAATAGCTTTATTAATTGGTATTTACAGATAATCAAAAATATTTTCTTTTAAAATATTACTTTTACAACCACTAAACATTTTATTGTTTATTTTTTATGAATGAAATTAAAATAACATAATGTCAATTCACAAGGAAGTAAAAAAAATAACTACCAATACTTTACTAAAAATGAAGCAGTCTAAAGAAAAAATTTCTATGCTTACTGCTTACGATTTTTCATTTGCAAAAATAATTGATAGTGCTGGTATTGATGTAATTCTTGTTGGTGATAGTGCAAGTAATGTAATGGCAGGTCATGAAACAACTTTGCCCATTACATTAGAGCAAATGATTTATCATGCACAAAGTGTTGTTAGAGCAATAAACAGATGTTTGGTTGTTGTAGATTTACCTTTTGGAACTTATCAAAGCAATAGCGATATAGCTCTTGCTTCTGCTATAAGAATTATGAAAGAAACAGGTGCTCATGCAATAAAATTAGAAGGAGGAGAAGAAGTAATTGAAAGTGTGAAAAGAATTGTTGGTGCTGGTATCCCTGTTATGGGGCATTTAGGATTAACTCCTCAAAGTATTTATAAATTTGGTACTTACACTGTTCGTGCAAAAGAAGAAGCAGAAGCATTAAAACTAAAAAACGATATTTTATTATTAGAGAAAGCTGGTTGCTTTGCTGTAGTGTTAGAAAAAATTCCTGCTGTATTAGCAAAAGAAGTTAGTGCAAGTGTACAAATACCAACCATTGGTATTGGTGCAGGAAATGATTGTGATGGACAAGTGTTAGTAATGCATGATATGTTAGGAATAAATACAGAATTTAAACCAAGATTTTTACGACAATATTTGAATATAGCAGAATTAGCAACAAATGCTGTACAGCAATATATTCAAGATATAAAAAGTAAAGATTTTCCAAACGAAAAAGAAAGTTATTAAACAACTTAAAGTAATTTTTTTCAAATGATTTATCGTAGTAAGGCACCTTTAAGAATTGGATTAGCAGGAGGAGGAACAGATGTAAGCCCTTATAGTGATGAATTTGGAGGAGCAATTTTAAATGCAACAATTTCTTTAAGTGCTAATGCAAGTATTGAACCTACTGATAGTGGGGGAATTATTATTGAAGCATTAGATAGAAAAGAAGTACAACAATTTGAGTTTTCAGAAAGTTTACCTATCAATGGTGTGATGGATTTATCAAAAGGAGTATATAATCGTATTCAAAAAGATTTTAGCATTACTTGTAAAAATTTTAAACTAAGCACTTATGTAGATACTCCTGCTGGTAGTGGTTTAGGTACTTCATCAACTTTGGTTGTTGCTATTATTGGGGCTTTTGTAGAAATGCTAAAACTTCCTTTAGGAGATTATGATATTGCACATTATGCTTTTGATATTGAAAGAAATGATTTGAAATTAGCTGGTGGTAAACAAGACCAATATGCTGCAACATTTGGAGGTATAAACTTTATGGAGTTTTATGCAGGTGATAAAGTAATTGTAAACCCTTTAAGAATACGTTCTGAATATGTAAGTGAACTGGAAAATAATATAGTACTTTATTTTACAGCTACAAGCAGAGAAAGTGCCACCATTATTAAAGAACAACAAAAAAACGTGTTGCAAAAAAATGAAAAGAGTATTGAAGCTATGCACCAATTAAAAGAACAAGCTAAAATGATGAAGGAAGCATTACTTAAAGGAAAGTTGAATGAAATTGGTGAAATATTAGATTATGGCTTTCAACAAAAAAGAAAAATGGCAGACAATATTTCTAACAACACTATTGAAAATATTTATGAAGCTGCAAAAAAAGCTGGTGCTACTGGAGGAAAAATTAGTGGTGCTGGTGGTGGAGGATTTATGATTTTTTATTGTCCAAAAAATTCTAGATATCAAGTAATAGAAACATTACAAAACTTTGGCGGCGTTGTTAAACCTTATTCTTTTACAAAAAATGGTTTAAGAACCTGGACCGTTCAATAGTACAAAACCTTAAAAGAATAAATTATGATTTCAAAAATAAATTCTATCATTAAATCATCTATTGATGTAAAACAACAAATACTTCAAGATGAAACTATAAAACAAACAGTAGCAAATTGTGTAAACGTTATTGTTAGTGCTTTTAAAAATGGAAATAAAGTTTTGTTTTGTGGTAATGGTGGCAGTGCAGCAGACGCTCAACACTTAGCAGCAGAATTTAGTGGAAGATTTTATACTGATAGGAAAGCCTTACCAGCAGAGGCTTTGCATTGCAACACATCTTATTTAACTGCTGTGGGAAATGATTATAGTTATGATGTAATTTATGCAAGATTAATAGATGGCATTGGCAATGCTGGTGATGTTATTGTTGGTTTAAGTACAAGTGGCAATAGTGCTAATATTATTAAAGCATTTGAAGTTGCCAGAAATAAAAATATTACAACTATTGGTTTTACAGGAGAAACTGGTGGTAAAATGAAAGAGCTTTGCGATTACTTAATAAATGTTCCAAGTAAAGACACTCCACGTATTCAAGAGTCTCATATTTTATTAGGGCATATTGTATGTCAGTTAGTAGAAGAACAATTATTTTAAATTTTATTCTTCAATATTTTTTTAGAAAATGCTACAATTAAATAACATTCATCATTCGTGGGCTTTGTTTTTAGATAGAGATGGAGTTATTAACCATGAAAAAGATGGGAGCTATATTTTTAATTGGCAAGAATTTCATTTTTATGATGGGGTAAAAAAAGCATTAAAAATTTTAAATAATCATTTTGGTACAATAGTGATGGTTACTAATCAAAGAGGCATTGGCAAAAAATTAATGACTGAAGATGATTTGAATAACATTCATCAAAATATGCTTGAAGAAATAAATAAGAAAGGAGGTAGAATTGATAAAATTTATTACTGCTCCGATTTAGAAAATTCATCCCCCAATAGAAAACCAAATCATGGTATGGCTCTTCAAGCAAAAAATGATTTTCCTTTAATTGATTTTTCTAAAAGCATCATGGTTGGTAATAAATTAAGTGATATGCAATTTGGCAGAAATGCAGGAATGTACACAGTATTTGTTGCTACAACTCACTCAGAAACTCCATATCCACACGAATTAATTGATATGAGGTTTGATGATTTATTATCTTTTGCCAATGCTGTTGAAAATAATACTCAATAAAACCTTTCATTTCTAACTTAATAGCAATAACATTTCCACATACACACATTTATCTCTTTTTGGGTAAGTGGTTTATTTATCTTTACATTTTTAAATTATTTCTCTATCATAAAATATTTATTATGCTAAAAGTGGGCATATTTGGTGTTGGTCATTTAGGAAAATTTCATTTGAATAATTGGAAAGAAATTGAAGGAGTAAAAATTGTTGGCTTTTTTGACCCTAATAATGAAACTGCAAAAGAAGTTTCAACAACTTATGGTATCAAACGTTTTACAGATGAAGATAAATTAATTGATGCCTGTGATGCAATTGATGTAGTAGTTCCTACTGATTGGCATTTTGAAATTTGCATGAAAGTAGTACGTAAGGGGAAACACATTTTTGTTGAAAAACCTTTATGCAACACTATTACAGAGGCAAAGACTTTGATGAATATGGTAAGAGAAGCCAACATTAAAATGCAAGTTGGTCATGTAGAACGGTTTAATCCTGCATATCTTGCTTTAAAAGATTTAAAGCTTAATCCAATGTTTATTGAAGTACATCGTTTAGCACAATTTAATCCAAGAGGTACTGAGGTAAGTGTAATTTTAGATTTAATGATTCATGATTTAGACATTATTTTAAGTCTTGTAAAAAGCGATGTAAAATCTATTAGTGCAAATGGAGTAGCTGTAATGACTGATACACCAGATATTGCAAACGTAAGAATTGAATTTAATAATGGTTGTGTTGCAAATCTTACAAGCAGTAGAATTAGTATGAAAAAAATGCGTAAGATGCGTTTGTTTCAAAAAGATAGTTATATAGGAATTGATTTTTTAGAGAAGAAAACAGAAATAATTAAGCTAAAACAACCAGAAGATAAAAATGTTTTTTCTTTTGATGTAGATACTCCAAAAGGCAAAAAAACAATAGCAGTTGCAAATCCAGAAATTTTATCTGCTAATGCAATTAAATTAGAATTGGAATCTTTTGTTGATAGTGTTATAAACAACAAACCAACTGTTGTTAGTGAAATTGATGGTTTCTTAGCAATGGAAGTAGCTCATCAAATTTTAAATAAAATAAATAATTCAGGAATGGTTATTTAATATTCTTCTTTTTATTCTAAAAAGTTTTTTAATCCATCAGCTATTTTTCTATCATTACTAAGTCTGGGTACTTTATTTTGACCACCTAATTTGCCTATGCTTTTCATATAATCTATAAAACCATTTTTGCGTACTTTATTTATTTGTAGTTTTTGTAGAATATTTCCTTTAATCAAATCATCATAATACACATTCTTTTTACGAAGATTATTATCAACTTTTTCTATAAAGTTTTGCATGATAGTTGGTTCATTTTCAAATTCAATAAACCACTCATGAAAGCTTTTTCCTTTGCCTTGTACTACATTTGGAGCAACAGTAAATTCTGTAATCTTTATATTTTCTTCTTTAGCTGCTTCTAATAATGCATATTCAACTTCTTCGCCAATTACATGTTCACCAAAGGCACTAATAAAATGTTTTATTCTTCCACTTACAATTAATCTGTATGGATTAGTGCTAACAAATTTTACAGTATCACCAATATTATAGCCCCATAAACCTGCATTACTATTAATAATTAAAGCATAGTTTACACCAACCTCAACCTCTTGTAAAGAAAGCCTTGTAGGGTTTTCATTAAATATTTCTGATGCTGGTATAAATTCAAAAAATATTCCACTATTAGTATTTAATAATAAGCCTTCTTCTTTTTGAGAATCTTGAAACGCAAAAAAACCTTCACTTGCAGGAAACAATTCTATGTAATCAATTCTTTTTCCAATAGTTTCAAACAATTTTGCTTTATAAGGTTCAAAGTTTACACCTCCCTGTACCATTACACTAAAGTTTGGGAAAAGTTCTGCAATTTTTTTATTACTTCTTTCAACAAGTTTATCAAAATACATTTGCATCCAAGGTGGTATGCCACTAATCAAAGTCATATTCTTATCAATAGTTTCATTCACTATTGCTTCTAATTTTGTTTCCCAATCTTCAATACAATTTGTTTCGTAAGATGGTAGTTGATTAGTTCTTAAATATTTTGGTACATGATGATTGACAATGCCACTCAATCTTCCTGTTGGAATATTTCCAATTCTTTCTAAAGTTGGGCTACCACTTAAAAAAATCATTTTTCCAGAAACAAAAGATGTATTGTTTGTTTCTGCCATATAGCATAATAAAGCATTTCTTGCAGTATTAATATGGTTTGGAATTGAATCTTTTGTTATTGGAATATATTTTACACCACTCGTTGTGCCACTTGTTTTTGCAAAATAAATAGGTACTCCTTTCCATAAAACATTTTGTTTACCTTCTTTAATTTGCTCTATATAATTTTTTATTTGTTCATAATCTCTTATTGGTACAGCTTTATTAAACTCTTGATAAGAATGTATATTTTCAAAATGATGATCTTTACCAAAAGTTGTATTCTTTGCTTGTTTAACTATGTTATTTAAAATAGTATTTTGATTTGCAACTGCATGTTGCATATCTTTTTTTATTTGCTTGTATATAATGTTAGCAAATGGTTTTGCAAAAAGTGATTTTATATCAAACATGAAATTTCTTATTCTTAATTATTATACAAATATTCTATTGTTCCTAACAGTTCTTTTTGTTTATTATAACACATTTCTTTTTCTTTAAGCTGTGTAGTTTCATTATAAAAATATAACCATGAATTATAGTTTAAGCCACTTACTAAGACTTGAATCATTTTTTTTATCTTACCTGTAGTATCATATTCATATATAAAATCAGGAAGCATTTTTTTTAGTTTACTATTATATCTTACAATATCTGTAAGTAAATTTTTATCATTGTAATAATAATAGTAAGATTCTATATTTCTTTTTTTTCTATACCAATGTTCTTCTGCAACTAAGTTATGTTCATCTAAAATAAAGTTTACAATAATTGTATCAGTATTGTTTTTCACCCTATACATTTTTTCAGGAAATCCTTTGCTATTATAAAACCATAAATGAGTTTCATCTGAAACTTTATTTACAAAAGTATCAGCAGTAGTTGATTTTATTGATTGTAATTTGCCATCATTACTATAATTATAATTAGTTGTTGTAGAAACCCCATCACCTTCATTTTCTGTTTTAATAATTTTATTATTTGAATAAAATGATTTTAGTGTTGA
This sequence comes from Chitinophagales bacterium, assembly GCA_026931325.1. Lineage (GTDB taxonomy): Bacteria > Bacteroidota > Bacteroidia > Chitinophagales > Chitinophagaceae > UBA1930. The sequence continues at coordinate 829 of JAIXLO010000129.1, read as the reverse complement.
TTGATTGCCTGCAGATGTTTTTGAATAAGTAATTACTTCAGTAGCTTCTTCATTAATATATTGTTCTACAATAAAATCTTCTATTATACTTCCATCTTTTTCTTTACTTATTGCTTTTATTGTTCTTATTTTATTTTGTTTTAATAATTTGTGCTGTTGATTGCTGTATTCAATAGCAACAATATCATTATAATAATATTGTGCAACAACTTTGTTTAGTGCTAAAATGTACAATATGCTTATAAAAAATAAATATTTCATAGCTTACAATTCTTATCAAAAGTAGTAACTGATGCAACATTCTACAAAATCAGTTATTTTTTGTTAAATAAATTTAGGTTTGCGTTGTATTTTTAAATAAATATTAACTATATGAGTCATTCAAAAGAAAGAAAAGAAAAAAAATGTTTAAACTGTGGTGCAGACTTATATGGTCGTTATTGTCATGTTTGTGGACAAGAAAACATTAAAACTAATGAATCAATATGGGCTCTTATATCTCACTTCTTTGAAGATATTACACATTTTGACATTAAGTTTTTTAAAACCTTAAAACTATTATTATTTAAACCAGCATTCTTAACAAAAGAATATTTAAAAGGTAAAAGAGCTTCGTTTTTTAATCCAATAAGAATGTACATTTTTACTTCTTTCTTTTTCTTTTTAATATATTTTTCATTTTATCAAAAAAAAGGAGCTTCTACTGAACTTAAAATTTCACATAAAGAATTAGAAAAAAGAAAAGATTCTATTTCGAATGTTTTATTAAAAGAAGTTTATAGTTATGATATTGATACTTCTAAAAAAAATTATAAATACACAATAAAAG
>JAIXLO010000153.1:9957-19104 GCA_026931325.1 Chitinophagales bacterium | reverse complement strand
ATCAATATATTGATGTAATACCGAGTGCAGGAGTAGGAAATATTATTTGGAGAATAATGTTTTGGGCTTATGAATTAAAAACCGTAACGTTATCAAGTGTAAATGGGTTTGTATTTGGATTTGGTTTTGGCACACCAATTTTTGATATTAATGCAGCACCTTCATTCTTATTAATTTCTAATGATACACCAAATGAAGAATACTATTTAGGTACACACAATTCTATTTTATATATTCTCTTTAAGCAAGGAATAATTGCATTTGTATTGTTTCTAAGTATTATATTCTCGTTATTCAATAGGCTTAAAAAAATTAATAAACAGAATGGCTATTTGCCAAACGATTTGATTTATTTTTTTCTCTCGTTTATATTCATATTTATTGCTGCATTATTTAATGTAGTGTTAGAAAGTGCTTTGTATGCTTCAGTTTTTTGGATTCATATAGGAATGCTGTATCAAGCAATTAGTAAATATGAATTATTGAACCTTCAAAAATGATTAATAGTTATGTTTTTCTTCCTAATTAACCAAATGCTACAGTTTAAAAAATATGCAGCAACTTAAAGAATTTTTAGCTTTTCCGTTTAAAATAATTTTGTTATTACGGTTTAAAAAATTAATTAAAAATGCTAATAACAAAAATATTTTCTTGGTTGATATTGATAATACACTTGCAGATAGTTGGCATTCATTAAAGCTAAATATTTGGGAAAACGAAAACGATAGACTACAGTATTTAGCTGTGTTTATTGGTATGAAAACATACATTCAACAATTAATGGCTAACGAAAATAATCATATAATTTTTTTCACTGCAAGAAGCTTGTTTTCCAGAAAAGTAACCATGCAATGGTTAAACAATGTTGGCTTTACAATAAATCATAACCAACTTGTAATAACTCGTAATGCTGCTTGGAAAGTTGATTTTATAAATTCATTAGAGTTAAATAAATGTAATATAACTTATATAGACGATCTATCTCATAAACACGAAAAAGGGAAAGTAGAATTTTTTGAAAATGAAATAAAAAGTATTGATGATTTACAAAAAAAGTTTTCAAATAATTTTAAGTATATCAATGCCAAAGAAATAAATGTAATAAACGGATTATGATTAAAGCTTTAAAAAAATTACAAACCATATTTTACTGTATATATAGAATTAATTGGATTAAATTTTTTAAATTATACAATAAAAATGCAAAAAATGTACTTTGGTTTTATCCATTTTATAGAGAACATTTTTTTACACAGTCAATAGAAAGAGAGTTTGGAGCAATTTATTCTTTTATTAAAAATAATCAGTCTTTTAAAATTGTGTTTAGTAAAAAAATTGGAAAAATTAAAGACTCCAATGTTTTTTTCTTTTCTACACAACATTATAACGAACATAAGTTTGTTAATTACACTCAAATTTTACACTACATATCAAAACAATTAGAAGAGCAAAACAACAAAGTGTATCCAACCTCTGGCGAAGCATTGTATTGGGAAAATAAAATTTACATGCACCAAAAATTTAAGGAGCTCAATATCAATCAACCCAATACTGTTATTATTGATAGAAATACTTTTAACGAAGAAAGTGTTATTCCTTTAGCATTTCCTTTTTTAATTAAAGAGCCACATTCATGTTCATCTTTAGGGTTGTATAAAGTAAATAATGAAGAGGAATTTAAACAAAAAATTTTTGGCGAAAACCAACTTTTAAAAAAGAATGGCGAATTAATTCTACAAGAGTTGATAAACATGAGAAGCGATATGAGAATTACTTTAGTTGGAGATGAAATTTGTTTACACTATTGGAGAATAAATAAGCAAAAAGAATGGCGACCAACAGCAACAGGTTATGGAAGCGATGTAGATTTTATTTCTTTTCCTGAGAAATGGAGAACTCATTTAATTAATGAATGTAAAAAGTTTAATCTTACTTCATTAGGGGCAGATATTACTTTTGATAACAACGACCAAGATTCGCTTCCCATTTTTTTAGAAGTAAGTCCTTTTTATCAACCAAACCCTGCAGTAGATTTAACTTCTATTAATGTCCCTTACGGAGTTTATAAAAAACAATTCAAGTTAAAAAACTCATGGGATATTAAGTTTGTTGATATCATTTTTGAATTGCAAGATAAAATAATGGTAAAATATTTTTAATGAGTACAAAACCTGAAATTTTATTTTTCGTTCAAATTCCACCACCTGTTCATGGGGCATCTTTAAGAAATTTATCTTTAGTAAAGAGCGAATTTTTAAACAGTAAATTCAATATAAAATTGCTGCCTATAAAATTTGCTAAAACCATTAATGATATTGGTTCATTTAATTTTTCAAAAGTTTTAAAACTATTTAAAACATCTTTTCAGTTAATTGCTAAGCTTTTATTTAATCGTTTTTCATTTGTTTATTTCACTCTATCGCCTACTGGTGGTGCTTTTAAAAGAGATTTAGTTTTTGTATTAATTCTTAAATTATTTTTTGTAAAGCGTGTATATCATTTAAGAGGAATGGGCATTTTAAAAAGTTATCATTCATCTTCCTTAAATAAAAATTTATACAACTGGGCTTTTAAAAATGCAAATGTTATTTGTTTATCTAACCTTCATCTTAACGATATTAAAGGCTTGCCATATAAAAAAGCTTATGTAGTAAATAATGGAATTTATATTAGTGAGTATAGTAAAAGAGAAAGTTATACAAGTACAAATAACCCTGTAAAAATTTTATTTCTTTCAAACTATGTAATATCAAAAGGGGTATTGGTTTTTATAGACTCTTTAAAATTATTGCAGGATAAAGGTTATTCATTTGAAGCTACTATGATTGGTGCAGATGCTGATATTACTAAAGAAGAAGTAGTAAACTATATATCTAAAAATAACTTGAATGATAAAATTAAAGTTTTAGGAAAAATTACTGATGATAAAATAAAATTCAATTATTTTAACACCACAGATATTTTTGTTTTCCCAACTTTTTATCCCAATGAAGTTTTCCCAGGTGTAATTTTAGAAGCCATGCAAAGTGGCTGTGCAATAGTAACCACAACAACAGGGGTTATAAAAGATATTATTACTGATAAACATGATGGACTTATTGTTAATGAAATAACTCCAGAAGAAATTAGTACTAAAATAGAGAGCTTAATAAATGACAGAGTTTTTTTACAAACAGTAGGTAAAAATGCTGTACAATCTTTTCATGATAAATTTACTATGAAGCATTTTGAAGAAAATGTTGCAACAGTATTTAATGAAATTATAGAATAGGTATAAATATTTTATGCAATTAGCAGGAATAAATACAAGAAACTTAGCAAATGGGTTATACATAGTAAATAATTATCCCAAATATTTAGCGTCTCAATATTTTTCAACAGAAAAAATTAAAGAACTTCAATTAAGAAAGCTAAAATTTATTTTACAAACTGCTATTAATGAAGTTCCATTTTATAAAACATTAAATTTAAAAATAGATTTCAATAATTTCTCGGAAATTGAATTACAAAAATTTCCAATAGTAACTAAAGCCATTATTAGAGAAAATTATAACAGCTTTATTTCAGAAAAATATGTCAATAAAAAGTTGCAATACAAATCTACTTCTGGCTCATCAGGACAGCCATTTAAAGTGCCAAAATGTTATTATAGCGATGGTATTGAGCAATGTATGATGTTTAGAGCTTGGTCTATGAATCCTGCATTTAAATACAGTTTTCATAAACCTTGTATTGTTTTAAGAAGCTTTTCTCCAAAAGTTGGAGAGCCACCATTTAAGGTAGATAAAATTTTAAATTATTGGTATCTATCTCCTTTCGATATTAATCAAAAAAATTTAGGTACTTATGTGCAATTTATTAAAAAATCTAAAGCACAATTATTAAGAGGTTATCCAAGCTCTATCTATATTTTAACCTTATTATTAAAAGAAAATAATATTAGGTTGCCTCAAATTAAAACACTCTTTACTTCATCAGAAAATTTATTACCACATTATAAAAAAGTAATTCAAGAGTATTGGCAAATTCCTTTAATAGATTGGTATGGACAAAACGAAAGAACTGTTACAGTTCAAATATGTGAATATGGAAATTATCATAACAACGATGAATATGGAATCGTAGAGTTAGATGAAAATAATCAAATTATTGCTACTTCATTAAACAACAATATCATGCCATTAATAAGGTATGCAACCAATGATATTGCAATACCTGCTAAAAATAAAACATGTTCTTGTAAAAGAGGTTTAAGTATTCCGTTTGCAGGTATTGATGGCAGAGCAGATGATTTATTAATAAAAGACGACAACACCATTATTGCAACTGTAAATATTTACAATGCAATGGAAAAATTTCCTGATGTAAAACAATTTAAAATAATTCAACAAACCGATAAATCAATTCATTTATTTCTTTCAGAAAATACTAAACTTTCTCAGGAGTATATTTGTAATATTGAAAAGGAGTTAAAGCAAAGGCTCGGAAATGTACTAATAACATCAAAAGTGGTAAATGAAATAGAAAGAAATAAAAATACCGAAAAAATAAAGTCAATAGAATCACTCATAAAATTATAATTTATGCCAATTAAAGGATTAACTAACGAACAAGCTGCCATGGTTCAGCATATTAAATTGCTAAAACAACAAGCAGGTTCTCACTCACCAAGTTTGTTTACTATAAAAGAGCAATTGCCCGACTTGAAAATGAATATAGATGCATGTTTCCTCTCAAACCCTTACGCAACAGATTTGTTTTTAAGATATTTTAAAAATGAATTGTTGGGAGATGATTTGTTGATAAGAGATATGTTAGAGTTTTATCCTTCTCAAAACAATGTAATTGCATCTTCATTAGCCAACTTCTTAAAAGTTCCTGCCGATATGTTATTTATTGGCAACGGGGCTATAGAGATAATTCAGGCAGTAATTCACAATTTTACAACAGAGAAAATTATTGTAAATATTCCTACATTTTCTTCCTACTACGAATTTGTTCAACCAGGTGTAAGTATAGTTTTTAATAAATTGAAAAAAGAAAATGATTATAAGTTAGATGTAAACGATTTATTACAACTTGTAAACTTCGAAAAGCCCGATACAGTTGTGTTAATTAATCCAAACAACCCTAATGGAGGGTACATTACTAAAGCAGAAATTGCAGAGCTTTTAGAGGGATTGAAAAATGTAAGAACAGTATTATTAGATGAAAGTTTTATACATTTTGCTTTTGAAAATGAAGACATGGAATTAATGAGTTATGCAGATATGGTAATGAAATATCCTAACGTAGTAACCATTAAAAGTATGTCGAAAGATTTTGGAATTGCAGGTATAAGAGCTGGTTATGCTATTATGCATCCTAGCCGTGCAAAACAACTTTTAGAAAATGGATTTTTATGGAATTCAAATGGATTGGCAGAATACTTTTTTAAATTGTATGTAAGAGATCAGTTTCAAAAAGAGTATGAAGTAGAAAGAAAAAGATATATAAGAGATACACAAGAGTATTTTAAAAACCTAAGTGCAATAGAGGGTATTAAACGATATCCAAGCCAAGCAAACTTTGCATTAATAGAATTAAATACAGGAATTACAGCCGATGATTTTGCTTTTGGTTTATTAGTTAAATCTGGCGTTTATACACGTACTTGTTCCGATAAAATAGGATTAGAAGGAGAATTTATTCGTTTAGCATCCAGATCGCATGATGAAAATGAAGAAATTATTAAAGCAATTAAAGAAGCATTATAAAACAGATGAAACAACTAATACAAAATTTTAAAACAGGAGCATTATATGTAGATGAATTACCATTGCCTGCACTTTCAAGTGGAATGGTTTTAGTAGAAAATGAATTTTCATTAATTAGTGCTGGTACAGAAAAAGGTACTGTAAAAGTTGCACAATCTTCCTTATTAGGCAAAGCAAAACAAAGACCAGATTTAGTAGCACAAGTTTTACAAAACATAAAAAAAGAAGGCTTAAAAGCAACGCTTGAAAAAGTAAGAACCAAATTAGATTCTTTAAAAGCACTTGGCTATAGCACTGCTGGTTTTGTAAAAGCATCTATGGATACCAATGGTAAATTTAAAACAGGAGATAGAGTTGCTTGTGCAGGACAAGATTATGCTTCTCATGCCGAAGTAGTTTCTGTACCACAAAATTTAGTAGCAAAAATTCCAGATAATGTTTCTTTCGAAGAAGCAAGTTTTACAACATTAGGTGCTATTGCTTTGCAAGGCGTAAGGCAAGCTAATCCAATGTTAGGAGAAAATATTTGTGTAATAGGTTTGGGCTTATTAGGGCAAATTACTTGTCAGCTTTTGTCTGCTAATGGTTGCAGAGTTTTTGGTATTGATGTATCCGAAAAAATGGTACAACTTGCCAAAGAAGTAAGCAATGCAGAAGCTTATAGTAGAAATGATACAGGATTAATGACAGCCATTGAAACTTTTACAAGAGGTAATGGCTTTGATAAAATAATTATTACAGCAGCAGCACCCACCAACGATCCTATTGAATTATCGGTACAAATAGCAAGAAAAAAGGGACAAATAATTGTGGTTGGTGCAGTAAAAATGGATGTTCCAAGAGACCCACATTTTTACAGAAAAGAATTAGACCTAAAAATTTCTTGTTCTTATGGTCCTGGTCGTTATGATAATGTGTATGAAGAGCAAGGGCATGATTATCCTTTTGCTTATGTAAGATGGACAGAGCAAAGAAATATGGAAGCATTTTTAGATTTAATTGCATTAGGAAAATTAAATTTAAAAGCACTTATTACACATACTTTTGAAATTGATGATGCCGTAAAAGCGTATGATTTAATTTTAGGAAAAGTACAGGAACCTTTTGTAGGTATTTTATTAAAATATCCTGCAAATGAAAAGAAAAATAAAAACACTTTTCAAGCTAAAAATGTAGTAACACCACAACAAATTACTGCATCATTTATTGGTGCAGGAAGCTTTGCTCAAAGTTATTTAATTCCTAATTTAAAAGGCTTACCTGTTAGCTTAGATGCTGTTGTTACCAACAATGGTATTAATGCTAAAAATGTTTCCTCAAAATTTGGTTTTGCAAGAGCATCTACCAATGCAAATGAAATAATAGAAGATAAAGGCAACAACACTATTTTTATTGCCTCTCGTCATGATAGTCATGCACAATATGTAATAAAATCTTTACAGGAAAATAAACATGTTTTTGTAGAAAAACCTTTGTGTATTAGTTATGATGAATTAGAAGCTGTTGCCAATATTGTAAATCAAAAACCTAACCAACTTTTAATGGTTGGTTTTAATAGAAGATTTGCTCCTGTAAGTGTAGAACTGAATAAAACTTTTTCAAAAATAACAGAACCCAAAGTAATTAATATAAGGGTAAATGCAGGTTTTATTCCTTTAGACCATTGGACACAAATTGCATCTATTGGTGGAGGAAGAATTGTAGGAGAAATGTGTCATTTTATTGATCTAATGCAATATTTTACCAACTCAAATCCTGTGCAAGTATATGCTCAATGTATTGCAAGTAAAAGCTCTCAGGTAAAAAATGATGATAACATTGCTATTGTTGTAACCTTTGCAGATGGCTCTATTGGTAATTTAGTTTATGTAGCCAATGGAGATAAAGCCATGCCTAAGGAACGAATTGAAATTTTTGCAGGAGGCTGTATTGGTGTAATAAACGATTTTAAAGATGGGCAATTATTTAAAGGCAATAAACAAACCACTTTAAAATTTTCAGGCAAGGGGCATAACCAAGAAGTTGCAACTTTTATAAAATCAGTTCAACAAGGTACTGCATCTCCCATTTCTTTTGAATCTATTTACTATACAACAATAACCACTTTAAAAATTATTGATTCTTTGCAAACAGGATTGCCACAAAGTATCAATTAAATTAAGCTGTAATTTATTTAACAAGTCAGTTTGTTTTAACTATGAGATTATTTTTACTTCTTATTTCTCTTTTCATTTCAATATCATGCTTCAGCCAGTCTGTAGCAAGTTTTGATTATGGAGGTAGTTATTATAGCAACGATCAAGGGCAGTTTTTTTCAAGCGATATTGTTCAAACATCTAAGCTAAAAATAGACGATAAAGTTTTACTTAAAGTAGGTTTCTTAAACAATAGATTGTTATCGTTAATTGCCAATGGGCAAAATAATGGCACTTCTTCAGCTATTCCCATTATCGTTTTTCCCAATCCTACATCAAATAATATCAACTTTTTTGTTTCTAATAATTATGAAGTAAAAGAAGTATTTATTTATGCAGCATCTGGCAAAATGGTTATAAAAGCTGGTACTCAAAAAACAATCAATGTATCTAATTTGGCAAAAGGGCTTTATATATTACAAATTCAATTTGCTGATAATAGAATTACGACTGCTAAATTTTTAAAATTATAACCCAACTCTTTCCATGCGTTATTTTTATTTTTTTATTTTTCTGTTTTTATCAAATGCGCTAATTGCACAGGAGTCTTTTAATTATCAAGCCAATATCCTAACGAAAGAAGGTTTACCTGCTGCAAACAGACAGTTTAGGGTAAATATTAAAATCAGTAACGATTCAAATTTTGTTTCCAATACTTATCAAGAGATTGTAAATGTTAAGTCTGGAAATTATGGTTATATAACCTTTGAAATAGGGAAAAACGGACAAACAAATTTACTATCTGCAGTTCAATGGAATGTAGATGTATATATTGATTTACAAATTACAACTACAGATAATTTAGAGAGGATAGAAATACCCATAAAACACAAACTCAATTATTCTCCTAAATCTATTTATTCCCTAAAAGCTGAAAACGCTTTGCTATCAGATATTGCCTACAAAGCCATCAATGCAGATACCTCACAATACAATTTTGTAAGCAAGTGGAGTGCAAAAACTGATAGTGCCAAACATGCAGTAAATGCAGATACTTCTCAATACAATTTTGTAAGCCAGTGGAGTGCAAAAACTGATAGTGCCAAACATGCAGTAAATGCCGATACTTCACAATATACTTTTGTAAGTAAATGGAGTGCTAAGAGTGATAGTGCCAAACATGCCATCAATGCAGATACTTCTCAATACAATTTTGTAAGCCAATGGAGTGCCAAGAGTGATAGTGCCAAACATGC
>JAIXLO010000153.1:0-9857 GCA_026931325.1 Chitinophagales bacterium | reverse complement strand
CTCAATACAATTTTGTAAGCCAATGGAGTGCCAAGAGTGATAGTGCCAAACATGCAGTAAATGCAGATACTTCACAATATACTTTTGTAAGCAAGTGGAGTGCTAAGAGTGATAGTGCCAAACATGCTGTGAATGCAGATACTTCACAATACAATTTTGTAAGCAAGTGGAGTGCAAAAACTGATAGTGCAAAACATGCAATCAATGCAGATACTTCTCAATACAATTTTGTAAGCCAATGGAGTGCTAAGAGTGATAGTGCCAAACATGCCATCAATGCAGATACTTCTCAATACAATTTTGTAAGCCAATGGAGTGCCAAGAGTGATAGTGCCAAACATGCAGTAAATGCAGATACTTCACAATATACTTTTGTAAGCAAGTGGAGTGCTAAGAGTGATAGTGCCAAACATGCTGTGAATGCAGATACTTCACAATACAATTTTGTAAGCAAGTGGAGTGCAAAAACTGATAGTGCAAAACATGCAATCAATGCAGATACTTCTCAATACAATTTTGTAAGCCAATGGAGTGCTAAGAGTGATAGTGCCAAACATGCCATCAATGCAGATACTTCTCAATACAATTTTGTAAGCCAATGGAGTGCCAAGAGTGATAGTGCCAAACATGCAGTAAATGCAGATACTTCACAATATACTTTTGTAAGCAAGTGGAGTGCTAAGAGTGATAGTGCCAAACATGCTGTGAATGCAGATACTTCACAATACAATTTTGTAAGCAAGTGGAGTGCAAAAACTGATAGTGCAAAACATGCAATCAATGCAGATACTTCTCAATACAATTTTGTAAGCCAATGGAGTGCTAAGAGTGATAGTGCCAAACATGCCATCAATGCAGATACTTCTCAATACAATTTTGTAAGCCAATGGAGTGCCAAGAGTGATAGTGCCAAACATGCAGTAAATGCAGATACTTCACAATATACTTTTGTAAGCAAGTGGAGTGCTAAGAGTGATAGTGCCAAACATGCTGTGAATGCAGATACTTCACAATACAATTTTGTAAGCAAGTGGAGTGCAAAAACTGATAGTGCAAAACATGCAATCAATGCAGATACTTCTCAATACAATTTTGTAAGCCAATGGAGTGCTAAGAGTGATAGTGCCAAACATGCCATCAATGCAGATACTTCTCAATACAATTTTGTAAGCCAATGGAGTGCAAAAACGGATAGTGCCAAATATGCCATCAATGCAGATACAGCAAAATTTGCTTCTGAAAAATTTGGAATAGGGATGAAACCAGTTTATAATCTTGATGTAAATGGTTTTGGAAGATTTGTTGCAGACCAATCGCCTTTAGTTGGACCTGAACTAAGGTTTAAAGGATATAGACAAGAATGGGTTATGGGAGTTGATGTTGCTAATAATGGCGGAAGTGGCGATTTTGTAATGCTAGCTGACCAGGCAAATAATGGAGCTGTTAGAGATTTGATTTATGTGAATAGAAATAAAGAAGGAGATAATTCTATTAATGATAACAGTGGTTATCCTACAATCGGTTTTTGGTACACTCCTTCTTCTAAATTTGTTCAAACAATGTTTAATGTACCAGATGTAAAGCCAAACAGAGATATTGTTGGAATTAGAAAGTCGCCATACACAGATAACAGCAGCAGGATGCTATCTTTTTATGACAGTGCTGACACTATAGCTGATTTTTGGGTTAATTCAATATATCAATTTGAACCCTTTCTAAAAGTTAAAGGAGATTTATCTGTTCTTTCTAAAGACATAAATAATACAAGTGTTTTAAGATTAAATGCGAACCCATCAGACAATAGTTCTGATTTTATTTTAAAAAATTATTATAGTGGAGTTACAGGTTATGAGTTCAGACTGAGTAATTATAATGTAGATTACTTAAAAGTTAATCGTAACAAAAATTCAGCAACTTTTAATGGTATTGTTTTGGCAAATGCTGGTGTAGATACCTTAGCTACCAAGGCTTACAATAGAAGTTTATTTGAAAATGATATAAATGTAACAGGTAATCTGAGAAAGCAGGGAAAAAATGTAATAACAGAAGCCGATACCTCTGTTTTTTCTAAAAAGGTAGTTGCTATAAATTCAACACTTAATAATTATACACTAAGTCTTACTGATTTGAATAATATGGTTACTATAAACTCAAGTTCAGGTAAAACTATTACCATCCCAACCAACTCTTCTGTTCCTTTTCCTATTGGTACAAAAATTTTAGTTACACAAATGGGTGTTGGTCAAGTTACTTTTTTACCAGATGTTGGTGTTACACTTAATAGCTCATCAAATGCCAATAAAACTAAAAATCAATACAGTGTTGCTACTTTAATAAAAACAGATACAAACACTTGGTTATTGTTTGGCGATATCATAAACTAATTTCTCTCTTAAATTAATGAATTCAAATTTTGAAAATTCTTTTTCTAAACTTCAACAATATGTAGAAGAAGAAAATTATAAAGGCTGGGACCCTTATGATGGGTTGAATAGTAAAGTATTTCAAGCAATACCATTTATAAAAAATAATAGATTTTGCAGATTAGTTTGGATTCAGGGTTTTAAAAAATCACCTCTTAATTTCAGAAAATTATTATTAGTAACAAAGGGCTATAACAGCAAAGGAATAGCATTATTTTTATCTGGTTATTGCAGATTATATTCCATTGAACCAACAGAGAAAAATTTACAAAAAATAAAAGAGCTTTCAACTAAACTGCTTGAAATGAGAGCAGATGGTTGGAGTGGTTATTGTTGGGGTTATAATTTTGATTGGCAGGCAAGAGCCTTTTTTCAACCTAAAAACACACCAACAGTTGTTGCCTCTGTTTATGCCTCATGGGCTTTATTAGAAGCCTACGAAATTTTGCAAGATAAAAACTTGTTGGATGCAGCAGAAAGCTGTTGCAATTTTATTTTAAAAGACTTAAATAGAAATTATGATGCTGATGGAGATTTTTGTTTTTCTTATTCACCTTTAGATAAAAGTATAGTTTTTAATGCCTCGCTATTGGGCAGTAGATTGCTTAGTAAAATGTATGTAATAACAAGCAATTCATTATACAAAGAAGAAGCAAAAAAATCGGTAAGTTATTGTGTAAAACATCAACAAACTAATGGCTCTTGGGCTTATGGGTTGCAAAGTTTTCATTACTGGATAGATAATTTTCATACAGGATTTAATTTGGAATGTATAACAGCCTATCAAAAATACACCGGCGATAATTCTTTTCAACCATCAATAGAATTAGGCTTTAAATACTATATCGAAAATTTCTTTGAACCTGATGGAAAGCCTAAATATTATAATAATAAAACTTATCCTATAGATATTCATGCACCTGCACAATTAGTGATTACTTTGTACGAGTTGAATTATTTTAAAGCACATCAACAACTTTGTAATACTGTTTTAAATTGGACTATAAAAAATATGCAAAGCCCAAAAGGATTTTTCTTTTATCAAGTAAATAAATCGTTCAACTCTAAAATTCCTTATATGCGTTGGGCACAGGCTTGGATGTTTTTTGCATTGGCTACTTATAAAAAAACTGTACATGAGAATAGAATTGTTTAACTGCCCCATTGATGCACTAACCATGCAGCAAACTTTAAATAAAATTGATGATGCCATTTCTACAAAAAAACATTTGCATCATGTAGTAGTTAATGTAGCAAAGCTGGTGCACATGCAAAAAAATGAAGAGCTAAGAAAAAGTGTAGTAGATTGTGATATTATTAATGCTGATGGTCAAGGTGTTGTTTGGGCATCAAAAATACTGGGCAAACAAATTCCTGAACGTGTTGCAGGAATTGATTTAATGCAAAACCTGGTGCAGCTTGCTCATGAAAAAAATTATAAAATATTTTTCTTTGGGGCAGAAGAACATATTGTAAAAACTGTTGTAGATAAATACGCTGCCCAATATTCACCTGCAATAATTGCAGGGTATAGAAACGGATATTTTAAAGAAGAAGAAGAAACTATTGCTAATCAAATAGCCAATTCCGGTGCAAATATTTTATTTGTAGCAATGGGGTCGCCTAAAAAAGAAAATTTTTTATTCAACCATAAACAAGTGTTACAAAAAGTAAATTTTATAATGGGTGTTGGTGGTAGTTTTGATGTTGTTGCAGGTAAGGTTAAAAGAGCACCTGAATGGGTTCAAAAAATTGGTATGGAATGGTTTTACAGAATGGCTCAAGAACCTCGTAGATTATTTATGAGATACTTTACTACCAACATGGCTTTAATTAAATTAATTGTGAAAGAAAAATTTAAAAGAAAAGTATAATTATCATGCACAATAAATATGCAAGTTTTATAAGGTTTCTAAATTTTATTTATGATTTAGCAATATTAAATGTAATACTGCTTTTTTGTTTTAAGGTTCAGTCCTTCTATTCCTGCAATAGATTTGCCTTTAATAAAATATATTTTTTTAACTGGTTAAATATAAATTTAGCTTGGGTTGCAGCTACTATTTTACCAATGTATATACCCTTAGAAATTTAATTTATTTTAAAGAAGGGGTAAAAAATTCGTTTAATGGATTAATTCTTTTTATACTTTTTGTTGTTTGTATTAATTTCTTTTTATCGTCTGTTGTGTTTTTTTCGAAAAAAGATTTATTAATATTTATTACCCTCTTCAGCTTTTTCTTTTGGTTGGCAAGATTGATTTTTTATTACATAAAAAAGAGAAACAATTTAGAATTATATGCTGGCAAAAGAGTGCTTTTAGTTGGCGATACAAGCACTATTGAAGAGATTAAAAACACATTTTATGAAAAAAAAGAATTAGGCTTTGTTTATGCAGGTCATGTAATTGATACAGATTATAATAATAATAGCCAGCAGTTTATTAATAACTTATTACTTAAAATAGAACAGCAACATATTGATGAAGTTTTTTTTGCAAAATCTTCAATAAAAGATGAAGAGTTGTATAACCTAATTCAACTACTGGATAAAAACACCATTAGAGTTAGAGTTATTCCAGATTTTTTTAGGTTTTATACTAAATTTAAAAACTTACATTTTTATGGCAACCTGCCACTTTTATCTTTAAGAGATGAGCCTTTACAAAATATGTTGAATAGAACTATGAAACGTTCTTTCGATATTGTGTTCTCCTTGTTGGTTATTGTTCTTATTGCAAGTTGGCTTTTTCCTTTATTGGCATTGCTTATAAAATTAGAATCAAAGGGTCCAATATTTTTTAAACAATTACGTTCTGGTAAAGATAATAAGCAATTTTGGTGCTATAAGTTCAGATCTATGAAGGTAAACAATAATGCCAATGAAATCCAAGCTACAAAAGGAGATCAACGTATAACAAAAATTGGGGCATTTATTAGAAAAACAAGTATAGATGAATTACCTCAATTTTTTAATGTATTTATTGGCAATATGTCTGTTGTAGGTCCTAGACCTCACATGATAAAACATACAGAACAATATGCTGCAATGGTAGAAAAATATATGATAAGACATTTTGTAAAACCAGGCATTACAGGCTGGGCTCAAGTTAATGGTTATAGAGGAGAAATTAGTAATTCAGAAGCTATTCAAAAAAGAGTTGAATTTGATATTTGGTATATTGAAAATTGGTCTTTTGTGCTGGATATTCAAGTGGTTTTATTAACGGTATATAATATTTTTCGTGGAGAAGAAAAAGCTTACTAACATATTTATGAAAAAAAATATTCTATTTATTATTGTATTCTTATTTGTAATAACAACATTTAGTTATGCACAATCATTTTTTCCTAATAAAATTCAAAACAAATTATATACACAGTTGTACGAACAAATGATAAGAGAAAATGCAGATTCATTAAATAGTTATCCATTTGCATTACAACCTTATAATATTTCAGGTAATAAGTTTGAAAATAAAATGAAGGAATATTTTGAATTAAATACTAATTCAAAAATTAAAAGCAACAATATTTTCCATCGTACACTTAGAACAGGAAATATGATTGCCTTAGATGATTTTAGAAATAAAAACATAACAGTAGCAATAAATCCACTCTTTCAATTTGAAGGAGGTAAATCGTCCAATAATACTATTTACAGCATTAACAGAGGCGTTAAAATTGATATAAATATCAATGATAAAGTTTTTATTTCTTCAAGTATGTATGAAAGTTTATCAAAGTTCCCAACATATATGAATCACTATATAGATTCGCTTACTGTTGTTCCTGGTATGGGAAAAGCACGTAATTATGTTAATGGTGAATCTTTGGATTATGCAATGCCAATTGGTTTCATAGGATATAAACCTAACAGAAATTTTTATTTTGAATTAGGTAATGATAAAAATTTTATTGGAAATGGGTTTCGTTCTCTAATGTTAAGTGATGTTGCATATAGTTATCCCTATTTTAAAATGCAAACTTTTGTTGGAAAATTTACATTTCAAACTTTATGGGCTCAGTTTGTAGATGCATCTCGTAATTGGCAAAATACAAATGGATATGATAAAAAGTATGGCGTTTTTAATACAGTAAGTTATACTGGATTTAAAAATGTAGAAATCAATTTATTTCAATCGGTAATTTGGAATAATAAAGATAGTTTAGGAAATAAAAGAGAGCAAGAATGGGGTTATTTTGTTCCAATTATTTTTTTTAATTCATTAAATTTCAATAATGGTTCTCCCGATAATTCTGTTATGGGTATTGATGCAAGTTACACCATCAAAAAAAATACGATTGTGTATGGACAATTCATTTTAGATGATTTTAATGTAATTGAATTTTTAAAAGGGAAAGGATATTTTCAAAATAAATTTGGGGTACAACTTGGTATTAAATCATTTAAACCATTGGGTTTAAAAAATGCATTTGCAAGAGCTGAATTTAATATTGTTCGCCCTTTTACGTATGCTAATAAAACACCTGCAGTAAATTATACACATTACAACGAAGCTTTAGCACATCCATTAGGAGCAAACTTTAAAGAAATACTTTTAGATGCAAACTATAAAGTAAAAAGATTTTTATTTGGCGGAACTTTTGTAATAGCAACTTATGGGGCAGATAGTTCTAACAGCCATTGGGGTAAAAATATTTACAAATCAGATTATCTTTCTCAAACAGGCATCTTCTCTTTCAATAATAAAATTGCACAAGGCGTAAAAACTAATTTATTTTATGCCAATGCTTCTGTTCGTTATTTAATGAATCCTTACACCAACTCTGCTTTTTCTGCACAAATAACTTATAGAAAAGAAAAAAGCACTTTAGTAAATAATAATGATTTTATTTTTAGTATTTCCTTCTCTACCAACCTTATCAACTACTTAAGAGAGTTTTAATTTTTTTGCTCCGTTTCAAATTTTACTGAAGACAAAATCCATAAAAAAATAAAAGGAAGAGGACTTGATAAAAATAATCTTACCCCTGCAATAAGTTCTTTTATATTCTCACCTAAAATTTTATATTTCCACTCTACTAATCCAAGCAAGCCAATTATTATTACAGCAAATCCATACACAATAATTACAGTTTGAGCCAACCATTTTTTAGTATTTTTCACAAAAGCCCACCAAGTTATTATACCCACCAGTATTAGCCATAAAAGCCGTTGTAGTTGCTGTTTAAAGGGTTTAGGAGCATTTGAAATTTTATTTATTTCTTCTGTAAATGTATAACCAAACCAGCACACAAGTAGTATAAGAATAATAGCAATTATATAGCGAAGTTTAGTGCTCATTTTTTTCATTCAATCGTGTGTATTTTACCCATAATAAAAACATAACTCCATAAATAATTATCTTAAAAATATAATGATGTGCCACTTCAGATACTGAAGACCCATTGATATTTAATAAAGTAATTACATAGCTTCTAATAGTATTCAAAATAAATATGGTGGCAATACCCGTTATTGCAAATACAAATAATTTTTTTGTAGTATGAGGAAAACAAACTAAAAACCCAATGTATAAAATATACAATTCAAGCCCATTGCAACCATCTGCTATACCTACTATTTTTTTATTATTCTTAAAAACATTTTCCTTAGGTAAAGGATGATTTACTAATTCTGTTCTAATAATATCGTTGGGATAATTTAATTGAACAAGTTTTTGAGTAGTGTATGCTGTAATATGTGTTAATTGTTTATCAGGTATTCTAATAGGATATAATACCAAATGATACAACAACTTCCATGCAACAAAAACAATAATACTTCTAAGTAAAAATTTTTTTAAATTAGGAGGAATATTTTTTAAAAATGGCAAAGACATTGATGTGTTTTATTATTTAATAAAAAGTATTTTCAACGTAAAGTATCAATAATTCATCTAATCCAATATTTTTACGGCTGTTAAAAAATAACAGTGAGTAAAAATAACTTATCTGCACATATAAACATCCATTCTTCTAACAAAGACAATTTGCAATATAATGCTTTGCAAATTAATACCCATTGGGGCAAAAGATTTTTTGACTTCTCCTTCTCTTTTTTATTTCTTCTGTTAATTTTTTCTTGGCTTTATCCTCTTATTGCACTTTTAATTAAGTTAGAATCAAAAGGTCTTGCACTTTTTGTGCAAGAACGTATTGGTTTAAATGGAAAAGTTTTTAAGTGTTATAAGTTTAGAACATTACATACTAATAAAAACTCTTTAGATAAAGATTCTTTGCCATTAAGCTATACAACGCCAGCTACTAAAGTTGGTATTTTTCTTCGTAAATATAACTTAGATGAATTGCCACAGTTTATCAATGTTTTAAAAGGAGATATGTCTATTGTTGGTCCAAGACCTCATGCAGTTTTATTTCATAAAATGTATAGTGAGTATGTAGAAAATATTAATGATAGGCTTTTAGTTAAGCCAGGAATTACAGGATTAGCTCAAATAAAAGGATTAAGAGGTGATGTAGAAAACAAAGAAGAAAATAAAATAAATATTCAAAAAAGAGTAGCAGCAGATATTGAATATATAAATAACTGGAGTTTTGGTTTAGATATAAAAATCTTTTTCAAAACATTTTTTAGATTATAATAATTATGAAAATCAAAATCATCAATACGTCTTCTAACCCTTTGCCAGAATATGCTACATCAGGCTCTTCAGGTATGGATATAAGAGCAAACATTCAACAACCAATTACTCTACAACCTTTAGAAAGAGCATTAATACCAACAGGATTATTTGTAGAAATTCCTGTTGGTTATGAAGCCCAAATTCGTCCAAGAAGTGGCTTAGCTATTCAGCAAGGCATTACTTGTTTAAACACACCAGGCACTATTGATGCAGATTATAGAGGAGAAATAAAAGTTATTTTAATTAATCTTTCTAATGAAAAAGTTAATATAGAGCATGGAGAAAGAATTGCACAAATGGTTTTTACTAAAGTAGAACAAGTACAACTAATTGCTGTAACTACAATTAACAAAACAGAAAGAGGAGAAGGTGGCTTTGGACATACAGGAAAACAATAAATTTGCCGAATGAAAAAAAATATTGGTTACTTAGTGTTCTTATTATTTATTCTTCAAGCTTGTAGTACTACCAAAAAAGTACAGCCTATACAAACTGCTATTTCAAAAAAAGATACAACACAGACTATAACTATTTCAAAAGAAACATCAATTGATTCTGTAACCATTATAAAAAATATAATTAAAAAAGTAGAACTTAATAAAATAGATTTTACCACATTCTTTGCTAAGATTAAAGTTGATTATGAAAGTTTATCTGATAGCAAAAAATTTAATGCATACATATACATACAAAAGGATAGTGTTATTTATTTACGATTAGTAGGAAGTTTTTTGGGAATTACAAAAGAAGGTGTAGTAGCAAAAATTACTAAAGACAGTGTATTT
>JAIXLO010000135.1 GCA_026931325.1 Chitinophagales bacterium | reverse complement strand
ACCAGCGACAATAGAGTGGGAATAGTAAACAAAAACCGTGTATCCTTTTTAAATAAAGGGATACACGGTTTTTTATTTTTCTACCGTACTAATATCGTACTATTTTTATTTTTCAGCATTATCAATATTTGTTTTTTATGTCTCTGAATTCAATATTTGTAAGCGACCAGTAACCTCAGAATGTTTATTAGGGTAAAGGTGAGAGTAAGTTTGCAAAGTAGTTTCTAAAAAATCAAAAGGGACGGTTCTTTTTGATTCTAATTCTATCAATTATCAATCTAAGAATATAATAAAAGCAGATGAGAGTGGTCAATAATAACCCCATCCCAAATGATTTGTCATAGACATAAAATTGTATATTGTTGATGTTCTATGACATTTTTATTTCTATATAAATAACAATCAGTTTACTTATGTACTTATATAATATAAAATATAAGCATAAAAGTAAACTGAGGTGAATTATATGGATTATCATAAACTTTTAGAAACTTTACTTCTTGAAAAAGAAGGAATGCTTTTAACTAAAGATATAATAGAAGCTGGAATTTCAAAACAGTTATTAAGCAAATATGTAAAAAAAGGATATATAGAAAGAGTTGCTCAAGGAGTGTATTTATCTAAAGATGCATTTGAAGACGAGATGTATGTTTTACAAGCGAGAAGTAAAAAAGCTATTTTTTCACACGAGACAGCACTTTATTTACATGATTTAACTGATAGAGACCCTTTACAGTATACAGTTACTTTACCATCAGGATACAATGCATCCAACTTTAAAAATGATGGTATTTATGTATATTTTATAAAAAATGATTTATTGAATCTAGGTGTAGAATATGGGAAAACCCCATTTGGGAGAAATATTCGAGTCTATAATAAAGAACGTACTATTTGCGATATCGTAAGAAACCGAAATGTTATTGATTCTGCGATTATCAATGAAGGAATTAGAAGATATTTATCGGAGAAAGAAAAAGATATCCCAAAACTATTACAATATGCAGAAAAATTTAGAGTAGAGAAGATAATTAGGCAATATGTGGAGGTTTTAATATGAGGACATTAAGGCAAATTAAAGATTTGATTAATAATATAGCTAAGAAGAAAATCATAAATCCTCAAATACTACTTAGAAAATTATGATGGAAGACTTCTTGAAAGAATTGCTTTATCAAAGTATAAAGAAAACTATTTTGAAAAGGTGGCATGCTTATTGTTCCTTATTGGTGTAGAAAGTCGTTCAACAGTAGATATGGATACTACAATGAAAAATAAAGCAGTAACTATTGATTCAATTAAGTCAACTTTGTGGATATTATTAATATTGATACCAAGATGAGCAATCTGAAATAAAGAAGGTTGAAGAAATAAGAGATGAAGCAGATTATCCGGTCTTAGGGTATCAATTGATGCAATACTTGAAAATGCTAAAATTCCACAAAGTTGATATTACTACAGGTGATGAACAACGCCGAAAAAGATTTTGCATATGTATCAACTGTTATTAGAAGATAGAAATTGAGATTCTAAGCTATAATATAGAAACAATTCTGCTGAGAAATTAGAAACAATTATTACACGATCTACAGCTAATACAAGAATGAATTTCTATGATGTTCATATATTGTACCAGCTTCAAAGCGAGTCAATTGATTTAACTATTTTAAAAGAAGCTCTTATAGGAACAGGGAAAAAGCGTGGAACATTTCATGTTATTAAAAAAGGTTATGATATTATTGAAGGTGTGTTTTCCAATGAAAATATGGCTTTGAGTTGGAAAAAGTATCAAAAGAAGTATTCTTATGCATCTGATATTAGTTGGGAACAAATTGGTATTTCAATTAGGAAGCTTTGGAAATCGATTGATTAATATTTATAATATTGACTCCATTTTGACTCCTAAAAGGTTAACAGACAACTTTTTTACTAACAATAGTGATAGTATGAACACTAAAAATCACTATTTATCAAAGAAAATCAAAAGGCATAAACTAATCTGTATCGAGTGGGAGTAGTAAATCAAATCCGTGTATCCTTTTTAATAAAGGAATACACGGGTTTTTAATTTTCGTATTGCACTAATAAGGTAAACTAGTTTGAAATGTGCGTATTAATTATATAATTTAAGAACCGATACAACAAAATTTATATTGTTGCATATACACTGAGAAAATAGTATGCTATCAGTATAGATGGAACAGTGGAGGATAATATGAATCACAAAGAAA
The DNA here is from genome assembly GCA_026931325.1 of Chitinophagales bacterium. Classification (GTDB taxonomy): domain Bacteria; phylum Bacteroidota; class Bacteroidia; order Chitinophagales; family Chitinophagaceae; genus UBA1930. The sequence continues at coordinate 653 of JAIXLO010000135.1, read as the reverse complement.
AGATACTTAACTATCTAAAAGAAAACAACGGAGTCATCACAACACAATATTGTAAAGAAGAAGGAATTCCTAGAGTATATCTTACAAGGCTTGTAGAAGAAAATATACTTTCTAGAGTGGATAGAGGTATTTATATTTCAAAACAGGGAGATTATGACGAATATTATTTTTTTCAGCATAAATTTAAAAAAACTGTATTTTCTTATGAGACAGCTCTATATTTACAAGGATTAACTGATAAAATACCACAATTGATTGAGGCGAGTGTCCCTTACAGCTATAAAATTAATAATCTTCCCAATAATGTAAAACTATATTATGTGAAAAGCGATATATCAGATATGGGAGCGATAGAAGTAAAAACTATATATCAAAATAAGGTCAGAGCATATAACATTGAAAGAATAATATGTGATTTTGTTCAAAACAAGAATAACATAGATCCAGAAGTTTATGTTAAGACAATACGAGGATATGCATCATCTAAAAACTCTGATATAAATAAACTCTTTATATATGCTAAAAAAATGGGGATTATTGAAAAGGTAAGAACTACAATGGAGGTTATTTATGAATAAAGATAAGATAACAGCTATTGTCGTAAAGTATCCAATGAAACAGGATTAACTTTTAATTCTGTTATGACATATTAT
>JAIXLO010000137.1 GCA_026931325.1 Chitinophagales bacterium | reverse complement strand
CCGAAAGCAGACGTATCTAAAAATATCAGACCATCCAGCAGTTTAAATGTAATAAACTCTACAGATCCGGTAAAACCTAACCAGAGTTTTTCGCAGTATTGCGGGGGCAATAAGTATTTTCGTATTCATTGGCGGTGCTTTTTAGTTTTACAAATTTAGATCTTGCAGATAAAATCGTAAACTGTGTTTAAATTCTTCAATTACAGAATGCGAAAAGGCAGTTGGGTTGAAGCACTTGTTAGGAGTATTTTAATTTATTTTTAAAGAGCAATTAAAGAATAAATTATTAATGCTAAATAGCCTATCAAAGTAATTTTAAAATTTAGTTTTACTCTGTAATCGTTATAATAAAAACCATTAGCATCAGCATCGTTTTCTCCATATCTTTTTTTTAAATAAAGTTGTGTTATCCAATAATCAATAAAGAAAAATAAAAAAACACCAATTGTTGCATATAAAATTGCTAAATACCATTTAAAAATAATGAAGCCCAAAATAATATTACCAATTAGTAAAAGACTTGGTAAAACTTTGTTAAAAAATTTATTCGTTATAAATAATGGAATCATAATTCGTCTATTTTCTGCTGCAGCAATTGTTCCGATATTTAAAAACATATATAGAAGCCACATAGAACAATAGACTATTATTAAACTTGTTTGGTTCATTTAGTTATTCCTTCAATAAAGAAGTTATTTTAATAAGTTATCTTTATCAATTACAACATTCGGTTTTCTAAGAAGAAAGCAAGTTATATTGAATAAAACAGCGCCAATTTGAAAAGCATATTTGTTTCTTGAAAAAATAAAAAGTAAAAAGAGCAACCAGATAATGTGAAGTTTATTAATATCAAAAAGTAGAAAAATAACTATAATGATGAATAAGAAAAGTAAGTTGAAAAATCCAAGTATTGTACTCGGTTTTGACTGTTGCGATACAATTTGCTTTACAACTAAAGATAAACCCGAAACAAAAAAGATGCACACTAAAAAGAATACAATTTTACCTATATATTCTAATGCCATAAATTATCCTTATTTTGTTATACACCCAACGGCGTTTTGCCTAAGCCGCTGCCCAGAACAAGAATTTAGCTTAGAACACATATGCCGATAATTATAAAATAATTTTGTTTAACAGAACAACCTTGAACAAGTTAGCCGATACGGAAAGGCTACCTTGAAAATATCACAAATGCCGAATGCGAAAAAGCTTCCGGCTTGATGCGCTTGTTATAACGCATATTTTTTTAATATTGAAATCAATTGTAGTGCAACTACTATATCATAATACATCATTAAGAATTCTTCTTTAGACCCAATTAGATTAGAATGAATTGTTTTATTTCTTAAGTCACCAATATTTTTAAGCCTTGAAATAAGGTTATTATTCTTTTCTAAGAAAGAATCATTGCTTTGTGATATAAAACTAGAATAATTTTCAATAAATTTCAAATTATTATTAAAAGCATAATACTTAATGAAATAATAAAGAGGTTTTATTCCACTAGGGCTATAATTCTTTCTAAATTTTAGAATTTGCTTTGAAAGGTTTAGCAAGTATTGTAACTCTTCCTTTTGAAAATAATCCGATTCGGTGGCAAGTTGTATTTGATAATTTATGTCCTTCGAAATATTATTTGCACTATTAAAAATACTTTCGTAAAAAAGCAAGTATAGTTCTTTAGTCTCTATTTCCAAGGCTTTTAAAAAATCAAGAATGAATGGACTATAATCATTAAAAATTGATATTGAAGTATCTTGCAACAATGACAAATATTGATTCCCAGCTTGGATAAAATATTTAGCATCAACTGACAGCTTGGAATAATACTCAATTTGAGATATGTCGATTAAATCAGAGCTCGCTCGGATTTTATCCTTGAAGTATTCATAATTATATCCTATTTCTTGAATTTCTTCCTCCGTAGCATCTTGACCATTTATATTAAATATCTCGATACCATTTATTCTAAATGAAATATCAATCGTCAAGCCGTGAATTGAATAAAGTTGTTTATAATTTTCTTCTTGCTCAGTTATATAATCGAATAGCATTTTCTCTACAGCAGTAAAATAATTTAAGCGATACAGAAATATCATTTTTTTCGAAATATTTATTAAGTCATCAACTACTAGATTTTTATTCTGAATTGGTTTTGACTTATAAATTTCTCTAAACTCTGATCTAGATAGATAAACATTTCTATCATAGATTATTGCCAACAGGATTTCATTCGTTTCAGTATTAGAACTATTATCTAACCAAACGTAATTATCCAAAAACATCTCAATTGAATAATTCCCTTCTTTGGCGATGTTGCAGATCTCATCATAATCGTTTTTCTTAACTAGTTTTTTAATTAATTCAATGAATTCAATTTTCTCTATCATTTTGACCTAATTTTGTTACTTGATAGTTTGAATTAGTGTTAGTATTTGTTTGTTAATTTCTGAAGTATTTTCTTCATATACTTCTCGAAAATAATAAAATCTATTTTTGAACAACTCTTGAAGTTTCATTCCCAACCAAAATGATAATTTCCCTCTGTTACTATTAAGTCCAGGACTATTTGTAAAATAATATTGAACTAAAATAATTTTTAGATTTTTGTGCTCCTCTAAATAAGGATACAATTTTAATACATTTGTGCAAGGATGCTTTTGTTTTGTTTCGACCTCTAGAAAGAAATAGGTATTGTCATTAATTTTGCAATAATTATCAACTTGTCCCCAACCATTTAAAATGAATTTCGAGTTTGCAAATTTAATTTCCAGTTTTTCAGTTAAATATTCAGTTACCCAAATTTCATCACTTTTACTCATTCAATTTCTCTTGCGTTATAACTAATACTTATCAGGAATTGCCTACACTGTTTTTTCAGCAAATCCTGTTTT
>JAIXLO010000026.1:17996-19265 GCA_026931325.1 Chitinophagales bacterium | reverse complement strand
ATATTAAACACCCTGAATTACAGTCATAATGATTCATTGTATATCCTATTGTGATAGTTCCCCCATTAGGGCATTCTTGTTTTGATGGTATCATTTCCCACTCTTTTTCACACCACAAAATTTTATTCAGTCCATTTTGTTGTTCAATTTTATTTATTAATTCATTTGTATTATTAATATCTTTTGCAAATGAATAATAACCTAACATAGTAGTTAGTACATTATTGCAGTTATTTTCTTCATAAATTTTAGTTTTAAAATTTAAAAAATAATAAAATGAAAAGCAGTCAGTAAAAGAAGATAAAAAAAATTACATTACAAAATTTATTTTCATTTATTCTTCTAATAATATTTTACTCTTTCATTAACATTTTTTAACCAATAAAATATCAGCAATTCATAAAAGTAACTTTCCTTACTTTTATGCCATGATAAAAATGTTGCCGAAATTGGCTGTTAAATATTTTTTCATAGCTATCACTTGCATTGTTTTATTAATTTATGTACCAGCACTTATTAGCTTTTGGCTTAGCCCTAAATATTTTTGGTTTATAGGTTTTTTTTCTCTTGCATTTCCTTACACTACAATTCTTTTATTTTTATTATGTATTTTTTGGTTTATTGCAAAACCAAAAATAGGCTGGGTTATTTTGCTTTTTTTGATATTGGGTTTTAAAAATTATTCTACCATTTTTGGTACAACTATCAATAAAGATTTTGTTATAGATAAGCAAAAAAATAGTATAAGAATTGCTACATGGAATATTCAAAGTTTTAATGGCTTATCTAAAAATAAAGAAGCCAAAAAAAATATTAAAGCAGATATAGTTGATTGTATAGAAAAGTACCAACCTGATATAGTTTGTTTACAAGAATTTAATACATCTTTAAAAAAAAATGATGCAGCCGATAACGTTGCATTATTTAAAAAGCAATATCCATATTATTATTTTTCGGAAGATTATAGTAGAAAAAATGGTAGTTATAAAAGTGGTTGTATTATATTTTCTTCTTTACCTATTATTGCTACAGGAAAAATAAAATATCCTATCGCAGAAAGTTTAATTTATGCAGATGTTTTAAAAGATAATGATACTATTCGGATTTATACAACTCACCTGCAATCTTTTAAATTTAAAAAGCAAGATTATGATGAAATTGATAATATTAGTATAAAAAAAGAAGCTTCAAAAGCATCAATGAGTTTGTTTAGAAAAATGAAAAATGCTTTTCAGCTAAGAGCTGCACAAGCTGATATAGTAAAAAATG
>JAIXLO010000026.1:0-17986 GCA_026931325.1 Chitinophagales bacterium | reverse complement strand
GCAACAATGTGCTTATGCTTCTATTATTTGTGGCGATTTTAATGATGTGCCTGCAAGCTATACTTACTACACTATTAAAGGAAAAAGAAATGATGTATTTTTAAATAAGGAGTTTGGTATTGGAAGAACTTTTATTTCATTAGCCCCTACTTTACGAATAGATTATATTTTGCCAGATAAAAACTTTATTACTCAACAATTTGACTTAATAGATGAAAACCTAAGCGATCATATAATGCTTATTGCAGATGTTGCTATAAAAAAGTAAGAAAAAAGATTATTTAATTATTTGAAATTTGCCACTTTCAATTATTCTACCACTTTTATCTCGTAGTTGAAAAATATAAATACCACGATAAAAGCCTTCTAAAACAATGGTTGTTTTACTACCAGAAACAGCCACTTCATAAACTTTTTTACCAATAAAATTGTATAACTGAAGTGTGTAGCCTTTATCTAAAGGTTTGGCATATTCAAAATTAATAAATGAAGAAGCAGGATTAGGATAGAAATATACCACCTTTACTTGTTGCCTGTCATTATCTATACCAATTCCATTGCTTATTGTAAAAGCAGAACCAGTAATAAAAACAAAACATAAAGCTATGATGTAAAATTTCTTCATAAATAACTTAACAATTGTGAAGGTATATAAAGATTTTAAAATACCCAAAAAACTTTATTATTATATCGTTTATGTTTAAAAATAAAGTTAGTAAAGCTAATTATGCACATTAAATTAATTAACCTTTTTAACTTCTTTAGCCCAAGTATCTTTTAATGTAACAGTTCTATTAAAAATTAATTTATCTGTTGTACTATCCTTATCTAAACAAAAATAGCCTTTGCGTAAAAACTGAAAACGTTGGTCAAAACTATCTTTTGCTAAAGCTGGTTCAGCATATACTTTATTAATTATTTCTAAAGAATTAGGGTTAATGTAATCTTTAAAATCTCTTTCAGCTTCTGCAACATTTTCCACTTTAAATAATCTGTCATACATTCTAACTTCTGCATTTACAGCATGTGCAATGCTTACCCAATGTAAAGTACCTTTTACTTGAATGCCACTTGTATCATTACCACTTTTACTTTCTGGGAAATAAGTACATTTTAGTTCTACTACATTACCAGCATTATCTTTTACTACTTCATCGCATTGAATTATGTATGCTCCTTTTAATCTTACTTTACCACCAGGGAAAAGTCTGAAATATTTTTTAGGAGGAACTTCCATAAAATCATCTTGCTCAATATATATTTCTTTACTAAAAGGCACTTGACGATGAGTTGTATTTTCATCTTCTGGATTATCTTCTATACTAACAAATTCAACATCTTTATCAAAATTGGTAATAGTAATTTTAAGTGGATTAAATACAACCATTCTTCTTAAAGCAATTTTGTTAAGTTCTTCTCTTACACAAAATTCTAATAACCCTATATCAATTAAATTTTCTCTTTTAGCTATTCCAATTTTATCACAAAAATCTCTAAGAGCAGCAGCACCATAACCTCTTCTTCTCATACCACAAATAGTTGGCATTCTTGGATCGTCCCAACCTGTAACATGTTTTTCATTTACCAACTGTAATAATTTTCTTTTGCTCATTACAGTATAAGTAACATTTAATCTTGCAAACTCATATTGATGCGATGGGAAAATTTCTAATTTTTCAATCAGCCAATTATATAATTCTCTGTGAGGAATAAATTCTAAAGTGCAAATAGAGTGTGTAATTTTTTCAATAGAGTCACTTTGACCATGAGCAAAATCGTACATTGGATAAATACACCATTTATCGCCAGTGCGATGATGATGAGCATGTTTTATTCTGTACAAAATTGGATCTCTCATGTGCATATTTGGGCTGCTCATATCTACTTTTGCTCTTAAGACTTTTTTTCCATCTGCATATTTTCCATTACGCATTTCTGTAAAAAGTTGCAAATTTTCATCAATAGTTCTATCTGCAAATTTATTTCTTACCCCAGGTATAGTAGGGCTTCCTTTTTGTTGAGCAATTTCTTCACTGGTGCTGTCATCAACATAAGCTAACCCTTTATTGATAAGCTTTACAGCAAATTGATATAATTGTTCAAAGTAATCAGATGCATAAAATTCATTAGCCCAATTAAAACCAAGCCATTTAATATCTTCTTTAATGCTTTCTACATATTCTGTTTCTTCTGTTACAGGATTAGTGTCATCAAATCTTAAATTAGTGCTACCACCATACTTAATTGCTAAGCCAAAATTTAAACAAATACTTTTAGCATGACCAATATGTAAATATCCATTTGGTTCAGGAGGAAATCTTGTAGTAATAGTTTCATGTTTCCCTTCTGCTAAATCTTTTTCAATTATTTCTTCAATAAAATTCAAGCTCTTTTCTTCACTCATAATAAATAATTTCTTGGTTGGCAAAAATAGGATTTAGAAAATTGAAGATGATAAAAAACTTCTATCAATATTTAATGAGATTTTTAGTTATTTTCTTCAGGTAATAAATGTTTTAGTAATTGCATAAACTGTTCTCTCATTATCATTTTAGCTCCTAAGCTTTCTAAATGTTCTGTATAAACTTGACAATCTATTAACTTCACTCCTTCTTCTATCAAAGTTTGAACATATTTGATAAAAGCAAACTTGCTTGCATTGGATTTTGTGCTAAACATACTTTCTCCAAAAAATACTTTACCCATTTTTACACCATACAACCCTCCTACTAATTCATTATTATACCATGCTTCAGCAGAATGAGCATATCTCATTTTATGCAATTCAGTATATGCACAAATAACATCATCATTTATCCAAGTTCCTTCTTGGTTTTTTCTATAAATGTTTTTGCAGTTAATAATTACTTGTTCAAAGGCTTTATTTATTGTGAAGTCAAATTTATTTTGTTTAATTAATTGATGCATGCTTTTACTAATTTTCAACTCTTGTGGCAATAAAATAAATCTTGGATTAGGGTGCCACCATAATGGAATTTTATCATCATACCAAGGAAAAATTCCTTGCTTGTAAGCATACAATAAACGTTCAGGTTGCAAATCTCCTCCAATAGCTAAAAGTCCATCTGGTAAAGCATCTTCAACAGGAGGAAACCAAATTTTATCTGATAGAATATGTAGCACAAATGAAAAAGTTATTCTTCAAAACTATGAAACTAATTCATAAATCATTTCATGGTTACTTCTATAATTTGAAAAGAGCTTTAATACCAGTAACAGCAATTTGAAGTCCTACGCAAAAAATAAGAAATGCTATAAATCTATTAGCAATAGTTTGTCCATTTGTTCCTAATTTCTTTACTATCTTATCTGTATTTCTATAAAAAAAATAAACTAAAAAACACAAAAAAGAAATAGATACTAAAACTGCAGTAGTATTTATTAAATATTCTGTCCAATGAACATTGGTACTATGTGCACTTAAAGTAAAAAGAACAGAAATAGTTCCTGCACCTGTTGTTATAGGAAATGTAAGTGGATAAAAAAGTTTATTACTTAGATTATCAAATGAATTATCTTTTAACTCATCAATATTTTTATCATCAGCTTCAGAGTTATTTTTTTCTGATAAAGATTCCCAACCCATTTTACAAATAATAATTCCACCAGCTAATTGAATAACAGGAATTGAAATACCAAATAATTCAAGTATAAAATGTCCAGCAAATAAAGCAACTACACAAATTGAAAATGCATAAAGAGTTATTTTCCTTACTGCTAACTTTCTTTCATTATTAGATAGTTTTGATAAATAAGGATTTACAATTAAAGCAGAACCTATAGGATTTATCACAGGAAATAATGCAATAACACTTATAAAAAGCATGTGCAAGAAAGGGTTAATCAAATTCATTATAAAATTTTTTACAAAGAGATTAATAAAATAAATTCATTAAATGTATAAAAATTTTCGACAGAACTATATAAAAGTAAAGCCCACATTTCTGTGGGCTTTTGTGGGAGCTGACGGATTCGAACCGCCGACCCTCTGCTTGTAAGGCAGATGCTCTAAACCAACTGAGCTAAGCTCCCATTTAATTATTGGGAGTGCAAAAATAGGCACTGAAAAATATTAGCCAAAAAAACTTTTTTATTTTTATTCTTATTTGCTCACTTATGTTTCAGTTGATAATTAATAAGCACTAATTAATTAACTTTGTGCTATGCAACAATGGACAAATACATCAGAAAAAAATAAACAACAATTTGATGTTGATGTGTTAGAGAAAAATGTTTCTTCTTATAATCTTATTGTGTGGAATGATGAAGTAAATACTTTTGATTGGGTTATTGAAACATTGGTTGAAGTATGTAATCATACAGAAGAACAAGCTGAGCAATGTGCTTTCCTTATTCACTTTAAAGGAAAATATGCAGTAAAACAAGGTGATTATAATATTCTAAAACCTATGTGCAATAGTATTCTTGATAGAGGTATTAATGCTACAGTAGAGAAGTTTTAAAAAAAATCCTTTTATTTTTTTACAGGCTCTAAATTCATTAAAAAACCTATACCTAATAAACTTTTCATTTGTAGTCTTGGAGCATCGTTGTTAGGTCCAAATATTTTAATATCATCGTCATAAATCAAATCTAAATTATAAGTCGCCGAAAGCCATTTATTAATTTTAAATAAAAACATATTGGTAAAAAATACATCAATATTTCCTGGGTTATGCCCATAGTTTGAAAACAAATCCATTCTTCCTCTGTAAGAAATATTTTTAGCAATTTCATTATTATAAGTCATTGTTACAAAAGCACCTAATTCGCTAAAAGAATGTTTATTCATAGGTACTCCATAAGAACCTTGTTTAGATAAATAATCATTAAGAACTAAAACAGTTCTTGTAGTAAGAGGAGAAATAAAAACAGAGAATTTAGTATTAGGCTTATAATCCATACCTAATGATAAAATAATGTATGCTGGCGATAAAAATGAAGAAGAAAAATTAGATGAACTTCCAGAGTAATTATAACCATCAAATAACTGGCTACGAAAATTAAATAGTGCAGATGCATACCATCTATTCACACTATCAACCTTATAACCAAATTTCGATAATAAATCTATCCTATCATCATTCTTTCTACTACCTAAACTGGTTGCTTGAACAAATCCAAAATTAAAATCAAAGCTATTATCCCATGTATATCTTTTTGCTCTATGATATATATAATAACTAAAATATGTATTAGCAGTTAATGAAAAATTATCACCACCAGCAGCCCAATTACTCAATGAGCCTTGTGCTAAATTAGCTCCTACTATTCCATTTCGTTTCCAACGCCAAGTACTGGTGTCTTTATCTTTTTTTACATTCTTAAATATTTCACCAGAAATTCTTCTTACAGGAATATCTTGAGCTTTTACTTCAGATAAAGTGTATATAAATAAAAAAGTAAGTAAAAGAGTTTGTTTCATATTATATTAACTAAAAAGAAGCAACAAAAATAATATCCATAAAAAATTTACTTGTTAATATTCTGCCAAATTGACAATAGTAGTATTTTTTTGCTATTTTTGCTCACTTAAAATTATACTCAAAAATTAATGGAAATAACAGGATTACAAAGTAAAATACATGATGAAGCAAGGCAAGGAGAAGCTTATGCTCCTTTTGCATTAGATGCTAATACTTACAAAAAATATTTTTATATAGAAAGCTACGGTTGTCAGATGAATTTTAATGATAGTGAAATTGTAGCTTCTATACTAAATAAAGAAGGTTTTGGTGCAACTAAAAATTTTGAAGAAGCAGACTTAATTTTTATTAATACTTGTTCTGTTAGAGAAAAAGCAGAGCAAACAGTTCGTAAAAGATTAACTGAATTTAGAAAAGTAAAAGAGTCAAAACCAGGTATGTTAGTAGGTGTTTTAGGGTGTATGGCAGAAAGATTAAAATCTAAATTTTTAGAAGAAGAAAAATTAGTTGATATTGTAGTAGGACCTGATGCTTATAGAAGTTTACCAGCTTTGATTGAAGAAGCTGAAACTGGGCAAAAGGCTGTAAATGTACTTTTAAGCAGAGAAGAAACTTATGCAGATATCTCTCCTATTCGTTTAGATAGCAATGGTGTTACAGCATTTGTTTCTATTATGAGAGGCTGCAACAATATGTGCAGTTTTTGTGTTGTGCCTTTTACAAGAGGAAGAGAAAGAAGTAGAGATGTTGATTCAATTATTGCAGAAGTAACAGACTTGTATAATAGAGGTTTTAAGGAAGTAACTTTATTAGGGCAAAATGTAGATAGTTATTACTGGGTAAATGAACAAACTAACGAACCTGTAACATTTGCAATGTTGTTAGAAAAAGTTGCATTAATTAGTCCAGAATTAAGAGTTCGTTTTAGTACTTCACACCCTAAAGATATTACAGATGAAGTGCTTTACACTATTGCTAAATATGAAAATATTTGTAATTATATTCACTTACCTGTGCAAAGTGGTAGCACAAGAATTTTACAATTAATGAACAGAACCTATACACGTGAATGGTATATGGCAAAAGTTAATAGAATAAAAGAAATTATTCCTGATTGTGCTATAAGTGCTGATATTATTTCGGGCTTTTGTACAGAAACTGAAGAAGACCATCAAGACACTCTTAGTGTTATGGAACACAGCCAGTACGATTTTTCTTATATGTTTTTTTATAGTGAAAGACCTGGTACACTTGCTGCAAAAAAATACAAGGATGATGTGCCTTTAGAAACAAAAAAAAGAAGATTAGCTGAAATTGTAGAAATGCAAAACAAACTTTCTTCTATTAGTAATCAAAAAGATGTAGGTAAAACTTTTAAAGTATTAATTGAAGGCAATAGTAAAAAAAGTGATGAATATTGGATGGGTAGAAATTCTCAGAATAAAGTAATAGTTTTTCCAAAAGAAAATTATTCATTAAAGAAAGGCGATTATGTACAAGTAAAAGTAAATAGCTGTACACAAGCAACATTGTTGGGAGAAATAATAGAAGCATAAAATTTTCAATAAAAAAAATATTAATGACAGATTTACAAAGCATAAAAAATAGGTTTGGTATTATTGGTAATTCACCTGCTTTAAACCATGCACTTAATACTGCTGTTCAAGTAGCAGCTACTGATTTGACTGTTTTAATTTCTGGAGAAAGTGGTGTTGGAAAAGAAGTATTTTCTCAAATTATTCATGTATTATCTACAAGAAAACATAATCATTTTATTGCTGTAAACTGTGGTGCAATACCAGAAGGAACAATTGATAGTGAATTATTTGGTCATGAGAAAGGAAGTTTTACAGGAGCTGTAGATAGTAGAAAAGGTTATTTTGAAACAGTAAATGGTGGAACAATTTTTTTAGATGAAATTGGAGAAATGCCATTAGGTACTCAAGCAAGGTTATTGAGAGTTTTAGAAACAGGAGAATTTATCAGAGTTGGTTCTTCTAAAGTTCAAAAAACTGATGTTAGAATTATAGCTGCTACTAATAGAGAATTATTAGAGCATACAGGTAAAGGAAAGTTTAGAGAAGATTTATATTATCGTTTAAGCACTGTACCAATTAGAGTACCTGCTTTAAGAGATAGAAAAGATGATATTTTATTACTATTTAGAAAATTTGCTGTTGATTTTGCAGAACGTTATAGAACTACTCCTATACAATTAGAAGATGATGCAAAAAATATTTTAATTAATTATCCATTCCCTGGAAATGTTAGAGAATTAAAAAACTTAGCTGAACAAATTTCTGTTTTAAGTAAAACAAAAACTATAAATGCAGCTCAACTAAATTCATTTTTACCTGAACACACAACAAACAGAATGCCTGTATTAGCTTCTGGCTTTGTAAGTAGTGGGGAGTTTGCCAATGAAAGAGAAATTTTATACAAACTTTTTTTCGATATGAAAAAAGATGTTACAGAACTAAAAAAAATGTTTTTAGAAATTCTAAAAAATCCTTCATTAGCAGGCAGTGCAGTTAATTATACAAAAGAAAGTTTATTAAATGACTTTAATAGTTTAAGCAACGATACTACACAAAATATTCAACCACATTCTATACAACCAACTATTGTGCAACCAATTAATTCAGGCAATAATCAACCTGTAATTATTAATGATGATATTCAACAACACGAAGAAGTAGAAGAATCCTTAAACATAATGGATAAAGAAAAAGAGCTAATCATAAAAGCTTTGAAAAAACATAAAAGTAGAAGAAAAGATGCAAGCTCTGATTTAGGAATTAGCGAAAGAACTTTATACAGAAAATTAAAAGAATATAATATTGAAGACTTGTAGGATAATAATTAATGATAAGTATTGAAAGTTAAATATGATAAAGAATAATTTTATATTCATAAACAAAAAATCTTGGATAATTTTTTTATTCATAGGTATTTGTAATATCATGTTTGAATCATGTAAAATATATTCTTTTAGAGATGTATCTATTGATTATTCAAAAATTAAAACCATAAAAATTGGATTTATAGAAAATAAAGCAAGAATTGTAAACCCTCAATTAAGCCCAATGCTTACTGATAAGTTGCAACAAAAAATAACTAATCAAACAAAACTTATTAGAACAAACAACGATGATGCACACTTACAATTATCAGGTTATATTTCTGATTATTCAGTTACTACTACTGGCGTAAGTGCACAACAAGCAGCAACAAATAGATTAACAATAACCTTACAACTTAATTTAAAAAATACTGTAGAAAATACAGATAAAGATTTTACTGTTTCAAGAAGTTTTGATTTTTCTGCTAACTTATCATTAGACCAAGCACAAATAAGTTTGCAAGACGAGATTTTAAGAAACTTAACAGACGAAATTTTTAATCATATTTTTTCTAACTGGTAAGGATTAAAGTTTTATTTGATTGTTTTTCTTATTTTCACTTTATGAATATTTCACTTCAAAAAATTTTCTATCAACTTTTAGGCAAAACAAACTTGCAAGATGTTCGTATAGAAACTTTATATGAATTGGCTGACAGTCATCCTTACTTCTCTCCTGCTCAACTTTTTTTAACTATTAAAATGCAGGAGGAAGAACATAGTGGTTATCAAAAACAATTACAAAAAACTGCTCTTTACTTTAATAATCTTCATTGGCTTAATCATCAAATAACAACTAAGCCAGAATTTATACATTTTATTGGTCAAGAAAATGAAGATATAATAGAACCAATACTTAACAATGTTATAAAAGAAGAAATTGAAAATAGTAACAAACAAAATAATCAACTAACTGAGGAAGAAATTTTAGAAGAACTTAAGGAAGAAAATCCATTAATTTCAGAAAACAAAGATTTACAAAATGTAGAAATACAAAACACTATTGAAGAAACTCAACAAAGTATTGCTTCTATTGCATTAAATGAAGCAGATAAAGAAAATAGTTTAATTACTGAACAACCAATAGCTTCAACAATAAAAGAAGAGAAAGAAGAAAGTATTGAAGAAAAAGTTGAAGAAAATAATATTTCAGAAGTTGATAATAATTTAACTGAAATAATAAAAAAACAATTAGAAGAATTTAAAGAACCAGTTTCAGATGATACAGAAATAGTAATAGAAAATAATCCACATCACACAGTAGATTATTTTGAATCTCAAGGTATTAAAGCAGATGTTGAATTTAATGCACAAGACAGATTATCTAATCAATTAAGAAAATTTACTGATTGGTTGAAGCATATTAAAAGCAAAAGTTTGGAATATAAAGAAGATTTAGGCACTGACCCTGAATTGGAAAATATAATTCAAGGAATTGCTCAAAACTCCAACGAAACAAGAGAAATTGTAACAGAAGCTATGGCTGAAGTTTTAGAAAAACAGGGCAAAAAAGACAAAGCAATTCAACTTTATATAAAATTAAGTTTTTTAAATCCTGATAAATCCACTTATTTTGCAGCCAAAATTCAACATTTAAAAGGACTCTAACTATGATGATAATTTTTGTAATATTAGTTGTTATTGCAAGCGTAGCACTTGGCTTTATTGTATTAGTACAAAACCCTAAAGGTGGTGGTTTAGCAGGCAATATTGGTAGCTTTGGTAATCAGTTTATGGGAGTAAAACAAACAACTGATGTTTTAGAAAAAGGAACTTGGACTTTTGCTGGCATTATTGCAGTATTAGCTATATTATCTACATTGTTATTTAAAAATGCCAATAACTCTGACAATTTTAAGAAAGATATAGATAAGGTAGATACAAGAATTCCTACTAAATAATTTTAGTTTTAAACTGTAACGTTTATTCTTGATTTTAACCAACTATCTTTTGCTGGTATAATCCAACTATTCAACAACTCTTCTTTTGTTGCTACTAAATTATTGAAGTATAGTGTTGTGGGTTGTATGTGATTATGTTCTAATGCATAGTTTAATTGAGCTAATGGCAATAACTCAATTTTATCATTTACAATAAAAGCCATTGTATGCCTATCAAATAGGCTTACATTAAACATTGTTTCAATTTTCTTTAAAACTTTTACAGATTCATAAGTACTACATCCTCCAATACTTACTTTATCATCTGCCATAAGTACTAAAAACTGTCCAAAGAATAAATTAAAATAACCTTTTACAGGATGTCCATGACTTTTCCATCTTCCTAAAAATTCTTCCATTAAGGCTTCAATTTGCAAAGCTTCGCTCATAGCAAATTTTCTATTACTTTGATAAATCCATATTTTAGATGTGCTACTAAATTCTTCAGGTATTAAATGTTTATATGTAAATTCCATTGAAATTATTGTTTTTAATTAAAAATTTTATTCGTCTTCCTTTTTTTTGATTGTTGAAAAAAAATAAGCACCAACTAATGCTGCAGCTATTTTAAAAAATAAATTTTTCATAGCAAATGTTTCTTTCCAAATTAATTCTTTAAAATTTTGTCATATAGAATATCAATAATAATAAATATTGGCAACAAAACTAATGTAGCTTTAATAAACTTTTTCCAATCAATATTTTTCATGATGTTAAATTTTTAAAATAATAAACTTTCTACTCCATTGATGATGCTATTACTTCTGCAATATCAAGCACTTTTACTTCTTCTTCTTTTTCTTTTAGTTTTACTCCATCAGTCATCATTGTATTACAATAAGGACATGCAGAAACTATAACACTTGCCCCAGTATCAATTGCTTCTTCTGCACGTTCAACATTTACTCTTTTATTTCCTGCTTCTTCCTCTTTAAACATTTGTGCCCCACCTGCACCACAACATAAGCCATTGCTTTTATTACGTTTCATTTCTACTAATTCTGAATCTAAGGCTTCTAATACTTTTCTTGGAGCTTCATAAATATTATTTGCACGTCCTAAATAACAACTATCATGATATGAAATTTTTTTGTCTTTAAATCTTCCACCTTCTTTAATTTTTATCTTTCCTTCTTCCATTAATTGTTGCAACAATTCTGTATGATGAATTACTTCGTAATTTCCTCCAAGTTTAGAGTATTCATTTTTTAAAATATTAAATCCATGAGGGCAAGCTGTTACAATTTTTTTTATTCCATAACCATTCAATGTTTGAATATTTTGATAAGCCATCATTTGAAATAAAAATTCATTCCCTGCACGCCTTGCAGGATCTCCAGTACAAGCTTCTTCTTTTCCAAGTATAGCATATTTAATTCCAACCTTATCTAAAATAGTAGCAAATGCTTTAGTTATTTTTTGTGCACGTTGATCAAAACTTCCTGCACATCCAACCCAAAATAAAATTTCTGGGGTTTCGCCACTTGCCATCATTTCTGACATTGTTCTAACCTTCATATTATAAAGTTTGTTTGCGAAATTAAGGTAAAAAAAGATAGAGCTTATCTTTGCAATCTTATGAATAAAAAAGTACGTGTACGTTTTGCTCCAAGCCCTACTGGTGGCTTACATTTAGGTGGTGTTAGAACCGCTTTATTTAATTATCTATTTGCGAAAAAAAATAATGGAAGTTTTATAATTAGAATAGAAGATACTGATCAAACAAGATTTGTTGAAGGAGCAGAAAAATATATTTATGACACTTTAGACTGGTGTGGATTAAAACCAGACGAAAGCCCTTTACTTGGTGGTGAATTTGCTCCTTACAAACAAAGTGAAAGAAAATCATTATACAAACAATATGCAGAACAATTAGTAAATAAGGGTTATGCTTATTATGCTTTTGATACACCAGAAGAATTAGAACAAAAAAGAAAATCTTTTTCTAATTTTCAATATAACCAGCATACAAGAATGAGTATGAAAAATTCTTTGGTTTTGGGAAAAGAAGAAACAGAAAAATTATTAGCTAATAATACACCCTATGTTATTAGAATTAAAATGCCAGAAAATGAAGAAATCATTTTTACTGATATGATAAGAGGAGAAGTACATTTTAACTCTTCATTGGTAGATGATAAAGTTTTATTAAAGGCAGATGCTATGCCTACATATCATTTAGCAGTTGTTGTAGATGATTATTTAATGAAGATAAGTCATAGCTTTAGAGGAGAAGAATGGTTGCCAAGTGCACCAATACATATTTTACTTTGGAAATATTTATTTGGTTTAGAAAATATGCCTCAATGGGCTCATTTGCCTTTAATATTAAAGCCCGATGGAAATGGGAAACTGAGTAAAAGAGATGGAGAAAGATTAGGTTTTCCTGTGTTTGCAATGGATTGGAAAGATCCTAAAACTAATGAAATAACTATTGGTTTTAAAGAAAGAGGTTTTTTACCTGAAGCATTCATAAATATGCTTGCATTACTTGGATGGAATGATGGCACAGAACAAGAAATTTTTTCGTTAAGTGAATTAATTGAAAAATTTTCTATTGAAAGAATTCATAAAGCAGGAGCAAAATTTGATTATGAAAAAGCAAAATGGTATAACCATGAATGGATAAAAAAATTAAGTGCTGAAAGCTTAAGAAATAAAGTAAAAAACATTTTACAAAATACAACTAATGGTTTTAGTGATGAGTATATAGACGAAGTAATTAATTTAGTTAAAGATCGTTGTACATTAATTTCTGATTTTAAACAGCAAACTTCATTTTTATTTAAAGCACCTGAAAATATTGCTATTAGTGCTATACAGCCAAAATGGAATGAACAAAAAAAATTTTTCTTTATTGAATTAATTAATCAATTAGATAAAGAAATTATTTGGAGTGCAGCAGAATTAGAAAATCTTTTTAAAGAGCTTGCATCAGCAAATCAATTAAAACCTGGTGAACTTATGTTGCCTCTTCGTATCATGTTGGTAGGCGATAAATTTGGTCCTGGAGTTTTTGATATAGCATCTTTAATTGGTAATAAAGAAACAATTAGTAGAATTAAATATGTTTTGTCTTTGCTATAATTTCCTTTAATAAAAAAAACGGCCATTTACGCAAAAAAACTAGCCACTTACGCGATTGTACTTTTTACGAGATAAATCAAATTATATCTTGCACTCAATATTTTCATTGGGGGATGAAACTAAAAAAAGCCATAGTTTAAATAATTGTGGCTTTTTAGTTTAAAAATCGTTTTAAAACTTTATTTTATCTGCTTTTAAATTTTCAATTTCTCTAAAATTACATTAATGAGTTGTTTAACTTAATCATTGCTTTTTAAATAACTTGCAAATTAAAAAATGAGTAAAGAAGATAATGCAGGAATTTACGTTCCACCTCCAACCTACTTACTACTACTTTTTATTTTAGGATATATTATAAATAAAAATGTGCCAATAAGTGTAGATTTTCTAAGGCATACATTTTTCAAAGTTGTTGGAATAATTTTTTTATTATTAAGTATGACTTTGGGTTATTTTGCTTTAAAGCAATTTTTTAAAACTAATAATAGCCCAATTACTCACAAACCAGCCAACTCTTTACAAACTTCAGGTATTTATACCATTAGTAGAAATCCTATGTATGCTGGCTTATTCTTTTTTTATATAGGAGTATCTTTTTATATAGGAAATTGGTGGCATTTTATTTTATTGCCTTTATTGTTTTTTATTTTCAATAATTATATTATTATTAAAGAGGAAAAATATTTAGAAAGAAAATTTGGCAAAGATTATTTACAATATAAATTAAAAGTTAGAAGGTGGTTGTAGATAAATTGTCTAAAATAAAAATAGAGCTGCCTTTGGCAGCCCTATTTAAAAAGTATTTCTAATTACTTTTATTTTATTTCTATTAATTTCATTTCTACTCTTCTGTTCATTGCTCTTCCTGCTGCAGTTTTATTATCACCAATTGGATTTTCTTGTCCATATCCCTTTGCAGATAAACGTTTAGCATCAATTCCTTTCTTTTTGAAATAAGCTAAAACTGCATTAGCACGTGCTTGGGAAAGTTTAAGATTAGAATTAGCATTGCCTACATTATCTGTATAACCAGAAATTTCTAAACCTATTGTTTCATTACCACTTTCTTTTAATAAAGCAACTACTGTATCTAAAGATTTATAGCTCTTTGATAAAATTGTATATTTACCAGTAGCAAAGAAAATATCTTTAGCAGCCAATTCTACTTTTTTCTTCTTTTCTTCTGTAATTATTGGACATCCATGATTTGAAGCATGGCCAGCAATTGTTGGACATTTGTCTTCTTCATCATTTACTCCATCACCATCTGTATCAGGTATTGGACAACCTTGATAACGAGCTAAACCAGGTACAGTTGGACATTTATCTTCTTCGTCATTTATGCCATCTTTATCTGTATCAGGTATTGGGCAACCTTTGTATTTTGCTACACCTTTTACAGTTGGACATTTATCTTCTTCATCATTTATTCCATCACCATCAGTATCAGGAATTGGACAACCATGATATTTAGGTACACCTGGAACTGTAGGACATTTATCTAAGCTATCTACAATACCATCTTTATCAGTATCAACTGGTTCAACTTTTTTTGGAGGCATAGGTGCTTCTACTGGTTTAACAACTTTTTTATCTGTTAATGCACCAGCAATTCCTAACGAATAGTTCAAATTATAGTTTGAAGTCTTATGAGTTACAGGAACATGTAAAGTAACATCAGTAAAAATAAATGCATCTCCATCGCCTAAATTTACTTGAAAGCCTCCTCCAAAAGGTAAATATGCTCCAAGTTTAGAGCCATATAAACTTGCTCCAACACCTCCTGAAACATAAGGTACAAAAGCATATTTATCAGTTAATAGTTTTAAACGGGCAGTTGCATCTAATTCTAATAATAATTTTTCTGTAGTAGATTTTTCTCCATTTAAGAAAGGATACTTTACAAAACTTCCACGAAGGTTTGATGCAAAATCAATATGGTTAAACAATCCTTTTAAATAGGTAATTCCTATACCTGGATACATTTCAGATAATTTAGCCCATTGATTTTTTCCTAAAACTGAAGATAAAGAAGTGGTTCCAACTCTATCTGGAGTTTCAAAATCCTTTAAAAAGAAATTAACACTAAGTGTTGGTCTTTTCTTATAATCAGGTTTTGGAGTAGTTTGTGCAAAAGTGGTAGCTGCCATTGAAATAACAACTAACAATAGAAAAATTTTCTTCATATTACTTTTAATTAATTCTTGCAAAATTAGGGATGTGAATTAAAATAACCGAAATTTACTTATTCACTTTTCAATATTTTTTTATGAAGCAAAAAATAATCAGCCTTATTGCGGTTTTTTGTGCTCTTTCTTGTACAAATAACGTTCAAAAAATTGTAAAAAATGAATATGGTTTAAAGGTTATAAATACTAAAGAACAATATCAACTAACAATTAAAAAAGATAGTAGTAAAAAGATGGTTTTGCTTAAAAATTATGTGCTTAACATCATTTTTGATTGGAAATATGCTTCTAGTGACAACTTTACTAATCAAGTTTTATACAAAAATCCAGATGCTTTTATGAGAATTGAAGCAGCTGAAAATTTACAAAAAGTAGCTGAAGATTTAGCAAAAATTGGTTTAGGATTAAAAGTGTTTGATGCTTACAGACCTTATAGCATTACACAAAAAATGTGGCAAATTGTACCAGATGAAAGATATGCTGCCAATCCTGCTAAAGGTAGTGGCCATAACAGAGGTATAGCAGTTGATATAACTCTTTATGATTTAAAAAATGGACAAGAACTTTTAATGCCTACAGCTTTTGATGATTTTACAGAAAAAGCTCATACTAACTATTCAAACCTTGAAAAGCAAGTTATAGAAAATAGAGCTATCTTAATAAATACAATGCAAAAACATGGATTTATAGTTTTAGAAACAGAATGGTGGCATTTTTATTTACCAAATGTAGAAAAGTATGAATTGATGAATATAGATTTTGATGAGTTAAGGAAGATTGAGTGATGTTGTTTTAAAGTTTTTGTTTCACTATTAAAAATATGCTTCATTCAATTACTTTTGTGACTTAAATAATTTTAATATGGCTAAAGTGAAAATAGGCTTAGTGCAAATGAGTTGTACAGCAAATAAAGCATCTAATTTACAAAAAGCAATTGATGAAATTAAAAACGCTGCAAGTAAAGGTGCTCAAATAGTTTGTTTGCAAGAATTATTTACTTCTTTATATTTCTGTGATGTAGAAGATTATGAAAATTTTACTTTGGCAGAAAGTATCCCTGGACCTTCCACAGAAATATTATCTAAGGTTGCTAAAGAAAATAATGTAGTTGTTATTGCTTCTTTATTTGAAAAAAGAACACAAGGTTTATATCATAACACAACAGCAGTAATTGATGCTGATGGGACTTATTTGGGTAAATACAGAAAAATGCACATACCCGATGACCCTGCTTTTTACGAAAAATTTTATTTTACCCCAGGTGATTTAGGCTATAAAATTTTTAAAACAAAATATGCAACTATTGGCGTTTTAATTTGTTGGGATCAATGGTATCCAGAAGCTGCAAGAATTACTGCTTTAATGGGTGCAGAAATTTTGTTTTATCCAACTGCAATTGGTTGGGCTACTTCGCAAGATGATGAAACCAATACTGAACAATACAATGCATGGCAAACAATACAACGTAGTCATGCAGTAGCAAATGGTGTGCATGTTGTAAGTGTTAACAGAGTTGGTTTTGAGCAAAATGGATTAATGAAATTCTGGGGTGGCAGTTTTGTATCTAATCCTTTTGGAAGTTTATTGTACAAGGCTTCTCATGAAAATGAAGAAACTGCAGTAGTAGAAATAGATACTAATAAAACTGATTTTTACAGAACTCACTGGCCATTTTTAAGAGACAGAAGAACCGACAGTTATCAACCAATTACAAAAAGATTTATTGATGAAGATTAACAGTATTAAGCTTGTGCTGTTGGTCCACCAAAATTCATAGGAATTTCTATTTGTTCTAAATCTTGTATTGTACCATGAGCAGCTTCATAGCGTTCTATGTTTTCAATTAATGCTTTCATAAAACGTTTAGCATGCATTGGTGTAAAAATTATTCTACTTTTTACTTTGCTCTTAGGAGTACTTGGCATAACATTAACAAAATCCATCACAAACTCTGCATGGCTATGTGTAATAATAGCTAAGTTAGCATAGGCTCCTTCAGCTACTTCTTCTGTTATTTCAATATTTAATTGATTATTGTTTTGTGGTTGTTTTTTATCCATTGTAAAAATTTTTTAAAGATTAATTTTTGTATTTGTTATTTTTTATCATCTTAATCTATCAGCACTTTTTACTAATTTCTCATCTTTATAAATTGCTCTTGCTGCTAAGAAAATTAAAACAGGAATTGCAAAATAGATTACTGATGTTAAAGTAAATTTCCCTTGTAAATATTTAGATGTTTTTGAAAAAGCAAGTATTAATGTTAGTATATAAACAACTAAAGTTGCAATGGTAATTTTTAATTGCATTTTTCTGTCTTTATATAAAAATATGGTAACTAAAAGAGCTGCAGCAACAATTACAGTTAGCAACAAAACAAAGAAATTATCTTTTGCACTAAATTCTGTATAAATATTAGAG
>JAIXLO010000171.1 GCA_026931325.1 Chitinophagales bacterium | reverse complement strand
GTACGGTATAGTATAAATTTTTTCTGAGCATTTGAATTGATAAAAGATATTAAAACTATGATAAGAAAAAATATTTTTTTCATACAGTAATAATTGAAAAATAATTTTTAAAACCTTTAAAAATGTTTAAGTTTTTTGTAAGGTTATGGTTGATGATTTTGCTGCTAAATCAATATTTTGATTTTTCAAAACTTCTAAAACAGCAATATTTATTTCTTCTCTTAAGCTATAAAATTCTTGTATTGTTTGAGATATAGAGGTAAAAATATCTAAAGCAAAAATGTGAGCATTTTTACCAGTTTCCATAAAATAAATATGATTTGATTCAATAAAATTAAAACCTTTTATCATTTCTTTAAAAATAGGAGTTAAGGCTTTAAGTTGTTCAGTAGTTGTATCAATTGAAATTTCTAAACGGATTTCTATTTTGCGTTGTGTTCTTAAAGTAATGTTGTCTAAAATTCTATCAACCATCTGTTTGTTAGGTACTGTAATATAAGTTTTTGCATCAGACCTAATACGAGTACTTCTTAAACCAACTTTTTCTACAACACCAGTATAATTATCTATTTTAACTACATCACCAGTAACAAAAGGCTTATTGAAAAAAATAATAAACGAAGCAATAAGATTTTCTAAACTTTCTCTTAATGATAATGCAATTGCAGCACCAACAATGCTTAATCCTGTTAATAAATTTCCTATATCTTTATGAAATGTAAAACGAAGAATAAGTAATCCGCCAATTATTATAAAAATAACTTTAAAAAAATCTTTGAAAAAAACAATTAACTGATTATCTGTTTGGTCAGAAGTAGCATTAGCCTTCTCTTCTAATATTAATGCAATAAAATCTATAACTCTTCTACAAAGCCAAATAAAAACTATAATTAAAGAAGCACTTTCAATACCTGTAATAAAACTTTTTAAAGAAACTTTATGAAAAGTAAAATCTAAGATTTTTGGAAAATTTAGTTCGTTAATTGCAGCTAATGAAATAAAAAGGACTAAGAAAACATCTAACGGCTTTAATACTTTATTTAAAAATGATTTTCTTTTTAAATCAGCTGGAGGCTTTGAAACAGATTTGTATAGCCAGTTAGCAATGATTTTAGATAAAAATCTTTTAAACAGAATTGTAAAAAGAATTATACCTAATACAATCAAATAATTTTTTACAGAGTTATCTAAAAAAATATAGTGTAAGAAATCTTGCATAAATTAAAAGTTTCTTTTTCTTCTTTTTTATTAGGGCTAATAATAATTAAATAAAAAGTAATTTCCAAAATTTAAGGAACAGGATCATAACCACTACCTCCTGCTGGATGACATTTGCTAATTCTTTTTATTGCCAACCAAAATCCTTTAAAAAGTCCATACTTTTTTAATGCTTCAACTGCATATTGAGAACAAGTAGGAGTGAACCTACATTTTGGGCCTAATAAAGGAGAAATACCATACTGATAAATTTTTATCAATAATAAAAAAGGGTAGCTCAATATAATTAAAATTTGTTTCAATCAAATTGATTTATCAGTTTATCAATAATAGTTTTCATTTTAGCTTGCAATGTATGAAATTGAGGTAATTCATTATCCACATAAAATAAAAAAATGGCTATTTGATTATTAGTATTTTTCAAATGTTCATGTAAAGCAATTTTATTAAGTCTATACGATTCTCTTATCAACCTTTTTATACGATTTCTATCTGTTGCATTTTTAAAATTCCTTTTGCTTACACCTACACCAACTTGAATATTTGATTTTTCAAAAGCATTTTCTACTGACATAAATGTAATTTTTATTGGGTGCACAACAAATGATTTTCCTTGTGCAAATAATTGCTCAATCAGTTTTTTACTTTTAAGTTTTTCTCGTTTTTTATATGAAAATATTTTTGACATTTAAAAATATAAAACTAAAAAAGTTCTGCTAAAACAGCAGAACTTAAGAAAAATATTTTGTTTTATTAATAACTATTATTTTAAACCACGTTCGTCAGAAACTGTTAATTTTTTACGTCCTTTGGCTCTACGACTTGCTAAAACTTTACGTCCATTAGCAGTTTGCATACGTTTACGAAATCCATGAACTGTTTTTCTACGACGTTTATGTGGTTGAAATGTTTGTTTCATTGCTTTTAAAAATTTACTTAACCAAACAATTTTGTTTCATTTCAATAGTAGTCACCATACCACTATTTTGTGAAAGGTTGGCAAAGATAGGGGTAAACTATTTTACTGCAAAAAGCAAAATAAAATTGTTCAAAAATTAGTTATTGATAGATTCAAAAGAGCCTGTTTCTTTGTTTTTTCTAACAGTTCCAGCTTTAAAATAATGGCCATTCATAGCTACATAAACGCCATTTGGCAATGTTTGAACAAAAGCTATAGCACTTCCTAAATTAAATAAACCATCACTACTACCAAATTTATAAGGTATCATTGCACCAGTTAAAACAATAGTTTTATTAGCAACAGATTTAGCTATTAATTCTGCTGTATCAGTCATTGTATCTGTTCCATGAGTAATAATAATTTTATCTTCATGGCTATGCAGACACTGATAAGCTATTAAATTTCTATCTTCTTCAGTCATTTCTAAACTATCTATCATCATTAATGTTCTTACTTCAACTTCAGTTTTATTTCTTCCAAGTTTTAACATCTCATTCAAGTGTGATTCTTTGAAAAAAAGAGTTCCATTAAGCTCATTGTATTCTTTGTCAAATGTGCCACCTGTAATAAAAATTTTTATAGCCATATTTATTAAGATAAGATTTATAACAAAGTAAAGATAGTTTTAGTTCTATTTATAAAATGTTTTAAAATAAAATATGAATAGATTTTTATTTTATAGAAAAATAGTTCTTTCATAAAAGTAATTTTAATTAATAAAAATGTTAAAATATTT
>JAIXLO010000070.1 GCA_026931325.1 Chitinophagales bacterium | reverse complement strand
AAATAGAATTGAAGAAGAAATTAATGGTATTACAGAATATATTGAAAATAGAAAAGAAGCAATAAAGGAGGCAGAAGCTTTAATTAAAAAATATGAAAAGCAAAGTAATAACGTAAAAAACAATCGTGAATTTGAGGCTATTAATAAAGAAATTGAAATGCAACAATTGGAAATGAAATTAGCCGAAAAACATATTAAAGATGCAACTGAAGAAATTGGCGAAAAAGCAAAAAGTTTAGAAACAGCTAAAAAAGCTATTGCAACTAAAGAAGGAGTTTTAAATCATAAGAAGGAAGAATTAGAAAAAATTATTGTTGATACAGAAAAAGAAGAAACTCAATTTCGTAAAAAAAGTGATGCTGCAAGAGCTGAAGTAGAAGAACGTTTACTTTATAGTTATGATAGAATTAGAAAGAATTATAGAAATGGATTGGCTGTAGTGCCTGTAGAACGTGATGCTTGTGGTGGTTGCTTTAACTCTGTTCCTCCTCAAAAACAAAGTGAAATTCGATTACATAAAAAAGTTACAGTTTGTGAAAATTGTGGACGTATTTTAGTTGATAGCGACTTAAACGAAAGCATTAATGTTAAATAAAAATCTTAAAGATTAATATTTTGAAATGGGGTTTTAGAACCCCATTTTTTATTACTTCTCTTTAATTAAACTCAAAATCTATTTCTTGCCTTTTAAGAAACTATATTATAAAAAAACAAAGCTGTTTCAAGTAGAAACAGCTTTGATAAATTTACTAATTAAAATATTTATTGCTTAATTAATTTTTCAGTTGTTTTATTTCCATTACTATCAATTACTTCAATAAAATATACTCCAGCTCTTAATTTGCTAATATTTAATTGCTCAGAAGTTGTATTGACTTTTTGAGATATTACAACTTTACCGAGAATATCAGTAACTCTAACATTGTAAATAATGTTATTATCACTAGTTTTAGGTAATTCTAAAGTTACTTGCTTATTTGCTGGATTGGGATAAAGTTTAATGATATTACTTACATAAATAGGGTTTATTGTTCTGTTGAATACTATACTAAATCTTGTAGAACCTTTTGTAGCAGCATTATTTATATCAATATTAAATTCATATTTATCATTTTGTTTAATATTTTGAATAGTATTTGTATAGTGATCTTTTAAGATGATTTCTGTACCAACAAAGTTTTCAAAATCACTAAAGCTTAATTGGTATGTACCACTTTCTGTTGCTCCTATATTTAACCATACTTCATCGTTGTTTAATGTTCTTAATTCTCTTGTTTGAAGAGCCATATTTTTACCCACTTTTATACTACTAATGAAAGTGCCACTATTCATTGAACTAATATCTAATTTTCCTTCTTTTAAATTATTGATATCAGCATCATTTGCAAAACGAATAACTGCCTCATCTATTTGATGATTGTTTTGAGATAAACCAACTTTAAGCATTTCATTAAACACTCTTGGTGTACGGAAATAACCTGTATTATTTTCATTTAATTTTTGGGATTCGTTAAAATCCAATGAAACATCTCCTACAACTGCTGATTTTATGAAAATTGATTGTCCATTAGCAATAATATCTCCTTTAGAATTATCAAAATTCATATCTGCATCACCACCTATATAATGCCCAGTAACACCATCCCAATATGTGTAAACCCCAGCATTATTTGCAGGTAAATAAATAGCATAAACATTATTTATAGCACTACTATTACTTGTTTGTAAAGCACTAAAACTAATAGCACTTGGATAAGGATTGCCAATTAATACATAATTATCAATTCCATTATTTGGATAAGTTAAAGTGAAGTTTCCTGCATTATATAAAGAGCTACTAATTAAACCAGTTGATTTTAGAGTAACAGCAGATGGAGACATCGAAGTTCCATCTAACAAAGTACAACCTAAGCTTCTATCTCCTCTAACATTTACTCTAAATCCGACTCCTTGTCCTATATTAGTTTGGTCAGTATTTGCTACAGACATCCAACGATTTCCTTGAGATTGAGATGCATCATACACATACATACTTGGTGCATTAGAAACTGTTGCATCAAAGCCATTACTATTTGTTGTTAAAGTAGGACATACTGTGCCTCCTGTTCCTGCTCCAGTTATATGTATTTGTTGTTGCCAACTATCTGAAATAGTTTGTGTAAAAGGACTGCTAATTAAACTCCATTTTCTAACTGCTTTAGCAGGTATATAACGTTCTTGAGTAAAAGAACCTATTATTGTACCAGCTGAATTACCAATATTTGCTGTACCTGTATTGTCAGATTTTAAAATACCAGATCCTGCACTTACATCTACTGTTTTACCTGTTGGTACAATTAAAGTTCCTGTTGGATTTACAATAAGAGATTTAGTAGATGTTATTGAAAATGAAGTAGCAGTTAATACACCACTAACATATATATTCTCTGCTACTGTCATAGTTCCTGTATAGCTTGAAATATTCCAACTAACGCTATCACCAACAGATAATGTGCCATTTACAGTAAAAGCTCCACTACCTGATGCACTTGTGCTCCATTGACCAGATTCACTTTCTAATGTAAGATTACCATAAGTTTTGCCTGAAACAGATGGTGTAATTCCTAATGTAGAACTACCTCTATAAATAAAATCACTACCTGCATCTAATGTAGCACTATTAAGTGGTGTAGAAATACCAGAAGTAGTATTTTGAATAAATGTTCCATCAATTTTAACTTGCCATGTTGCACCTGAACCAATAGTTAATGTTCCTTTATTTAGAACTGTCCCTCCTCCTTGTATAATCATATCCTTTGCAGCAGTTCCATCATTATTTACTGTTAATTTCATTGAAGGTAAAATAGTTAATGTTCCTCCATTAACAAGTAAGTTCTTAGCAGTTATTGTACTTAAATCTACATTTATAGTATGAACACTTGGAATAACAATTGAAGAAGCATTATCATCAGGTGCTGATGTTGCCAATATCCATGTTAAGCTATCATGAGAACTTTCCCAAGAGTTTGTTGAACTCCAATCACCAGAAATTGCCCTTGCCCTAAAATGATCTGTATTTACTGTACCATCTGCTACAACAATATCTGCAGTAGTTGCCGAAGTTAAACTACCTGATGAAGCAGTTAATGTATAAGTGCCCGGTGCATCAAATTGTAAATCAGTAAAAGTTACCATACCACTAATAGGTGTTTTTACAGTTGTACCAGTTAAATTACCTGGTCCAGAAGCTTTTGTTATAGTTATATCTGTTGTATAATTAACATCTACTGTTACTCCATCAGATGCAACTGCCTTTACATGAAAAGGACTTAATATAGAATTAGGTACACCTGTTGTAGGTACATTATTAAATACTAATTGAGTTGCTGGATCTACAGGACCACTATTGTCTTCATACTCAATTTCGATACTATTTATATACGATGCACCAGTAGAAGCTCTTTTAATAGCAAAAAATGTATAATCTGTATTATCAAAATCAGAAGATACCCAACCAGTAGAAGAGGATGATCCAACTTGGGTTCCTCCAGTAACATTAAAATCTCCTGCTGTAGAATTTACTAAGCGACTTGAATTACCACCAAAACAATCATATGTTCTAGCAGTCCCAGAATAATTAATAGTTATACTTACAATATTACCTGGTAATGCAGTAGTGTTATAAAAAATTCCATTACTTGCCTTAACTTGAATTTTTCCAGCATTTCCACCACTACCTGCAGTTATATCTTTACCACCAAATTCAATATTATCAATTGTCCAAGTTCTTTCTGCATCGCCTCCATAATTGCCAGTTCCTATATTTGCAGCACCCCCAACTGAAGTTAAATCAATAGTAATTGTTTTAGTTTGTCCATTTACATACTGATTACAAAACAAAAATGACAAACTCAAAAGCAATAAACTGAGTAACGTTTTTTTCATAATATTTATTTTAAAAAATTAAACAATTAATTATTCCTAATACTTATAAAAAGCATAATTACTTAAAAAATTTTAGGAAAACAAAATTACTATGAATTTGTACAAACTATGCTAATAAGTTTTTAAACTTTTGTACAATAAAAAAAATAGCACCCAAATTTTAAGTGCTATTAGTATATTTATTTTGATGATGTTTATTAATATCTGTTATAACCAC
The DNA here is from genome assembly GCA_026931325.1 of Chitinophagales bacterium. Taxonomy (GTDB): domain Bacteria; phylum Bacteroidota; class Bacteroidia; order Chitinophagales; family Chitinophagaceae; genus UBA1930. The sequence continues at coordinate 15,208 of JAIXLO010000070.1, read as the reverse complement.
CACCATTTCCACGATCTCTATTGAATCCTCCACCACGATTTCCTCCAAATCCACCACCTCTTTTAAATCCACTACTTCTTCTTTCTCCTTCAGGGCGTGGAGTAGATTCGTTTACTACAATTTTGCGTTCTTGTACTTCTGTATCATTTAAAGCACTGATAGCAGTACGAGCTGCATCATCATCACTCATTTCTACAAAACCAAAACCCTTGCTACGATTGTTTTTAAATTTATCTGTTACAATTTTAGCAGATACTACTTCACCATAAGGTGCAAATAAATCTTGTAAATCTTCACTGGTCATATTCCAGTTTAAGTTACCAACGTAAATGTTCATTTTTTTGAGATTAAATAATTAATAAAAACCAATTAAAACAGTAACCAAAAACTCTGAAGCATTTACATTTAAACCTTCCCGAGATATAGGAAACCAATTATTTGGCTGCACGAAAGTAGTGCTTTTAATTATCAAAACAAGTTTTTTTATTTTTTATCAACTACATTCAACGATTACAATCTAATACATTTGCAGGAATTAAAAAATTATGGAATTTAATACAGTTATTTTTGATATGGATGGTTTATTAATTGATAGTGAACCTTTATGGAATTATGCTGCTACAAAAGTTTTTGAACAATATGGAATAAAGTTAAATAGTGAACAATACAACGCTACAACTGGATTACGTACTAAAGAGTTTGTTCAATGGTGGTTTAAGCAATTTAATATTGGTGATGAAGAGTTAGCAAAAGCTGAAAAAAATATTATTCAATTAGTAATTGAAAATGTAAAGGAAAATACTGATATAATGCCTGGAGTGCAATACATTTTTGATTTCTTTTATCAAAAGAATTTTAAAATTGGTTTAGCAACTTCATCTCCTCAAGAGCTAATAGATATTGTTGTAAATATTACTGGAATTAAGAAGTATTTACAAGCAACTACATCTGCTGAAAATTATACTTATGGTAAACCTCATCCTCAAGTTTATCTTGATTGTGCTAATCAACTAAAATCACATCCTTATGAATGTATTTGTTTTGAAGACTCTTTTAATGGTATGATTGCAGCAAAAGCTGCAAGAATGACTTGTGTTGTAGTACCACATCACTCTCAATTAAAAGATAATAGATGGGGAGCTGCTGATTTAAAATTATCTTCTCTGCAAAATTTTGGTCAACTTCATCTCGATTTATTAAGAAGCAAATAAAACTCTGTTCTATTGTTTTCAACAACTTCAAACCCTTTGCTTATTTTTGTTTGCTCATAAAATTGAATGCTTTTCTTAAAAATTAATTGGAATTAAAATACACATGGAATTAACTAAAAATTTTGAACCTCAACAAATAGATAATAAATGGTATAGCCATTGGGTAAATAAAGGTTATTTTAATAGCGATGTAGATACTACTAAAGAACCTTATACAATAGTTATACCTCCACCTAATGTTACTGGTGTATTGCACATGGGACATTGCTTAAACAATACTATTCAAGATATTTTAATTCGTCGTGCAAGAATGATGGGTAAAAATGCTTGTTGGATTCCTGGCACAGACCATGCAAGTATTGCAACAGAAGCTAAGGTGGTGCAAATGCTTAGAGAAAGAGGTATTACAAAATCTTCTTTAACAAGAGAAGAGTTTTTAAAATATGCATGGGAATGGAAAGAAAAATATGGTGGCATTATTTTACAACAATTAAAAAAATTAGGCTGTAGTTTAGATTGGAATAGAGTAAACTTTACTATGGATGATGACTATTATAAAAGTGTTATCAAAACTTTTATTCAGTTGTATAATGATGGTATTATTTATCGTGGATTAAGAATGGTTAATTGGGACCCAGTAAGTAAAACAGCATTGAGTGATGAAGAAGTAATTTTTAAAGAAATTGATAGTAAACTTTATTACGTTAAATATCCTTTTGTAGAAAATAATCAGCAATACATAATAGTTGCTACAACAAGACCAGAAACCATTTTAGGAGATGTGGCTATTTGTGTAAATCCTTTAGATGAACGTTATAAAAACATTATAGGCAAAGAAGTTATTGTACCAATTATCAACAGAAAAATTCCTGTAATTGCAGATGAATATGTTGATGCAACTTTTGGTACAGGTGCATTAAAAATAACACCAGCACACGATAAAAATGATAATGAAATTGGTAGAAAACATCAATTAAAAGCTATTAATACTTTAGATGAAAATGGAAAATTTATTGCTGATGAATTAATGGAAGATAATCCATCAAATCAAGTATTAGCATACAATGGTATTGATAGATTTGATTTAAGAAAAAAAATTGTAGCAGATATTTCTGCAATCAACTTAATTGAAAAAATAGAAGATTATAAGGGTCAGGTTGGTACAAGTGAAAGAACAGGTGCTGTAATAGAAAGCAGATTATCTATGCAGTGGTTTATGAACATGAAAGAGTTTTTACAAAAAAATCCAGCAGCTTTAAACTCTGTAATGAATGATGAAATTACTTTTCATCCAGCCAAACTAAAAAACACATATAAATATTGGTTAGAAAATATTAAAGACTGGTGTATATCAAGACAACTATGGTGGGGGCAAAGAATACCTGCTTGGTACGATGAAAATGGAAATTGCATTGTAGCTGCCACAAAAGAAGAAGCCATTGAAAAATTTAAAATTGAAAATCCAAAATCCGAAATAAAAAATATTACGCAAGATGAAGATGTATTAGACACTTGGTTTTCTTCTTGGCTTTGGCCCATAGAAGTTTTTAAAGGAATTAGCAACCCTAATAATGAAGAAATAAATTATTATTATCCAACAACAACATTGGTTACTGGGCAAGATATTATTTTCTTTTGGGTAGCTCGTATGATAATGGCAGGTTATGAATTTAAACAACAACGACCTTTTAAAGATGTTTATTTTACAGGAATGGTTCGTGATAAGCAAGGAAGAAAAATGAGTAAGCAATTAGGCAATAGTCCCGATTTGTTAGGCTTAATTGATACTTATGGTGCAGATGCTGTACGCTTTGGAATTATGATTGCATCACCTGCTGGTAATGATTTATTGTTTGATGAAAGTAGTTTAGAACAAGGTAGAAACTTTAACAATAAAATTTGGAATGCATTAAAGTTAATTAAAAGTTTAGAACAAAGAGTTGATAACTCATCTACACAAACAACTACAAATAATTTTGCTATTACTTGGTTTGATAACAGATTGAATGAAGTAAAACAAGAAGTAGATAATTTACTAAAGCAATTCAGATTAAGTGAAGCTCTTAAAACCATTTATTCTTTGATTTGGGATGACTTTTGTAGTTGGTATTTAGAATGGATTAAACCAAATTTTGGCGATTCAATGGAGAAAAATGTTTACGAAAAAACTATTTCCTACTTTGAAGAATTAATGCAACTCTTACATCCTTTTATGCCATTTATTACAGAAGAAATTTATCATCATTTACAAAACAGAGAAGATGATTTAACAATTAAACAAATCAACCCTAACAACAAATTTTCTACAGAAATTTTACAACAAGGTGAGTTGTTAAAAAAAACAATTACAGCACTACGAGAAGCAAAAGCAAAAAATCAAATAAAACCTAAAGACATTATTAAACTATCTATTCAAACTACTACTACAAACAATTATAGTTTTATAGAAAATATTTTGAAGAAACAGATAAATGCAGATACAATAAACTATGTACAAGATAGTGTTGCAAATACAATCGTTATAGCTATTGAAAATGAAAAATTTTTTATAGAAGCAGAAAAAGAAATTGATAGTGCTGCATTAAAAGCAGAGTTGGAAAAAGATTTGCAATATCAAAAAGGATTTTTAGAAAGCATTATGAAAAAATTAAACAATGAAAGATTTGTGCAAAATGCAAAACCTGAAATAATAGCAAATGAACAAAAGAAAAAAGCCGATTGTGAAGCAAGAATTAAAACTATAGAAGAAAGTTTAGCAGCCTTGCAATAAATATTATACTTTAGTAATTGATATTAAAATATCTCAAATGAAAAAAATAATACTTGTACTTATCTGCGTAATAGCAGTAACAACCTTTAGCAATGCACAACATACTACTGACTCTTTAGTAAGAAGAAAAAAAGTATTAGTAAAAACCTTTACTCAAAAGCCAGCACAAACTATTTATGTAGAGGCAGGAGGTAATAGTATTTTATGGTCATTAAATTATGATAGAAGATTTACTAACAGATTAGATGGCTTAGGCTTTAGAATTGGTGCAGGATATTTTCCTTTAGGAGGAAGTAATATTGTAGTAATTCCTTTTGGTATTAATATTATGGCAGGCAATAAAGGACATTTTGTAGAAATGGGCTTAAATGCTACTATTGCTAATTCATCAAGTAAAAATAAAAGCAATCCATCAGAATCTAAGTTTGGACAAATTGATTTTACAGGTAATAAAACCAATATAATTTATGGAATCCCTATGGGTTATCGTTATCAGCAAGCAGATAAAAAAGGATTTAGCTTTAGGGCTGGTATAGAGCCAATCGTAGGCAACAGATTAGATAATAAAATGGTTTTTGCAGTTACTGGACATATTGTATTGGTTATAGCTTAATCTTTACAAAATTCATGTTTAATAAAAATTTATTAAAAGTACTGATTATTTTAGATGCTTTATTGTTTAAATAATTTATTGCCCAAAATTGGAAATAAAAATTATTAGAAAACATTAATCTACTACACTTATTCAGAATATTGGAAAGCAACTTCAGCCAGTATTTATCCATTAGCAATTGTAGCCCCCACAACAATGTTAGCTATTGGATATTTAAAAAAAGATAAAATAATTCAACAAAAAGGATGGACAGTTGCTGGTGCATTATTAATAAACACAGCTATTGTACAAGGTTTAAAATATACTATCAACAGACAAAGACCTTACGAACAATATCCATTACTCATTCATCCCTATGAATATGAACAAGGAAAATCTTTTCCATCAGGTCATGTATCTACTGCATTTGCAACAGCAACATCTTTAACATTAACTTGTAAAAAATGGTATGTCGTTGTACCTGCTTTTACATGGGCTTCAAGTGTTGCATATTCAAGATTATATTTAGGAGAACATTATCCAACTGATGTTTTAGCAGGTGCTATTATAGGCACAGGAAGTGCTATACTTAGTAATTGGCTAAATAAAAAATACTTTAACAAAAAGAAATAAATTACTAAGTAGCAATTTCCATTTTATTCAACAACTCTTTATTAATTTGCACTTATGATAAAATCAAAGAAAAAGGAATTACCAATTATATTAATTACCAATGATGATAGTATTTATGCTCCAGGTATTAAAGCTTTAACAGAAGCTGTAAAAGATTTAGGAAGAGTAGTTGTAGTAGCACCAGATAAACCTCAAAGTGGTATGGGACATGCAATAACAATTGGCCAACCACTTAGATTACAAAAAGTTTCTTTAATAGAAGGAGTTGAAGCATATACAAGCAATGGAACACCTGTAGATTGTGTAAAACTTGCAGTTGATAAAATACTTCATCGCAAACCAGATATTTGTTTAAGTGGTATTAATCATGGAGCAAATCATAGCATTAATGTAATTTATAGTGGAACCATGAGTGCAGCAATGGAAGCTGCTATAGAAAGCATACCTAGTGCAGGCTTTAGCTTATTAGATTTTAGTATGGAAGCTGATTTTTCAGCAGCAAAAAATGTTGCAAGGAAAATTGCAATTCAAATGCTGGCAAAAAAGAAAGAAAAAAATTTATTGCTAAATGTAAATATTCCTGCTGTACCAGAAAGTTTAATAAAAGGTATAAAAATTTGCAGACAAGCAAATGCTAAATACGAAGAAGATTTTATTGAACGAACAGACCCACATGGCAAAATGTATTATTGGCTAACAGGAGAATTTGTAAATTTTGATAAAGGAAAAGATACAGATGTATGGGCATTACAAAACCATTATGTAAGTGTAGTGCCTGTTGAGTTTGATTTTACAAACTATGCACTAAAAGAAAAACTTGAAAAATGGAAATTTTAATTAGTTATATGCTTTAATTAAAAATACACAATCTTCAATTTGTTTAATCTGATTAACTCTATCTGCACTTTTAATAGAAGAATAAGCAGGTAGTTTTATTCGTTGATATGAGGTATCTAATTTTTTAATATCATCTATTAATCTAAAAATATATTTACTTGTAATAGCAAATGTTACTCCATCAGCTTGTCTTTCTTTAGTGCTTATTACACCTACAACTTCTCCATGTTTATTTAATAATGGACCTCCACTATTACCAGGATTTGCACTCATTTGTATTTGACAACTTAAAGTATCTCCACCATAACCTGTCTTAGCACTTAAATAACCTACATTATAAACAATTTCATTTCTTGGATATCCAAGTGTAAAAATTTCTTCTCCTAACTCTATACCATGTTTAGCTATTCCATAAGGTAAAGATTTTATTGGTGTATAATCTTTATCATCAATTTTAAGAACAGCTAAATCTTTATCATTATCAATAAAAACAATTTTAGTTTTATATTCTTTACCATCATTATAAACATTGGCAAAAAAAGCACCTTTTAAAACGTGAGCATTAGTAACTATATAGCCTTTACCATCAATCAAAAATCCTGTTCCTCCACCTCTTACTTCAGCATCTTTAGGCATTTTAGATACTACTTCATTTATTTTATTTCCTTGATAACGCTGACCTTGTTTTAGTTTTTCAACTTCTTGTCCTAATTGTTGAATAGCTTGTTTGTTAGTTGGTGCAAAATATGAAATCATTCCACTAATTATTAAAGCCATTGCACCTCCTACAACTGCTGCTATAGCAGTTACTTTACGATATCTATTCCAAAGATGTACAAGTTTAGCTTTAGTGTTAATGTTTTCACTTTCTGTAATTACTCCTTCTACTAAAAGCTTATTATGAACATCATGAAGTTTATACTTTAATCTTTGATTAGCTGCAAAGTCTTCCATTTGATGGGTAAACATATTGTGTTCAACCACCATTTGGTCAATTTCTGGAACGGTTTTTCTTTGTTGTTCAAAAAAAGCCTTTTCTTCAGGTTGCATTTTACCCTCAAGGTAACGTTCTATTGTTTGTATAAGTTGTATATCATCCATCATCACTCTCCTATATTATATTGAGCAAAAAATAATTTTTTTAATCGCATCAAACACTTGTACTTCTGTGTTTTAGCATTATCAGCATTTGTGTAACCATATTGTTTAGCAATATCCTGCATAGAAACCTTTTTAATGTAAAAATTTTCTATTAAGCCTCTGCAAGGTTCGCCAAGGCTACTCAATGCTCGTTCCATCATAGAAAAATCCAAGTTTCTTTTTTCATGAATTTCTAAATCTTCTTCAACTTGTATTGTTTCTTCGTAACTTTCTAAAGGATTATTATACCTTCCTATTTGTTGTAATTTTTTTAGCCAAAGTCTTTTACAAACAGAATAGATATATGTATTTATCTTACAAGTTAAAACAAACGACTCAGTTTGTGCCTTCTCATAAAGAGCTATCATTGCTTCCTGAAAAATATCTCTTGCATCATCGTAAGAACCATTGTTATTTAAAATATAAGATTGAATTATATTAAAATTTTCCTTATAAATAATCTCAATGGCTTTAGAATTATTTTCTGCCAGTCCTTCTAATAACGCTTGTTCATTAAGCTCAGGTTTCACAAATTGTATTGTTTATACTATTAAATGATTAAAAGTAACCCATTCAACTGTTAAAAAAAATTTTTTTGAATTTACAAAAAAACTTGGGTTACCTTTTTTACAAATATGGTATTAAGTAGAAATTAACTCACAAAAAAAAACAAAAAACATGAAAAAAGTACTTGCATTATTAGCAATCGTAGCTTTCGTAGCTTGTAACAATTCTGAAACTCCAGAAACTCCAGCTACTGATTCACCAACTGTAGCTCCAGCTACAGCTCCTGAAGCTCCAGCTGTTGATACAACAAAAGCTGCTGATACAACTAAACCAGCTACAGAAGCTCCTGCTACTAAATAATTATAGCAGAATAACTGTAACCAAGAAAATGATTAGTGTGTAAGTTAGCTTGCATTATTAAGTACAGTTATTAAAAAATTTCATATGGCAAGCAATCGTTAGAGGCCGTCCTGTTTCCACAGGAAGGCTTTTTTCGTTAAAAAAGCTATCTCTTTAAAATAAATATTTATTCTTAGTTTAGTAGAAACTTATTTTATGATAATCTTTATCATAGACTTTTCAAACTCAACCTTTTTAGTTAACAAAATAAGTAGGAAAAATAAAGTTTTCTTTGAAGGTAAGGATGGAGAGCTTGCTTACAAAAAAATTGGAGAAATTTTACCGGATAAAATATTTATAAATTATAACTCTAAACCAAGCCATTGTAGGCAAACCGCTCAAGCAATTTTAAAAAGAAAAAAGACTGCCCATATTCCAATATATTTTATTGGAAACCCTCATAATGATATTGAAAAGGTAAAGCACTTTGGAAAAGTTATTTCAATTGAAGAGATAGAAAACTATTTATCTTAATTTCATTATACTTAACAATCCTTAAAAATAAATTAGCTGAAAGAATTTCATAAAACATAGAATAGATATGACTTTCAGGCAGTTCTGTGTTACTTTAAATGCCATCATTTCCTATTTATGAGAGTGGATATTTATTTGTTATAATCAATTTCATATAAAGAGATTTTAACTATGAATTTGAATAACTATACCATTAAAGCTCAGGAAACCATTCAAGCAGCACAACAAGTTGCTTTTAATAATGGAAACCCAAATATAGAAACCAATCATTTACTAAAAGCAATGCTTTCAGATGATGATAATTCAATTGAATATTTATTAAAGAAAAATAATGTAAATGTTTCTTTCATTGAAAATAAAACAGATGAAGCTATTAAGCGTTTACCTAAAACATCAGGCTCAGAACCTGCACAAAATATTAGTAGAGATTTAAGTAATGTATTATTAAAAGCAAACGCTTCTTTAAAGCAGTTTAATGATGAATTTGTAAGTGTTGAACATTTACTAATTGGCATATTAAATGTAAATGACGATACTGCTAAACTATTGAAAGATGCCGGCTTAACAGAAAAAGGTTTAATAGCTGCAATCAAAGATTTAAGAAAAGGTAGTACAATAACCTCTCAAACACAAAACCAACAATTTAATGCCTTACAGAAATATGCAAGGAATTTAAATGAATTAGCAAGCAATGGAAAATTAGATCCAGTAATTGGTAGAGATGAAGAGATTAGAAGGACATTACATATACTTTCTCGTAGATCTAAAAATAATCCAATTTTAGTTGGTGAGCCAGGTGTTGGAAAAACAGCAATTGCAGAAGGATTAGCAATGAGAATTGTGAAAGGTGATGTACCTGAAAATCTTAAAAGCAAAATAATTTTTGCATTAGATATGGGTCAATTAATTGCTGGTGCAAAATATAAAGGAGAATTTGAAGAACGTTTAAAAGCAGTAGTAAAAGAAGTTACTGAAAGTGATGGTGAAATCATTCTATTCATTGATGAAATTCATACATTGGTAGGTGCAGGTGGAGGTGAAGGAGCAATGGATGCTGCTAATATTTTAAAACCTGCATTAGCAAGAGGAGAACTTAGAGCTGTAGGTGCTACTACTTTAAATGAATATCAAAAATATTTTGAAAAAGATAAAGCATTAGAACGTCGTTTTCAAAAAGTAATGATTGACGAACCAAGTGTAGAAGATGCAGTTTCTATTCTTCGTGGTATTAAAGATAAATATGAAACACACCACCATGTTCGTATAAAAGACGAAGCAATTATTGCTGCTGTTGAACTCTCTCATAGATATATTACAGACAGATTTTTACCAGATAAAGCTATTGATTTAATTGATGAGAGTGCTGCAAGGCTTCGTTTAGAGATGAATAGTATGCCTGAGGAATTAGATAAATTAGAAAGGCAAATTAGACAATTAGAAATAGAACGCGAAGCTATAAAAAGAGAAAATGATGAAGCAAAATTGAAAGAGCTTTCTAAAGAAATTTCTTTGTTAAGTGTAGAAAGAGATACTTTAAAAGCTAAATGGAAACAAGAAAAAGAGATAGTTGATAAAATTCAAAACGCTAAAACAAATATTGAAAATTTAAAAATTGAAGCTGAACGTGCAGAACGTGATGGAGACTTTGGTAAAGTTGCTGAAATAAGATATGGTAAAATAAAAGAAGAAGAAAAAACTATTGAAAAATTAAGTAAAGAATTAGAAACTCTTAGCGAAAGAAGATTATTAAAAGAAGAGGTAGATGCTGAAGATATTGCTGAAGCTATTGCAAAAGCAACTGGAATTCCAGTAAATAAAATGCTCCAAAGTGAAAAGGAGAAATTATTGAATTTAGAAGATGAATTACACAAACGTGTTATTGGGCAAAACGAAGCAATAGTAGCTGTATCAGATGCTGTTAGAAGAAGCAGAGCAGGCTTGCAAGACGCTAAAAAGCCAATAGGAAGTTTTATTTTCTTAGGAACTACTGGAGTTGGTAAAACAGAATTAGCAAAAGCACTAGCTGAATATTTATTTGATGATGAAAGCATGATGACCAGAATTGATATGAGTGAATTTCAAGAAAAACATACTGTATCAAGATTGGTTGGTGCTCCTCCAGGTTATGTAGGTTATGATGAAGGAGGGCAACTTACAGAAGCAGTTAGAAGAAAACCTTATAGCGTTATTTTGTTAGATGAAATTGAAAAAGCACATCCTGATGTTTGGAATGTTTTATTACAAGTTTTAGATGATGGTAGATTAACTGACAACAAAGGAAGAACTGTAAATTTTAAAAATACTATTATTATAATGACAAGCAACTTAGGTAGTCATATAATACAAGAAGCTTTTGATAATATTTCAGAAAAGGATATAGAAAATGCTGCAGAAAAAGCAAAAACAGAAGTAATGAATTTGCTTAAACAAACTATTAGACCTGAGTTTCTAAATAGAGTTGATGAAATTATTATGTTTCACCCTCTTACTAAAGATGAAATAAAAGGAATTATCAATATTCAATTAAATACTTTAAAAGAACTAGTAGCCCAAAGTGGCATAACACTAAACTTTAGTGATTATATCATTGATTATATTGCTGAAAATGGATATGAACCACAGTTTGGTGCAAGACCAATTAAAAGATTAATTCAAAAAGAAATAGTTAATGAGTTAAGTAAAAAAATTCTTTCAGGTAGTATTGATAAAGAAAAACCTGTATTAATAGATGCCTTTGATGGAGTTGTAGTTTTTAGAAATGAAGTTGTGGATTAATAAATATTGTTAAATACTAAAAAAACCTATGTTTGCCTCATACATTGTATTAATTATGATGTTATGAGGCAAATTTATTTTTTGTCTTATATCAGTAAAAGTATTGAAAAATATGGCTACGAGCAAAGAACAACCCTCTATCATTGAAACCAAAGACGTATTTGTTGGTGATAAAAAAGCACCTGTAATTTTAATGGAATTTGGAGATTATGAAAGTGAAGAATGTGCAAAAGTAAATGAGGTAATAAAAAAAATATTAGAAGAACATAAGGGAATAGTAAAATTTAATTTTCGTCATTTCCCTCTTACAAAAGTTCATCAAAGAAGTCAAAAAGCTGCAGAAGCAGCAATATCAGCTGCTCAAGATGGAAAGTTTTGGGAAATGCACAATGCATTATTTGCTAATAGAAGAAATTTAGGAACTACTACATTAAAACTTCATGCAAAAGATGCTGGAATTAATAGAAAAGAAATGTTGGAAGAATTAATGAATGGTACTTATGGTCAAAATGTACATGAAGATATAGCCTATGGAAAAAAATTGGGTGTTACTGAAATACCTACATTTTTTATTAATGGAGTAAAATACACTGGAAAAAATACATACGAAAACTTAAGCAAAGAAATTATTGCTGCATCTAAAAAAGCTAAAACACACAAAAAAGGAAAATAATTATAAAATAACTTCTCTATTTATTTGCTATAAATTTCGTATTTTCATTATAATATAAATAAGTTTTTTTGTAAATATTTAGCTAAGAACTTAATTTATATAGATTTTTAAATTTTTTTCGTTATAATTTAGCAATAACAGAGTTTTTGCTAATGAAGAAAGTTATCTTACTTAGTATTTTTTTAATAACCCTTAATACGGTTTTTGCACAATTTTATTTACGTGGAGTAATTAAAGACGAGCAAGGACGTATATTGCCTAATGTAAAAATTTGTCTTTTTTCTAAAAATAATTATTCCTATTCTTATACAAGTGGTAATTATGGAACATTTGGTATTCCTACAACTCTTGAAATAGATACTGTTATTTTAACACTTTCAGGTTACGAAACTTTAAAAAAAGCAATTAATGTAAGATTCTATCAAAATTTTACTTTAAAGCCTTTAGCAGCTACAGCTAGTTTGATGAAAAACAAACTAAGTTCAAAAACTAAAAATCTATTAAAAGAACAAAATGCTTTCTTTTCTACAAATGGAGAAAGCTATAGTCAATTAATTGAAAATGATTTTGTATCTACAAAACTTTATCCTGAAACAGGTTTTGTATTAAATATTGATAGAGCTTCTTATAGCAATATTAGACGTTTTATAAACAATGGTGTAAGAGTGCCAATAAATGCAGTTAGAATAGAAGAAATGCTAAACTATTTTGATTATAATCTAAATGATAGTATTCAAGAAAATAAGTTTTCTGATAAACAATTTCAAATTAAAAATTTCCTAACTACTTGTCCATGGAATGAACAGTCTAACTTATTGTTTTTAAGTTTCAAGGCTCCAAAACTAAATTTAGATAATGTTCCTCCAAGTAATTTAGTTTTCTTAATAGATGTTTCAGGCTCTATGGATAAGCCTAATAGGCTTCCTCTATTACAATCAGCATTCAAAATGTTGGTAGAAAATTTAAGAAGTATTGATACTGTTACAATAATAACTTATGGAGGTGGCGTAGCAAAAGTTTTATATCCTACAAGTGGTTCAGAAAAAGAAATTATCAATAATGTAATTGACTCTTTATATGCTTCAGGTGATACCCCTGGCGAAGCAGCTATACAAACAGCTTATGCTTCAGCTACTCGTTCCTTTATTCCAAAGGGAAATAATAGAATTATTTTAGCAACAGATGGAGATTTTAATGTTGGTCAAACTTCAGATAAGGCTTTAGAAGAATTAATTACTTCATATATGCAAAGTGGTATTTACCTTACTTGTTTAGGTGTAGGAATGGGTAATTATAAAGATAGCAAATTAGAAACTTTAGCAAAAAAAGGTAATGGCAATTTTGCGTATATTGATAACTTATATGAAGCACAAAAAGTGCTAGTAACAGAATTTACCAAAACCTTATACTCAGTAGCTAATGACGCTTTTCTTGATTTTTATTTTAATAATGAAATTGTCAAAGAATATCGATTAATCGGCTTTGATAACAAAAAATCTGCTATCACAGATAGTACAAGTGAGTTAGAAGGTGGGGAAGTTGGTAGTGGGCATAATATGATAGCTATTTTTGAAATTATTAAGTATAATAACAACAAAGTTAGCAATATTAATATAGGAGAAATTAATTTAAAATATCAATTATCTGATAATCAAAAAGATACTGAACAGAGATTAAATATTAACAGTAATTTAATTTCTTTTTCAAATGCTAACTCTTCACTCCGTTTTGCTACAGCAGTAGTTATGTTTGGTTCTCTATTAAAACAATCAAAATACGCTTGGAATTATGATTTTTGGGATGTTCTTGATATTGCTGAAAGTTCAGCTAATACAAAATCTTTTGCTCAGCAAGAGTTTATTAAATTAGTTTTATCAGCAAACAAAATTTACAATCCTAAACAAAAAAGAAGAAAGAAGAAATAAAATAATTGTTTTATGCTCCTATAAAATAATTAATTAATGCAGCAATAATATAATCTATTTGTCTTACTTTTATGGAAATTTCATTTCCTAGAATGATTGAGCAAGATTTAATACAAGGATGTATAAATAATGACGCATCAGCTCAAAGGGAATTATATAACCTGTATAGCCCTAAAATGCTGAGTTTGTGTTATCGTTTTGCTTATAATAGAATTGATGCACAGGATATGCTACAAGATGCCTTTATTAAAATCTTTACTCAAATTCATACTTTTAAAAACAAAGGCTCTTTTGAAGGTTGGATAAGAAGAATTGTTATTCATAGCTGTATTAATTTTTTAAAAAGAAATAAAAAGTTTACAGACAACATTGAATTAGATTATGCAGAAAATATTCATATAAAACATGAAAATATTTCAAACATTATTTTAGTGAAACAAATTATCGAGTGTATAAGATTATTGCCTATTGGATATAGGACTGTTTTAAACTTATATGCAATTGAAGGGTATAGTCATAAAGAAATTGGTGAACTGTTAGACATACAAGAAAGTTCAAGTAGAAGCCAATATGCAAGAGCAAGAGTTTTATTGGAAAATATACTTATTAAGAAACAAATAATCCCAGAAGAAAAAGAAAATTTAAATTGGTTAGCCGATTTAAAATAAGTGAAATGAAAGACCAAAAGTACTATAATAATCTTGAACAATTTTTGCAATCAAAAACTGCAAAACATAAACTTTATCCAGAAGATAAAGTTTGGAGAAATATTTATAAAGAGTTTCATGGCAATAAGAAATGGCATGCACTTCCCTTTGTTTCATTATTTATTATTTCTGCTCTGACTATATCATCTTTAATTTATAATAATCCAACAAAATCTAACTTTTCTACTTTGCCTATTATAGAAAATAATGTTGTTGGACAAAATAAGCTAGTATCAAAAAATTTACAATTTAATGAACAATATTTAACTCATAGTTTCTCCTATCCTATTAAAACTAAAAAGCAAAATCATATAATCGCTTCAACACCTAACCAAAATAAAATAAAGAGTAATAATGAATTTATAATTTCTGAAGAAATCAACATTAATAATAGAAATAGTATTAATTCAGTAAAACTAATAGCTAATAATAATTCAGTTGATAACAATTTTTCAGCAAATAATAATACAGAAGATGATAATTTAAACATTAAAGAAACTGAAAAATCAACAGAATATTTTTTACCAATTCTTCTCCAAAAGAACATTAACCATACAACTGAAAT
>JAIXLO010000012.1 GCA_026931325.1 Chitinophagales bacterium | reverse complement strand
GTTTGCAACAATGTTAATTAATAGAACTACTTAGAACAACAAACTTGTAACGGAAAAACCAAGCCAAGAAAATTAGAAAACCCGAATGCGAAAAGGCGGTCGGGTTGATTGGCTGGTTATATGGCGATTTAAATTTATTGGAATCAAAATTTATAGTTTCTTTTGCATTATGAATAGATATTTAAAACCCCTTAAGTAGAAATTAAATCTTCTTGCGCGGTTATGCCATAAACCAGTGTTCGAGGTTTGATTGTGTCTTGTTACACAAATAATATCTAGTGTTTCAAAATACTTTTCTAAAAGCTGATACAAGAGAAAACCAGTTGGAGTAAATTTCTTTTTAATCCATTGATCCCCAATAAGCCAAGCCATTGCTTTGCCCGGTTTAAGAATTCGATAAATTTCTTTTGCAACTTTTTCTAATTCTTTAAAGAATAATGGATCTTCGCAAGAAATATTACCAATACATTTTTTATTATCTGAATATTTTATGTTGTTCGAATATGGAGAATCTATGAATACAAAATCTACAGAGTCATTATCTAAAGGAATTTTTCTGGAATCATTTTTAATAATGTCAGTACGAACTTTATTTAAATCGTAACCAATAACTTTACGATTTAATTCTTTTGCAACATCGATAGTTGTTCCACTTCCACACATTGGGTCAATTACAAGATCATCTTCTTTTGTATAACGTTGTAGAAGATTCCAGATTATGAAAGCAGGAGTTACGCCATTATACTTATTATTACCGTGTGGAATATTGCCATAATTTTGTGTTGGAAAATCCCAAAGAGTAGTTGATTCTAATATCAATTCCTTTTTTGATTTCGACATAGGTTTTATGGTTTATTTAATAAGATTTTTAAGATCATCAATAAATCTGTTAAACATTTTGACTTTTTTGCTTTCCTCAATATTGGTTTCACTAAGCACATAACTGCCATCCAAATCAACTTCTACAATTGCTCTACCTTTCTTCGTTGGAGTCTTTGTTGTAAGTGTTCCATCTTCATCAGGCGTAACAAAATAAACTTTTATATGTTGGGTTACTTTATCAGATGAAAGTTTAATTTTCCAATAACCAGTCTGAGCAATGCGTTCTCTTAAAGTCACTTTACTGGAAAGAACAGCAACAACTTTGGAATTAGTTGGATTATATATAATTATATCAACATCAGGTAAATGTGCACCAAATTCTCCATAATCAATCAGAAGATTTCTCTTTACCAATCCTAATTCTTTTGATAAATTTTCACCATTCGTTCTTTCAAGAGAATTTCCATTTACAACTTCAAGCCCAAGATTTTTTACTTCGTCGGTAATTATATATTCAATTAATTTTTCAAGATTTTTTCCCTTAAAAGCACGCCAAGATTGTTCGTGGTCAGTACCGTTAAAATCTTTTTTATGCTGTGCTTTAGCTTCACTCAGAAGATTCGATATTTGGCGATAAGTATCTTTGCCATATTTTTCTTTTTTCTTGTTATACAAAACAATAAGGTCGTCTATAGTCATAATTTTTCCATTATTAAAATATATTCAGTTGGATAGGCTAATTTTAATGAGCTATTTGTTGATTTAACAAACTGACCAGTAGAGATATCTCGTGTTGAAGGTAACATTTTAGATGGAATTTCACGATGAATAACATCGAAAGTTCGGAAACCTATGTTTTCGAATTGTTCTTGAAAAACTTCTGCATTTAATATTTTAACACCCTTGAATTGTGTGTTTCCAATAACTATACAAGCTTTTCCACCTTGCTTTAAAACCCGTTTCATTTCAATAAATGATTCTAACATATCGGCGAAATAGTTTTTAACTTCTCTTCCTTTTTGATTATTACCCAATAAATAAAATGTTTCTTCTGCTAATGAGCTTTTTAGATCAACTGATTCTCTTTCTTTGTACGCACTACCAATGAATTTTTTTCTGAATTCTGAAAGTTCATCTAAATAGCCAAACCATAAAGAAGGTAATTGATGTAAATCAGCATATTCATATGATGTAACGTATGGCGGGCTTGTGATTATTAATGAAGCTTTTCCGTCTTCAACGGGTAAATTTCTTGCGTCATCACATTTCGTAATTCTAAAATCATCTATTGCATTTTTTATTTTAACATCTAAAATTTTATCAAAATCATAATGCTTTCGAATCATTTTTTTTAGTTGATTTAAAAATAAAGTATGCGGTTCGTAGATTTTTTTGTTTTTGTCTCTAGTTGGTTTTACGCTTTTTTGGAGCCATATCGAACAAGATTTTAATATTTGGGCGAATGCTACTAAGAAAAAATCTTTAATGTCTTTATCATTTATTTCCAATATTCTTGTGAAAATGATTAATAATTTGTCTTTTTGAGAGGGTAAAAACCAATAATCAATTCTTTCATTTTTAGGCAACAATTCTATCGATTTCTTTTTGAAAAAATCAAACTGTCCATTTAATCTGTTTTGCAAATCAAGTTCGATTTTATTCAATTCTTCCATTAATAATAATGGTTTTATTGGTGTAGTTTTCACTTTTGCAAGAAGGTAAGCGATTTCATTAATATCAGTTCCAACACCAATTCTCTTATTTACAATAGCCTCAACAATAGTTGTCCCACTTCCCATAAATGGATCAATAATTATATCATTCTCATTACTTAGCTTGTTGATCAAACGTGATGCAAGTTGAGGGATAAATTTTGCCGGATAAGTGTAATAACCGTGAGTAATATATGTAGTGTCTTTAATAGTTTTTTCTGCGAAAGACCAAGTTTTGTCAATAATAATATTTACTAAGGTTTCTTTCTCTATAAAAGTTGATTCTTTCATTTTTCCTTTTCTTTTTAACAAAAATAAACATTAACAATTACAAATGTAATATTTCTTTTTAGCCATATAACTAATACTTATCAGGAATTGCCTGCACTGGTTTTACAACAATT
>JAIXLO010000140.1 GCA_026931325.1 Chitinophagales bacterium | reverse complement strand
AAAAAGGGTAACAGAAATGCTACCCTTTTATTTTTTTGTCGGACAATAATGTTTTTAAAAGAAAAAATTACTTTAAACAAAACATTAGGTCTAATACTTGGTATTTCTGGTGCTGCAACCTTAATATTAATTAAAACACAAGCAGATAAAGACAGCAGTTTAATAGGCGATGTTTTTATTATCATCAATGCCATTTCTTATGCTTGTTATTTAGTTCTTGTTCAACCATTAATGGCAACATACAAACCAGAGCATGTAATACGTTGGGTATTTTTATTTGGCACATTAATGATTGTGCCTTTAGGCTTTAATGATACATTAAAAATAAAGTGGGAAATGTTTTTATGGTATCATTGGCTGTCATTGGTTTTTGTGGTTATTGGTTCTACATTCTTAGCTTATTTATTTATGGTGTATGGAGTAGATAAATTAGGTGCTGCTGTAACAGGCACATACATTTACACACAACCAATTTTTGCAACAATTACTTCTATTATTTTGTTTAACGAAAAACTTACTTTAGTAAAAGTTATTGCAGCAATATTAATTTTTGTTGGCGTGTATTTGGTCAATAAAAAAAGAAAAATTCAATAGCTTGTTTTTGGATATTCAAAAAATAAAAAACTTTTTTCTGCTTTTATAAAATCTTTCCAAGATGCTGTATTAACAGATAAAGCAAAAATGCTACAAGGTGTCATGTTTACAATTCTTACAGAAGTTAAACGATTTACAAATTCTGTAATTCCTGGATTATGAGAAAAAATAGCAACTGAAGAAAACACATCATCTAAATGAGAAATTACTTTGTAAAAAGTTGATACGTTAGCATGATATAATTCATTTACTAATAAAATATCTTCTTCTTTTTTTCCAAAAACTTCAGCAAAATAAGTAGCAGTTGTAAATGCTCTTACAGCATCACTTGAAACAAAAGCATCAATTGAAATATTTTTTTCTAAAAGTTTTTTTGCTATTAAAGGTGCATCTTTATGTCCTTGTGCATTAAGAGGTCTTTCAAAATCATTTCCAAAGAAATCTATACTACTTTTTGCATGACGAATGATAAAGAGTTGTTTCATATTATTTGGATATCTAAGAATAAAAATAAGATAAAATATTTAATAACAGGTATTGGTATGTATTTTCAATAATCAATTTTATTTACGACATAATACTCTCTATAAAAAAGATTTCAAATTTTATAACAAAAACTTGCAATTGTGTACATAGTATTTTAAATTGTGGCAAAATAAACCAACTATGTTAGAGCCTTGGAAAATTGGAAAAGTAATCCGAATAGAAAACGAGACTCATAGTACACGTAGATTTTGGATTGAAATTCCTGAAATGCAAAAGTTTGACTTTGTTCCTGGACAGTTTGTAACACTTGATTTACCTATACACGAACAAAAAAATAAACGGTGGAGAAGTTATTCTATTGCTTCTGCTCCAGATGATACTAATATTATTGAATTAGTGATTGTGCTGTTAGAAGGTGGTGCAGGAACTAATTATTTATTTAATCAAATTTCTATTGGATCTGAAATTACATTACGTGGTCCATTAGGAAAATTTATTTTACCCGAAAAGATAGAAAAAGATATTTTTCTTATTTGTACAGGTACAGGTATTGCACCATTTCGTTCTATGGTAAGCTATTTACACAATAATAATATACAACCTCAAAAAAATATTCATATAATTTTTGGCTGTAGAACTTATAAAGATGCTTTGTACAGAAAAGAGTTAGAAGAACTTCAAAATAAATTACCTTACTTTTTTTATCATCCAGTTTTTTCAAGAGAAGCAGAAGTAAATGAAGGAGAATACAAAGGTTATGTACACGCTGTTTACGAAAATTTAATTAAAGAAAATAAGCAACCAGCTCATTTTTATTTATGTGGTTGGAAAAATATGATTGATGAAGCAAAAGAAAGAATTACTGCTATTGGATATGATAAAAAAGATATTCATTTAGAATTATATGGATAAACTCTAAACCAAATTCTGCATCAATTAATGAAAAACGAAAGGTTTAAAAGAATTTGTCATTTTGTAGCAGGAGTAATTTTTTTGCTAAATGCATTTAAAATGTTTGAGCAAAAAAAGTTTGCACTTTGCATTGCTTTATTTTTAACAGGTATTTTGTTTGTTTTAATATCTTCTTCTCTCGATTGGTTAGAAAAAACAATTGGTAATTCAGCTAAGTTGGCTTTTTTACTTGAAAGTATTGCATTAGGTGCTGTAAGTTTTATTTATATTGAACATGGAAATAAAAAACTTACTACAATTTTTATATTAGCTTCTTTAATTTATTTTTTACTCTTTATTTATTTTTTGTATTTTAAAAAAAGAAAGAAAAAGCGACATCATAAAAAACATCATCATCACAAATCTTCCTCAGCCAATACAGATAACATAAAAACTGAAGAATAAATTAAATTTCTCCTAATACTAATTGCTTTACTTTGCTTAATGGTATTCTTTCCTGTTTCATACTATCCCTATAACGGATAGTTACAGTATTATCTTCTTTGGTTTGATGATCTATTGTTACACAAAAAGGTGTACCAATAGCATCTTGCCTACGATACCTTTTTCCTATTGCATCTTTTTCTTCATAAAAACATTTAAAGTGTGGTTTACATTCTTCTAATAATTGCTTAGCAATTTCTGGTAATCCATCCTTCTTAAGCAGTGGAAGAATAGCTAATTTAACAGGAGCAATTTTTGCTGGAATATGCAATACAACTCTACTATCTGTTGAACCATCTTCTTTAGTAATCACTTCTTCTTCATAAGCATTTGAAAGAATTAATAAAAACATTCTATCCAAACCTATTGAAGTTTCAATTACATAAGGAACATAATTCCCATAAGGCTTTCCAGTTTCTGGATTAATGTCATTATCAAAATATTGTTGCTTCTTTTTGCTGTAATACTGATGTTGGCTTAAATCAAAATCACTTCTGCTATGTATGCCTTCTACTTCTTTAAAGCCAATAGGAAATTCAAATTCTA
Source organism: Chitinophagales bacterium (assembly GCA_026931325.1). Classification (GTDB taxonomy): domain Bacteria; phylum Bacteroidota; class Bacteroidia; order Chitinophagales; family Chitinophagaceae; genus UBA1930. The sequence goes on along the minus strand of JAIXLO010000140.1, from coordinate 107,490 downwards.
TATCACAAGCTTCTTTAGCATAGTGAGCTAATTTTACATGGTCGTGATAGCGATATTTATCTTTAGAAATTCCTAAACTTAAATGCCAGTTTAATCTTTCTTCTTTCCAAAATTTATACCATTCACCTTCAGTACCAGGTCTAACAAAAAATTGCATTTCCATTTGTTCAAACTCTCTCATTCTAAAAATAAATTGTCTTGCTACAATTTCATTTCTAAAAGCTTTACCTGTTTGTGCAATACCAAAAGGAATTTTCATTCTGGCAGTTTTTTGTACATTCAAAAAATTTACAAAAATTCCTTGAGCAGTTTCTGGTCTTAAATATACAATATTATCATCTGCATTATCAGAAGCAATAGCACCAAACTCTGTTTTAAACATTAAATTAAATTGACGAATATCTGTCCAATTTGCTGTACCACTTATAGAACATTTAATATTATTATCATCAATTAATTTTTTTAATCCAACAAAATCTTCAGCAGCTAAAAGTTCATCCATTTTTTTTAACAATGTAGCTTCTTCATCCTTTTTTCCTTCTTGAGCTAATTCTTCTGCTTTGGCTTCAATTAAATGATCAACACGATAACGTTTTTTGCTATCCTTATTATCAATCATTGGATCACTAAAATTATCAACGTGTCCACTGGCTTTCCAAGTTGTTGGATGCATAAAAATTGCAGCATCTATGCCTACAATATTATCATGCATTTGTGTCATACTTTTCCACCAATAATCTCTAATATTTTTTTTCAATTCACAACCATAAGGACCGTAATCATAAACTGCACTTAAGCCATCATAAATTTCACTTGAAGGAAATACAAAGCCATACTCTTTGGCATGAGAAATTATTTGTTGAAGTTTATTATCTTGCTGAATACTCATAATGGCGGCAAACCTAATAAAAAAGCAAACATTATGAACAGAAAGATAAAAGTTAATAGCTAAAGGAAAGCACTTAGCAGCAATATAGGTTTAAAATGGAGAGTGTAAGATAATATTTACACCAATATAGTAGTTTAAAAACTACATTAATAAAGATGAGTTTAAGCTTTATCTATGCAATTTTGGGGCGTTGTATAATTGTTTCCAATTCCTTTACACGTTGTTTTAGTTTTTCATTGGTAACCTCTAATTTTAAAATTTTAGAGTGGCTCTTTGCAATTTCACTTTGATATTCTTTTAATTTTCCTCTGATAGAAAAAGAATAAAATAGTTTTAGTGCTATAGCTGCTACAATGATAAATATTATGGCTGAACCATATAGCAAAATTACATTTGATAATAAAACAGTATTTACTATCATAAGATATAAGATTATGTTTAGTACTAAAGAAGAAACGACTAATGAATTTTTTTATTGTGTTGATGACGATTAAAATCTCGTATATTTTTTTTCTCCATATTTTTCTGAAATGCTTCTGTAAGATTTGTGCCAGTTTGATTAGCTAAACAAATAAGAACCCATAAAATATCTGCCATTTCATCTGCCAAATCTTTGCCTTTATCGCTTTCTTTAAAAGATTGTTCTCCATAAGTTCTTACCATTATACGAGATAACTCCCCCACTTCTTCCATTAAAATACCCAAATTGGTTAGCTCATTAAAATATCTTACGCCAACTGTTTTTATCCATGTATCTACTTGTTGTTGTGCTTCTTCTATGGTCATAGCCAAAACTTTAAATTGTTCAATAATTTTGTTAACTAATAACAATTTAAAAGTAATAAGAAAATTGTAAAGAAAAGTATCTTTCTATTTGGCTTTACTTTATACTTAAAAGTTCAATAAAAAGTAGAAAAAGACTTAATTATTTTACTTTTTTTAAAAGATTTTTTCTTATAACAATAAAATATCAAAAAAAATCTTTTCAAGAATTTTGTTGATATTAGTTTTCCATAACCTTTGCCGTCCTGAAAAAAGGAATAGTTCTTTATGTGATAAAACTATAATGCCACTTTAGCTCAGCTGGTAGAGCAGCTGATTTGTAATCAGCAGGTCGTTGGTTCGAGTCCGACAAGTGGCTCTTAAAATGCTGAAAAGCATATTAAAGGGGCAGTTTCCAGAGCGGCCAAATGGGGCGGACTGTAAATCCGCTGTCTTTCGACTTCGGTGGTTCGAATCCACCACTGCCCACAGTTCTTTGAAAGTTTATAGTTTTTTTTGTTTATTAAATATGCTTGTTACTACAACATAATTTATCGAACAATAAATTTTATAAATTTTTATTAGCGGAAGTAGCTCATTTGGTAGAGCGGTAGCCTTCCAAGCTTCAGGTGGCCGGTTCGAGCCCGGTCTTCCGCTCATTTTTAAAGTTCTTTAAAATAATAGATGAGATGTTGTGAGAATATTACTCAACTTCTAAACTCTACCAGCCGTTGTAGCTCAGAGGTAGAGCACTTCCTTGGTAAGGAAGAGGTCGTGAGTTCAATTCTCATCAACGGCTCTAAAGCTTTAAAAATAATTAATAAATATTCAATCAATAATAAACATAGCTTTAAGCTATAATTTTTTAACACAACTAAAAATCGATAAAAATGTCTAAAGAGACCTTTAAGAGGGAGAAACCTCACGTAAACATTGGAACTATTGGTCACGTTGACCATGGTAAAACAACTTTAACTGCTGCCATTACAGACATTCTATCTAAACAAGGTTTGGCACAGGCTAGAAAGTATGATGAAATTGACGGAGCTCCAGAAGAAAAAGAACGTGGTATTACAATTAATACAGCTCACGTTGAATATCAAACAGCCAATCGTCACTATGCTCACGTTGACTGTCCAGGCCACGCAGACTATGTAAAAAACATGATTACTGGTGCTGCTCAAATGGATGGTGCAATTTTAGTAGTAGCTGCTACAGATGGTCCTATGCCTCAAACAAAAGAACATATTCTATTAGCTCGTCAGGTAGGTGTACCTCGTATAGTAGTTTTCTTAAATAAAGTTGACTTAGTTGACGACCCAGAATTATTAGACTTAGTAGAAATGGAAGTTCGTGATGAATTATCAAAAAGAGGATTTGATGGCGATAACACACCAATTATTAAAGGTTCTGCAACAGGTGCTTTAGCTGGAGAACAAAAGTGGGTTGATGCTATTTTAGAATTAATGAAAGCAGTGGATGAATATATTCCTTTACCACCACGCCCAATTGATTTACCATTTTTAATGAGCGTAGAAGATGTATTTTCTATCACAGGACGTGGTACTGTAGCTACTGGTCGTATTGAACGTGGTGTAGTTAAAGTTGGAGATGCAGTTGAGATAGTTGGTTTACAAGAGCAACCTCTAAATTCTACTGTTACTGGCGTAGAGATGTTTAAAAAATTATTAGACCGTGGTGAAGCAGGTGATAATGCAGGTTTATTATTACGTGGTATCGAGAAAAAAGATATCCGTCGTGGTATGGTAATTTGTGCTCCTAAATCTATTACTCCACATACAGAATTTAAAGGTGAAGTTTATGTATTAAGTAAAGATGAAGGTGGACGTCATACTCCATTCTTTAATAAATATCGTCCACAATTCTATTTCCGTACAACTGATGTAACTGGTGAAATTCATTTACCTGAAGGAACAGAGATGGTAATGCCTGGTGATAATGTTAGTATTACTGTTACATTAATTGCTCCTATAGCAATGGAGAAAGGTTTAAAATTTGCTATTCGTGAAGGTGGTAGAACAGTAGGTGCTGGACAAGTTACAGAAATAATAAAATAAGAAAGGCTATAAGCTTTTAGCCATTAATTTTTAAAACAAAAAATTAATAACAAAAGCCTATCTTTGTAAATATGCTAAAAGCTATTGGCTAATCGCTAATAGCTTTTAGCTTTCATATAAGCATAGTTCTTTAAAAACGGGCATAGTTCAATGGTAGAATAGAGGTCTCCAAAACCTTTGATCAGGGTTCGAATCCTTGTGCCCGTGCTAAAAAATTATTTTTACTTCTTAAAATAAAATAAAGTGAATAAAATTTCAACATTCTTTAGAGACAGTTATAAGGAATTGTCAGAAAAAGTTACTTGGCCAACTTGGTTACAATTACAACAAAGTACTGTAATTGTACTTGTGGCTACTATAATCATTACTGCTTTAATTTGGGTAATGGATTCTGTAAGTAGCCAAGTATTAAAAATGATTTATAAGTTATTAAATTAATTGTGATGGAAGAAACAACAGCACAAGAAACATTAGAAAAGCAACCTGCCAGTAATACAAAGTGGTATGTTTTACGTGTAGTAAGTGGAAAAGAACGTAGTGTAAAAGAATACTTAGATAAAGATATTGCACGTAATGGCTGGACAAAAATTATTAAACAGGTGTTTTTACCAATGGAAAAGGTTTATAAAGTGCAAGGTGGTAAAAAAGTAATGAGAGAAAAAAACTATTTCCCTGGTTATGTAATGCTTGAAGTTATTGATGGAAAACTAAGTGATGATATTGTGCAGCATATAAGCAATATATCTAACATCATGCATTTTTTAACTGATGGTAAAGGCTCTAAAGGAAATATTATTTCACTACGTGAAAATGAAGTAAATAAAATGCTTGGTAGAGTTGATGAAATGAATGATGGAGGAATTTCAATTAGTGAACCATATATTGTTGGAGAAACAATTAAAATTATTGAAGGACCATTTAACGACTTTAATGGTGTAATTGAAGAAGTAAATGATGAGAAGAAAAAATTAAAAGTTGTAGTAAAAATCTTTGGTAGAAGTACTCCTGTAGAACTGAATTATATGCAGGTTGAAAAAATAAGTTAATAGAAAGGAGCTAATAAAAGCTCCTTTTTTTATTACACATTATTTAATAATAGCTCCATAAATAGCATCCTGAATTTTACTTCTAATATTAAGAGTGTTTAATAAAATATTTGTTCGTGTAGGATGCACTCTATTTGATAAAAAAATGTAAATTAATTGTTTTGAAGGATCAACCCAAACGCTTGTGCCTGTAAAACCTGTATGACCATAAGTAGAGGATGAAGCATATTTGGATGGATATGCTTGTTTGGTTGAAGAATTATTTTTTTCTGGTTTATCAAACCCAAAACCTCTTCTACTAATATTACTATTGTATGATGTAAATAACTTAATTGTTTTTTTACTTATGAATCTTTTTCCATTTAGCTCTCCATTGTTTAATAGCATTTGAAAAAGTTGTGCTAAATCATAAGCATTACTAAACAAGCCAGCATGACCAGCAACACCTCCAAACATTGCTGCTCCTTCATCATGTACATCTCCTTGTAATAATTGTTGTCTGAAATAAGTATCTAACTCTGTTGGTGCAATGTTTTGTAAAGTATAATGTTCTCGTGGTTTAAATGTAGTGCTGGTCATTTGTAAGGGTTGATAAAAATTTTCCCTTACATAAACTCCCAAAGGTAGTTTAGTTATTTCCTCAACAATTAATCCTAAAAGAATAAAATTATTATCGCTATAAACATATTTATTCTGTTCAAGTAATTCACTATTTAAAATAGTATCATACATTTTTTCTCTATACTCTTTTTTTAAGTATAAATTTTCAGCAACACGATAAGGAAAGTTTTCATTTTGTGATACAGAAAAAAACTCTTTATATGGTTTAGCTAAAATAGTGTCTGTAACTTGTTTGTAAAATGATATATAAGGAACTAAGCCTGATTGATGTAGTAAAAGGTTTTTTATTTTTATAGATGCTTTATTTGATCCTTTTGTCCAACTTAAATAATCGCCAACAGTTTTTTCTAAATCAATTTTTTTTTCATCATACAACTTCATAACAGCAATGGTAGTTGCTGCCACTTTTGTTATTGATGCAATATCATAAACAGTATTGTTTGAAACACTTTGTAGGTGTGTTGTATCTGTATATCCAAAACTTTTATGATAAATAACTTTTCCATTTTTTGCTACTAAAATTTCAGCACCTTGAGTTGCATTTTTATTTATTGCATCAGATGCAATACTATCAATTAAAGCAAGCTTTTCACTACTAACATTCATTGATTCTGGAGAAGTGTAAGGCATATTATAGTTGTAGGTAATTCCATCTCCAAACTTAAAATTATTACAAACAGTTACAGGCAATTTCCCTTTTGCTGAAATTTTTCCACTCAGTAATTTAATAGCTGCAATATGTGTCAAACTATCATCTTCATAACAAGCAATTAAGTTTTTTGTTTCACAAAAATTTCTGATAGCATAAGGGTTCCCAAAATCAAACACAATAGTATTTTCCTTTTTGGTCAAGTATTGTATAAACCTTATTGTACTATCATTAAAACCAAAATTATTTGTTGGTCTTCTGCTATAATTATGAATTCCTACAATAATTGATTTATATTTTTCAAGTAAAATTTTAATAGAGTCTAATGAAGAGCTGTCTTTATTATCTCTTAAAAAAATTGTAGCATTATATTTTTCTTTTAATGCTTTTGAAAAATTATTTTCTTGCTGTAATCCTATTCCAACATAAGCAACTTTTTTCTTTTTTGTTAGAGGCAATAATTTGCTATTGTATAATTTTAATAGAGTTATAGATTGTTCACTTATTTGTTGTTTTAACTGATTAGTATATTTATTCAAATCTTCAACTAAATTATCTGTTATTATTTCTTTTGGCTGATTTAACCCTAAGTGATATTTAGTAATCAGTACTTTTTTTACACTTTCATTTATCGTATTCCAGCTTAATTTTCCTTTATCTATTGCATCTAAAATTTTATGGATGCTATTTGGAACATTTTCTGGCAAACAAAGCATATCATTTCCTGCAATAAGGCTTTGAACAGCTATTTCATCATCTGGAAAAAATTTTTTTACACCCTGCATTTCTAACCCATCTGTAAATGTTATGCCTTTATATCCTAATTCATTTTTCAAAAAATCTGTTACATTTTTCTTGGATAAAGAGGTAGCTAAATTTTTTGTAGAGTCAATTGCAGGAATATATAAATGTGCAATCATCATACTACCAACTCCTGCTTTTATTAATTCTTTAAATGGGTATAATTCTAAACTATCTAACTGCTGTTTGCTTTTAGTAATAATAGGTAAATCATAATGGCTATCAACACTCACATCTCCATGACCAGGAAAATGTTTTGCACAAGCCATAACACCAACATCTTGTAATCCTTTCATATATTGAATTCCATAGAGTGCTACTTTATATTTATCTTCTCCAAAACTTCTATCATTAATTACAGGGTTATCAGGATTATTATTTACATCAACAACAGGTGCATAGTTTACATGAATACCTAATCTTTTGCACTGCTCTCCTACTGCTTTTCCAAATTGATAAACCAATGCTGCATCTTGTACAGCCCCAATCATTAATTGACGAGGAAAAGGAATAACACTATCTAAACGCATAGCTAAACCCCATTCTCCATCAATACAAATCATTAATGGCGTTTGAGCAATTTTTTGATAATAGTTTGTAAGGTTTGCTTGTTTAACAGGTGAGCCATTAAAAAAACATAAGCCTCCAATATTATACTCTTTAATTAATTGTACAACTTTTTGAATATGCTCATCACCAAGATTACTATGAGCCCTAATAATCATTAACTGAGCAATTTTTTGTTGTGGTGTTAGTGTTGCAAAAACACTATCAGCCCAATGAATAGCTTGTGGGGTTTGTTCAGAAAACTTTTGAGCAATTATATTATGCGTAAATAAAATTATGCTGATAAAAATAAAAATCTTTTGCTTCATTACTTAATAAAATATTTGTGCTAATGTACAAACAAAAAAGCCACTGATTTAGTGGCTTTAAAAATTTTAAATTTTAAGAAAAAAATTATTCTTCAGTTTCAACTTCTTCCTGACTATCTGATAATTTTAATTCTATATTGTTTGCTTGTAAAATACTAAACCATTTAATCATTTTTTTCATATCACTTGCATATACTCTTTCAAAGTCAATATCTGGATATACTTTTTCCATATATGCTTTTACAGCTTTTGTATCTTTTTCATTTGGTAGAGGTTCATTACTTGCCCCCATTGCCTTAAATACTTCTATTAAATTTACATTTTCTCGAATAGTATAAACTTCAATGCTTTCTAAATGTGAAAAATTATGAATACGATTACTTACAAATTTTGCTGTTTTATCTTCTAAACTTCTTACAACAGCACCATCAGTTTTACTTGCTACTAATTCATACAAACCAGATAAACCAGTTACTGAAATTAATTTACTATATTCCATCTTACAATTTTAGTGGGTGCAAAATAAAGGGTTTTTTAATTACAGAAAGTTAAACTAATTATTAGAATAATTCTCACATTCAACAACAAGCAAAAATGCTGATGACTATAAAGCCACCAGCAATAATCCCCCTTATATTAAAAGTTTGTAACTAACTACAAACTTTACTGCAAGAAGCTAAAAAAAATTAATCAAATCAATACCGCTAATTGGGTATTTATTGAAATAAAAATTGAATTATTATTTTTTTAGTTTTTACCATTTGAATAATTTTTTAATTCATTCACATAAGTTCACAATACTTTTTAAGCAAATACATTAGTTTTACAGCATGAGTAAAAAAGTTATTTTAATGATAATGGATGGATGGGGCTTAGGAAAAATTAAAGAAGCTGATGCTATCCAAAATGCAAATGTTCCTTTCGTATCTTCATTGTACAACAAATATCCTAATGCTACATTAGTTGCTTGTGGTGAAGCTGTTGGTTTGCCTGAAGGGCAAATGGGTAATAGTGAAGTTGGGCATCTTAACTTAGGTGCAGGACGAATTGTTTATCAAGAATTGCAAAGAATAAATATTGCCATCAAAGATGGTTCTCTTACAAAAAATAAAGAGTTAGTATCATCAATTCAATATGCAAAGGAACACAATACAGCATTGCATTTGATAGGATTGGTAAGTAATGGAGGTGTACACTCTCACATTAATCATTTAAAGGCAATTATTGATATTGCAGATAAAGCAGGCTTAACAAAAATATTTATTCATGCTTTTACAGATGGCAGAGATTGTGACCCTAAAAGTGGTAAAGGTTTTATAAAAGATTTACAAGAGCATATAAAAAATACTCATGCAAAAATTGCATCAATTACAGGAAGATATTATGCAATGGACAGAGATAAAAGATGGGAAAGAATACAACTTGCCTATAATGCCTTAACAAAAGCAGAAGGGCAACAAAGCACAGATTTGCTTTCTGCAATTCAACAATCTTATGATGCTGGCATAACAGATGAATTTATAAAACCAATAATTAATGCTCAGTTAAATGCAGATGCTCAAATAAAAGATAATGATGCTGTTATTTGTTTTAATTTCAGAACAGATAGATGCAGAGAAATTACACAAGTATTAACACAAATAAATTTACCAGATTTCAATATGCACACATTTAACTTGCATTATACAACAATGACAGAGTATGATGCAACTTATAAAAATGTGTATGTAATTGTTGAAAATGATAATTTGAATAATACTTTAGGTGAAGTACTTTCATTAAATAAGAAAAAACAAATACGCATTGCAGAAACTGAAAAATATCCTCACGTAACTTTCTTTTTTAGTGGAGGAAGAGAAAAAGAATTTGAAGGAGAAACAAGAATGATTGTTCCTTCGCCAAAAGTAGCAACTTATGATTTACAACCAGAAATGAGTGCATTAGGCATTACAGAAAAATTACTCCCTGAATTAGAAAAAGAATCAGCAGATTTTATTTGCTTAAATTTTGCAAATCCAGATATGGTAGGGCATACAGGTGTTTTTAATGCAGTTGTAAAGGCTGTAGAAACTGTTGATGCTTGTGTGAAACGTGTAGTTACAACAGCATTACAACACAATTATACCATACTTCTAACAGCAGATCATGGCAATGCTGATTATATGATTAATGAAGATGGAACACCTAACACTCAACACTCATTAAACTTAGTACCACTTTTTGTAATAGATAACGAATGGAAAGGAAAAGTAAAGTCAGGAAAGTTAGGAGATATTGCACCAACTATATTACACATTATGCAACTTCCTATTCCAAAAGAAATGATTGGAGAAATTTTAATTAGTGATTAAACTGAAAATATTTTTATTGTAATTAAAATAAAAAATGACCTTATCCGATACTTTACAAATTGCTTTTAGAACAGTTCGTGGCAATAAACTTAGAACAGGTATAACTGTTGCTATTATTGCATTTGGCATTATGGCTCTTATTGGTATTATTACAGCTATAACTGCAATGGAACATAGTTTAAAAGAAAGTTTCTCTGTAATGGGGGCAAATGCTTTTAGTATAAGATACAAAGAGCTTACCATAAAAATGGGAAATAATAATAATTCTTCTGTTAGTAGAAAAGGTGAAAAGAAAGAAAAAAAATCTAATCTCAATAAATATATTAGTAAAGACGAGGCAGAATATTTTAAAGCAAACTATAAATTTCCTGCTGAAGTTAGTATATACAAAAGAGGAAATAGTGGTGTTGAATGTTCTTATGAAAATAAAAAAACAAATCCAATAACAACCGTTTTTGGTGGAGATGAAAATTATTTAGCAGTAAATGGTTATACATTAATCAGTGGTCGTAACTTAAATAATATTGATGTTAGTAGTGGTAGAAATGTTTGTATTATTGGTAGTAATACTGCTAAAACTTTATTTGGAGAAAATGCAGAAAAAAGTATAGATAAAATAATTCGTGTTGGTGGTTTACCGTACAGAATTATTGGACTTTTAAAAGAAAAAGGCTCAAGTGGTTTTTTAAGAATGGATGATATTGTTATAACATCTTACACAAATGTTTTAAGAACTTACAGTACTGCATCTCCTACATTTTTAATTGGTGTATTAACAAAAAATGTAGCAGAAATGAATGTTGCTATTGAAGAAGCTACTGCAACATTTAGAGGTGTTAGAAAACTACACCCTACAGAAGCCAACAATTTTGCCATAGAAAAAAGTGATAAAGTAGCCGAAATGTTTATTGGTTTTTTAAGTGGCATTTCTGGAAGTGCTGGAGCTATTGGCATGATTACATTAATAGGTGCTGCCATTGGACTAATGAATATTATGTTGGTTGCAGTAAATGAAAGAACCAGAGAAGTAGGGTTAATAAAAGCAATCGGCGGAAAAAGTAAAAATGTAAGAATACAATTTTTGTTAGAAAGTATTATCATAAGTCTTTTGGGTGCTGCATTTGGTATTGTATTAGGAATTTTAGTAGGTAATATTTTTGCATCTTATCTAAATACAGGTTTTATAATTCCTTGGAATTGGGTAATAGGAGGAATTATTATTTGTACAGTAGTAGGTTTATTAGCAGGTTTATATCCTGCTATTAAAGCATCTAAACTAAACCCAATTAATGCATTGAGGTATGAGTAAAATTTTTTCAAGCTTCATCAACTTGTACAAAAATTCTTCTTGTTGTTGTATCTAATGCTTCTAAATAAATATGCAATGTGTTTTCTGGCAAAAGATGTATAGCATTTTCTGGCCATTCTATTAAGCATAAAAAAACACTGTCTAATATATCTTCTACACCTGCATCTATAGCTTCTTGTTCATTTTTCAACCTATACCAATCTGTATGAAAAACTGTTTTTACAACAGGGCTATTATATTCATTAATAATAGAAAAAGTTGGGCTACTAATATTTTCTTTTATTTGTAAAACATGGCTACACAACGCATGAATAAAAGTTGTTTTACCCGAACCCATTGGAGCATGAAATGCCCATAACTTTTGCTTATTAAATTTATTCCAAAACATTTCTGCTACTTTATTAATAGACTCAAGTGTAAATATTGCATCCATGATACAAAGATATTTTCTTACAAGGAAGTTATATAATTTACCTTTGTATATTCTAAAATTTATACCATTCAAAAAAGGTTGTTATGGAAAAAATAGATATAAAAGTTGGAGGAATGAGTTGTACTAATTGTGCATTAACAATAGATAAATATTTAAAAGATAAAGGACTTAAAAATGTAAAAGTAAATTTTATAGGTGGTGATGTTAGTTTTGAAAAAGACGAACAAATATCTATTCAAGAAATAGAAAAAGGAATTTCAAAATTAGGTTACTCTGTAAAAAAAGAAGATGCACATCTACACCATCACGATTATTACGGCTTTCTTCCTTTTAAAAATAATTTACAACGTTTTTGGTTTTGTATCATTTTCACAGCACCATTAATGCTTCACATGATTCCTTTTTTACACATTCATTTTTTAATGAACCCTTATGTACAATTAGCATTAACAATTCCTGTATATATAGTTGGTATGGATTTTTTTGGTAAGAGTGCTTTAAAAAGTGTTTTCAAAGGCATACCAAATATGAATGTGTTAATTACCATTGGTAGTTCGGCAGCATTTTTTTATAGTTTATATGGTTTGCTAATAGGTAGAGCAGAACAATTTTTATTTTTTGAAACAGCTGCTACCACTATTACTTTGGTGTTTTTAGGTAATTATATGGAAGATGCAAGTGTAGAGCAAACTCAATCGGCACTTAAAAAATTAGCTGTTACTCAAAAAACAATGGCAAACATGATTGCCTTTGATGAAAACCATCAAGAACAAATTTTTCCTGTAGAAAGTAAAGATTTAAGAGTAGGAGATTTGGTATTAATTCGTAATGGAGAAAATGTACCAATGGATTGTAAAATTTTATGGGGCGAAGCAGAAGTAAATGAAGCTATTGTTACTGGAGAAAGTATTCCTCTTAAAAAAACAATAAAAGATAAATTAATTGGAGGAAGTATTGTAGAAACTGGAACAGTTAAAGCTCAAATTACTGCTGTTGGTCAAGATACAATTTTAGCAAATATTTTAAAACTTATTAAAGAAGCCGAAACAGAAAAACCTCCTGTACAACAAATGGCAGATAAAATTAGTGCCATATTTGTTCCATTAGTAGTTGGTATTGCATTAATAACATTATTAGCAAATTATTTTTTTGCTCATCAAAGTTTTGCAGAAAGTTTATTAAGAAGCATTGCAGTATTGGTTATTAGTTGCCCTTGTGCAATGGGTTTAGCAACACCAGCAGCTATTGCAGTAGGTTTAGGACGTGGTGCAAAAAAAGGTATCTTATTTAAAAACGCCAGAAGCTTAGAAGTTTTTAAATCTATTAAACAAGTAGTATTTGATAAAACAGGAACATTAACTACAGGTAAATTTCAAATTGCCAATTTTAATACAAGTATTCAAGAAGATGAGTTTAAACAAATTGTTTTTTCATTAGAAAAATATTCTAATCATCCAATAGGAAAATCTATCGCTACAGAATGGAAAATAAAAAATGATATACGTTGGAAAAATATTGAAGAAATAAAAGGGCTTGGAATGAAAGCAACAGATATGAATGGCAACGAATTTATTGCAGGTTCTTACAAAACCTCTGATAAATTAAATGAAGATGATTTGCATAATATATATGTATCTAAAAATGGAGAATTAATAGGTTGGATTGATGTGAAAGATGAATTAAGAGAAGAAGCTGTAAGCGTTATTCAACAATTAAAAAACAGAGGTATAAAAACTATTTTATTAAGTGGCGATAAAAAAGAAAAATGTTTGCAAGTGCAAGAAATATTAGGATTAGATGAAGTAATTGCAGAGCAAACCCCTGAACAAAAATTACAATACATAGCACTACTAAATGCACAAGCTCCAACAGCTATGATTGGAGATGGAATAAATGATGGACCAGCTTTAGCAAAAGCAACAGTTGGAATTTCATTAAGCGATGCAAGCCATGTAGCTATGCAAAGTGCACAAGTAGTTTTAATGAATAGTGGATTAAAAAATTTACCAGAAGCATTAGGCTTAGGAAAACATACTTACATAACCATTAAAGAAAATTTATTTTGGGCATTCTCTTATAACATTGTTGCAATACCAGTAGCAGCTTTGGGCTTTTTAAGCCCTACCATTGGTGCATTAATTATGGGTTTAAGCGATGTTGTTTTAGCCATAAATAGTATAAGACTAAGATGGAAGAAAGTGGTGTAAAACTTACTATTTTTTTCTTCTTTTACTAAAAAAATACAATTTATAGGCTTCAATTCTTGCCACAACTTTAATTTGATGTATTTTCACGGCTCTAAAAATTAATTGAGTAATTTTTATATTATGGCAGAAGTAATTTTAATGCCCCGTTTAAGCGATACAATGACAGAAGGTGTTATTGCTGCTTGGCATAAACAAGTGGGTGATACAGTAAACAAAAACGATATTTTAGCAGAAATTGAAACCGATAAAGCTACTATGGAATTAGAAAGCTACCAGCAAGGAACTCTTTTATATTTAGGCGCTCCTGTTGGTGGTAAATTATTAGTAAACGATTTGTTGGCAATACTTGGAAAACCAGGTGAAGATGTAAGTGCATTAATAGCTGAGAATAGTAAAAAGTCAATAGTTGATAGTCAAAAGCCCTCAGACAATAGTCAACAGACAACAGAAAATAAAGCACAAACAATTCCTGCAAATAAAGATGAACAAGCTACAACAACTATTGATATTAGTAAAATAGAGGAAGTGGTTTTAATGCCTCGTTTAAGCGATACAATGACAGAAGGTGTTATTGCAAGTTGGCAAAAAAATATTGGTGATACTGTAAAGAAAGGAGAAATTCTTGCAGAGATAGAAACAGATAAAGCCACTATGGAATTAGAAAGTTATAAAGAAGGAATTTTACTTTATCAAGGTGCAAAAGCTGGAGAAAAAATTTTAGTAAATGATTTGTTGTGTATTATAGGCAAACAAGGAACTGATGTAAATGCTATTGTTGCTGCAGTTAAAACAGGACACACAACAGACAACACACAACAAACGATAATTAATAGTCCACAAATAGCCAGCCAACCTTCAACAACTGAAACAGTAGTGAATGAAGGAAGAATTTTTGCTTCTCCATTAGCTAAAAAAATTGCTACAGAAAAAGGAATTGATTTAAAATATGTAAAAGGCACTGGAGATAATGGAAGAATAACTAAAGCAGATGTTGATGCTTATAAACAGCAGGCTACAATAGCTAGTCAACAGACCACAGACAATAAGCAACAAATAATTAGCCAACTTCAACCAACAATATCTACAGTTACTGAAAGTTATGATGAAGTTGCTGTAAGTCAAATGCGTAAAGTAATAGCAAAACGTTTGGCTGAAAGTAAATTTACTGCTCCACATTTTTATCTAACAATGAGTATAGACATGGATGAGGCTGTAGCTGCTCGTACAAGATTAAATGCAGATGGTAAAACAAAAATTAGTTTCAACGATTTAGTATTAAAAGCAACAGCAATAGCATTAAAACAACATCCTAAAATAAATAGTAGTTGGCTTGGCGATAAAATTCGTTACAACCATCACATACATATTGGTGTAGCAGTAGCAGTAGATGAAGGTTTATTAGTGCCTGTGGTTCGTTTTGCAGATACTTTAAGTTTAACACAAATTGCTGCACAAGTAAAAGACTATGCACAAAAAGCAAAAGACAAAAAATTACAACCTGCCGATTGGGAAGGAAATACTTTTACCATCAGTAATTTAGGCATGTTTGGTATTGAAGAATTTACTGCTATTATCAACCCACCAGATGCTTGTATATTAGCAGTAGGTGGTATTTCGCAAGTGCCTGTTGTAAAAAATGGAGTTATTGTACCTGGCAATGTAATGAAAGTAACTCTTAGTTGCGATCATAGAGTTGTTGATGGAGCAACTGGTGCAGCATTTTTACAAACGCTTAAAAGTTTATTAGAAGAACCATTAAGAATGATGCTTTAATAGAATTTAGTTTTTAAAAATTATCAATACATAGAAACGATTTCGGTATTCAACGAAGTCGTTTCTTACTTACTAAGAAAAAATATTTTTAAGTGTCCGAAAAAAATAATTTCATAGACCATATTAGAATCTTTTGTAGAAGTGGGCATGGTGGTGCAGGTTCAAGACACTTTATGCGTAATAAATTAACTGCAAAAGGAGGACCTGATGGAGGAGATGGAGGTCGTGGAGGTCATATTATTTTAAGGGGTAATTCACAACTTTGGACACTCTTGCATTTGCGTTATTATAAAAATGTATTGGCAAAAAATGGAGAGAATGGAAGTGGCAATAATTGTACAGGAAAAGATGGTGAAGATATTATTATAGAAGTGCCATTAGGAACAATAGCAAGAGATGAAGAAACAGGAAAAATAGAAGCAGAAATTTTAGAAGACAAGCAAGAAATTATTTGGTTAAAAGGTGGTCGTGGTGGTTTGGGTAATCAGCATTTTGCTACACCAACCAATCAAGTACCAGAATATGCACAACCAGGTGAAGAAGGCATAGAAGGATGGAAACAATTAGAGTTGAAAGTGTTGGCAGATGTGGGTTTGGTAGGATTTCCTAATGCAGGAAAATCAACTCTATTAAGTGTAATAACAGCAGCAAAACCCAAAATTGCTAACTATGCTTTTACTACACTTACACCACAATTAGGTATTGTAGCTTATAGAGATGATAAAAGTTTTTGTATTGCAGATTTGCCAGGAATTATAGAAGGTGCTGCAGAAGGAAAAGGTTTAGGACACAGGTTTTTAAGGCATATAGAAAGAAATAGTTGTTTGCTTTTTGTTATTCCTGCCGATAGTGAAAATCATCATAAAGAATTTGAAATTTTATTGAATGAACTAAAAGAATATAACCCCGAATTATTACACAAAGATTTTTTAATTGCTATCAGCAAAAGCGATATGCTTGATGAAGAATTGAAAAAAGAAATTAGTAAAGAACTGCCAAAAAATATTCCTCACTTATTTATTTCATCTATTACACAAACTGGTTTAACAGAATTGAAAGATGCACTATGGAAGGTACTTAATAAAAAAGAAGCATAATTTTCATTCATTGAATTTATTATAATCACCACTTAGCTACTAATTTTAAATTTATTAATCTTGGAGTAAGTCTGTTTGGCATAGCAAAAGTATTGTTCTGAAAATCTTTTATCAATAAATAACTAATGGTATTGGGTCTGTCTATTAAATTAAAAATTTCTAAACTTGCCCATATACTTTCAAAGTTTTTAAATGGGCTATAACTTCTTCTATTTTGTTTTTCTGGTTGAAGTAGTAATGCACTTAAACCAATATCTACACGAATGTAAGGTTCAATAATTAAAGCATTTCTGTAACGAATACTTCCAGGAATATTGTAAGGTAAATTACTACCATACAAAGTATTCATATAAAATTTAAAATTTTTATTTGTACTTAAATAATCTTGAAAAAACATACCAAAAGTTATCAATCTATCTGTTGGTCTTCTTAGCCAACCAACATTAATTGTTGTACTGTCAATAGGTTTGTTATTGTTATCTAAAGTGTATTGTTGATAAGTATCGTTTTGTAAATTTTCTTTTGTGTTCATTATTCCAAAGCTTATCCAGCTTTCTGCATCTTTTACCAACTCTCCATACAATCTTGTTTCTATACCAACAGCATAAGCCTTAGCCTCATTTTTACCAGAATATCTTACTCTTACATTATCTATATCATATGGTACAACATCCCAAAGATTTTTATAGTATGCTTCTGTTGTAATTCTTGCAGGGCGTTGAAACATTGTAAAGTTATAATCAATTCCTGCACTCACTTGCCAACTTTTTTGGGCTTTTAAATCTTTGTTTAATGCACCATCATAACCTCTCATTTCTCTATAAAATGGTGGTTGATAATACATACCAACAGCACCTTTTACTACTAAATCTTTTTTAGTTTTTGGAATAAATGAAAAACTAATTCTTGGAGATAATAAAAACTCTTTGTTTAAATCGTTGTAATTAAATCTTAATCCAGCTTGTAAAGTAAAATCAGTGTTGTTTTTAAATTGAATATTATCTTGAACATAACCACTAATTCTTGTAACATGAAAACGAGTTGAGCCTTTTAAAACTTTATTCATTTTTAAAATTGATGATGAATAAGGTAAAGCATAACCTGCACTATCACTGTATTCCCATTCATTTAATTTATCATCAACATATTGTTTTTGAATATTACCACCCCATTGTATAAAATGATTTTTATTGGTTAAACTTCCTTTATGTGCAGCATCCCAAACACTAATGTTTAAAGTATTTCTGGCATAGTTTTGAAAAAGCCCTGCACCCAAAGGATTATTAATTAAACCATAAGTACTGCTGCCTTTATCAAAATCTCTATCACCAAAAAGATAAGCCCCCATAATGTCAATATTTTCTTTTTCGTTATTATTAAAACGACTAAGCATCCATTTTAAACGTAGGTTTTTATTAGGTTGATAGGTAGCAGATGTTCCAATAAAATTGGTAGAGTAATTATCTTTTTCTTTTCCATCAAAATAAATATCTAAACCAAAATTTGCAGTGTAAAAAGGAGAAAAGACAGAGCTGGATAATTTACTTTCTTCTGGATATAAAGTAAACTTTGAGGCAGATACATTGCCAAATAATTCAAACTGCCATTTGCTGTTTAAGTTATAATTAATTAATGCTTGAATATCTGATGAAGAAGGAATATAATTTCCTTTTGTTTCTTGGCTACTCAATAAATTTCTATTACTTCTATTACGAACACCTATTAAATAACTCAGTTTATTTTTTTTAGATGTACCTTCTAAATGAAATCCTTGCTCCAATAAACCAATATAAGCAGAACCTCCAAATTTCTTTGGTTTTTTGTAAGTAATATCTAAAACACTACTCATTTTATCGCCATACTTTGATTGAAAACCACCATTATAAAATTTTACATTACTAGTTAATTCTGGATTAATAAAACTCAATCCTTCTTGTTGTCCATTACGAATTAAATAAGGGCGAAAAACTTCAAAGTCATTTACATAAATTAAATTTTCATCGTAGCTGCCGCCACGTACAGAATATTGTGATGTAAGTTCATTATTACTTCCAACAAAAATTTTTATTAATTGTTCTATACCTTGAATAGGTGATGGATTTACACCAGCTTTTGATGGATCAATATGTACAGAGCCAGTTTCTCTTCTTCTTCTATCATCTTTAACTTCTACTTCAGTTAATTTAGAAGTATCTTTTTTTAATCTAACAGTTATAAACTCTGTTTCGTTTGTGTTAAGAATAATATTTTTTTGAATTGTAACAAAGCCTGTATGTGAAAACACAATACTTACTACTTTATTGGATGGAATAATTATTTTAAATAAACCAGAATCATTGCTAATCGTTCCTTTTTGTTTGCCTAATATTTCAACACTAACATTTGGTAAAGATTTATGTTCTTCATCAATTATTTTACCAGTTAATGTAGCATTTTTTTGGCTGTATAAAAAAGTACAGGGTATAAAAAAAATGATTAATAAAGTATTGAAAATTAACTTCATTCAAAAAATATTTGGGGTTATGAAGATAGTAATTGCTAGCATTCAACAATAAGTGTTAATTATTTTTTTGTAAATATATAAGCAGAATAACTAAATATTACTTAATTTGCAACTCTTAAACTTATTTGTATGAAAAAATTAATTACACTATTTTTTGTTTCTTGTCTGTTCTACACAGGTATAAATGCTCAAACTGTTATTGCAAGATGGAATTTTAATGCTATAGCATTTGCAAATTCTCCTGGTACTACATTTACTTTATCTACAGGAGATGTAATTGCAGATTCTGGTGCATTAGTAACTGGTTCTGAATTTTCTGCTCTTCACGCAAGTTCAACATCAGCTTGGACAACACCCGCTGGTAATGGTTCTTCAAAATCTGCAAGTGGTAATGGCTGGGCTGCAGGAGACTATTGGCAATTTAAAGTAAGTACTACAGGTTATAGCTCTATAGGTTTGGCTTGGGATCAAATGGGTAGTAATACTGGTCCTAAATCTTTTATATTACAATATAGTATAGATGGTACCTCTTTTACAGATGTGCCAAGTTCTGGATATGACATAGCTAACGATCAATGGAGTGCTGGTACATATAAACCTATTTCTACTAGAACAGCAGATTTAAGTTCTATAACTGCACTTAATAATCAACCTTTTATTTATATCAGATTTACAGTTGCTGCTGGTAGTACAGCAATTAATGGTTCTTCACAAATAGCAGTAGCTGGAACATCAAGAATTGATAATGTATATATTGGTGGTATTGCAACTGCACCTTTAACACTTACTTCATTTAATGCTTCTGTAATTAATAATAAAGCTCAATTAAGATGGACTACTACAGATGAGGTAAATGTTAGTGGTTTTGAAATTGAAAAAAGTTCTAATGGTACTGAATTTTCTAAAGTAGGTTTTGTAAATGCTAATAACAACAAAGAAAATAGTTATAGTTTTTCAAATGAAATTACTGGAATTACTTACTATCGTTTGAAAATGATAGACAAAGATGGTTCTTTTAAATACAGTAAAACTATAAGCTTAAATGGAAAACAAGTTGTAAAATTAGAAATTTATCCTAACCCTGTTAGAAATACAGCTACTTTATCTCATGAAAAAGTAACAGATAAAGCAGTATTAAGAATAACTACTTTAGATGGTAGAACAGTTCTTACTTCTTATGTACAAGCAGGAGCTACTCAAACTACTGTTGATGTAAGCAAATTATTAAGTGGTAATTACATTGCAGTATTTGAAAACAATGGCATAAGAAGTTCAGTACAATTTATTAAACAATAAGAATAGATTTTTATAAATTGAAAATAGGCTATCAAATTGATAGCCTATTTTTTTTATAAATAGCATTAAAATAATTTTAATTTTATTTTTTTCTAAAAAATATTCTTATTGGCACACCTCTAAAATTAAATTTTGCTCTTAACTGATTTTCTAAATAGTTTTTATAAGGTGTTTTAATATCATTAGGAAAATTGGTAAAGAAAGCAAAAGAAGGTACAAGCGTTGGTAATTGTGTTACAAATTTAATTTTAACTATATGTCCTCTAACTACTGGTGCTCTATAAGCTTCTACAACTTTAAGCATTACTTCATTTAGCTTAGATGTTGGGATTTTCTGTTGCTTATTATTATATACTTCTAAAGCAATTTCAATAGCCTTAAAAATTCTTGTTTTTTCAATAGCTGAAATAAATAAAATAGGAACATCTGTAAATGGAGCTATTTTTTCTTTAAGTCTCCTCTCATAATCTCTTGCTGTATTAGTTTCTTTTGCTACTAAATCCCATTTGTTTACAAGTAAAACAATTCCTTTTCCCTTTCTTGAAGCTAAACTAAAAATTGCTACATCTTGTGCTGTGATTCCTTTTTCAGCATCTATCACCAATAAACAAATATCTGCTTCATCCATTGCTTTTATAGCACGAATAACCGAATAAAATTCAAGGTCATCTTTTTCTTTACTTTTTTTTCTGATGCCTGCAGTATCAATTAAAATAAACTCTTTATTAAATAAGTTGTAATGTGTATGAATAGTATCTCTTGTAGTTCCTGCAATATCACTAACAATAGTTCTTTCCTGTCCTATTAATGCATTTAGTAAAGATGATTTACCAACATTAGGCTGACCAATAATAGCAAACTTTGGTAATTCATCTTTCCTTAAAGTATCTTCACTTTCTTCAAGAGAAATTTTTTCTGTTACATCATCTAATAACTCACCAGTTCCAGTACCATTAATACTACTTAATGTATAAATAGTTTCAAATCCTAAACTATAAAATTCAGCAGCTTCTAATTGTCTTTCATGGTTATCAACCTTATTTACAGTTAAATAAACAGGCTTTTTAGAACGCCTTAATAAATGTGCCATTGCATCATCTAAATCTGTAATACCTGTAGTTACATCAACCATAAAAATTATTGCATCTGCCTCATCAATTGCAATTTTTACTTGCTTACGAATTTCTTTCTCAAAAATATCTTCACTATCAGGAACGAAGCCTCCTGTATCAATTACATTAAATATTTTTCCATTCCAATCAGTTATACCATATTGTCTATCTCTTGTTACACCACTAATATCATCTACAATAGCTTTTCTTTGCTCTAATAATCTATTAAAGAAAGTGCTTTTACCAACATTAGGTCTTCCAACAATAGCTATAGTATAACTCATAATAATATCTTCTAAATTAATTCTACAATTTTAGGTGTCATGAGGGTCAAAAGTATTAATAACTATTCTAACTAAATAGAATTTTAATTTTCTTTAATTCTATTAATAAAAAACCATCGCATTAAACGATGGTTTAAATACAAAAAATAAAAGTATTTTTTTTACTCAGTAGGCGTTGCTTGTTCTGTTTTTGGTTGAGTTATTTCGTGGCTTGATTCTGCTTTTGTGGCTTTTATCTTGCTTTGTTCATAATACTGACGATCATAATTATTTTTTAATTCATTATAAGAATTGCCATCATATAAGAATGCAATGATAAACCATACAAATAGAGTAAGAGGTAATACAATTGTCATTATCATATTACGTATTTCATGTTTAAGATGCATAAAGTATGCAACGATATAAAATCCTTTTGCTAACATTAAAATTATAATTGCTCCTTTCAATGCCCATTTCATTGAATGATTCATATCAGGATTCAAATACATCAATAAACCTAATGATAATTCAATAATTGTAAGTACAGAAAGTATAATGGTTACTTTCCAAATTTCTTTTTTAATTGCTGCATAATCGCCATGCGATTGTGTTGTTGTATATTCCATTTAAAAAATTATTTTAAGTTTTAAATAATTAAATAAGATAAAAACATGTAAATACAAATACCCAAACTAAATCTACAAAGTGCCAATATAATCCAGCCTTTTCAATCATTAGATAATGACCTCTTTTTTCAAATACATTATTAAGTGTCATTATAAGCATAATAATATTTATAATAACACCAGTAAATACGTGAAATCCATGAAAGCCAGTAATAGTAAAGAAGAAATTGGTAAAGTTTACTGTTCCTTGTGTACCATCAGCATTTAAAAATGGATTACTACCCCACCAAGCACCTTCGTGAAATAAATGTGTCCATTCCCAAGCTTGACAACTTAAGAAAGCAAAGCCTCCAATGATTGTTAAAATTAAATTTCTGATAACTCCTTTTCGGTCGTTATGATGTCCTGCTTGTACAGCTAAAACCATAGTTACAGAACTTAAGATAAGTATAAATGTCATTATACTTACAAATACTAAAGGTGCATGAACTCCTTCTGGTGCAAAAGGAAAAGTATTGAAAACTTCATTTGGATCAGGCCATGAGTTTGCTGAAAAACGAGCTGCTCCATAAGAAATTAAAAATGCACCAAAAGTGAAGCTATCACTCATTAAAAAATACCACATCATTAATTTTCCATACTCTACATTAAAAGGGCTTTTTCCACCACCCCACCATTTTGTTTTTGCTGATATTGCAGTTGACATATTTTGGTTCTATTTTTTAGTTTACAAAAATATTAGCTAATGTATAAAAAATAAGTTTTATCTGCTATTTTTTTTAATAATTATTTACCTATTTTTTTTTATTTATCTTATCCAAATTAAAAATATTAAAAGATAAATCCATAAAATATCTACAAAATGCCAGTAAATACTTACAACTTCTAATGGCACACTATTATAATTTTTAATTTTTTGAGAAAAAGATTTAAAAAACATAACAAGTAAAGCAATAATTCCACCTAAAACATGTAATCCATGTAATCCTATAATAACTAATAAAAAAGATGCTGCTGCATTGCTATTTTGTCCAATAAGTCTTATTCCATGATTGTCAAGGCTAATAAATCCTTCAACTTGTAAAGCAGCAAATATTGATCCTAAAACAACAGTTATAGAAATAAGAAGTTTATATTTATTTCTCTCTCTAGCTTTAAAGGTTTTTAAAGAAAGATGCATTGTTACACTACTTAATAAAATAGCAATTGTACTGAACCAAAAATAATTTGGTAAAGAAAATTCTAAAAAATTATCTTGATTACTTTTTACTATATAAGCACTTGTAAGCCCTGCAAACATCATACAAATACTAGCAATTGCAACCCATAAAGTAAATTTATGAGGATGAATTCTTTGATTATTATTAGTATTTGAAATAGTAGCCATAATTTTATTTTGTTTGTCAATTACATTAACAAAATTATTTTTTAAAAAGGTTTTATTTTATCTGCCAACATTGCCAAATATACAATAGGTAAATAAATATAACTGCTAAACATAACTCTTTTAGCAGCTTTAGCATTCATTTCTTTATATAATCTTAAACTTTGAATAACCATAGCAATATTGCAAGCTGTAAGAATCCAAACAGAAGTTACTCCTGTAATGTTATAGAAGTAAGGTAAAAATCCTATTGGAATCATAAGTACGCTATACATAATAGTTTGTATAGCAGTATATTTTGTTGGTCCTTTATCGCTTGGTAATAATTTAAATCCAGCTCTTGTATAATCTGAATGAGCTACCCAAGCAATAGCCCAAAAGTGTGGAAACTGCCATATAAATTGTATTGCAAATAATATCCATCCACCAATACTAAAATCATCTTTTCCTGCAACCCAACCTATTAAGCAAGGTAATGCACCAGGGAAGCCACCAATTAAAACAGCAATAGAATTTTTTGTTTTTAAAGGTGTATAAATAAAAGCATATAAAAACAAGCTAAAAGCTGATAACAAAGCTGATGATAAATTAAAAAAGTACCACATCATCAAAACACCAATTAAGCCTGTAATAAATGCAAATGTGTAAGCTTCTTGTTGACTCATTCTACCAGAAGCAACAGGCCTATTTGCTGTACGCTTCATTACAGCATCAGTGAATTTTTCATAAGATTGATTTATTGCATTTGCACTTCCTGTAATAAACATCCCTGCTACAAAAAGTAGTGTTATCATTTTCCAATTATAGCTAACAATATTTGGTGCTAATAAATAGCTAATTACACAAGTAAATACAACTGTAAAACTTAGAGTGAATTTTGTTAATTCTTTATAATCTTTTAATTTAGATAAAATGCCTGTATTTGATATTTGAGACTTTTCAGTCATTCCTTCTCTTAGCGTTTACTATTTTAATTCTTTAAAAAAATACCCTGAAAATTCAGGGTATTTTCATTATAAATATTTATTAATCTCTTAAAATTATCTATGAAATTATGATATAATTTTTAGTGATGTCCTTCATTACTTTCATTAGCACCAACAGGTGTTGTTTGTGGAATAAAGTCTTGACCATCTTTGCTATAATCATAAGCCCAACGATGTATTTAGGTATTTCCTGTAGTTTCCATGACCTGGTTTTATTGGTGTAGTCCATTCTAAAGTAGTTGCTCCATGAGGGTTTAAAGAAGTTTCTTTTCTTCCATACCAAATAGAGTAAAAGAAGTTTATTATAAATAGAATTTGAGTTGAGAAAGTAATAAAAACAACTATGCTGATAAATTTATTTAGCTCACTAAATTGTTTGAAGCTTTCCCAAATGCTATAATCATAATATCTTCTTGGCATACCTGCTAAACCTTCATAGTGCATAGGCCAAAAAATTAAATAAGCACCAATAATTGAAATCCAAAAATGAATATAACCTAAAGTATTATTCATTCTACGACCATACATTTTTGGGAACCAATGATACACTCCTGCAAACATGGCAAAAATACTTGCCACACCCATTACTAAGTGAAAGTGTGCAATATTAAAATATGTATCATGTAAATGAATATCTAACGCTGAGTTACCTAACCAAAGACCTGTTAATCCACCAGAAATAAATACGCTAACAAAACCAATTGCAAATAACATTGAAGGAGTAAATCTTATGCTTCCTCTCCAAATTGTTGTAAGCCAGTTAAACACTTTAATAGCACTTGGCAGAGCAATTAATAAAGTGAATAGTGTAAATAATGAACCTAAGAATGGATTTAATCCTGTAACAAACATGTGATGAGCCCAAACCAAAAATGTAAGAGTAGTAATTGCAAACATACTACCCACCATAGCTATATATCCAAAAATTGGTTTACGAGAATTAATACTTAATATTTCACTTACAATACCCATTGCAGGTAATACAATAATATATACTTCAGGATGTCCTAAGAACCAAAATAAATGTTGGAATAAAATTGCACTTCCCCCCTCATTTGGTAAAGCAGCACCTGTAGCAGATAAGAAAATATCAGATAAATAAAAACTTGTTCCAAAGTTTCTATCAAATATTAATAAAATAAATCCTGATAATAATACAGGGAATGATAATACACCTACAATGGCTGTAAAGAATAATGACCAAACTGTTAAAGGTAATCTGGTCATACTCATACCTTTTGTACGTAAGTTTAATACAGTAGCTATATAGTTTAATCCACTAAGTAAAGATGATACAACAAATAAAGCCATTGAAATTATCCATAAATCCATACCTGATTTTGAACCAGGTGAAGCATCTCCTAATGCACTTAATGGAGGATAAGCTGTCCATCCACCACTAAATGGACCTGTTTCTACGAAAATAGAAGATAACATTATAATACCAGCTATAAAGAAAAACCAATAGCTAAGCATATTCAAAAGTGGTGATGCCATATCTCTTGCTCCTATTTGAAGAGGAATTAATAGATTAGCAAAAGTTCCACTTAATCCTGCAGTTAATACAAAGAATATTAATACAGTTCCGTGAATAGTAACTAAAGCATAATAACCCTGAGCTGTTATATGACCACCTGCAGCCCACCATTTCCCTAATAAATCTTCTAACCAAGGAAAAGATTCGTCAGGAAAACCTAACTGCAATCTAAATAACACACTCATTAAACCTCCAATTACAGCCCAAACCATACCTGTAATTAAAAATTGTTTTGAAATTGTTTTGTGGTCTTGGCTGAAAATATACTTTGTTATAAAAGTTTCGTGATGATGCTCTTGATGTTCACCATGAACATCAAGTGTTGCACCAATATTAGCATGAAGAATTGCTTCGTTACTCATAATATTATCTAATTTCTGTCAGTATTAAAAATTAAAAAACAATTTCCAAATCTAATAAAAATTTGGAAATTAATAAATATTTGTTTTTATTGTTTTTGTGCAATTGGTTTATCTTGGCTTATAGATGCAGGATCTGAAGCTGTAGTTTGGCTATCATTTTTCTTTTCTGGAAAAGCTGCAAGATAAGCAGGAGATTTTTCTGCCATCCAAGCATCAAATTCTTGCTGAGTTACGACTTCTATAATTCCTTTCATAGAATAATGTCCATTACCACACATTTGATCACAACTTATTTCATAAACAAAATCAGGATTTTTAGTTATTTCCTTCATTTCTTTAGTTGTATATTTTGGTGTAAACCACATTGTTGTAGGAATACCTGGAACAGCATCCATTTTTAAACGAAAATGAGGTAAGCCTACATCATGTATAACATCTCTGCTACCAATAATCATTTTTACAGGTTGACCTTTTACTACATACATTGTTTGTTGAACAACAATATCATCATGGGCTTTTTCATCATCTTTTAATCCATAAGTTTCATTATCTTTCCAAACCAAGCCTAATGGATTTGATGCTTCGTCAATTACTTTAAAATATTTTTTCCCAAATACATCGTCTTTCCCTTTGTATCTAAATATCCAGTTGAATTGTTTTCCTGTTACTTCTACTTCTAATGCATTTTTTGGAGCATCGCCAGTAATAATATACCAATTTTTTAAGCCTATAATAATTAAAATAGCAAGAACAATTGCTGGTACTGAAGTCCAAATTATTTCTAACTTATTGCTATGAGGGAAATAAAAAACTTTTTTTCCTTCTTGTTCACGATATTTGAATGAAAACCAAAAAAGTAAAATCTGAGTAATAATAAATACAATTCCTGTTATCCATAATGTTACCCAAAGCATTTGATCTACTTTTTCTCCATGATCAGAAGCTGCTGGAAAGCCTAAAAGTGTTTTTTTATACAATAGTTTATTACAATACCAAACTCCCACTAAACCAACAATCATAAAACCAAGCATTAAGTAAGCATTAATTCTATTACCTTGCTTACGAGCTTTTTCTTCTCCTTTTATAATTGAAATATATTCATTAGCCTTAGATATTTGAAAGATGACTAAGAAAATTAAAACTATTGCGGTTATTGTTAAAAAAATTGTCATAAAATATATTTTATTTTATTTTCTTAAAAATTGTTATTGTTTGTCAAATTATGTATGATGTATAATACTTTCTTTTAAGAATGGATGATACATAGGAATTAAAGGTTTACTTGCCAATGCTTTACTTACTCCAAAAATCATCATACCAACAAATAAGCTTAAAATTCCAAAATCTAACCAACCTAAAGTTACATGGTCTTTACTTATACTGCCCATTATTTGTTGATAGTAATCTATCCAATGCCCAAAAAGAATTAATACTGACATAAACGTAACCAAAGTATAATTTCTCTTTGATGGGCGAGTCATAAAAATAAGTAATGGGCAAATGAAATTAATAATTAAATTCAAAAAGAACAATCCTTTATATGGACCTTGTACTCTATGTTTAAAATAAACAACTTCTTCTGGCTGGTTTGAATACCAAATAAGCATGTATTGAGAAAACCATAAGTAAGCCCAAAATATTGAAAAGGCAAACATAAATTTTCCTAAATCGTGTAAGTGCTCTTGGTTAGTGTATTCTAAATAACCTTTGTTTTTTAGATAAATTACCCATAAAGCTATTAAACTTATTCCAGCAACAAATGTACTTGCAAAGTTATACCAACTATACATTGTACTAAACCAGTGAGCATCTATACTCATCATCCATAACCATGGCATTGTAGAACCTACAGTTAATCCAAACCAAATTAAAAATGCAGCAGCTATTTTAGTATTTTTAATGATGAAATTATGCCCAGTTTCCCCATTCATTGCTGCTTTATCAGCATCAGCACTTAATTTTCTCATTCTCCAGCCTAAGAAGCTCCAAAGACCTATAATTAGCACTGTCCAAATTGTAAAGAATTTTAAATTTAAAAATCCTGATTTTCCTTTTAAAATTTCATCATTAGCAACAGCATTTGTATCTGTCCAATGATAAATATGACTACCAGAAAATGCTATATATAACAAAACAACTAAAGTAATGCCGCCAAATATTGGAACCATTGCAGAAATAGCTTCTGAAACTCTTTTAAAAGAAATTTGCCAACTACCCCATGCCATTGTAGTAATACAAATAAAGAACATTGCTGTATTGCAAACTAATGTCCAATATATGGTATTATACATTAATGTTCCAAGAAAAATATCTTTTTCATGGTGGTCATGACTCATACCTTTTGTAATAAATCCTGCAATTAAAGACACAATTCCTATACCCATAAGAGCATAAGACCATGTTTTCATTTTACTTGGAATTTCAAATTTTAGTTTAATAGATGATGCCATTGTTAATTATTTTTCTTATAAACTTTAACTCTAATACTGAGTATTTATTTCTTTAAAAAAATATTTTTATTTTCCTACGTTTTCTTTTTGCATTGTTTTTATATAAGCAATTACTTGCCAACGTTCTTTTCTATTCAATTGGGATGCATAACTACCCATTTGCCCTTTCCCATATGTTACACTATAAAACATTTGTCCATCTGGCATGTGTAATGTCATTAAATTTTTTGGAGCTGCTGGGTAAGGTCCATTACCATCTTTCCATAAAGGTCCATTACCATCTAATTTATCTCCATGACATATTGCACAATTAATTAAATATAATCTTTCTGCTTCTTTTAAATCTTTTGCACTTAAAGAATCAAATGGATTCTTTACTGATTTTGATAAACTATAATTAGTTGTATCGCCAATAGCATCTTGTGTGTAAGGAAAAGGAAATTCTTCGCCTCTTGCAATAGTGCCAGCTACAGGCATATTGGTATAATTTACTCCTTCTTCTTTCAAGTTACTATGATCTGAATAAGTTTCATACGCTCTGCTATAAGCCATATCTGGAATATAAGCATCATTAGGAGTACGTTTAATGCTACTACTACAACTTACTATAGTAATAGTTATTGCTATACATGCTATAAAAGATAATTTCTTCATTGTATTAATTTATCTAACTAAATTTTATGCAATTACAGATTTTGATTCAAATAACATTTCATTTTTATCATATCTACCAAACCACCAACCATCTTCAGCAATTTCAGTTTTTACTTCTATTGCACCTGAGTTGGTTAAAAAACTTTCAGCTTCAGAGCTATTGGTTGAATCTGTACATTCTAATACCATTACAAATAAATCATCAGTTGCTCTTGGATGAAAATGATGTTTTTTAACAAATGGTGCTAATTGACATAAATAACAAAATGTAAGCACCATACCAACAGCAGAAAATAAAACTGTTAATTCAAAAATAATTGGTATCCAAGCAGGTAAAGCAAAATATGGTTTACCACCAATATCCAAAGGCCAATCTTTTGTAAATATCCAAGTTATACTACCCAATGCTGTGATAGTTCCTGATAACCCATAAATAAATCCTGCAGTATGTAAACTTGTTTCTTTTAAGCCTAATGCATGATCTAATCCATGTACAGGATAAGGTGTATAAACATCTTTAATTTTATATCCAGCTGTACGTACTTTTTTTACAGCAGGAAATAAAACATCCTCATCATCAAAACAGCCTACTACAAATTTCTTTTTTGCCATATTATACCTCCATTGAATCTTTTAATAAACAGTTTTTTATTATTTTATTAATGAGCATATTTGTGTGCAAATTCTTCTGCACTTACTTTCTCATAATCCCCCATATTTTCTTTATAACTTTCTCCAGTTGTTTTCAGTACATGCTTAATTTCTGCTATTGCAATTGTTGGGAAATACTTTGCAAATAGGAAGAAGCAAGTAAAGAATAATCCAAATGTTCCAAGATAAAATCCAATTTCCCAAATAGATGGACTGTAATAAACTGACCAGCTACTTGGTAAATAATCTCTGTAAACAGAAGTTACAATAATTACAAATCTTTCAAACCACATTCCTACATTAACCAATATACTCATAAAGAATGTAACAAATAAATTTCTTCTCATTTTTCTCCACCAGAATATTTGTGGGCTTAATACGTTACATGCCATCATTCCCCAATAACTCCAACCATAAGGGCTGAATAAATTAGCACGACTATACCAGAAAGTATATCCTTCATATTTACTTTGGCTATACCAACCCATAAATAATTCAGTTAAATATGCAATACCTACAATAGAACCAGTAAGTACAATTACTTTATTCATTGCCTCTATGTGTCCTATGGTAACATAATCTTGTAACCCAAATACTTTTCTTACTACAACCATTAAAGATTGTACCATAGCAAAGCCTGAGAATATGGCACCTGCAACAAAGTAAGGAGGAAAGATTGTTGTATGCCAACCTGGAACTACAGATGTAGCAAAGTCGAAAGATACTATTGTATGCACTGATAATACTAATGGTGTACTTAACCCTGCTAATACTAAAGATAATGCTTCATGACGTTGCCAATGTTTTGTTGAACCTGTCCAACCAAATGAAGCAACACCATATAATAATTTACGAAGTTTTGTTTTTGCACGGTCACGTACAGTTGCAAAATCTGGTAATAAACCGCTATACCAAAATAATAATGATACAGTAAAGTAAGTAGAAATTGCAAATACGTCCCAGAGCAATGGAGAGTTAAAGTTTACCCATAAAGGACCACGAGTATTTGGATAAGGCATTACAAAAAATGCCATCCATACACGTCCCATGTGAAATATAGGAAACTGACCAGCACACATAACTGCAAAGATTGTCATTGCTTCTGCTGCACGGTTTACACCTGTTCTCCAACCTTGTCTAAATAATAATAAGATGGCTGAGATTAATGTACCAGCATGACCAATACCAACCCACCATACAAAGTTGGTAATATCCCAACCCCAACCTACTGTTTTATTAAGGTTCCATTCGCCAACCCCATAAACAACTTCTCTATATACACTATATATACCAAACAGCAATAATGCTACTGCTGTATAAAAGCCTACATACCATAGCTTGGTGGGTTTAGCCTCAATTGGGCGTACTATGTCTTCAGTTACCTGATGATAGGTCTTATTACCGTAAACTAACGGTTCTCTGATTTGCGATTCGTACTTTAAACTCATCTGTACTTGGTTATTTAGTTATTTGCATTTCTGCAAATTATTGATTTATATTTTCTTATTTATAAAATAACTATCTATTAATTATTAAGCTTCTGCTTCTGTATTTCTAACTTTTGCTAAATAATTTACATTAGGTAATACATGTAAAAACTCTAATGAATAGAATAATCTATTATTATCTTGTCTTACCTTACTAATCACACTCTCAGAATCATTTACATTACCAAAAACAATAGCTTCAGTAGGGCAAGCTTGTTGACAAGCAACTTTTAAATCCCATTCGCCATCTTTTCCAGTTTTTAATGGACGACCTTCTTTCTTAGCTTTTAATTTACCATCCTGTAAACGTTGTACACAGAAAGAACATTTTTCAATTACACCACGAGAACGAACTGTAACATCTGGATTTAAAACCATTCTTGTTAAATCTTCATTCATATAGTGAACTGCATTATTAAGCTCATCTTGGTTATTAGGGAAACTATCACTTCCTGTATAGTCAGCCCAATTAAATCTTCTAACTTTATAAGGGCAGTTGTTAGCACAATATCTTGTACCAATACAACGATTATAAGTCATTTGATTTAATCCTTCTGAACTATGATTTGTTGCAGCTACAGGACAAACATTTTCGCAAGGTGCATTATCACAATGCTGACAAAGCATTGGTTGAAATACAACATTTGGGTTATTTGCATCACCACTATAATATCTATCAATTCTCATCCAGTGCATATCATGAAAACGTAATACTTCTGGTTTACCTACAACTGGAATATTATTTTCTGCATTACATGCTATTACACAAGCACCACAACCATTACAAGCATTAAGGTCAATACTCATACCCCATTTAATTCCTGGTTTATCAAATGGTTTATAAATAGATCCTTCTTCTTTAAACTTAGCTATTCCTCCAAATGGTTTTAATTCTTTGTCTCTTTCTTCAATAATTACTTTAGTGTTTTCTTTATATTCATCCAAAGTAAGTTCTTTCACTACTTCTGTACGTTTACCTTGAGAGGTATTATATAAGTTGTGAGTTTGTGTTAAAGCAACTGGATATTTTTTATCAGTTAGTTTTAATTCAACATTGCTAATATCAAAACTTACAGTATTATTTATAAATTCTGCAAATGGATAAACATTAACACCAATTGGTTTATCATGAACATCTACAACTGTTTTTCCCATTTTTTTATCTCTTCCATAACCTATAGCAATACCTACAGTTTCTGGATGTGTGCCAGGGATAATTAATGCTGGAAGTTCAATTGATTTGCCATTAACTTTTATCTCAACTACTTTTTTTGAAGGATTTACTTCATAACTATCTGACTGACCATTATTAGATAAATCAATTTTTAATAATGATTTAGCCATAGCAGGAGAAACTACTAAATAGTTGTCCCAAGTAGCTCTTGTAATAGGGTCTGGCATTTCTTGTAACCAAGGATTTGCAGAGCCTTGACCTGCACCTATTGCAATTTTTTGATAGAGTTGTAATTCAATACCAGTTTTAGGTGGTTGAATATTAGCAATAGCTGAAGTTAATGAAGCAGCATTGTAAGCAGTTGTTGTTGAGATTGATGATGTATTTATTACAACACCATCTTGTAGTGCTTTATCCCAAGCATTAGCACCTGTTAGTTTTGTACTCCAATATATTTTTAAATAATTTAAATAATCATTATTATCGCCAGACCATTTCAACAAACTGTCTTGCCAATGACGTGTTTTGAATAATGGATAAATAGTTGGTTGAATAAAAGAATAATGACCAGTTTTTGCTTCTGCATCACCCCAACTTTCTAAGAAATGATGATTAGGGATTACATATTGACATTTTTGAGTAGTTTCATCTGCTTTGCTACCAAATGAAATTTTTACTTTTACTTTATCTAATCCTGTTTTTAATTTATCAATATTTCCCCAAGTATAAACTGGGTTTGCATCTAAAACAATTAATGCACCAACATTACCTGCATTCATATCTTCTACTAATTGTGCAAAATCAGCATCAATTCCTTTTCTTGCATTATTAGTAGATGACCAATCAATAGTTGTTCCATTAGCAGATAATAATTCATTTATAGCATTTACTACTATTTGAATATTTACATCATTACTTCCACAAACAACTAATGCTTCTCCTTTCTTTTCATTTAAAGTCTTAGCTGCTTTTTCAATACCTTCTTTCAATTTTGCATCAGCAATTCCATTAATTCCTTCTCCTTTTAATGCACTTAATAATGCTACAACAATAGTACCAGTTTCACTTGGGCGATGTAAATATCTATCATCTGCATTACTACCAGTAAGGCTTGCTACACTTTCAAAATGAATATGCTTACTCATTTCTGGGTTTGCATCATTTATTTTTTTGCCTTTAGCATATTGTCTTGCATATTCAATCGGACTAATCCAAGTTGCTAAGAAGTCTGCACCTATACTTACAATTGCTTTTGCTTTATCAAATCTGTAAGATGGTATAGCTCTTTTACCATAAGATGCTTCATTAGCTAATAAAATTCCTGTGTTAGAAACTGCATCATAAGTAACATGTTTGCTTCCAGGATATTTTGCTAAGAATTTTTGAATTATCTCTAACGAAGAAGGTGAATTTATTGTACTACTTAAAAATACAATATTTCCAGCGTTTGCTAAAGTATCTATAACAGCTTTATCTACTGCATCAAAACCAGATTCTTTTCCATCAATTGTAGGGAAGCGTAATCTTGCTCCATCATATAAATCTAACACACTTGCTTGAACTCTTGCACTAGTACCACCTCCTGTAATTGGTGATAGTTCGTTACCTTCAATTTTGATTGGACGACCATCACGTACTTTAGCTAAAACACTTATTGTATCGCCATCTTGTACATAGGTTGTAGCATAATAATTTGCTACTCCTGGTACAATTTCTTCTGGCTGATTTGCAAAAGGAATTGCTTTTTTTACAGGCACTTCACAACTTGCAGCAACTGCTGCTGCAGCTGTAGTAAAGCCTAAATATTTTAAGAAATCACGTCTTGGAGTTTTTGCTTCAAGAAGTCCCTTTTCTGCATCAAAAGGTAAGTCTTCTTTAAATTCATTTTTTGATGACTTCTGATATGCTTCAGAATTATTTAGTTCACCAAAACTTTGCCAATACTTTTTTTCCATAAGCCCTTATTCTCTTTTATTGAGAACAATTTATTGTTTATAAATATTAAATTTTAAAATAACTCAAATATATACTTTTAAAAAATTAATAGTGACATTTTTGACACTCAGTGCCACCAATTTTTTCTACTGTTATACCTTTTGTACTATCCAATTTTCCATTCTTTAACTCTTTATGATATTTTTCATAAATACTATAAAATCCATTGTCTTTAAATTGAACTTTAGTTTCTCTATGACAATTAACACACCAACCCATGCTTAAATCACTAAATTGTTTTACTTCATCCATTTTTGGAATATCTCCATGACATGTTTGACATTGTACTTTACCAACTTCTACGTGTTGATTATGGTTAAAATAAACGTGATCTGGAAGGTTATGAATTTTTACCCATTCAATTTGTTTAGCATCATTTGGATTCCAAGCATTAGCATTGTTTACATCAAAACCAGCATACTTATGAAGTTTTTTAATTTCAGCAGTGCCATCTACTTTTTTTCCATTGCCATCATAAAGTTGTTCTCCTGAATATTCAGTAATTGATTTATGACAGTTCATACAAACATTTACCGAAGGAATATTAGCGTGTTTTCCTTTTTCAGCACCACCATGGCAGTAAAGACAACTTATTTGATTGACACCAGCATGTACTTTATGTGAATAGAAAATTGGCTGTACAGGTTGATAGTCTTTATTTCTTCCTAAATCAATAGCTCCTTTTGTAACCATATATCCACCAGAAATAAATAATAGTAATACAACTAATGTAATGTAAGATTTATTTTTCCAAAAAGGTATAGGCGTTGCTGCTTGAATACCTAAAGTTTCGTTTGATAGCTTTTTTAGGTTGCGTTTAACAAATAATAAAATTAAAGCTGCTAAAGCTAATGCTAATGTAATAATGCCTAAGTATAAAGTATTTTTATCAGGTGCAGTTTTTACTGCATTATCAGTTGTTGCAACTGGTGCAGAAGCGGGTTTCCAATCTTTTATATAATCTAAAACAGCATTTATTTCTGCATCTTTTAACATGCTTTCAAATGGAGTCATTGGAAGTTTATTCCATTTAGCAAATATTTCATTTGCATATTTATCTCCACTGGCAATTACATTAGCTGAGTTTTTTACCCAGGCAACTAATTTTTTACGGTCGTTACCCCAACGTTCTTCTGAACCCATTAATGCAGGACCTGTTAAATCTTTGTCCATTTTATGACAAGCAGCACAATAAGTATTGAATAATGCTTTACCGTCTTGGGCTGAAGATTTATTACTGTAAATAGCACTAAATAAAATAATTGTGCTAAGAAGGATTGTCTTGGTTATTTGTCTAATAATCATATTCACAAACTATGTTTCTTGAATGAGGAATAATTAGCTTGAATGGATGCAAAAATATGACACTGATATGACAAAAACACAATGTTAAAAAAATTTTTTTTGCCTTATCCACAAAGGGTTTCAGAGGATTTTACATTTATAATCATAAAAATTGTCATGTTTTTTGTGTTGTTTTACCCCCTTATTTGGGTTTTTATCATTTACTAAAAGAGATAAAAAAGTCAATTTTAATGTTGAATTATGTTTAAAAAATTAAAAGAAAAATGGAATGTTGGTTGGTGGAGATTTAGTTTAATCTTTATGACATTTGCAATTGGTGGAAGTAGTTGTGCTAAACTTAGTAGTTGGCTTTTACAACACATTTTTTCTGAAAAAGATTTTGTTTATTGGATTATTTATGTTCCATTGATTTCTATATTGTGGCCACTGTGTGTTATTATCATTAGTATTCCATTAGGTCAGTTTATTTTTTTTAAAAATTATTTGAAAAAAATGTGGACTAAAATAAAAGGAGTATAATAAAATGAAGAAGTTAGCCATTTTTGCAAGTGGTACAGGAAGCAATGCTGCCAAAATAATTGATTTTTTTTCTGTACCAGAAAAACAAATTCAAGTTGCACTAATTGTTTGCAATAATTCTAATGCTGGAGTTTTACAAATTGCTTCAAAAAATTTTATTCCAACATTAATCATACATAAAGAACAGTTTATAAATGGTAATGCTTATTTGCCTCAGCTTAAACAACTTGAAATTGATTTTATTGTATTAGCTGGTTTTTTATGGAAAATTCCTCAAAAATTAATTGAAGCATTTCCTAATAAAATCATTAACATTCATCCTGCACTATTACCAAAGTATGGAGGAAAAGGAATGTATGGAGATAATGTTCATAAAGCTGTAATTGAAAATAAAGAAACACAAAGTGGCATAACCATTCATTTTGTAAATGAGCAGTATGATGAAGGAGAAATTATTTTTCAGACAAGTTGTAATATTGATGAAAAAGATACTGCCAAAACTTTAGCTAAAAAAATTCACGAATTAGAACATAAACATTTTTCAAAAGTCATAGAACAAATAATAAGTAAATAAAAAACTCTATACAAAATGTATAGAGCTTAATTATTTTTTTCAGAATATTTAGTATCCGAATGTTTTATTTTTTAAAATCTATCATTAGTTGTTAATTTTTCATTTGCTGTTTTCTTTAATCTACACATTGAAAAATATAGAGTTAAAGAAATAACAACCAATACAACAGACACAATACTTAAAAACCATAGGAAGCCTGTATTTTTAGGAGCAGGTGCAGCTCCAGTAGTTCCTGTTGTTGCTGCTACAGGTGGTTTCCAATCTTTTATGTAATCTAAAACAGCATTTATTTCAGCATCTTTTAAAATACTTTCAAATGGAGTCATTGGTAGTTTGTTCCATTTATTAAATATTTCATTAGCATATTTATCTCCAGTTGCAATAAGATCGGCAGAATTTTTTACCCAATGTACTAATTTAGCTCTATCATTTCCCCAACGTTCTTCTACACCCATTAATGCAGGACCTGTTAAGTCTTTATCCATTTTATGACAAGCAGCACAATAAGTATTAAACAATGTTTTACCATCTTGTGCATTAGCATTATTGCTATAAATAGTACTCATTAAAATTGTTGTACAAATTAAAATTGATTTGGTTAAGTTTTTTATTAGCATATTCACAAACTATATTTTTTTGATGAAGGATAATTTGTTTGAATGAGTGCAAAAATATGACACCGATATGACAAATATACATTGTTCAGAAAAAAAAAAAATAATTTTATACTTCATTTTTTAATATTCATCTATTAAAATAATGTACTAGATAAATGCAATAAAACAAACTACAACTTATTATCTTTAGAATTATGAAAAGACTATTGCTCATTATTATTTTCTGTTGTTACAACATCTTTTCTGCTAAGGCACAAACAACTGAAAAGCTTTTCTTAGAACAATTTAACTTAGAAGATACTGTTGGCAATATTTTTAATTTGGGGAAGCTAAAAGGTAAAACTGTTTATGTAGATTGTTGGTTTCCCAATTGTTCTCCTTGCAGAAAAGAAATGCCTTATGCTTCTCTACTTCAACAAAGATTGCATACAATGCAAATGGATAGTAATATTGTGTTTATTACTATTTGCTTTAGGCAAAGTAGAGAAGAATGGCTAAAGGCACTACATCAATTAACTCTTTCAAATGCTATTCACTTATATGCACCTGCTTATATTTATGAGAGAACTTTTACCAATGGTAACTATCCTACTTATAGAATTTTTAATAATGATGGCATTTTAGAATATGAAAACGCTGAACGACCTTCAGAGTTTGCAAAAGCAGATTTTATTTTATATGCTGCTGCTAATAATATGCCTCTTAAAACAGCTAAGAAATTATTTGAAGATGAAGGAAGAAATATTTTGAATAACATAAAAAAATCTTCCTCTAATAAACTGCTCAATAATTTTTTTAAAAAGTTTATGCCTTATAAAGAGAACTTTGTAAAAGAATTTCTTGCATTGGAATAAAATTATTCTTCTGTATAAATTCTTTTTACACGCTGACTTACAGAAGTCATAATTTCATAACTAATAGTATTGCTCCATTGAGCAACTTGTTGAATAGGTAAATGTATTCCAAAAATTTCAACACTATCATCTTCATTTACTTTGTCAATATCTGTAACATCAATCATTGCCATATCCATACAAATATTTCCTACAGTTTTTGCTAATTGTCCATTTACAAAAACACTACCAATACCATTGCCTAATTTTCTACTAAAACCATCTGCATAGCCAATTCGTATAGTTGCTATTTTACTATCTCGTTCTAATTTTCCTTTTCTATTATAGCCAATTGTTTCTCCTTTTTTTACATTTCTTATTTGTGCAATAGTAGTTTTTAAAGTTGCTGCTGGTTGTAAATGAATGTGATGATTATTAGAAGCATCAACACCATATAAACCAATACCCAAACGAATCATATTCATTTGTAAAGATGGATGTCTTAATACAGCAGCACTATTTGAAATATGTTTTATAAACTGATAACCAATTTTATTTTCAATAGCTGTACAAGATTGTAAAAATGTTTTTGCTTGTTGTAAAGTAAAAGCATCATCTGCTTCATCTTCACTTGAAGTAAGATGACTAAAAACAGATTGAACAATCATTGTATTGTTTTGTTGTAATAATGTTGCAATTCTTTCCACCTCTTTTTCATCAAAACCTAAACGATTCATTCCTGTATTTAGTTTTAGATGAATTGGAAAATTTGTAATAGCTTGTTGTAATAAATATAGATGCAGTGAATGATAAATATTGAAAGAATAAATTTCTGGTTCTAAATTATATTCTATCAAAGCATTGAAACCAACTTCATCAACATTCATTACCATAATTGGTAAACTAATATCTGCTTTTCGTAATTCTATTCCTTCATCTACATAAGCTACAGCCAAATAATCTACTTTATGAAATTGTAAAAGCCTTGCTATTTCTGCACTGCCACTACCATAACTAAAAGCTTTTACCATTGCCATTACCTTAGTATCTTTTTGTAATTGATTTTGATACGTTTTTAAATTATAAGCAATAGCAGATAAATTAATTTCTAAAACTGTTTGATGAATTTTGTACTCTAACCAATCATCAATTCTTTCAAAAGCAAAACGTCTTGCACCTTTTAATAAAATAAATTCATCTTTAAACTGATGTGGGTTTGTTTGTTGTAAAAAATTTTCTACAGAAGTGTAGAAAGAAGTTTGTTGTGCAATATTTACAAACAGTGTATGATATTTATTTAATTGTTCTCCTATACCAATAAAGCGATGAATATTTCTTTGTTGAATTTCTGCTGCAACTTGTTTATATAAATCTTCTTCTGCTAAACCAGATTGTAAAATATCTGAAAGAATAACAGTAGTAACATTATTGCCACTTTGTTGTTTTAAATAATCTAATGCAATGCTTAAAGAAGAGAAATCGTTGCTATAACTATCATTTATTACATAACAATTATTGATAGCTTTTTTTAGTTGCATACGCATTTCTACAGGTTGCAATAATGCTAAACGTAAAGCAATTTCTTCTTCAGAAAAATGAAAGCTATGCAAAACACAACAACAAGTAATTGCATTTTCAACAGAAGCTTCATCTGTAAAAGGAATAGTTATGTGGTAGTTAGAATTTTTATCAAAACAAACATGTATTTGAGTAGTATTACTATTTTTTTTTACTGAAGAAACAAAGAGTGTAGCCGTTTTATCTGTTGTGCTCCAAGTGATAAATTTTTTATTAATAGCAATATTATCTTCATTTATTAGCTTCAACAATTCTTTGTTGCAAATAATAATATTAGCTTGTTTAAAAAGTTTCCATTTTTCATTTGCTTTTTCTTGTAAAGAAGTAAATCCTTCGTTGTGTGCATTACCTAATGATGTAAACACACCTATTGTTGGCTGAATAATACTTTGTAATTTTTGCATTTCTTCTGTTGTAGAAATGCCAGCTTCAAATATGCCTAAAGTATGTTGCTTATTTATTTGCCATACACTTAAAGGAACACCTATTTGAGAATTATAACTTCTTGGGCTACGAACTATTTGATAATTGGAACGAAGTAATTGATACAACCATTCTTTTACAATTGTTTTTCCATTGCTGCCTGTAATACCAATAACAGGAAGTTCTGAAAACTGGCTTCTATGATAAGCAGCTAAAGTTTGTAAAGCTGTTAATGTGTTTTTTACTTTAATAAAAGTTGCATCAGTAAATGTTGATGTGTTGATGTTTTCATCAATTACAAAATTTCTTACACCTCTTTCATACACTTCATTAATAAAGCTATGTCCATTTCTTCTATTACTATGCAATGCAAAAAATAAAGAAGCAGAAGGAAAAGTGATTTTACGACTGTCTGTTAATAAATGTTCTATATCAGCATCAACCAATAAATTTCCTGTTCCTTGAATAATAGTGGCAATATTTTTAATGGGGTAGCTCATTATCAAGTAAAATGCTATGCAGCATATTTTCTTTTTCTGATAAAATTATATATCCATCCATAAAATACAATCAGTAATACAGGTAATGCAATATTGATAAATTGCCATGTAGTTTTTTCTTCTTCAACTTTAGGAGAGTTTAATAGCCTTAATACTTGCTCTTTATTTCTTGCTTGTATAATGCCTTGCTTATTGTTTAAATATTCTAAACAGTTTAATAAAAATTCTCTATTAGCAAACTCATATTCATATTGAGTGCCCAATGTGTAAATACTCATACCCATTGGTAATGGTCCATATTTTTGGCTTGCATCGTTTAATACAATATCGCCATCTGCTACAACAATTAATTTTCCTTCGGCAATACTTTCTTCTAAAAATGGAATTTTCTTTTTTTCTAAACTATCTTTTTGTTCTTGAGAAATTCTGTTTTTATATAAAGAAGTAAATCTTCCTTCATTTAAAACTGCAACAGGAATATTTTTTTGTTTAAATAAAGCATCTTCTGGTGTATTTCTATTTTCATTTAAACTAATAATAGCTGGAGTGCCTATTTTTCTTGAGTTTGCAGATGATGATAGTAAAATAGTTTTAGTTACTCCATCAGCTTTTACAGTATCTATAGAGTTTACAAAACGACTTGAAACTAACCCTAAATTTCTGTTGATAGAGTGATTATTTTTACTTTCAAACAAAGGATAATAATTCCAATGCAAAAATTCGTATTGAGGATTATCTTTTGTGCCACCAACAACAAATGGCATAAAGTTGCATTGCAAATCCATTACTAAATCAGTATTTATTCTTAGTCCATATCTAAAAAACAAATCTGTTAAATTCAAATTTCTATCATAAGCAACAAGTTCAGGTTTTAAGTTTAAGCTATCTTGTTCTGCATATAAGTTATCTATAAAGCATAAAATTTTTCCTCCACGTAATAAGTATTGATCAATTTTTAATTTTTCATCTTCTGTAAATTGTAAAGATGGTTTTACAATCATTACTATTTTAAAAGTATCTGGTATAATTTCTCTTTTATTAATATCAAAAGTAAAAATATTGTAGTCCTTCTGTATTGTTTGTAATAGGTCATAAGATCTTATATCTGTTACTTCTCCATTACCATAAGAATAAGCAACCAAAGGTTTTTCAGGTGATAAAAAGGCATCGAATGTTTTTAAAAATTTATA
The DNA here is from genome assembly GCA_026931325.1 of Chitinophagales bacterium. Lineage (GTDB taxonomy): Bacteria > Bacteroidota > Bacteroidia > Chitinophagales > Chitinophagaceae > UBA1930. The sequence continues at coordinate 64,577 of JAIXLO010000140.1, read as the reverse complement.
TTCCATCATGGCTTCGGCATTATTAATTTCATCTTGTGTAATCATTCTGCTATTGCCACTATATAAACTTATTAATTGCTCTTCATTTTTATATTTTATTAAAGCATAAGGAAAAATAACTTTACTTTCTTGTCCTTGTTTAACTTGTACAGTAAGGTTTATGGGTGTTGCACCTAAAGCTACTAATGTATCTTCATAACTAATATTAGTGCCATACATTTTTTCATCTGGTGAAGTAAATTGATAATTTATTCTTGCACTATTATTGTCTTTTAATAATTGTAAAAAATCGTTGGTTGTGTTAGCTAATTTTTTAAACCCTGCTGGTAAATTTCCTTTTAAAAAAACAGTTATTTCAACTTCTTCATCTAAACTCTTTAAAGCATCTTTTGTTGCTTTACTAATTGTATATCTTTTTTCTTTGGTTAAATCAAACTTAGTATGAATAATACTTGCAATAAAGTTTACAGATGCAAATGCAACTATTAAAACAATCCATCCTAATTTATGACTTATAATTTTTTGCATATAATCTGTATTCTATCTATCTTTTTTTATACTCTAAATTTCTCATTGTTATTAATAACAATAAAATAATAATACTGATAAAATAAACGATATCTCTTGTATCAATAACACCTTTGCTAATACTACTATAATGAAAATCTATACCTGCCATTTCTAAATAATAATCAATACCACCACTAAGAAAAGTTAATTTACTTAGAGCATTAAATCCATAATACAATAATGCAGATGCAATAAGGCTAATGATAAAAGCTATAACAGCATTACTAGTAAAGCTTCCTGCACAAATACCTATTGCAGTAAATACAGCAGCTAAAAAAAACAATCCAATATAAGCACCCATTGTAGCAGCCATATCTAATCCATCACCTACTGCTAATTGTTGAATAGAAATGATGTAAACAAGTGTTGGCAATAATGCCATAATTACTACTAATAAATTTCCTAAATATTTTCCTATAATTATTTTCCAAGAAGTTAAAGGCAATGTTTTAAGAATTTCGTAAGTGCCTGTTTTAAATTCATCTGGAAAACTACGCATAGTAACAGCAGGAATTAGAAGCAATAAAATCCATGGAGCTAAAAGGAAAAATTTTTCTAAAGTAGCATAGCCATAAGAAAAAATATTGTCTTCAAAAACAAATAATACTAAGCCATTTACTACAAGAAAAACTGTAATAATAATATAACCTGTAAGATTACTAAAAAATTGTTGCCACTCTTTTTTACATATCATCCACATAGGGCGTAAAACTAAAAGATAAAAATGAAAAGTAAAAACTAAAAAAAAACTAAACCTCTTGAGAGGTTTAGGATGCAGTAAATCAACAGTCTGGCGGTTCCGTCAGACTGTTGATTTTAGGTTGTAAGAAATCTAATTTGTTTCACATATTCATCACTCAATGCTTTATATGCTTCTTTTATAAAACTATCAGGGTTATATATAGCATAATTTATAGCAATTTCTTTGTTTATTAAACTCTCATCTCTTTTCCCTGCATAATCTTTAAAAGATGAAAAATCCCAATCTTCTAATTTACTTACAAATCCAGCCCTTAACGGGTTTTGATGTACATAATGAAAACAAGTAAGCAAATATTCTTTAACATTAGAAGGAGTTAAGCTCTTTGTATCATTATTTGTCAAACACTTAGATTTTGTTTTCTGTCTGAATACTGAACCTGATTGCTGATATTTCTTATTGTATAGTCTTGCATATCCACTTAAGAGCTTTCTAATTGCATTTGTAACAGCATCAATACTAATATTTCCTTGTTGCTTTATTTGACAAGAATACTCATTAGTGCTAATAATAAAATGAAAATGATTAGGCATACAACAGTATGCAACAATATCACAAACAGGATACAATACATTTCTTGTTAATCGTAAGAAAGTAAGATAATCATTAGGTTCATGAAAAATGGTTTGCCTATTATTTCCCTGATTATAAATATGATATAAGTTATCTGGAATGAATTTCATTAAGTAATCATTAACATAATCTAACCTCTACTGGTCAGATTATGAGGAAAGATAAATAATCTAATACAATAGTAGTCAAATTAACATAGTCTGACGGAACCGTCAGACTATGTTAATTTCTTAATGGCTTACCTGTTTTTAAAACGCTTTGAATTCTTTCTAAAGTTTTCTTTTCTCCACATAGAGATAAGAATGTTTCTCTTTCTAAATCTAATAAATATTGTTCTGATACAAACTGAGGTTCACTTAAATCACCACCACACATTACATAAGCTAATTTTCTTGCAACAAAAGCATCATGGTCTGTAGCATAATTTGCACGCCACATTCCATTAATGCCAGCAAGCATTGCTCCTAAGCCTAAACGTCCTAATACTTTAATATCTTTTCTTTGCTGTGGCATTGTATATCCTTTATCATACATTTCAATAACACTATTCTTTGCTTCAGCAATTCTTCTTCCAATATTCATTACTACATCATCGTGTCCTTTTCTTAAAATGCCCATTTCATAAGCCTCAAAGGCACTTGTAGCAACTTTAGCTGTTGCTATAGCAAAAAATCTTTCTTTTAATGTAGTTGTTTCTGGTTCATCTTTATGTAGTTCATCACTTGCTCTTAAAACAAATTCTTTTGTGCCGCCACCACCAGGTATTAAGCCTACACCTAATTCTACTAATCCTATATAAGTTTCTGCTGCTGCACAAATTTTATCTGCGTGCAAATTCATTTCACATCCACCACCTAATGTTAATCCATGAGGTGCAGTAACAACAGGAACACTACTATAACGCAAACGCATCATTGTATTTTGAAACATTCTTATAGCCATATCTAACTCATCATATTCTTGCTCTATGGCTAACATAAAAATCATTCCAACATTTGCTCCTGCACTAAAGTTGGCACTTTCATTTGCAATTACTAAGCCTTTAAATTTTTCTTCTGATAACCTAATTGCTTTATTTAACCCTTCTAAAACTTCAGCTCCAATGCTATTCATTTTTGTACTCCATTCAAAACCTGCAACACCGTCTCCCATATCATACATTTTACAAGCACTATTTTTCCAAACTAACTTATCTGAATAATTATTTAAAATAATAAATGATTCTCCACCTGGTAATGCTTTATAAGTTTTTGTAGCTACATCAAAATATAAGCGTTTGCCATTTTCTACTTTATAAAAATGGGTTGCTCCTGTTGATAACATATCATCTATCCATGCTGCTACCTTGTAGCCATTAGCTTTCATAGCTTCAACAGTTTTTGCAACACCTAAAACATCCCAAGTTTCAAATGCTCCAATTTCCCAGCCAAAGCCTGCCATCATTGCATCGTCAACTCTATAAATTTCATCACTAATTTCTGGAATGCGATGAGAGATATAAGAAAATAATGAATAATGAAATTGTTTATAAAACTCTCCTGCCTTATCTGAACCTACACATAATGCTTTGATACGAGATTTTAAATCTTCAATTGGTTTTGCTGTTTCTAAAGTTGCAAATTTTGGTTTTGTTCTTGCAACATATTCCATTGTTTGCAAATTCAATGTTAGAATTTCTTTGCCTTTATCTGATTTTATTTTTTTGAAAAATCCTTGTCCTGTTTTATCGCCTAACCAATTATTGGCAACAACTTTTTCTAACCATGTAGGAATAGTAAAAATATTTTTTGCTTCATCAGTTGGGCAATTATCTGCAACGCCTTTTGCTACTTTTACCAAAGTATCAATACCAACAACATCGGCAGTTCTAAATGTTGCTGATTTAGGCCGACCAATGATTGGACCAGTTAAAGCATCAATTTCATCAATGGTTAAACTAAGTTTTTCCATGATATGAAAAATGCTCATAATGCTAAATACACCAATTCTATTTGCAATAAATGCAGGTGTATCTTTACATAAAACTGTTGTTTTTCCTAAATATAAATCGCCATAGTGCATTAAAAAATCAACAATAGATGGATCTGTGTCAGATGTTGGAATTATTTCTAATAATCTTAAATAACGTGGTGGATTAAAAAAGTGTGTGCCGCAAAAATGTTTTTTAAAATCTTCACTTCTTCCTTGAGATAATAAATGAATAGGAATACCAGATGTATTAGATGTAATTAATGTTCCTTGTTTTCTATACTGCTCAACTTTTTCATATACTTGTTGTTTTATGTCTAATCTTTCAATTACTACTTCTATAATCCAATCGCAAGAAGCAATATCTTTCATATTGTCATCAAAATTTCCTGTAGTAATTTTTTTGACAACATCTTTTGTATAAACAGGGCTTGGATTGCTTTTTAAAGTAGCAGCTAAAGCATCGTTTACAATTTTATTTTTTAAAGATGGTTTTGCATCAGCAGGAATATCTTTTGGAACAATATCTAACAATAATACTTGAACTCCAATACCAGCAAAATGACAAGCAATTCTACTACCCATAACACCACTTCCTAATACTGCAACTTTTTTAATAACCCTTTTCATAAAAAAATAATTTATCTTATTGTAATATAAATAGAAAATCAAAGCTAAGGAAAAATTAGTTAGCTATGCAACTATTTTTTGGAAGAAATAATAAAGTAAACATAGTAAGGACTTGGGCAAATTCAAAGAAGTTGTTTAAGATTTATTTATAATTTTTTTACTACAACTAAAATTACAAAGTGCTTAAAAACTATTTAAACACTATTCAATTGCTATAATAATTTGTATTCAAATTACTGTTTGCTTTTTCTGCAGCTTCAATAATACTAAAATCAGACAGAATTAATGGTTTATCTTTTTTTACACAAACATCATGTTCAAAATGTACAGAAGGCTTGCCATCTTTTGTTTTTATTGTCCATCCATCTTTTTCTGTATAAACATCTCTTGTTCCTAAATTAATCATTGGTTCAATGGCTAATACTAAATTTTCTCTTAGTTTAGGACCATAACCACGTTTGCCATAATTTGGTACTTGAGGGTCTTCGTGTAAGTTTTTTCCCAATCCATGCCCTACCAATTCTCTTACAACTCCATAGCCATATTTTTTTTCAGTATGTTCTTGTATAGCAAAAGATATATCTCCAATACGATTATTTACAATAGCTTTTTCAATTCCTTTATATAGGCTTTCTTTAGTTACTCTTACAAGTTGTAATAATTCTGCATTTATTTCTCCTAAAATAAAAGTATAAGCATGGTCTCCATGCCAACCATTTAATATTACGCCCAAATCAATTGAAACAATATCTCCTTCTTTTAAAGGAATACTGTTAGGAAACCCATGAACTACAACATCATTTACACTTGCACAAATAGAATAAGGATAGCCATGATAATTTTTAAAAGATGGTATTGCTTTATGGTCTTTTACAAATTGATCGCACAAATTATCGATTTGTAAAGTTGTTAATCCTGGTTTTAAAATTTTTGCTACTTCTGCTAATGTTTCACTTACCAGCATAGCTGATTGTTTCATTAATTTTATTTCATCTTCTGATTTATAAGTTATCATATCTTTTGAAAAATATATAGTATTATAAAGTAAAGAAACCTGTTAGAGGTTTCATTCCAACAGGTTTCAAAATAAAATAAATTTATTTAAAAATTAAATTACGCTTGTAGGTAAACTTGCAGACTGATTACCCCTTATTCTTCCACTTCCCATTAAGCCATCATATTTACGCATTAATAAGTAAGTCTCAATTTGTTGAAGTGTATCTAATACAACACTTACCATAATTAATAAACTTGTACCTCCATAGAATGATGCAAAAGATTGAGATACACCTAACCTTTCAGCAAAGCCAGGTAAAATACCAACAATAGCAAGGAATATAGCTCCAGGCAAGGTAATTCTATCCATGATTACACCAATATAATCTGCTGTTGGTTGACCAGGTTTTACCCCAGGTATAAAACCATTATTCTTTTTTAAATCTTCTGCTATTTGCTTTGGATTAAATAATAATGCTGTATATAAGAATGTGAATCCAATAACCATTAATCCAAAAACTGTCATATACCATACGTTACTTTGGTCATTGAAAATTCTTACAATTCCTTCTTTAGAATCTAAATTAGTAAAAGAAATTAAAGTAGGTAAGAACATAATTGCCTGAGCAAAAATGATTGGCATTACACCACCACTATTTACTTTAATAGGTAAAAATTGTCTTGCACCTCCAAACTGTCTATTACCAACTATTTGTTTAGCATAATTTACAGGAATTCTTCTGATACCTCTTTCAAGTAAAATCAAACATAAAACTATAGCAATAAAAACAGCAATTTCTATTAAGAAAATTAATAATCCACCGCCACCCTTTTCTTGTTTTGCTGTCCATTCTTGAATAAGGCTTATTGGTAAACGAGCTAATATACCTACCATAATGATAATTGATGTACCATTACCTAATCCTTTATCTTGAATTTTTTCGCCTAACCACATTACAAATAAAGTACCTGCAGTTAAAATAAGAACAGTTGTTACAGGGAAGAAAGGCTTAAATGAAGGAATAATAGCATCTCCATAAGTTCCATTAAGATAAGCTATATAAGCACCTGCTTGAAATGCAGTTACAATAACTGTAAGATAACGTGTCCATTGATTTATTTTCTTACGACCACTCTCTCCTTCTTTTTGAATTTTTTGTAATTGAGGTACTAAAATAGTTGCCAACTGCATAAAGATAGAAGCAGAAATGTAAGGCATAATACCTAATGCTAAAATGGAAGCCTGAGAAAAGGCTCCACCTGCAAATGCATCAAATAACCCTAATAAACCACCAGTTTTACTATTTGCTTTAATTGCATCTAAAGCAACAGTATCAATACCTGGTAATACTATAAATGCACCAAATCTGTAAATAAGTATTAATAATAATGTAACAATGATTTTGCCTCTCAGCTCTTCAATGTTCCAAATATTTTTTATTGTTTCTATTAATTTTTTCACTTGATTATTCTATTAAACAGTTAATATCTTAAATCAAAAAGCATTTTAAAAATGTGGTGCAATATAGTTGAATTTTATTTAACAATCTCAACAGTACCACCAACAGCTTCAATTGCTACTTTAGCTTTTTCGCTAATAGCATCAACTTTAAATGCTAGTTTTGATTTAATTTCACCTGTAGCTAATATTTTTACTTTATCGTTACGTTTAATTAATTTTTGATTACGTAAACTTTCTTTTGAAAATTCTGACAAAGCATATTTTTCTACCATTGAATCAATTCGTCCTAAATTAAATACTATGTATTCTACTCTATTTATATTTTTAAATCCACGCTTTGGCACTCTACGTTGTATAGGCATTTGACCGCCTTCATGTGCATTTTTTCTTTGATACCCAGCACGGCTTTGGCTACCTTTATTTCCTTTGGTGGAAGTTCCTCCTTTACCACTTGCTTCACCACGTCCTAATCTTTTTGATTTGTGTGTACTACCTGCAGCAGGTTTTAAAGAATGTAATTTCATTGTTATTTATTTTGATTTTAAACTTTCGGGGAATCGCCCCTCGCTTTTATTATTTTAAAAAATTAATTTGTTTAAGCAATTTCTTCAACTTTTACTAAATGGCTTACTTTGTTTACCATTCCTAAAATTTGTGGTGTTGCTTCTAATTCTCTTGAAGCATTAATTTTTTTTAGTCCTAATGCTATTAAAGTTTGCTTTTGACGCTCACTTCTATCAATTCCACTTTTTATTTGAGTTATTCTAATCTTTTTCATTTTCAAAAAGTTTAAAGATTTAAGTTTAAAATTTTTCTTAGAAAGAATTAATGAATCTTAAACTTTAAATAATTATTTTATAACAAAGATTATCCGTTAAATACTTTGCTTAATTTAATATTTCTGTTTTTTGCTACTTGTACTGGCTCTCTTAAAGATGTTAGTGCTTTAATAGTAGCTTTAACTACATTTTGTGGATTTGGAGAACCTAAACTCTTTGCTAATACATCTTTATATCCAGCACTTTCTAATACAGCACGCATACTACCACCAGCAATTACACCTGCTCCTTGAGCTGCAGGTTTAATTAATACTTTTGCAGCTCCTAATTTAGAGAATTGTTCATGTGGTATTGTGCCACGCATTATTGGAACTCTTACTAAATTTTTCTTAGCATCATCAATACCTTTTGTAATAGCTTCTTGAACTTCTTTTGCTTTACCTAAACCTTGTCCTACCACTCCTTGTTCATTTCCTACTACTACTAAAGCAGAAAAAGAAAATGTACGACCACCTTTTGTAGTTTTTACTACACGATTAATAGCTACTACTTTTTCTTTTAATTCTACATCGCCACCTGCTTTTATTTTGTTGTCGCTTACTTTAGACATTATATAGATTTTAAAATTTGTTTATTAAAATTTAAGACCTCCTTCTCTAGCACCATCAGCAACTGCTTTTACACGTCCATGATAAAGATTTCCTCCTCTATCAAAAACACATAAGTTTAAACCTAAATCTGCTGCTTTACGAGCGATTGATTGTCCAACTAATTTTGCTTTTTCTACTTTAGTTATTTTTTGTGCTGCTATATCTTTATCAGATGATGCTGCTGATGCTAAAGTAGTTCCATTATCGTCATTAATTAATTGAGCATAAATTTCTGAATTGCTTCTAAATACACTCAAACGAGGTTTTATAGCTGTACCACTAACTTTTTTACGTATGCGGTGTTTAATTTTTTGTTTACTATCTAACTTATTACTCATATTTTTTTATTTATTCAATTGCCGATTCTGCCGGCAATAATTTTTATTAATTATTTACCAGCTGCTTTTCCAGCTTTTCTTCTTAATACTTCACCTACAAACTTCACACCTTTTCCTTTGTAAGGTTCAGGCTTACGTAAACTTCTTAATTTAGCTGCTACCTGACCTAATAATTGTTTATCAGACCCTTCTAATGTTACAATAGGATTTTTACCTTTTTCTGTAGCAGTAGTTACTTTTAATTCTTTAGGAATTTCAATTATAATATTGTGAGAATATCCTAAAGATAAATCTAAAGTATTACCACTATTTGATGCTTTAAAGCCTACCCCTACTAATTCTAATTCTTTTTTATATCCTTCTGTTACGCCTTTTACTAAATTGTTTAATAATGCACGATACAATCCATGTAATGCTCTATGACGTATTTGATCAGTTGGGCGGCTTACTATTAATTTACCCTCTTTTACTTCTACAGTAATATCACGATTGATGGGTTCTTTTAATTCTCCTTTTGGTCCTTTTACTGTAACCACATTATCATTTCCAACAGTTACTGTAACACCTGAAGGAATTGTGATGGGTTGTTTTCCTATACGAGACATAATTTTTTATTTTTATTGTTTATTATTATTTTTTTGAAGTTTGAAAGTGTTCAGTTCCGTATAGAGAACTTAAATTATCAATCAAACCATTTTATTATTTGAAAGTTTTAATTTTTCTTTCAAAAAATTTATTTGTTAGATATTAACTTATATAACATAAAACTTCACCACCTACATTTTGTAATTTGGCTTGTTTATCAGTTAATACACCTTTTGAAGTACTGATAATAGCAATACCTAAACCATTAATTACTCTTTTAATTTCAGAGGGTTTAGCATATTGGCGTAATCCAGGACGACTAATTCTTTCTAAAGAACGAATAGCAGGTTGTTTTGTATTAGCATCATATTTTAATGCTATTTTAATAACTCCTTGCTTATTATCATCTTCAAATTTGTACTTTAAAATGTAACCTTGATCGTACAAAATTTCAGTAATTCTCTTCTTCAAATTAGAAGCAGGAATTTCTACTATTCTATGCCCCGCCATTTGTGCGTTGCGTATCCTTGTTAAATAATCTGCTATAGGATCAGTTACCATTTTTTATTAAATTAATTCAGTTCTTAAATATTGTTTTCAATTATTTTCGTTATTCAACGAAAACATATTTTTTTACCAGCTTGCTTTTTTAACTCCTGGTATTTTACCACTTAAAGCCATATCTCTAAATACTAATCTTGATATTCCAAAATATCTGATATAGCCTTTAGGACGACCAGTAAGCTGACAACGATTTTTTAGTCTTACTGGAGATGCATTTTTTGGTAGTTTGTCTAAAGCTGCATAATCACCTGCTGCTTTTAATGCTGCTCTTTTTTCTGCATATTTTGCTACCAATGCTTCACGTTTAGCTTGACGGGCAACAATAGATTTTTTTGACATATTGTTTTTATTTCTGTTTATATTATTTTATAACAAACTTTATTATTTGCTATAATAAATTTTTTATTTAGTTATTAGATTTATTTGCATTTTTAAATGGTAAACCTAACTCTTTTAAAAGTTCATAAGCTTCTTTATTTGTTTGAGCTGATGTAACAAAAGTTATATCCATTCCTGTAATTTTATTTACTTTATCAATATCTATTTCAGGAAAGATAATTTGCTCTGTAATTCCCAATGTATAATTACCACGACCATCAAATGCTTTATCACTTATTCCTTTAAAATCACGTACACGAGGTAATGCAACAGAAACTAATCTATCTAAAAATTCATACATTTTCTCACCGCGTAAAGTAACTTTTGCTCCAATAGGCATTCCTTTACGTAATTTAAAGTTTGAAATATCTTTTTTACTTAAAGTAGGGATAGCTTTTTGACCTGTTATTTGTTCTAGTTCGCTTATAGCTATGTCTATTAATTTTTTGTCATTTACAGCTCCATTTACGCCACGGTTGATGCAAATTTTCTCTAACTTAGGTGCTTGCATTATAGATTTATAAGAAAACTTTTTTACTAAAGCAGGTACAACTTCATTTCTATACTTACTTGCTAAACGAGGTATATATTTTGTAGTACTCATAATTTTTTAATTTTTCAAACGGGTTATTAAATTACTTCTCCGCTTTTTTTAGAAATACGTACTAATTTTCCATTTTCTCTTGTACGTTTTACTTTTGTTGGTGTATGTTTTTTAGCATCCCACAACATAACATTTGAAATATGTATTGGAGCTTCTTTTTTAACTATACCACCTTTTGTGTTTTGTGCAGAAGGTTTGGTATGCTTTGTTACAATATTTACACCTTCTACTAATACACGGCCTTTATCTAATATAACTTGAAGCACTTTACGTGGCTTTTTCAAATCTTTATCATCACCAGCAATAACAACTACTGTATCGCCTTTTTTGATGTTAAATTTTGGTTTGAATCTTGTACTCATTTTTTTAACTTTTAACTATAAGCTTTATGCTCTATTAGTTGATTATCTTCTAATTTTTTTATAGCACTTCTGGAGCTAATGAAATAATCTTCATATATCCTTTATCACGTAATTCTCTAGCAACTGGTCCAAAAATACGTGTGCCTCTTGGCTCATCTGTATTGTTTAATAATACTACAGCATTATCATCAAAACGAATGTAAGAGCCATCTTTACGGCGTAATTTGTTTTTTGTACGTACAATAACAGCTTTTGAAATTGTACCTTTTTTTATACCACCTGCTGGTATAGCATCTTTTACTGTTACAACTATTTTGTCGCCAATTTTTGCATAATCTTGTCCACTATTTCCTAATACTTTAATACAAAGTACTTCTTTTGCTCCACTATTATCAGCTACATTTAGCCTACTTTCTTGCTGAATCATTTTAGCCTCCCTGCCCTCTTATGAGGAGTTTTGTTTGTTTTAAAAATTTAAAATTTCTATAATTTTATTTTCCCTTTATCTTTTTATTAAAAAGATTAGGTGGCTTTTATTTAGCTTTTTCTACTACTTCTACCAAACGCCAACGCTTAGTTTTACTGAGTGGTCTTGTTTCCATTATTTTTACAATATCTCCAATTGTACATTCATTTTTTTCGTCATGTGCATGGAATTTGGTAGTCTTTTTTACGAACTTACCATATATAGGGTGTTTTACTTTTCTTTCTACTGCAACTGTTACTGTTTTTTCCATTTTGTTGCTGGTAACAACCCCAATTCTTGTTTTACGTAAATTTCTTTCAACCATTGTTTAAGCTTTTAGCTTTTATGCCTTATTTTTAAAAGGCTAAATTTAATTTTATTGTTTGATTTTATTTTACCAAACTTCTTTTTCTTAATTCAGTTTTTAATCTTGCAATATCTCTTCTTAATCCACGAATTGTCATTGGATTTTCTAATGGAGAGATTGCGTGTGCAAATTCAAGTTTCTTTAAACGAAGTGTATCTTCTGTTATACGAGCTTGTAAATCTGACTCGCTGATTTCTCTGATGCTTTTATTAAAATCAAATTTCTTAGTTGCCATAACTTAGTTCTATTTTAATTTATGCTTGTAAGTCTCTTCTTACTACAAACTTTGTTTTAATTGGTAATTTTTGAGACGCTAAACTAATAGCTTCTTTTGCTACTGTTTCAGATACTCCATCAATTTCAAATATGATACGTCCTGGTTCTACTACAGCTGCCCAAAATTCTGGATTACCTTTACCTTTACCCATTCTTACTTCTGCTGGTTTACGAGTAATTATTTTATCAGGGAATACTCTAATCCATACATTTCCTTCACGTTTCATAGCACGTGTCATACTTTGACGAGCTGCTTCTATTTGTCTATTAGTTAACCAAATTGGTTCTAAAGCTTTTAGTGCATAAGAGCCAAAAGATATAGAAGTGCCACGTTTAGCCACTTCACGTATGCGTCCTTTTTGTTGTTTTCTATGTTTACTTCTTTTAGGCTGTAACATTTCTTAATTAATTTGATTTTTTAATAATTCTGAAAGTTTAAGATTTTCAATATTATGTTGTAAGAATCATTAATTACTTTCATATATTAGTTTCTTCCTCTTCCTCCTCTTCTTTCTGCTCCTCTTCTTTCTCTTCTCTCGTTTCCTTCATTTTTACTGCCAGTAAAGTTTGGATTCAAATCACGTTTTCCTAATACTTCACCTTTACATATCCATACTTTTATTCCTATTTTTCCATATACTGTTTGAGCAAAAACACTTGCATAATCTATATCCATACGAAATGTATGTAATGGAGTACGACCTTGTTTAAACTCTTCACTTCGTGCAATTTCTGCGCCACCTAAACGACCACTAAGTTTTACTTTTATTCCTTCTGCACCCATACGAAGTGTAGAAGCAATAGCCATTTTAGTAGCTCTTTTGAAATTGATGCGATTTTCAATTTGACGAGCTATAGTATCAGCCACAATTTGAGCATCTAATTCAGGGCGGCGAATTTCTAAAATGTTTATTTGAACATCTTCCTTACCAGTTAATTTCTTTAACTCTTCTTTTATTCGATCTACTTCTTTCCCTTCTTTTCCAATAATAATTCCTGGTTTGCTGGTATGTATTGTAACAATTAGTTTACCAAGAGTTCTTTCAATAACTATACGAGCTATACCACCTTTACTGATACGAGCATGAAGATAGGTGCGGAGTTTATTGTCTTCAACTAATTTTCCAGCAAAGTCTTTTTTATTGCCGTACCAATTACTTTCCCATCCGCGGATGATGCCTAATCTGTTGCCAATTGGATTTGCTTTTTGACCCATATTATTTTTTTAAAATTCAATCCGATATACTCGGATTTCAAACTTTATTTCTAAGAAATAAAATTTGAAGTTTATTATTTGTTTATTTAGTATCTACAATTATTGTTACGTGATTACTGCGTTTTCTAATTCTATATCCACGACCTTGAGGTGCTGGTCTCATTCTTTTAATAGTACGACCACCATCTACATAAATAGTTTTTACCATTAATCCACTATCTGCAGCACTAGCATTGTTATTTTTTTGCTCCCAATTATTGATAGCACTTTTTAGTAATTTTGCTAAAGGTGTAGCATTGTGTTGTGGATGAAACTCTAGTATAGCCAAAGCTTTTTCCACTTCCATTCCTCTAATAACATCAGCCAATAAACGCATTTTGCGTGGACCGGTTGGATAGTTTTTTAATTTAGCTATTGCTTCCATTTTATTTTTTATTAGGAATATTAAGTTTTAATTTTTTGATTAATTAATCTATTAATATTCTTTAATTGTTAAATCAATTTTTATTGTTTGTTTCCTGAGTGTGCTTTGAAATGTCTGGTTGGTGCAAATTCTCCTAATTTATGTCCTACCATAAATTCAGTTACATACACAGGTATAAATTTATTTCCATTATGAACTGCAAAAGTGTGCCCTACAAAATCAGGAGTAATTGTACTACGACGACTCCAAGTTTTTATAACGCTTTTTTTAGTTTTTCCTTCGTTTATACTAAGAATTTTTTCTTCTAAATTAGTATCTACATAAGGTCCTTTTTTTATTGAACGAGCCATATTTTATTTTTAATTTTCGTTTATTTTTTTCGATGTATTCGAAAATATTTTAACTATTAATTTTTTTATTGAGTCAATTTTTTACCATCACGGCGTTGAAGAATTAGTTTATCGCTGCCTTTTCCTTTTGTTCTTGTTTTTTCGCCTTTAGCATATTTACCTGTTCTACTACGTGGATGACCTCCAGATGCTCTTCCTTCGCCACCACCCATTGGGTGATCTACAGGGTTCATAGCAACACCTCTTACTCTTGGGCGAATACCTCTCCATCTTTTAGCTCCTGCTTTACCAAAAGTTTGTAAACTATGATCGCTATTAGAAACTACACCAACAGTTGCATAACAGTTAACTAATATTTTTCTTAATTCGCCACTTGGCATTTTAAGAACTGCATATTTTTCTTCTTTACCTGTTAATTGAGCTGAAGAACCAGCACTTCTTACTAATTTACCTCCTTGACCAGGTTGCATTTCTATATTATGAATCATAGTACCTAAAGGCATATTCTTCATTTGAAGTGTGTTACCTATTTCTGGTGCAACAGCTTCACCACTAATTATTTTAGTGCCTACTTGTAATCCTTGTGGTGCTATAATATATCTTTTTTCACCATCAGCATAATTTAGTAAAGCAATAAATGCTGTACGGTTTGGATCGTATTCAATTGAAACAACAGTGGCTTCAACACCATGCTTATTACGTTTGAAATCTATAATACGATAGTGTTTTTTATGTCCGCCACCAATATATCTCATTGAACGACGACCTTGAGCATTACGTCCACCTGTTTTCTTTTTTGGTTCTAATAAACTTTTTTCTGGTTTATTAGTAGTAAGTTCTGCATAAGCATTACCAATTTTCCAACGAGTTCCTGCGGTAATTGGTTTATATTTTTTTAATGCCATATCTTATTTTTTTTACAACGAAATTTTCAGCTTCGTTAACTATAATTTATAATTAAATGTTTTCGTATAAATCAATTGTTTCTCCATCAGCTAATGTTACAAATGCTTTTTTATAAGAAGATTTTTTACCTTGTATAAATCCTTCTTTTGTATAGCGAGTTTTATTTTTTCCTGGAGCTACAGCAGTATTAACGTCAGTTACTGTTACTCCATAGAATTGTTCAACAGCTTTTTTTATTTCAAGCTTGTTAGCTTTTTTATTTACTTTAAAAGCATATCTATGCAACTTTTCTTGTTGTGTATTTGCTTTTTCGGTTAAAATTGGTTTTATTAATACTTCTGTTAATTTCATTTCATTCAATTTGAAAATTCAAAATTTTGCTGTTTTACTTATGCTTCTACTGCTTCAAAGTTTTCAAATATTTTTAAAGCACTTTCTGTAAAAACTAAGGTATCAGCATTCATAATTTCATAAGTATTTAAATCTAAGTATAAGGAACTTGCAACATTTGGAATATTACGAGTGCTTAGATATACATTATTATTATACTCTGGTAATACTATTATAGATTTTTTGTTTGCTACACTTAAAGCATTCATTGCTTCTACAATATATTTAGTTTTAGGAGTATCTAATGTTATATCTTCAACAACAACTATTGCATTTTCCTTTGCTTTATAACTTAAAGCAGAAATTTTTGCTAAGTCCTTTACTTTACGATTTAGTTTGATTGTATAACCATGTGGTTTTGGTCCAAATATTGTACCACCGCCTTTATATAATGGGTTACGAATATTACCTTTACGGCTACCACCAGTTCCTTTTTGTTTGTGTAATTTTCTACTAGCACCGTGAACTTCTGCTCTTGTTTTTACTTTATGAGTTCCTTGACGTTGAGCAGATAAGTATTGCTTAACAGCTAAATAAATTACATGGTCATTAGGTTCAATTCCAAAAATATCTTCTGGCAACTCTACTGTTCTTCCTGTTTTTTGACCTTTTATATTTAAAACATCTATTTGCATTGTTGAATAATTAAAGAGTGATTATTTCTGAATTAAAACTATTGAGTTATTGTGTCCTGGAACAGAACCACTAATAAGTATATAATTTTTTTCAGGGAAAACTTTTAACACTTTTAAACCTTTCATTTTTACTCTATCGCCCCCCATACGTCCTGCCATTCTCATTCCTTTGAATACTCTTGAAGGATATGAAGAACCACCAACAGAACCTGGTGCTCTTTGACGATCATGTTGACCATGTGAAGCTTCTCCAACACCAGCAAATCCATGACGTTTTACAACACCCTGAAAGCCTTTTCCTTTTGATGTGCCTACTACATCAACTTTTTCACCTTCTTGGAATATTTCAACAGAAACTGTTTCACCAATATTTTTGGTTATTGAGTAATCACGAAATTCTTTTGTAAATTGTTTTGCCGAAGTACTGGCTTTTGCGAAGTGATTTATTTCAGCTTTTGTGGAATGTTTTTCTTTTTTATCGCCAACTGCTAACTGAACAGCATTATAACCATCTGTTTCAATGGTTTTTACTTGAGTTACAACATTGGGAGCCACTTCAATAATTGTGCAAGCTGTTTGTTTGCCATCAGGAGCAAAGATGCTTGTCATCCCAATTTTTTTTCCAATAATACCTTTCATCTTTTAGTGGTTTGTGCCCACTTTGAGGTTTTTAAGGACATTATGCTGATGAATTGCATAATTCAATCCTTGTTTGCTGCTGACCTTTTCCTTTGTTTTCATAAATTAATTATGAAGGGAAGTACCAGTAGTAAACAAACCTCGAAGGGCTTGTTTATATTTTTTATCCCTTTTCTTTAGTAAGAAATTGGATGTTTGTTTATTTTTTTCAGAGCTCTTTTCTTCTTTTCTTTAATAGAATTGAGAGATGAGTAATTTATTTTTAAGAACTATTCGTTTTTAAAACGATTTGGCCATTATGCCTTTATTTCTACTTCTACACCAGATGGTAAATCTAATTTACTTAAAGCATCTACAGTGCTTGAAGAAGAAGTATATATATCCAATAAACGCTTATGTGTGCATAATTGGAATTGTTCACGACTTTTTTTGTTTACGTGTGGTGAACGTAATACTGTAAATATTTTTTTGTGTGTAGGTAAAGGAATTGGTCCTGTAACTACTGCACCAGTACCACGTACTGTTTTCACAATTCTTTCAGCAGATTTATCTACTAAATTGTGGTCGTAGCTTTGTAATTTTATTCTAATTCTTTGAGACATAATGAAAGCCCAATTTTCCGTTGGGGTTGCAAAGGTAGGGGCTTTGATATTAAAGTGCCAAGTTTTTTTGAAATTATTTTTTGAAATTTCTAAAAAATTATGAAATCTCTGTTGGTATTTTAATAATTCACTTTAAAAAATAGCATATTTATTAAATTAAAAACTGCTTTATGTTCAGCAACACAAAGCAGTTGAAATGATATAAGTATTTTATTTTCAAACAATTATCCTAAAACTAATTTATTCTTTCCTTCTATTATATAGTTATATGCAACTAAAATGATAGGCAAAAATATAATTGTAGAAATTATTGCATTGCGATAAAATGGTAAAGCATATTCATAACATAGCATTAAACCATTAAAGTCTTTTGAATACATTGTGCCTGAATACCAAACACTAAAGTTTGATAATAGGAAAAATATAGTTGAAGCTGCTATTGCACTAATACCTATTGGTAAATAATTTTTTCCTTTTACAGCCCAACCAACTAATACACTTAACATTAATAAGCTGTAATTAACTAATTGTCCTTTATAAAATCCCTGAAAACTGAATAAATCTAATCTGTATAAAACTTCAATGATAACATCGCTAACAAGTAATGCAATTAATGGTAATAAGAAGGAGTATCTTTTATTATTGATACTCATACCTGCAAATAATGCTATAGCAATAATGGGAGAAAAGCCACTTAAACCTAATATTGGGGCACAGATATATTTTGTTATTACTGTTAATGCTATTAATGCAACTGTAAAAATTATTAAACGATTATTTTTCATTTTAATGTATTTATAAATTTCAGCAAAAATAAGTATTCTACTTATTGATACAAATAAGTATCATAAAGATTATGTACAAACTTATTGTTTATAAGGAACAAAAGCTCTGTATAATAAACTATTTCCTGTACTCGTAAAACTATATTCAGCACTTGCAGCAACTGCAAAAGCCTCTCCCTTTTTAATAACAAAATTTTCTTTTCCTTGAATAATTATTGCACCTTCTATTACAAAAATTATCTCTAAGGAATTTGTTTGTGTATAATATTGTTCTCCAGCTTTTAATTCAATAGCATTTATTCCAAAATCATCAACAGGACAAACATAATTTTTTTCGTTGCGTATTGTTTCAGGTTTTAAGATTTTTGGCTCTACTGCTTCAAATAATGTATGTTTTAAAAGTTCGTTTACATTAATATGTTTTGGCGTTAATCCTCCTCTTAAAACATTATCACTATTAGCCATTATTTCTATATTCTGACCTTCTAAATAAGCATGTAAAATTCCTGCACCTTGAAAAATAGCTTCTCCTTTTTGTAATTGAACAAGATTTAAAAGATAAATAGAAAAAATACCTCTATCAATATTTATTAATTGAGTTGTATTACTGTACCATTTTGCAATCCACCATTCTACATTATTTTTTGATAAGAGGTTTTGATTTTTCTTTTTGATAGCTTTTTTTACTAAAGGAATTAAAATTGTATCAACTTGCTCTTGAGGTAATTCTATTAAAGTTTTGTACAAACTTTTATATCCTTCTTTTTTAAATAATGGTAAAAAAGTATTTAGTTCTGCATAATTTTCTAAAACTTTTTCTATTGCTTCTTTACTTTTAAATCCATGTAATAACCAAAACTCTCCTAAAGCAATCATCATTTCTGGTTTATGATTTTTGTCTTTATAACTTCTATGTGGTGCATTAATAGAAATTCCTTCAGATTCTTCTTTTTCAAAGCCTTTAATAGCTTCTTCTTTTGTAGGGTGTACTTGAATGCTGAGCATTTCTCTTACATCTAATACCTTAAATAAATAAGGCAGTCCTTCAAATTCATCATAAACATTTTTACCCAAAAAGAATATGGGTTGTTGTTGTATAAGTTCCAGCAACGAAATATTTTTATCTGCAACTATTGATGGAGCAGAAGGATGAGTGCCTAACCAATATTCTGCAAAAGGTTTATTTTCAGTATTAGAAATTTTTAATAATTCAGGTATAAAATGATAGCCACCCCATGCATAATGTTGTACTTTGCCAATAAGTTTAAATATTTTATCTGTTAATTGCATTGTAATTTTAAAAAATGAATTTAGGCAATAAAAATACAGGAAACAAAGGAGAAGATTTAACTACTAATTGGTTAATTGAAAAAGGTTTTGAAATTATTGCAAGAAATTATCGTTTTAAACACAGTGAAGTTGATATTATTGCCAGTAAAAACAACATACTTCATTTTGTAGAAGTTAAAACAAGAACAAATGCTGCATTTGGCTTGCCTGAAGAAAGTATTGATGAAAAGAAAATGAATGCTTTAAAAAAAGCAGCATCTGCATTTATTGAAGAAAATGAACAATGGAAAAATATTCAGTTTGATGTAATGGCTATTACTTTATCAAAAAATAGTGAACCCGAATTTTTCTTTATTGAAGATGTTTTTTTCTAACTATTTTCTTTTTGACTTAAAAAAATTTTTCATCAGCATTGCACATTCTTCTGCTAAAACGCCTTTTACTAATTGTGTTTTTGGGTGAAAGGGCCAACGTTCTGGAATAATTAATCCATCTTTATCTGTAAAAAATTTTAGACCTCCACTTTTTTCATCACTTGCACCATAAACTATTCTTGCTAATTTGCTCCAATATAAAGCTCCACAACACATTAAGCAAGGTTCTACTGTAACATATAAAGTAGCATCTGGTAAATATTTTGCTCCTAAATAATTATAAGCACTTGTAAGAGCAATCATTTCTGCATGAGCGGTGCTATCATTTAATTTTTCTGTTTGATTATATCCTCTACTAATGATTTTATTATTTAAAACAACTACTGCACCAATAGGCACTTCACCTTCATCAAAAGCTTGATGGGCTTCTCTTAGAGCTTGTTGCATAAAGAAAGTATCATCGTAAAAAAAATCTTTCATTTATTAGTTATTTACAAAAAATTAAAATCAATCATTAACTTGTGATGCAATATAAAATTATGATTACTAATCTTACCAATATTAAGCAATATTTTGAAACTGGTGTTACAAAAACTTACCACTTTAGAAAACAACAACTACAAACTTTAGCTGCTGCTATTAATAAATATGAAAAAGAAATTAGCCAAGCTTTATATAAAGATTTAGGAAAAAGTGATGCAGAATCTTTTGCAACAGAAATTGCTATGGTTCAAATGGAAATAAATTTTATGCTTAAGCATTTGAAAAAATTAATGCGGCCTAAAAGTGTTTCTACTAACATGATGAACTTGCCTGCAAGCAGTAAAATTTATTATGATGCTTTAGGTGTTGTATTCATTATTGCTCCTTGGAACTATCCATTTCAATTAGCTTTTACACCTTTGGTTGGTGCTATTGCAGGTGGTAATTGTGCTGTAATAAAACCAAGTGAATATACACCTGAAACAAGTAATGTTATTGAAAAAATTGTAAAAGAATTTTTTGATGAACAATACATAACTGTAGTGCAAGGAAATGGTGCAGAAGTTGTTCCTGCATTGATAAATAGTTTTAGATTTAATCATATTTTTTTTACAGGAAGTATTGCTATTGGAAAAGCAGTTTATGAAATGGCTGCTAAACAATTAACACCTGTAACTTTAGAACTTGGTGGTAAAAGTCCTTGTATTGTAGAAGATGATGCTTCAATAATGATTGCTGCAAAACGTATTGCTATTGGAAAATTTTTAAATGCTGGACAAACCTGTATTGCTCCTGATTATTTATTAGTACACCAATCAATCAAAGAAAAATTTATTGATGCGTTAAAACAAACTATTGATAATTTTTATACCAACAATGCAGAGTTGAGTGAAGATTATGGAAAAATAATTAATGAAAAAAGATTTGATGTTTTAAAAAATTATTTAACAGAAGGAGAAATTATTTATGGTGGCAATTCAGATAAAAATAAATTATACATTCAACCAACATTGATGCAAAATGTATCGCTTGATTCTGCATTAATGACTGAAGAAATTTTTGGACCAATTCTTCCAATTTATTTTTTTAATAATAAAGTAGAAGCATTAAACATTATTAAACGAAATCCATATCCATTAGCTTTCTATGTTTTTACCTCATCTAAGGCAAAAGAAGTTGATTGGATAAATTCAATTTCATTTGGAGGAGGTTGTGTAAATAATACAGCATATCATTTTACCAATCATCATATACCTTTTGGAGGCATTGGTTTTAGTGGTATTGGAGCATATCATGGCAAAAACTCTTTCTATACTTTTACACATGCAAAGCCTGTGCTTAAAACAGCAACATGGTTTGATCCATCAATAAAATATCCTCCATTTAAAGGAAAATTAAAATGGTTGAAAATGTTTTTAAAATAAATTACTCCAAGTTTGGTCTGAGCCATTTTTCCAAAGCTTCTCTATCCATTTTCTTTCTTATAACATAATCATCAAACTGGTCTAATTGAATTTTTCCAACACCATAATATTGGCTTTTAGGATGACTAAAATACCAGCCACAAACACTACTTGCAGGGTACATTGCATAATGTTCTGTAAGTATAATGCCTGTTTGTTCTGTTACTTTTAATAAATCAAATAGTTTATCTTTTTCTGTATGATCTGGGCAAGCAGGATAGCCAGGTGCAGGACGAATACCTTGATATCTTTCTTTAATTAAATCTTCATTGGTTAAGTTTTCATCTTTTACGTAGCCCCAATGTTCTTTTCTAACTTTAGCATGTAAATATTCTGCAAAAGACTCTGCAAGTCTATCTGCTAAAGCTTTTAAAATAATTTTATTATAATCGTCTAAAGCTTCTTCAAATTTTTTAAGATGTGGTTCAATGCCATGAATTGTTACAGCAAATGCACCAATATAATCTGTGCTATTGTTGGCAGATTGTATAGATGCTGGTTTTATAAAATCTGCTAAGCTAATATTTGGTTGATCTTTTGCTTTTAAAATTTGTTGACGCAAAAATTCTAAATGAACAACTTTATGTTCATTATTTTTTTCTGGTGCAATTACAAAAACTGTATCATCATTACTTTCAGCTTTCCAAAAGCCAATAACACCTTTTGCTGTTAGCCATTTTTCATTGATAATTTTATCTAACATTGCATTAGCATCGTTGAATAATTTAGTAGCTTCTTTACCTACAATTTCATCAGTTAAAATTTCAGGAAAATTACCATGCATTTCCCAAGCAATAAAAAATGGTTTCCAGTCAATATAACTTCTTAATTCATTTAAGTCAAGATTAATAAAAGTTTTTGTACCTAAAAATGTTGGTTCTAGAATAGTATAGCTTTCCCAATCAATAGCAACTTTATTTTTCTTAGCATCTTCGTAACTTACATATCTTTTGATAGATTTTTTATTATCAAAATTTTCTCTTAGCTTAATATATTCTTCTTTTATTTCAGTTAAAAAAGAAGGTTTTTGATCTTGATTCAATAAAGTACTAGCAACTGTTACACTTTTACTAGCATCTGCTACATGTATTACACCTTTATCATAACCAGGCTCTATTTTTACTGCTGTATGTATTCTTGAAGTTGTTGCTCCTCCAATTAATAATGGAATATGCATATCTCTTCTCTTCATCTCTTTTGCTACATGTACCATTTCATCTAATGAAGGTGTAATTAAACCACTTACTCCAACCATTGCAGCATTTTCTTTTATTGCAGTATCTAAAATTTTATCAGCTGGAACCATTACTCCCAAATCAATTACATCATAACCATTACAACTCAATACAACGCCTACAATATTTTTTCCTATATCGTGTACATCACCTTTTACTGTTGCTAAAACTATTTTTGGAATACTTTGTATTTCTGCTGTTGGATTGTTTAATTTTTGTTGTTCAATAATTGGTGTAATAATAGCAACAGATTTTTTCATTACTCTAGCAGATTTTACCACTTGCGGTAAAAACATTTTTCCAGAACCAAATAAATCTCCAACTATATTCATACCATCCATCAATGGACCTTCAATAACATCTAATGGTTTAGGATATTTTGCTAGAGCTTCTTGTGTATCAATATCTATATAATCTGTAATACCATTTATTAGTGCATGAGCCAATCTTTTTTCTACAGATTCATTTCTCCAAGATTCATCTTTTTCTTCTGTTTTTCCTTTTGCCTTTACAGTTTCTGCAAATACAGTAAGCTTTTCTGTGGCTTCATTATTTTCATTATTTCTGTTTAAAATTACATCTTCACAAAGTTTTCTTAATTCAGGTTCTATTTCATCATAAACTACTAATTGCCCAGCATTTACAATACCCATATCTAATCCTGCTTTAATGGCATGATATAAAAATACAGAGTGCATTGCTTCTCTTACAGCTTCATTGCCACGAAAAGAAAATGAAAGATTACTAATACCACCACTAATTTTTACTAACGGATATTTTTGTTTTACAATTTTTGTTGCTTCTATAAAATCTACAGCATAATTGTTATGTTCTTCTAAGCCTGTAGCAATAGCAAATACATTGAGGTCAAAAATAATGTCTTGTGGGTCAAAGCCCACTTGTTCAGTCAATATTTTATATGCTTTATCTACAATTTCAACTTTTCTTTCAACAGTATCTGCTTGGCCCTGTTCATCAAATGCCATTACAACAACAGATGCTCCAAAGTCTTTACAAATAATAGCTTGTTCTATAAATTTCTCTACTCCTTCTTTCATTGAAATAGAGTTTACAATACATTTTCCTTGAACACATTTTAGCCCTGCTTCAATAATTTCAAACTTTGATGAATCTAACATGATAGGAATCTTAGCAATATCTGGCTCACTTTGTAATGAGTTTAAATAATTGGTCATTGCTAAAATGCCATCTAACAGAGCATCATCCATATTAATATCTAAAATTTGAGCTCCATTTTCTACTTGTTGTCTTGCAACAGATAATGCTTCTTCGTATTTATTTTCTTTAATTAATCTTGCAAATTTTTTAGACCCTGTTACATTGGTTCTTTCTCCAACATTTACAAAGTTGGTTTCTGGTCTTACAATTAAAGGTTCTAATCCACTTAACCTTAAATAAGGTTTTATTGTTGCTGTACTCATAATATATTTTACTACTAAATTGCTTGAATAGTGTACAAAATAAAGAATAATAACTGAATTGCTCAGTTATCTCATTTGCTAAATCAGGTATTTTATAAAAAATGGAAGGTTATTTATTCAAACAGGTTTTACTAATTTCTTTCCATAATTCTCTGTAACAATAAGCTGCATAACTACTATTTGCATATTCAAATAATGGTTGAATATGAATGCCCATTTTTTCAATATCACTTAAATAAGGAATATAGTTTTTGAAAAATAATTTATTGTTATAAAAATTTTGAAGGGTTTCTTGATGTAGTGTTTTTCTAATATCTACCATACTAAAAAAACATTTTATAATGTTCTTATCTAAATTATTTTCTTTAAAATATTGTACCACTGTTTCGTAAGAACGAATAGATAAAACTGTTGGAATATTTGGCATTATTACCCAATCTGCAGCATTAAAAACATTATCGTGCAAAACAGAAATACCTGGAGGGCAATCTAAAATTACTAAATCGAATTGCTTTAATCCTTGCAAAATATTTTTTAATTTCTTTTTGCTTTGTTTAAAAATATGGTCAGCATTTCTTGCAGAAATATCAGCAGGAATTATCCATAAATTTTCAAAAAGAGAATCTTTAATAGCCTCTTTAATATTAATATCTTCTTCCAAAATCTGCTGACTTTCATTTTTACTACTCTTTGCATGAAGATAAAATGATGATGAACCTTGAGGGTCTAAATCCCACACCAAAGTTTTAATACCATTTGCTGCAGCCATATATGCAAAATTCACAGTAGAAGCAGTTTTTCCAACACCTCCTTTTAAATTGTATAATGCTAATGTTGTCATTGCTTAATATTTTGGGTTTGAAAGTTAAGTATTTTTATTTATTTGGTATAAAGTTTATGTTTTGCAACAAAGGTTTCTAATAAATTGCAACCTATTTTCTTTTGTTGGCAAATGCTTAATTTCGCAGCCTCTAACAAAGTTTTTTATGACAGATACAACGCAAAACAGAGTTCGTATTGTTACAGCTGCAAGCCTCTTTGATGGGCATGATGCTGCCATAAATATTATGCGTAGAATTATGCAAAGCAAGGGTGCAGAAATTATTCATTTAGGTCATAACAGAAGCGTAAAAGAAATTGTTGAATGTGCTATTGAAGAAGATGCTCAAGGTATTGCCATTACTTCTTATCAAGGTGGACATATTGAGTTTTTTAAATACATGAAAGACTTGTTAGATGAAAATGGTTGTGGTCATATAAAAATATTTGGTGGTGGTGGTGGAACAATTTTGCCTGATGAAATTAGAGAACTTCAAAATTATGGCATAGCTAAAATTTATTCTCCTGACGATGGCAGACAAATGGGCTTGGAAGGAATGATTGAAGATGTTATTAATTCTCTTAAATCATCAAAAGAAGAAACTATAAATGTGCCAAAATGGAATGGGAAATTACCATTAGATGAAGTAAAAGATGTAAGAAAAGTAGCACGTGCCATAACATTAGCAGAAAATGGAAATGATTATTCTGGACTACTAAAACAATTAGCTTGTAATACAACAACTCAAAGCCCAATACTTGGAATTACAGGTACTGGTGGTGCAGGAAAAAGTTCTGTAACTGATGAAATAGTTAGAAGATTTTTAACAACATTTACCGATAAAACGATTGCTGTAATTTCTGTTGACCCAAGTAAAAAGAAAACAGGTGGTGCATTATTAGGTGATAGAATAAGAATGAATGCTATTTCTAATCCAAGAGCTTATATGCGTAGCCTTGCAACAAGAGATGATAATACAGCATTAAGTGCTTATATTAAAGAAGCTACAGAAATATGTAAAGCTGCCGGTTATGATTTTATTATTTTAGAAAGTGCAGGAGTAGGACAAAGTGATGCAAGCATTTTGGATTATTGTGATTTAAGTATGTATGTAATGACTCCTGAATATGGAGCAGCATCTCAACTAGAAAAAATAAATATGTTGGATTATGCCGACATAGTTTGTATCAACAAATTTGATAAAGCTGGTGCATTAGATGCTTATCATGATGTATGCAAACAATATAAACGAAATCATAAATTATTTACTGCAAAAAATGAAGAAATACCAATTGTAGGAACCATTGCCAGCAAGTTTAATGATGAAGGTGTAAACAAATTATTTGATTTACTTTTATTAACTATTCAAAAAAAATCGGGAATAAATTTTGGACATTTTGTGCATGGCGAAACTGCAAGTGTTTCAGATGCAGTAATTCCTGCAAAACGTGTTCGTTATCTTAGTGAAATAGCTTCTTCAATCAGAGATTATAATCAATTAACTATTGAGCAAAGTGCCATTGCAAGTAAGCTATATCAACTACAAGGCTCACTTGAAATTTTAAAAGAAAAAGCAGATAAAGATTTAATAAAAGCGATTGAAGATCAAATAACATTTTTTACCAATCAACTAACACCGGTTGCAAAAAAATTAATTACCAATTGGCATCATAAAATAGAAGCTTATCAACAAGATTTTTATGAATATAAAGTTCGTGATAAAGTAATTAAACAAGAAATGTTTACTACCAGTTTATCAGGAACAAGAATACCCAAAGTAATTTTACCAAAGTATAAAGATTGGGGCGATTTATTAAAATGGCAAGCACAAGAAAATATTCCTGGAAGTTTTCCTTTTACATCTGGAGTATTTCCTTTAAAACGTGAAGGAGAAGACCCAACAAGAATGTTTGCAGGAGAAGGAGGACCAGAAAGAACCAACAAACGTTTTCATTATGTATCTATTGGTCAGCCAGCACATAGATTAAGTACAGCTTTTGATAGTGTTACATTGTATGGAGAAGATCCTACTCATCGTCCTGATATTTATGGAAAAATTGGTAATAGTGGTGTAAGTATTGCAACAGTTGATGATGCAAAAAAATTGTACAGTGGTTTTGATTTATGTCATCCTAAAACTTCTGTATCAATGACTATTAATGGTCCTGCTCCTATACTATTAGCATTTTTTATGAATGCTGCTATTGACCAAGAATGTGAAAAATATATTGAGCAAAATAATTTATGGAATGAAGTAGAAAAATTTGCTCAACAAAAATATCAAAAAGCAAATAGACCTTCATATTACAATCCATTATCACCAGAAAGATTACCTGAAGGAAATAATGGTTTAGGTTTAAAATTATTAGGCTTAAGTGGTAATGAAGTTTTACCAAAAGAAGTGTATGAACAACTGAAAGCAAAAGCATTGCAAAGTGTTAGAGGAACAGTACAAGCAGATATTTTAAAAGAAGACCAAGCACAAAATACTTGCATCTTTTCAACAGAATTTGCTTTAAAGTTAATGGGTGATGTACAGGAATATTTTATTCAACAAAATGTAAGAAATTTTTATAGTGTATCTATTAGTGGTTATCATATAGCAGAAGCAGGCGCAAACCCTATTACTCAATTAGCATTTACATTAGCTAATGGTTTTACTTATGTAGAATATTATTTAAGCAGAGGAATGAATATTGATGATTTTGCTCCAAACCTTTCATTCTTTTTTAGTAATGGTATGGATGCAGAATATAGTGTAATAGGAAGAGTAGCCAGAAGAATTTGGTCAAAATCTATGAAGTATAAATACAAAGCAAACAAAAGAAGTCAAATGCTTAAATACCATATTCAAACAAGTGGTAGAAGTTTGCATGCACAAGAAATAGATTTTAATGATATAAGAACTACACTTCAAGCATTGTATGCTATTTATGATAATTGCAACTCACTTCATACAAATGCTTATGACGAAGCTATTACAACGCCAACAGAAGAAAGCGTAAGAAGAGCAATGGCAATTCAATTAATTATTAATAAAGAATTAGGTAGTGCTAAAACAGAAAACTTTATTCAAGGAAGTTTTATAATTGAAGAATTGACAGATTTAGTAGAAGAAGCTGTACTTACAGAGTTTGATAGAATTACAGACAGAGGTGGTGTTTTAGGAGCTATGGAAAGAATGTATCAACGTAATAAAATACAAGAAGAAAGCATGATTTATGAAACACAAAAACATACAGGTGCATTACCATTAATTGGTGTAAATACTTTCTTAAATAAAAAAGGAAGCCCAACCATTATTCCTACAGAAGTAATAAGAAGTACTACAGAAGAAAAAGAACAACAAATACAAAACCTACAAGCATTTCAACAACGCAATGCTGATAAAAGTGCTGAAGCTTTACAACGATTAAAGAAAATAGCTATCAATAATGGCAACTTGTTTGAAGAACTTATGCAAACTGTACAATATTGCAGTTTAGGACAAATAACAAGTGCCTTATATGAAGTAGGTGGGCAATACAGAAGAAATATGTAATTAACAAACCTTATTAATAACACAAAAAACATTCATTATGAAATCGTGGAAATCTGCTACAAAATATATTCATGCAGGTATGGAGCCTGACCCAAGTACTGGTGCTGTAATGGTTCCTATTTATCAAACAAGCACATTTGTACAAGAAGCTCCTGGAAAAAATAAAGGCTTTGAATATGCAAGAAGTCAAAACCCTACACGTTTTGCATTAGAAGAAGCTTATGCACAAATAGAACATGGAAAATATGCATTAGCCTTTAGTAGTGGTGTAGCAGCAACAGATGCAGTTATTAAATTATTAAAACCAGGTGATGAAGTAATTGCTGCAAATGATATGTATGGTGGCACTTACAGGTTATTTACAAAAGTGTTTGAAAAATTTGGAATCATTTTCACATTTGTAGATACTACTGATGTTGATAATGTAAAAAAAGCAATCTCATCAAAAACAAAATTGGTTTGGGTAGAAACGCCAACCAATCCATTAATGAATATTACAGACATTGAAGCTATTGCTGCAATAACAAAAGCCAATAATTGTTTGTTGTGTGTAGATAATACTTTTGCTTCTCCTCATTTACAAAATCCATTAACGCTTGGTGCTGATATAGTAATGCACAGTGCTACAAAATATTTAGGAGGACATAGTGATGTTATTCAAGGCTGTTTAATAATGAATGATAAAACATTGAGAGACGATTTATATTTTATACAAAAAAGTTGTGGTGCAGTGCCTGGTCCTCAAGATTGTTTTTTAGTATTACGTGGAATAAAAACTTTACATCTTCGTATGCAACGTCATTGTGAGAATGGCGAAAAAATTGCTCATTGGTTACGCAATCACCCTAAAGTTGCTAAAGTATATTGGCCAGGTTTTGAAGACAGTAAAAATTATGCAATAGCAAAAAAACAAATGCATAGTTTTGGTGGTATGATAAGCTTTGAATTAAAAAATGATAGCATAGAAGAAGCTAATAGAGTTTTATCATCAACTCATTTATTTTCTTTAGCAGAAAGTTTGGGTGGTGTAGAAAGTTTAATCAATCATCCTGCAAGCATGACACATGCAAGTATTCCAAGAGAAGAAAGAATTAAAAATGGTTTGAATGATGGTTTAATAAGATTAAGTGTAGGTATTGAAGATGCAGATGACTTAATAGAAGATTTGAAAAATGCTATTGGGTAATTTTACTATTCAACAGATTTAAAGTAATAAAATAATACAAGTCGTCAAATTTTAAAAAAGTTGGCGACTTTGTTTTAAATATTTGTGTAAAATGAATCTTAAAAAATTTCTTGACACCAAAGTAGAACAATACAATCAATCCTCATTCATTCCATCAGACCCTATTTCCATTCCTCATATTTTTACTAAAAAACAAGACATAGAAATTGCAGGTTTTTTTGCTGCAACTTTTGCTTGGGGCAATAGAACTATTATCATTAATAAAAGTAAAGAGTTAATGCAGTTGATGAATATGCAGCCTCATCAATTTATTTTACACCATACTGATAATGATTTAAAAAAACTTTTATTCTTTAAATATAGAACCTTTAATACTACAGACTTATTGTACTTTATTACATTTTTAAAACATCATTATTCAAAACATCAAAGTTTAGAAACAGCTTTTACAAAATGGGGTAGTAATATTGAACAAATGCTTATTGGGTTTCATCAATATTTTTTTTCTTTAGAAGATTTTCCAGATAGAACTAAAAAACACATTGCTACGCCTGCAAAAAAATCTACTTGTAAAAGATTAAATATGTTTTTACGTTGGATGGTAAGAGATGATAATAAAGGTGTGGATTTTGGATTATGGAAAAATATTTCACCATCAAAATTAGTTTGCCCTATTGATGTACATGTAAGCAGAGTTGCCAGAAAATTGCAATTAATACAACGCAAACAAACAGATTAGCAAACTGCTGTTGAATTAACTGAATATTTGAAAACATTAGATAAAAATGATCCTGCAAAATATGATTTTGCTTTGTTTGGATTGGGTATAGAAGAAAATTTTTAATGATTAATTTATACAACCACATTAATCATTTTATTTTTTACAAAAATTATTTTCTTAGGCTGTTTTCCTTCTAACCATTTTTGTACAATTTCATTCGATAAAACAATAGGCTCAACATCTTTTTGCTCTGCATCTAATGAAAAAGTAATTGTTGTTCGAAGCTTACCATTAATACTTACTGGATATTCTTTTGAAGTTTCTTTTGTGAATGCTTCATTATAAACAGGATAAGCAGCATCTAACACAGAAGTTTCATTTCCTAAAACATGCCATAATTCTTCTGCAATATGAGGTGCATAGGGAGTAAGCAAAATTAATACTTGTTCTAAAATTTCTTTTTTATAACATTTTAATTCTGCTAATTCATTTATACAAACCATAAAAGCACTTACTGCTGTGTTATAACTAAATCGTTCTGTATCATCATCAATTTTTTTGATGGTTTTGTGAAGTACTTTTAATTCTTCAGGTGTTGGTGCATCGCTTGTCCAAATTGGTTTTCCATCAACTTGCTGACCATTTGTAAAATTATTATCACTATAAAATAAACGCCAAAGTTTTTTCAAAAATCTGTGAACTCCTTCAATACCTTTTGTATCCCAAGGTTTGCTTTGTTCTACAGGTCCTAAAAACATTTCATACATTCTGAAAGTATCTGCTCCATATTGCTCACATAAATCATCTGGGTTTACTGTATTATATTTTGATTTAGACATTTTTTCTACTTCAGAACCACAGATATATTTTCCATCATCTTCTAAAATAAAAGTAGCATTTGCAAATTCTCCATTACGACATTTTTTAAACTCAACAATATTTAATTCTACTCCATCTACAATATTTACATCAACGTGAAGAGGTTGAACTTTATATTCACTTATTTTTCCAAAAGAAACAAACTCATTAGTGCCAGCAACTCTATAAACAAACCTACTACTACCTTGTATCATCCCTTGATTTAATAACCTTTTAAAAGGCTCATCAAAACCAATATAACCTAAGTCGTACAATACTTTTGTCCACATACGACTATATAATAAATGACCAACAGCATGCTCTGTTCCTCCAATATATAAATCAACACTATTCCAATAATCACTTGCTTCTTTGCTTACCAACTCTTTATTATTATGAGGATCCATATAACGCAAAAAGTACCAACTACTTCCAGCATAACCAGGCATGGTGCTACTTTCTCTTTTATACCTCACTCTTTGTTCCTCTCCTTTAGGAGATGGGAGATTAATCCAGTCTTTTATATTAGCTAAAGGACCTTCTCCTTCTGGTCCAGGTTTATATTTATCTACATGAGGTAATTCTAATGGCAAATCATTTTCAGTTAGAGCTTTAGCAATTCCATTAACCCAAACAATTGGAAAAGGTTCGCCCCAATAACGTTGTCTGCTAAAACCTGCATCTCTCATTTTATAATTTATCTTTCTTGTACCAATACCTTCATCTTCTATTTTTTTAATAGCTACTTCAATGGCTTCTTTCATTTGTAAGCCATTTAAAAAATCGCTGTTTTCTAAAACAATATCTTTAGAAGCATTTGCTTCTGTGCCATTAAAATGTTTTCCTAAAATATTGGTAATTGGAATATTAAAATGTTTTGCAAATTTAAAATCTCGTTCATCGCCACAAGGAACAGCCATTATTGCTCCTGTGCCATAGCCAGATAAAACATATTCACTTATCCAAATAGGAATATGCTTACCACTAAAAGGATGAACAGCATAAGCTCCTGTAAATACTCCTGAAATATTTTTTTCTGCTTGACGTTCTCTATCACTTCTGCTTTTTACATAAGCAATATAATTTTCAACTTCTATTTTTTGTTCTTCAGCAGTGATAGTTTGTATTAAATCGTGTTCAGGTGCTAACACCATAAAATCAACACCAAAAATGGTATCTGGTCGAGTGGTGTAAACTTTTAAGACCTCACCCAAACCCTCTCCAAAGGAGAGGGCTTCGCCCAACTGTTGTAAAACATTAGGCATATCGTTTAATACTTCTTCATTAGTAAATCTTATCAGTTGATAGTTATGTTCTTTCAACCATTGTTCTCTGGCTTCATCATATTGTTTTTGTTCTTTAGTATCATGGTATTCTCCATCAATTTCAACAATTAGTCTTTTCTCCAAGCAAACAAAATCAGGAATAAAACCTGCAATAGGATGTTGCTTTCTAAATTTACAATTTTTAATTTTTCTGTTTCTCACTTCTTGCCATAAAGCATTTTCTGCTTCTGTTGCATTTTTTCTGTTTTGTTTGGCAAATTCTAATAAAAATTTCCATTGCTCTACACTTGTAGTTCTATATCCAGAAATTGTCTTCTGCCCTTCTCCTGAAGGAGAGGGGTTAGGGGTGAGGTTGATATTAAACTCAATCTCTGCTCCTTCACTTTTTCCTATCCAGTTTCTTTGCATTTCTTTCATGCTTTCACTGAAATCAACTTTTTCTAATCCTTCTAATAATCTATCAGCATAAGCTGTAATTCTTAAATACCACTGACGCATTTTCTTTTTTACAACAGGATGTCCTCCTCTTTCACTTACTCCATTTACAACTTCATCGTTTGCTAAAACTGTACCTAAGGCTTCACACCAATTTACTTCGCCATAAGAAGAGTAAGCTAAACGGCTTTTCATTAGCCATTCTTCTTTTTCTGCTTCTGAAGAGTTATTCCATTGCTCTGCTGTAAAATGTTTGCCACCTTGTGTTTCATATTTTTTTACAAGTTCTGAAATGGGTTTTGCTTTTTTGCAAGTGTCACAGAAATAAGAATTAAAAAGTTCTAAGAAAATTTTTTGTGTCCATTTATAATAAGATGGATCACTTGTTTGTACTTCTCTGCTCCAATCGAAGCAAAAACCAATTTTATCTAATTGTTTTTTGAATGTAGCTATATTTTTTTTAGTTGTTTCAGCAGGATGTTGACCTGTTTCGAGAGCATATTGTTCTGCTGGTAACCCAAAACTATCAAATCCCATAGGATGCAGTACATTAAAGCCTTTCAGCCTTTTATATCTTGCATAAATATCGCTTGCAATATATCCTAAAGGATGACCAACGTGTAAGCCTGCACCACTTGGATAAGGAAACATATCTAACACATAATACTTAGGCTTACTGCTATTATTATTAACATTATAAGCATTTGTTTCTTTCCAGTGTTTTTGCCATTTTGCTTCTATTTCTCGAAACTTGTATTCCATTGCTAAACAAATTCTTTATTTTTTGTTTCATAAAAGTACTGAACCTTGAACGGAGCGTCGCCGTCAAAAGTTAGATTTTTATTCAATAGCTGGTGTTATAAAAATTCTATAAAAAATATTAATCTGCATAACCTTAATATTTTTATAAAGTTTATTCACACTATTGTTATATATAGTGGCAAATGTAAGTGATTGCTTACATTTGTTTGCATAAAGTAAAATCATGTCATCAGTAGGAAAAGCATCATTAAAACGTGGACGACCAAGCTATATTTACAGCATTGTAGGTGTTGCATTAGTATTGCTTATGATGGGTATTGTTGGTTGGATGTTTTTGAATAGTAAAGAAGTAACCAGAGTATTTAAAGAAGATGTGAAGATTAGTGTTTATCTGCGAACAATGAATAAAGATACTATTGGTCAAATTCAACAATATATTTCGTTACAGCCTTATGCAAAAGATGTGCGTTATATAGATAAAGAAGAAGCAAAGAAAATTTGGAATACAGAAAATAATGAAGATTGGGCTCAATTTTTAGATGTAAATCCTTTACCAGAAAGTATTGATTTTTTTGCAAGGGCTGCTTATGTAAATAGAGATAGTTTGGAGGTTATTCAAAAAAATATTTTTACTGCTTTTCCTTATCAAATTACTGAAATTAATTACCCTCCTGTTTTGGTAAATAATTTAGATGCTAAAGCAAAGCAATTAGGGCTTATTATTTTGGTTATAGCAATTATTTTAGGTGTTGTTGTTATTGTAAGTATAGACAATACAATAAAATTAGCAATGTTTAGTAATAGATTTTTAATTAAAACAATGCAAATGGTGGGTGCCACAAGAAGTTTTATTGCACGACCAATGAATATAAGAGCAGTTATTAATGGAATAATAAGTAGCACAATAGCAGTAGCTCTTTTATTTATTTTAATAATGTGGGCTGAAAGTTATTTTCCTGAAATGAAACAAATAAGGGACATAAAATTAACTGCTATCCTTTTTGGAAGTATGTACTTAATAGGTATTGCAATTAGTGTTTATAGTACTCATAGAAGTGTATTAAAATATTTGAAAATGAAATTAGATGATTTGTACTAAGCAGTATTTACATCTCTAAATCAGTTTTCTTTAATTTCCCATACTTCATTACCTCTTAAAAGTTTATCTAAATTTCCTTTTCCTTTAGAAGCAATAACTTCTTCTATTTGTGCGGTCATTGCATCTTCATAACATGTTCTTTCAGTTTGATAAAATACACCAAAAGGCCTTGGAAAATGTCCCTCAACAGAAGGGTCATCAAACATTCTTGTAAGTATTTGTGCTTTGTATAAATCTTTTTCATCATGCACCCATAAATCATCAATACTTGCCCCCTGATCTAAATCTACAATTATAGGTTTATATCCATCTAATTTTATTCCTTTATTTTGAGTTGCTCCAAAAACAAGTGGTTTATCTTGTTCTACAAAAAGTGTGTTATCAGATTTAGTGGCTTTTTCTGTAAAAATTTCAAAAGCTCCATCATTAAAAATATTACAGTTCTGATAAATTTCTACAAAGGAACTTCCTTTATGCTGACTACTTCTAGATAAAGTATTTTGTAAATGTTTTGGATCTCTATCCATACTTCTTGCAACAAAAGTTGCATCAGCTCCTAATGCTAAAGCTGCAGGATTAAAAGGATGATCTAAACTTCCTGCTGGTGTACTTTTAGTTACTTTATGTGTTTCTGATGTAGGTGAATATTGTCCTTTGGTTAAGCCATAAATTTGATTATTAAATAAAAGTAGGTTTACATCGAAATTTCTTCTTAATAAATGTATTAAATGATTTCCACCAATACTTAAACTATCTCCATCACCTGTAATAATCCAAATACTTAATTCAGGTCGTGCAGCTTTTAAACCACTTGCTATTGCTGCTGCTCTTCCATGAATTGAATGAATACCATAAGTATTTACATAGTACGGGAATCTTGATGAGCAACCAATGCCACTTATAAAAACAATATTTTCTTTTGGTACTCCAATGGTTGGTAAAGTTTTTTGTACTTGTGCTAAAATGGAATAATCTCCACAACCAGGACACCATCTTACTTCTTGGTCTGTTGCAAAGTCTTTTGCTGTAAGAACAGGAGTTACTTCTGTACTCATACTATAAAATTTAAAGTGTATAAATACTCTTTAGTATAAAAGTAAAGGTAAGAAAAATCAATGTGTGTTTTATACAACTTCTTTCTAAAAAAGAAATAAAAATTTTAAGTAGGGTTTTAGAATTCACAATTTTTTGGAGTTCTTGCAAAAGGTATAACATCTCTAATATTGCTCATACCTGTTACAAATTGTACCATACGTTCAAAGCCTAAACCAAAGCCTGCATGTGGTACAGAGCCAAAACGTCTTGTATCTAAATACCAATTCATTTCTTCTATAGGAATATTAAATTGCTTCATTCTATTAATTAGTACATCATATCTTTCTTCTCTTTGGCTTCCTCCTACAATTTCTCCAATACCAGGTGCTAAAATATCCATTGCTGCAACAGTTTCTTTACCTTCTTCACAACCTTCATTCATTCTCATATAAAATGCTTTGATGGCAGCTGGATAATTTCTTACAATAACTGGTTTTTTAAAATGCTTTTCTACTAAATATCTTTCGTGTTCACTTTGCATATCAATACCCCATTTTACATCATACTTAAATTTCTTTTTCTTGTATGCAGGACTATTTAATAAAATGTCTATTGCTTCGGTATAAGTAATACGTTCAAAATTATTTTCTATAACAAATTTTAATTTATCTATTAACCCAAATTCTTGTCTTTCGTTTTGAGGCTTTTGTTTTTCTTCTTCTGCTAAACGAGCATCTAAAAATTCTAAGTCTTCCTTATTATTCTGCATTACAAAACGAATAATATATTGAATAAACTCTTCAGCCAAATTCATATTATCTTCAATATCATAAAAAGCCATTTCTGGCTCTATCATCCAAAATTCTGCTAAGTGCCTTGTTGTATTGCTGTTTTCTGCTCTAAAAGTTGGGCCAAAAGTGTAGATATCTGAAAATGCAGTAGCTGCTAATTCCCCTTCTAATTGTCCACTAACAGTAAGGTTGGTGCTTTTGCCAAAAAAGTCTTCTGAAAAATTAATACTACCATCATCATTTTTTGGAGCAGTACCGTCTAATGGTAAAGTAGTTACTCTAAAAGTTTCGCCTGCACCTTCTGCATCACTTGCAGTAATTATAGGTGTATGAATGTATAAAAAACCTTTTTGATGAAAGAATTGATGTATAGCAAAAGCAAGTGCATGTCTTACACGAAATACTGCACCAAAAGTATTTGTTCTAAAACGTAGGTGTGCAATTTCTCTTAAAAATTCAAGACTGTGTTTTTTAGGTTGTAAAGGATATTTTTCTGCATCACAATCTCCTAAAATTTCAATGTTTGTTGCTTTTAATTCTACTTTTTGCCCTTTACCTAAACTTGGAATAATGTTTCCTTTAACCCTTAAAGCTGCTCCAGTAGTAATACGTTTTAAAGTTGTATCATTTAATAAACCTAATTCTACTACAATTTGTAAATTATTATTTGTACTACCATCATTTAAAGCAATAAATTGGTTATTACGAAAAGTTCTTACCCAACCCATCACAATTACTTCTTGTCCTTTAGCTTCTGATTGTAGTAATTCTTTTATTTTAATACGATTATTAAACATGTTATATTATTTTAAATCCACATTAACTTTAGTCTAAAAATTTCTTCTTAAAAAATTGATGTTTATTATTGCAATTACTCTTTATAAAATAAAATAAACATCAACTATTGTGGTTGGCAAATATAAGCCTGACAAAGATTTATATTTAACTGCTCAAAAAAGACATTTTAAAAAAAATATTTTTTTTTCAAAAACCTTTCTACTTGATCGGAAAGAGCTGATTGGTTCTTAGAAATTATCTCCAAACACATCAGTTTTTATTTTTTCCAAAATATCAGCACAATCAATTTTTATTTTAACTTGTTTATTTTAGTTATTGAAACAAAATATTTTTAATATCCCTCATTTTATCATTTAACGTCTATCTATGTACGACATTTTGCAACTAAACGACATGCTATTACCTGAATTATTGGATATAGCAGAAGACTTAAAAATAAGCAATACAAAAAAATTAGATAAGCAAGAGCTTATTTATAAAATATTAGATAATCAAGCAGTAAAAGCCAGTGAAACTAAAGAATCTAAAGCAAAAAGAGCTAAAATAAAGAAAACTGTAAAAGCATCAACTGCAAATATTACAGAAGAGGCTGAGGTAATACAAGAAGCACCTAAAGTTGCAGAAAAGAAAACTGCTTCAAAAATAAAGAAAGCAAAAACAGAATCTACTAAAACAAAAGAAAAAGAAGTTGAAGAAAACGAAAAAGAAGTAGCTTCTTCTGATGGCTCATTAGATAAATTAGCAGAACAAATATTAATGGCTACAGGAACTGATGATATTATATCAGAAGAAGAAATTGAAAATACTGAACAAATTGTTCAATCACAACAAGCAACACAACACAAACCTCACTATCAGCAACAAAAAAGAGAACCAGTTTTTAATATAGAATTTGATGGAGTAATTACCAGTGAAGGTGTTTTAGAAATGATGCCAGATGGTTATGGCTTTTTGCGTAGTAGTGATTATAATTACCTTTCATCGCCTGATGATATTTATGTTTCTCCTTCTCAAATAAAATTATTTGGATTAAAAACAGGTGATACAGTTACAGGTTCTATTCGTCCTCCTAAAGAAGGAGAAAAATATTTTGCTTTATTAAAAGTAGATACTATTAATAATAAAAAACCAGATGAGATTAGAGATAGAATCCCTTTTGATTATTTAACTCCATTGTTTCCTTACGAAAAATTAAATCTGTTTACAAGTCCTACAAATTATAGTACAAGAATGATGGACTTGTTTACACCAATAGGTAAGGGACAACGTGGTTTAATTGTGGCTCAACCAAAAGTTGGTAAAACAATGTTGTTAAAAGAAGTAGCTAATGCCATTGCAGCCAATCATCCTGAATGTTATTTAATGGTTGTATTAATTGATGAAAGACCAGAAGAAGTAACAGATATGGAACGTAGTGTAAAAGCAGAAGTAATTGCTTCTACATTTGATGAACCAGCAGAAAAACATGTAAAGGTTTCTACTATTGCTTTACAAAAAGCAAAACGTTTGGTAGAAAGTGGACATGATGTTGTAATTTTATTAGATAGCATTACACGTTTGGCACGTGCACACAATACAGTTGCCCCAAGTAGTGGTAAAGTTTTAAGTGGTGGTGTTGAAGCTAATGCAATGCAAAAACCAAAACAATTTTTTGGTGCTGCTCGTAAAATAGAAAATGGTGGCTCATTAACCATTCTTGCTACTGCATTAATAGAAACTGGCAGCAAAATGGATGAAGTAATTTTTGAAGAATTTAAAGGAACAGGAAATATGGAATTGCAACTTGATAGAAGACTTGCTAATAAACGTATTTATCCTGCTATTGATTTAGTTTCTTCATCTACTCGTAGAGATGACTTATTATTATCTGAAGATGTTCTAAAGCGTATGAATATTTTACGACTTTATATCAATGACATGAATAGTGAAGAAGCTATGAATGACCTTTTAAAAAGAATGAGAGGGACTAAGGATAATGAAGAGTTTTTAGCAAGTATGAATAAATAAAATCAACAAAATACTTTTGTATTTAATAAGTTATTGAATTTTTTCTCTGAAAAATAATTGATATTAATTCAGCAATCCTTTTTGTAAAAGAGTTTGTGCTAATTCTTTTAAATGAATTGGAACGTACAATTCAATATCTCCAAAAACAGGATAGCTACTATCTAACTTGTTCAATATTTGTACAGGTATTTGATTTTCCTCCAACATACCTTGTATAATACTTGCTTCCATTATATTTTTTGTACTATATAATAAAAACCAATTTTTCATTGCTCAAAAGGATTATTACTTTTAATAGTTTCAGGAGAACCATCAGGCAAATTATTTGCACCAATAAAATTACTTTCTTTTCTAAACAATCTTATCAATAGTATAATAACTGCAAGGGCTATTAATCCATACACTAAAGGAAAATTATCATTCATAGCTTTTTCTGGATTTCCTCCTTTACTACCAAATCTGTATAATATAGAAACAGCTACTGCATTATTAAAAAAATGAGCTAAAATATTCAGCCAAATGTTTCTACTATAATAAAAAATTAGTCCTAAAATAATTCCTAATGCAGTTCTTGCTAAAAAACCATAATAACTTA
Organism: Chitinophagales bacterium; assembly: GCA_026931325.1. Classification (GTDB taxonomy): domain Bacteria; phylum Bacteroidota; class Bacteroidia; order Chitinophagales; family Chitinophagaceae; genus UBA1930. The sequence continues at coordinate 24,081 of JAIXLO010000140.1, read as the reverse complement.
AATGCACTAAACTAAAAATAATAGAAGTAATAATAATTGCTACCCACATATTTTTAAGCCAATTATGCATCAATCTTTGTATAGCCCCTCTAAACAAAGTTTCTTCAAATATTGCTGGTGCAAGTGCCATAACAACTAATGAAAAAACATACTCTTTCCAATTACTCATTTTAGCAATAGTCATTACTTGTTGGTTATAAGCCTCTTCTGCCTTTTTAAATTTAGCTGTCCAGCTTGCTGGTATTGGAATCATTTCATTTAATGTGCCTAAAGCCCCACTTAAAGCCATTGCAGTAAGAGCAATACAAATCACTAAAAAAAATTGTTTGCCACTTATTAAAGATGTATAACCTAATTGTTCTAAAGGTTTACGATTAACAATTCTTGCAAAAACAACTGCAGGAACAAAAAACATAATAAATGCTGCTATTAATTGTACCCATTTTGCTGCATTTGCAAAAGCAGGATTTAGCATATCTTTTTCCATTGCAAAAAGACTTTTACCTGTAAGAACAACCCACATACCTGCTGCAGCTAAAGAAGCTACAATAAATGCAACGCCTATTAATCCTAATAAAATAGCAAGCTGATTTGCATAACTAATTGTTGGTTTTGTATTCATATTTATCAAAAAAAATTTGTTTAAAAGTATCAATAAATTTATGGAATAAAAATTCTTTTACAAGAATATTAAAGTAATCACAAAGAAATGAAATTATAATGTAGTATTATTCTTCAATAATGCTATAACGTTACTTCTTTGAATTTTTTCTGAAGCTGTTTTAGGAAAATGTTTAATAAAAAAAATTTCTTTGGGTTGCTCGTATTTCTTTAATGCGGTTTGAATATTTTCTTGCAACATATTTAATTTTTCTGTTGAATATTTTTCTGCTTCAATTACTAAACAAAGTTTTTCCCCTAACAACGCATCATTTTTTCCAAAAACAAAAAATAAATCTTTTATAAATTGATGAAGTTGTTGCTCTATTTGTTCAGGAAATAATTTTACTCCTCCACTATTAATAACATTATCCCATCTGCCTTTCCAAATAAATGTGTGTTCATCCTTCAAATCAATTACATCATTAGTAATGATTGCTGATGATAAAAAAGAAACTTTAATAATTAAACAATCTCTTTCATCTTTTGTAAAACTTACCCCATCTAATGCTTTAAAATAATTAGATACATTTTTTCCATTTAATTTTCTAATAGCAATATGACTTAATGTTTCTGTCATACCATAACTATGATACACTTCTGCTGAAAAATTTTGTAATTTTTTTTCTAACTCCTTGCTTATAGTTGCACCACCTAATAAAATTTTTTTGACACCAATAGTGTTGCTTACATTATTTAATTGCATGGGTGTTAATGGTGCAAAATCTATTATTTTATTTTTTGGTAAATTTTGTAAAGGATTTGATGAGGGCTTTATACAAATTAAATTTAACTGACTATACAATGCTCTTACAATCATCATTTTTGCAGCAATATATTGAGTAGGTAAACAAAGTAATGCTGTTTGATTTTTTTGAAATTGAAAATATTTTGCAGTCATTGCAGCACTTGCCAGCATTTGTTCTTTCAATACTTCTATCAATTTTGGATTGCCTGTAGAACCACTTGTTTGTAAAGTAATCGTAGGTGAATCGTTCAACCATTCTTGTATAAACAAACCAATAGCTTTAAAATATTCTTCTTGTTGTTGAAAACAAAAATCAACTATTACATTGCCTTGTAATTGGTTGTCATTAATAGTTAATGTTGTATAGTTTTTAAAATTCATTGCAGCAAACTTACATCCCAATTTTTGTTTTTGTTATAGTGCAATCCATTTACATCAGTAGTGTAAGGAGATGGAATATTGTTAGTGTATAATTGTCCTGTGCCTAAACCTTGTGCAAAAGAAGTATAACCCAAAGCTGTGTATTGTGCAATAGCATTTAACCCAATATTACTTTCTAATGCAGAAGTGATAACCCAAGAACCATTAATTTTTTCTATTAAACTTTTCCACTGATTTGTTCCATTAAAACCTCCAATTAATGCAGGTTTTAAGATTAATAATTGTGGCTGAATAGTGTTTATTAAATTTTCTTTTTGTTGTGTTTCTATTACACCGATTAGTTCTTCATCTAATGCAATTTTTATAGGAGTTGATTCACATAAGGCAGCCATTTCTTGCCATTGACCAGCTTTAATTGGTTGCTCTATATATGATATATGAAATGCTGCAAGTTGTTGTAATTTTTCTTTTGCATCATTAAATGTGTAAGCACCATTTGCATCTAATCTTATTTCAACTTCATTAACATTAAATTGTTTACGAATAAATTTTATTAAATCCAATTCTGTTTCAAAATCTATTGCCCCAATTTTTAGTTTTATAGATGTATAACCTATTTTTAATTTATCTGCAATTTGTTTTTGCATTGATGATTTAGAACCCATCCAAATAAGAGCATTTATAGGAATATGAAAACCATCTTCATTTATTACTTCAGGGAATAAAATTCTTTCACATCCATTTTCAAAATCTTTCAACAACATTTCTACACCAAAATAAATAGATGGATATTCTTTTAATTCCTGTAAAATATTTTCTTTTTCATTGGGTAATCTTTTACACACTTCTTGCAATTTTTCTTCATAGTTTGGTTTATCATCATAAGAAAGATTTACAAATCTGTTACACTCGCCAATAGCTGTTTTATTATTATGCTGTAAGAAAATAAAATAAGTATCTTTTGTGTGCAATACACCACGAGAAGTACCACTTGGTTGCTTAAATTGTAAAGTATATTTTTTGAAGTATGCTTTCATATAATAAAGCAACAAAATTAATATATCAACAGGTTAATGAGTAGATGTATAAGAAGAAGATATTAGTTTTTAGATTTTAGAGTTTAGTTTTTACAAAACTATCCCTACCCCTTCAAAGAAGGGGAGAAAACTCTCGGAAAAAAATTAAAAAATTAACCCAATACCAAAAAGTATTGAAAAAACTAAGGTGCTTAATGATAATGATTTTAATTCAGGATATAATGAAGTAGGATTATCATTTTTAAAAACAACCATAATGCTTCTTATTATTCCAATAAAAGATATAATAAACAACCATTTAATTGGAGATGAAGTAATATGCCATGTATAAAATATTGTACTTAACATACCTATTATTAATAAAATAGCATGGTAATATTTTGCTTTTTGATAACCCATTCTTACTACTAAAGTTTTTTTGCCAAAAGCTGCATCATTTATTCTATCTCTTAAATTATTTAGGTTTAAAACACCAGTACTAAAACAGCCAATAGAAATAGCGGGTAAAAATTCTATTAAATTTATTTTATGGGTGTATAAAAAATAAGTTCCTAAAACACCAACCAATCCAAAAAAAATAAATACAAACAAATCACCAAAACCAGCATAGCCATAAGGATTTTTGCCCATAGTATATTTTATAGCAGCCATTATTGCAGCTATGCCAATGACAAACAGAAGTATTGATTTTGTAGATATAAATTCTTTTGTAGAAATAATAATTAGCGTAATACCAGATATTAAAGACAGTATAATAAAAATAATGATAGCATATTTCATTTGCTTTTTTGTAATAATACCTGCTTGCAAACTACGTTTTGGACCAATTCTTTCTTGGTTATCTACGCCACTTTCTGCATCACCATAATCGTTGGCTAAGTTGCTTAAAATTTGTAAGAATAGTGTAGTGAAAATGGCAGTAATACATATTAGCCAATTAAAACTATGGTGGTATGCAGCCAAAAAACTTCCTACAAAAATAGAAGAAAATGATAAGGGCAATGTATGTAATCTAAAGCTAAGTAGCCATGCAGAAACTGATGCCATAAAAATGTTATGGGTATTTAGGAAATTTTTTAAAGTTGGGTTTTCTTTTTTCTAAAAAAGCATTTCTTCCTTCTTCTGCTTCATCTGTACCATAAATTAAACGAGTAGCTTCGCCTGCATAAACTTGTTGTCCTATCAAACCATCATCAATTAAGTTAAATGCAAACTTGGTCATTTTAATTGCAGTAGGACTTTTAGATAAAATTTCTTGTGCCCATTGATAAGCTGTTTGCTCTAATTCATTATGAGGTACAACTGCATTAACCATTCCCATTTCATAAGCTTCTTGTGCAGAATAAGAACGACCTAAAAAGAATATTTCTCTTGCACGTTTTTGTCCAACTTGTCTTGCTAAATATGCAGAGCCAAAACCTCCATCAACACTTGCAACATTTACATCTGTTTGTTTAAAAATAGCATTCTCTTTACTTGCTAAAGTTAAATCACAAACAACATGTAAACTATGACCACCACCAACAGCCCAACCTGGTACAACAGCAATAACTACTTTATTCATAAAACGAATTTGTCGTTGTACATCTAAAATATTAAATCTATTAATGCCATCGCCTCCTTTATAACCTGTTTTAGAACGAACTCTTTGATCGCCACCAGAACAAAAAGCCCATACTCCATCTTTAAGAGAAGGACCTTCGGCACTAATTAAAACCACACCAATCTCTTGAGATTCGTGGCAAATAATTAATGCTTCTAAAATTTGAGAAACAGTTTCTGGGCGAAAAGCATTTCTTACTTCTGGACGATTAAAAGCGATTCTTGCTACACCATTACATTGCTTAAAAGTAATGTCGCTATATTCTTTTATTGTTTGCCAAGCAATGTTATTCATATCATTTTATTTGTTTAAAAATTTCCAATACATTTCTAAAACTACTGGATTTATTGCAGCATCAGTAAAAATTTCTAAAATAGATTTTTTAGTAGATGAGCTAAAGAATATTTTTAATTTCTCATCTAACTCATTTTCATTTTTGATTGATAAATAATTCCATTGAAAATGTTTTGCAATATTTTCTGCATTTGATTGCATAGCAGTTTCTAAAAACTCACTTCTTTCTTCTATAGAATTTGGTCCTTCAATAATTCTAAAAATTCCTCCACCACTATTGTTTATTAAAATAACATTCAAATTGTTAATTTCTTGCTCATTCCAAAATGCATTGATGTCGTAATAAAAAGAAACATCTCCTGTAATTAAAACAAATTGTTTGTTAGGAGATGCAACAGCAGCACCCATTGTAGTACTTGAACAACCATCAATTCCACTTGTACCTCTATTGCTCCATGTTTCTATAATGTGTGAGTTATCAAATAATTGAGCATAACGAATTGGAGAACTATTGCCAATATGTAAGCTAATGTTGGAAGAACAATTTTCAAATATTTTTTTAAATACAAGAAAATCACTGTATGCTACTTCATTACAAAATGTTTGATGTAATTCCTTTTTTAGTTGCTGCAATGCTTGCCATTTTTTTTGATAATTTGATTGAGTTGATTGCAAAGTATCTGTACAAAACTGTTCTAAAAAATTATAAGCAGAAGTTTGAATGGCGTTTGTGAGGCATTGATAAGTATCCATTGTAGCATCATACTCATCAATATTCCAATGAAGTGCTGGCTTATGTTTTCTTAATAAAGTTTTAATTCTTTTAGAAACTATTGCACCGCCAAAAGTTATTAATAAATCTGGTGAAAGTTCTTTTAAGTTTTCTTCACTTAAGCCAGTGATGCACCTATCAATATTTTCAATAAATAATGGATGATGCATATTTGAAGTTGATTCTGTTAAAACAACAACATTTTCAAATTGTGCCAACTTTGAAAGTAAAGTATTTAGTGGTTTATGTAAGAAATGTTGCCCAACCAAAATCATCACTTTTTTACTTTCAGAAAATTGTTTGATAAATTTTTCTAAAGTTAATTTTGGTAAGTGATAGTTTAATTTTTCAGTGTTAAAAACTTTTGTTTTTATATGATTAACTTCTAAGGTTTGATACAGAGGTTCGTTAAGAAAAATATTAAAATGTACAGGACCTTTTTGAGTATTTGTTGCAATAGAAAAGCCTTCGCTTAAACATCTTTCAATGTACCAAATATCATTTTCAGTTTCTGCATCTCCACTAATGTCATAAGTTTTTTGAATAAAATTTTTGTAGATGTTGGATTGATGAATAGTTTGCCCATCACCTTGATTAATCCATTCTTTTGGTCTGTCTGTAGTAAGAACAATCAAAGGAATTTTTTGATAATATGCCTCTGCAATAGCAGGAGAAAAATTTAAAGCAGCTGTACCACTTGTGCATAAAATGGCAACAGGTTGTTTTAATTCTATTGCTTTGCCTAATGCAAAAAATGCTGCACTTCTTTCATCTCTAATACTTGTACAGCAAAAGTTTTTGTGTCTGTTAAATGATAGAACCAAAGGAGCATTTCTTGAACCTGGTGTAATAATAATTTCCTTTAAACCCAATTCAGCTAATGCTGCTACAATGTGTTGAACTCCTTTTTTATTTGATAAAATCATTTCTATTAAATTTAAGCAGCATGAATTATTGCTAACATTGTTTTACTTTTCAATTCTGTTTCTTTCCATTCTTCATCTACATTTGATGATGCAGTAATTCCTCCACCAACATAAATAGCAATTTTATTTTCACCTATTTGCATACATCTTAAATTAATATACAAATCTGCTTGTGTTGAAAAATTAGTTGTTCCTATAAAACCACAATAATATTTTCTATCATAAGTTTCATTTTGCAAAATACATTCAATGCTTTCTTTAATAGGTAAACCACCAATTGCAGGTGTAGGATGAAGTGCATGTAAAAAATTTTTCAAATTAAAATTTATATTTTCTTTATAAACATAATCTGTTTTTAAATGCACTACATAAGCAGCTTGTACAGTATGTGGTTCAATTTTTTCAATCAAAGTACAATGAAACTTTTCTGCAACTTCTTCAATATGTTTACCTACCATTATATGTTCTTGTATTTCTTTTTGTCGCCAAGTGTAATTGCCTGAATTATTTTTTGCTTGTGTACCAGCAAGTGCCATAATAGCAATATTTGTATCTGTTTTTTTAATTAATAATTCAGGCGTTGCACCTAACCAAATACCAGATTTAGAATGCAAAGATATATGTACAAATGTGTTTTGATAAGATGTAGCTAATTGTTTAAAACATTCAAATACATCAAAGTTTTCAGGCTTATTTTCATATAACACTCTTGATAAAATTGCTTTATGAATTTTTCCTGACTGAATATTTTTTATGTAAGCATCAAACGATTTATTATACTCTTCTCTTGTTGTTTCTTTTGGAATATCGTAATTAATTGTGGTAGTTGATTGTGGTAGTTGTTGAAGTTGATGCAGAAATTTTTCGTTGAGAAATTCATCTGACAATACTGATAAAAAAATATTTTCATCATCTGATTTATTGTAAAAAGGTGCTAACCAAAAAGTTTCTTTTGGAGAGTGTGGTAAATAATTTTCGTCTATTGCAATATTGAATTTTGTTTCAAAAGGAAAACGATATAAACAAAAAGGAATTTGCTTTATAAATAAAGTATGAGCAATAGTAATTACAATATTTTCCAAGACATTTATTTGCTTGTAAAAGTAGTAAGTTCAAAACATTTTACAACACTTACCTATTATAAAATTAGGATAAACAAATAGTTAACTAATTAATATTTTACAAGAAGTATTAGAATTTAAAGTAAGTTTTCTTACTTTAGAATTAGGCTAAAGATTTAAGGAAAATCTCTCCTTTTTTTAACTTAACAATAAATTCATCAAGAGTATTATTTTCAATCATATCAATAATATCCTTTCTTATTTCTTTGTATTTATAATGTAATGGGCATGGATTTTCTTCTGAGCAAACTTCTAATCCTAAAACACAATTTTCAAATGGAATATTTCCATCCATAGCATAAATAATTTGTGCTACAGATTGCGACAACTCATTCTTTGTTAAATAAAATCCTCCTTTAGGTCCCTTAGAAGATTTAAGAACTTTTTTTCTTGCTAAAATTTGTAAAATCTTAGCTATAAATGGTCTTGGAGCATTAATAGCTTTAGCTATTTCAATAACACTTATTTTTTTATTTTCATTGGAATTTCCAGCAATATATATCATTGCTTTTATAGCATACTCTGAAGCTTTAGAAAACATTTTACACAAAATTTGATGATTAGTAAATGTACAAAATATTATAATAAAAATAAAATTTTGCTATAACAATCTTTTTAGCAATCTTAAATTATGAGTACGTTGTTTATTGAGAGAATGTATAATTCCTGCATTGTCAATTTTATCTATTCTTACACTACCAGAAGCATGAATAATCTTTTCATCATCTAATATTATTCCAACATGAGTTATACGTCCATCTTCATTATCAAAAAATGCTAAGTCGCCTATTTTTACTTCTTGTAAAAAACCAATTGAACTACCTTGTTCTGCTTGTTGATAAGCATCTCTACTTAGAGTAACACCTATTGTTTTAAATATCTGCTGCACAAACCCACTACAATCAATTCCAAAAACACTTTTACCACCCCATAAATAAGGAGTATTCAAATAAGAAAACATAATGTCTTCTATATTAATTGTAGAATCATTTAAAGAATTTTCTTTAAAAACAATATTTGTATTTCCTATACTTAATTGATTATTTTTTGTACACCCAATAAAAGAGCCTGAAGGAATATGTATTATTTGATGATTATATTCAGCCTCTGTTAAATATTGTGTAGTTGTTTTTTGATGATTGTTTTGATAAAAAATTTCATCTACTTCTGTAAGTTGATTTTTTGCACACCACCCTTCATAATTATCATACATACAAGTTACCTTGAAAAAGTCTTTTGTGCTATCTGTTATTAAAACACATTCGCCAAAAAGTAATTGACTTATCATTTCACTTTTATGTGAAGCTTCTGCTCTTAATGGTGCAACAGGAACAAAACAAGCTGCAAAATTCATATACTGTATTTTCTTTTATTGAGGGCTTATAATGGTTGGGTTATTATTGTTTCTTATTTCATAGATACTATCAATAATATAAGTACTCATTCCACGCCAAGGTAATCTGCCAAAATATCTTTTATAGTGTAGGTTTACTTCTTTTCCAGAATTTTTTTCTAAAATTTTTGCAACGTTTTCATCTGTTACGCTAAACTCAAATTCATTACTTTGAACATTAGCTTTAAAACCGCTTTGAATAATAATACCTTCCCAAGTTTTAAAAATATATCCTTTCTTTTGAAAAGTATTTAATACACCAGCTTTTGTTCCTTCTGCAAAAACTGTAAAATAGCGTAGGTAAATAAATATAAAAAATGCTACAACAAGCATTACGCCTACTACACTAAATATTTTTTTCATTTTTTAGAGTTTTAAATTCCATATTTATCTACAAGATAAATTAAAGCTGCCATATTTATAGCACCTAATAATAATTCTCTTTTATTTACTTTTTCAAAAGTATCACTTGGTGCATGATGTATATCAAAATAACGTTGAGAATCTGGTATAAATCCTGCAAGAGGAGTTTTAAAATTCCTATAAAGAGGCCCAACATCAGCTCCTCCACCTCCTAATTCTAAAAATTCTGTTCCATAAGGTTTTAATAAATTTAACCATGATTGAATAGTAGATAATTTTTCTTGACTTATAGAAAAGGAAAAACCTCTTGGTGTAAAACCTCCTGCATCGCTTTCCAAAGCAAAAATGTGCTTTTCATTATTTTCTTTTGCAGCATCTGCATATTTTAATGCACCTCTTAAACCATTTTCTTCATTAGCAAATAATACAAATCTTATGGTATGTTTGGGCTGATAACCTAAAGCTTTAAATGCTCTTAATATTTCCATAGTTTGTACTACACCTGCACCATCATCGTGAGCTCCCTCACAAATATCCCAGCTATCTAAATGCCCACCAACTGTTATATATTCATTAGGAAAATCTGTTCCTTTTAATTCTGCAATTACATTTTGATTGATAGTATCAGGTAACATTTTTCCATGTGTTTTCATGCTTATAACCCAATTACCTGTTTTAGTATTTGCAGCAAAATAATCAGCATCTTCAATACCTACACATATTGCAGGTATTTTTGGAAAAGAATCATTGTACCTCATTGCTCCTGTATGAGGGTAGTTATCAGTTGCTTCACTTAAAGAGCGAATTACAACACCAACAGCACCATATTTTGCAGCACGACTTGCACTTGTTGTACGATACATTCCTGATTCAGAATAGCTTTTAAAAGTTCTAATATTTGTAGGATCAAATCCTGCATTAAAATAAACTATTTTACCTTTTACTTCATCTTTTCTTTTTTCTAATTCATCAAAGTTTTCAATATAAAGTAAAGGTGCAGTAATTGCTTTTTGGCTACCTAAAGAATTTCCAATAGCTACCATACTAAGCTGTTTTTTAGTATTTGTTTCATCTTTTTTTATCAGAAAAGCTGCATCACCACTACCTCTAACCCAATGAGGTACTAAACAATCTTGTAGGAAAACATTATCACTTCCTAATTTTTTAAAAGTTTCAAAACTCCATTGTACTGCTTGATTATATTGAGGAGAGCCAGCAAGACGACCTCCAATATTTTTGGTTAAATGATGCAATAATTGATATGCTTGACCATTTCTTAAAATTTCATCTGAAATTTTTTTGATAAAAACAGAGTCGTTTTGTTGACTTTTTGCCAATATTGGCAAAAGGATAAGTAATAAAAGTTTTTTCATGTGGCTAAAGATAAAAATATCTACCATTTCAGCAACATGAATTATATAATAGGTAAAAATTTTTTCTCCCCAATATCTTCTTAAAATGTTTATGTAAGATAAATCAAATGTATCAGGATAAATGAATGGGAAATTTTTTAATAAACCATGTAGTGGAATGTACAGGAACAGGCTTTAACTTTAATTTCAATAGTTATGTATCATCAGATATAATGAAAACACAGTTGTTTTGAATAGCAAGGTCAAAAAGATAATTGTCTTTGGCATCAGGGCTTAAACGATATACAGCTCTTTCTGTTTCTGACAAGGCAATTTTTTTAATAAATTCAATAATAGCCATTGTATCTGATTTATGCATCCACTTGTTATATATAAGTGCTTCAAATATTTCTGTCAGCAAATAATTATTTACAATAGGGATAAACTGATAGGTAATTATTCTGTCAAGAAGTGGTGCAATATTTTTAGCTCTTGCATATTTTATCCAAACATTTGCATCAAAAATTACGAAGTACATAACTACAAGTGATAACGATTTTTTTGAATAGCTTTTATAATATCACTTTCAGTATTTTTACCAAAATCACTGCTTTGGGTAATATTTTTCCATTCGTCTTGTAGTTGCTTTTGAAAAAAACGAGCATACAGCATTTTTAATTCTGCCTCTGATTTGTTACGAAGTTCATCCACCATTTGATCGAATAATGATGGGCGTTTCTTTTTGGCTTTTATCATGTTCATAGCTCTAAGTTAGTGAATTGATGTAAAATTTATGAGAATATTTCATTTTTCTTACCAATAACTTTTTTAAAATTTTTTGTTGAAGTAGTTATACAGCTTTTTGTTCAATCTGACTGATGGTTTCTTATATAATAGATTAAAAAAATTTTATTGACAATAGTTAAAGTGCTAAAAAGATTCATAATTGTTTAGTGAACGTAAATGTAATTTTTCAAAAATTATGATTTATCTTTACATCAAATATTTTTTATGATACAAACAATTTTATTACCTACAGATTTTTCAGTTACTTCTACAAATGCTGGACTTTATGCTGTTGCACTTGCTAATCAAATTGGTGCAAAAAGAATTGTTGTTTATCATTCTTATGATGCAGTAAGTGCATCTGAGCCTTTTAAAGATTATACACAAAAAATTGTAACAGAACCATTCAGACAAAAGAGTGCTGCTCAAATAAATGAGTACGTTGCTTTTTTAAGTTCTAAAAGTTCTCCAAACGTAGAAATTGAAGCTTATCATAGTCATGCTGATTTATCAGAAGCTTTACATGATTTAGTTAAAAAAACAAATGCTGAATTAATTATAATGGGAATTACAGGTGGAGGAAAAATTAAAGAAGCATTAATTGGAAGTCATTCAATTAGTGTTGCAAAAAAATCTGATATTCCTGTAATTATTGTACCAACAGAATATAGTTATACACCTGTAGAGGATATTTTATTTGTTAGCGATTTGAAAAATGTAGAAGAAACAACTCCAGTTGATTCTATAACTGATTTTCTAAAAGTTACTAAAGCAAAGCTTCATATTTTGCATGTAACAGATAACCCTGAAAAAGCAGCAACTTCAGAAGGGAAATTAAAGTTGGAAAAATTATTTGAAAGTCATAAACCAGATTTTCATTTTATGAACAATCCTGATTTTGTTGGAGCTGTGGACTTCTTTGTTAAAGATAGAAAAATAGAAGTTGTTATAGTTGTACCTAAAAAGCATGGACTTTTAGAAAGTATTTTTTCAATCAGTTACACTAAAACACTTGCCTTTAGAGGTAAAACTCCTTTAATGGCTGTACGCAATACACACAAATAGTTTTAAAATTTTTTGAAGCATACTTAATAAAAAAATTTGTTGAGTATGCTTCTTTTTTTTATCCTTTTTTAAATATATTTCCAATCCCTTTTCCTATTTTTTGAATTGTTTCAATTCCTTTATTCAAAGGTTCTCCTGTTATGTCATCAAATCTTTCAATAGTATGCTCTTGACTGAATTGTTGAGGATAAATTATCAAACGACTATTGGTTGAAAAATGCTTTTCTAATTTATTAGGAAGGTTTTCTAAAATATTCATATAAGAAGCAGCACCTTTACGTGCAGAAACTAAAACAAATAAATCATCTTCTCTTATATATCTTGCTAAAATTAAAAAGTCTTCCCAGTCATCAAAAGAAGAAAAAGTTAGTGAAGCAGAAAGTTTTAATTCTTTAATTACTTTTTGAATTGCTTTTTCAGTTTGCTTATTGCAAAATAATTGTATAGGAACACTTAACTCTTGTGCTAATTTTGACATCTTGGTAAACCAGTGCTCAAAGCCTTTTTCATATTCAGCTAATGGTGGTATTACTATAACAATTCTTTTATGAAGTATAAGTTGTTTTTCTAAATGACAGATAAAAGTTGTTTTTTCAGTTGAAGTTAAAATATCATCTACTTTTTTTCCTATTAATTTATCAAAGAAACCTAATTTTTGTTTAGGCCAACCTAAAATAATTATATCAGCCATTATTTCTCTTGATATACGAGCTATGCCACTTGCAGCATTATGATCTATGGTAGTAATAATATTTACCTTTGTTTCAGAAGCTGATGCTTGTTTTACAAACTCTTCTAATTTGTTTCTTGCTTTTAAAATATTTATTTCAGCTTCATCATTATTAGATACTACAGTTAGTACAGATAATGGGTTTGCAGATTTTTTATCTTTAATGAAAATAGAAAATTCTAATATTTTTTCGATGTTCTCTACTTTTTCTACAGGCAATAAAATGTGTTCACTATGAATTTCATTTGCTTTTAATATTTCAGTGTCATCGTTTTCTGTTTCAACAATAATTTTTTTAGCAGCTTTTTCAGTAGCAAAAGATGCTACAATGCATGTAATTAAAATAAGAATAATTGTTCCATTTAAAATATTTTCATCTAAAACTTTAGCATTAAAACCAACTAAAATAACTGCAAGTGTAGCAGCAGCATGTGCTCCACTTAATCCAAAAATCAATTGTCGTTGAGCACCAGAATACTTAAATACAAGTTGTGTAAATAATGCTGCAATCCATTTACCAAAAATTGCAACTGCTGAAAGTGTAAGTGCAATTATAATTGCTGTTGGACCATTCATTATAACTTTAATATCTACCAACATTCCTACACTAATTAAAAAGAAAGGAATAAATAGAGAGTTGCCTATAAATTCAATTCTATTCATTAATGCAGATGAATGAGGAATTAATTTATTTAATGCAAGTCCTGCTACGAATGCTCCAATAATAGCTTCAACACCTGCAACCTCGGCTAAAAAAGCTGCAAAAAAAACAACAGACAAAACGAAAATGTAATGAGAATGTTTTTCGCTTTCTAATTTTCTAAAAAACCATTTAGCAATTCTTGGAATAATGAAAAACATAATTGCAGAAAATATTGCAAGAGAAGTTCCTAATCTTATCCAAAATTCTTGATTTAAACTTCCTTTACTATTGCCAATAATTACAGCTAAAATTATCAGTACTGCTGTATCTGTTAAAATAGTTCCTCCAACAGTTATTGCAACTGCCTGATTTTTTGAAACTCCTAACTTACTAACTATTGGATAAGCTACTAAAGTGTGTGTAGCAAACATACTTGCAGTTAAAAAACTTGCATTAAAATCGTAATTCAAAAAATAATGACATACAGGAAAACCAATAGCTAATGGAATTGAAAAAGTAAATAAACCAAATAAGAGGCTTTTATTTCTGTTTGCTTTAAACTCGTTCAAATCTAATTCTAAACCTGCAATAAACATGATGTATAATAATCCTATAGTTGAAAAAAGATCAACAGCAGAATTTTTTTCAAGAATATTTAACCCATGAGGACCAATAATAACACCAGAAATAATTAAACCAATAATACCTGGAATATTTAATTTTCTTAAAACAATTGGTGAGAGTAAAATGATAAATAGAATTACCGAAAAAATCAGCACAGGATTTTTTAAAGGCAAATGAAATTCTTTTTGAAAATGTTGAAAAAATTCTATCATACAATATTTTTAATTATTGCTTTTGGCAAAATGTTTTAAAATTTAATAATTATACTTTATTTATATTCTATTACTGGATGTCTTTCAAAAGGGTTTTTATTTTCATCAAAGATATATCTGTAAGTTACCATCCTTCTGTTTTGTTTTCCTCCTAAACTTTTATAAATATTTACCATTCTAGGATTCCAATCTCCTGCCCAACCCATTTCATAACTATTATACCAACCTTTATTTTGTATGGTGTTTGCAAAAGATTGAATCATAAAGCTATCTACACCCAATGCTTGAAACTTTGGCACAACTCCAAATGCAAGCCCTGTAAGCCTTTTACATTTTCCAGTTTTTTTCATCCATAATAATCTTAGCTTATTAAATAAATTTAGTTTTCCATTAAAATATTTAAAATACTGATTTATATCTGGCACATTAATAAACATACCAATTGGCTCATTATTAAAATATGCAAACCAAATTACACGTTCATCCATTATTGGTTTCATTGTATTGAAAAGTTTAAGAACTTTTTCTTTAGTTATTTCCTTTGCTTCACCATGTTGTGCCCAAGCAGCATTATAAACTTTTGCAAAGTCATCTGCATATTTTTCTAAATTATTCAATTCAATATGTTTTGCTTTATAACCAGGCTTTGATGCAAATTTTTCATAACGTTCTTTAAATCTTGGAGGTAAAGGTTCGTCAACTATCATTTTGTACCAATACTGATTATAATAATTTTTAAAGCCATAATTTTCAAAAAGACTTTCATAATATGATGGGTTATATGGCATACCATAAATTGGTTCATCCTCAAAACCTTCTACTAAAAGCCCCCACCATTTATCTCTATCACCAAAATTTATTGGTCCATCCATAGCTTCAACTCCTTTTGTTTGAAGCCAGTTTTTTGCTATATCAAATAATAAATTTGCAGCAGATTGATTATTGATACAATCGAAAAAACCAATTCCTCCTGTGCTAAATTCAGTTCCTTTATTAATATATTTAGTATTGGTAAATGCTGCAATTCTTCCAATTAAGTTTCCTCTTTCATCTTTTAAAATCCATCTCTTGGCATCACCATATTTAAAGCTTCTATTTTTTTCTGGATTAAAAATATCATTTATATCATTATCTAATGGACGTATATAAGCTTTGTTATTTTGATTCATCAAAACATTCACTTCTAAAAATTCTCTTTCTGTTTTTTTATTCAATACCTCTATTATTTGCATATACTAATTATTTAACTTCAACATTACTGCAGCTGCTACTCCAGCAGTTTCTGTTCTTAATCTATTATTTCCTAAAGAAACGGAAATATAATTATTTTTTTCTGCTAATAGTATTTCTTCTTCTGAAAAATCTCCTTCAGGACCAATAAGAAGAATTGTATTTTGATTTATTTTAAAATTATTTAAAAACTTTCTTTCCGAATTATTACAATGTGCAAGTAATTTCAAATCATAATTATGCTCTTCCAAAACATTACTAAATAAAATAGGTTCTTTTAATTCTGGAAGCCAAGCCTGTTTACTTTGCAACATTGCAGAAACCAAAATTGTTTTCATACGTTCATATCTAAAATGTTGCTTTTCTGTTCTTTTGCATATTATAGGAATAATAGTAGATATTCCTAATTCTGTAGCTTTTTCTAAAAACCATTCAAATCTTGAAGGATTTTTGAGCAATGAAATACCAATACAAGTTTTATGTTCAAATAGATTTATTCTTTCATAGCTATCAATTTGAACAATAGTTTGCTTTTTATCAATAGAGGTAATTATTGCTTTACAAATTAATCCTTCTCCATTAGTTAATAAAATAGCATCTTTTTCTTTTAGTCTTAAAACCTGAATTGCATGTTTTTGAGTTTCATTGCTCAACGAAAATAAACTATCTTTTTCTGCTACAAGTGCTTCATAAAAAAGAGGAAGTTGCATATTTTATATTAATTGCTTTTGCCAAAAATAATAATCAAAAAATTAATGATAATTAAATGCAACCTTTTATTTATAAAATTCATCATATAAGAGAATTTAGCTTTTTTATAAAAAGTAAAATATCGTACCAATTAATTCTAAAATGAAAACCAATTGTTTATACAAAAACAATTGTTATATGTTTAAATCAAGTACTAATTATTTACCAGAACATGAGTTGCTTATTAATAAGCATTTAGAGCCAAACACAGAAAGATTATTAAGCCATTATGAGCTTTATAAATTAGTAAAAAATTTGAATGGTTCTATTGTAAAATGTGGTATAAATAATGATGAAAGTTTTAGATATTTTTCTTTCTTTAAGAAAATTAATTCATACAACCCTAATCAATCTTTAATAGCTTTTGAAAAATCAACACCAATTTTAGAAACAACAATTGTTGATAAAGAAGAAAGGCTTTCAGTTAAAAATAAAGAAGAGTTGGCTCAAACTCAAAAAAGCTTATATCAACAAAGCAAAGAAGAAAATATTGAATTTATTTCTGGAGAATTATCAACCTCTTTACCCAAATACCTTATTGATAATCCAGAATTAAAGATATCCTTATTAGTAGTAGATTTAGATAATTATGACCATACAATAACTACTATGCAATATTTATATCCAAGAATAATCAACAAAGGAGTACTTATTATAAATAATTACTATAAAAAGGAAGCTGAAAATAAGGCTATACAAGATTATTTTAATAATCAAAATGTAATTATTCGCTATTTTTCAAAAGCAAATGGTGTGTATTATATAATAAAAGATTAGATAAAAAGATTTTAAAAGAAAAATCTACAAAAAGGTTTTTCTATTTAGATATAACACCTTACTTTTGCCCTCCCAAAAAAGAAAGAGTTATGAACCAAGCTGTTCAATTTATACATGAGCAATTAATGAGCTCTAAAAATCATCCTAAGTTTAAAGCAGGAGATAATGTTACTGTAAACTATAAAATTATAGAAGGCGGTAAAGAACGTATTCAAAGCTTTCGTGGCGATGTAATAAAAATACAAGGTAATGGAGCAACTGCAACTTTTACTGTTCGTAAAATATCAGATGGAATAGGTGTAGAACGTTTATTTCCTTTTACTTCTCCTAATGTTGACTCTATTGTATTAAATAGAGTAGGTAAAGTTCGTCGTGCTAAATTATACTACTTACGTGAAAGAAGTGGTAAAAGTGCAAGAATCAAAGAAAAACGTGTATAATAATATATTCTTCAATATAGTTATAAAATAGGGCTGATTTTTTTTATATCAGCCCTATTTTTTTTGAATAAAATCCTGAATCTCATTCTCATTAATAATCGTTTTGATTGAGATAGCATAAGTCTCTAATGAATCTAAAATTTGTAACAAAAAATAGGCTGCTTCAAAAAGAAACAGCCTATTATTAATCTAAGTATATTACTTTATAAAAACTAGATTATCTAGCCATTACAATTTTGTAATTTGTACTAAAGTTACCAACATACGTACCACTCATTGAATAACCCATAACATCAACAAAAACAGTTATGGTATTATCACATGCTGAGAAAGTACTTTTTGAACCAGTATTTGTTTTAATCCATAATTGATATGGAGTACCTCCAGAAGTAACATCTACACCAGTATATTTAGCAGGAATTACTAAATTATTATTTCCTACAACACTCCAATCAAAATTACCAATTACAAATCCACCATAGTCATATAGATTTTCAATATTAGCATTAGCTTTAGCTGCAGCAATAGGTACTATATTAGAAACTGAAGTTGTATATGGACCATAAGAAGGCTCCATAGTATTATCATAATCTCCACCAAATTGAGTAGCAAAATTAGTAATACCACAGTATTGTCTCATAATTAGCCAAACAGAATCTTTACCAACCATAGTTTTTGATCCTCCTAACAGTTGTTCAATTTTAACTTTAAGAGAATCTACTCTTCCATTATTGTATCCAGCAAAGATTCCACTTACATCAATTTTAGAAACTGCTTCACCTGCTTTGATAAGCACACTAGTAGGTGCATTATATTGTGTACCTGGCTGAGCACCAGTAGGCGAAGTGTAACTTATACTAATTGTTCTATCTTCATTAGATAGATTTGTAAATCCTACAGGAATTGTATATTTTGATGTTCCACTATTATCTATAAAATAATCTCTAGGAGCATAATTAGGTAATATCAACTGAGAATACTCAGGTAATGCTATGGGATCTTTGTCCACAACATAATTATTCTTTTTACAAGAGGCTAAACTCAAAACTGCAAGCCCTGCTAAGAATGTTTTAAATAATTTATTCATAATTTTTAAAATTTGAAGGTTAAATATTAAGGATTTTGATCTGCTGCAGTCATGTTTGCATTATTATCTAATTCTCTTTGAGGGATTCTCATTAAGAACTTAGGATCAGCATCTGGTAAAGTATAAACTATAGGGTTTAAGTTTGGATTACCAGTAGAGTTTACACCTCCATGATTATTAGCACCTGTAGGTCTATTTAATCCAGTTTTTAATCTCTTAATGTCCATTAAAGAAAATCCTTCACCCCATAACTCTAATCTTCTTTGTAATAAGATTTCATTAAGTAATGCCGCACCTGATAATGAAGCAGCAGAATATCCTGGGTAACGAGCTTGAACTAAAGTTTCTAAAGCAGTTCTTGCACCTGCATCATTACCTTGTCTTTGTAAAGCTTCAGCTTCTATTAAATACATTTCAGCATTACGCATATAAATATAATCAGCATCCCAGCTACCAGCTACAGGTAATTGGAATTTTCTTTGATTATACTCTACGTTTGCACCACTTGAAGTACCAGGAGCAGTAAATACAGATTTACGAATATCACTACCAGACATTTGGTCATATAAAGCTTTAGGCATTTTTTTCTGACCACCCAAAGCAGCATAACCTTGAGCTCTTACATCCATGTGAGACATAAAAGATGCATAAATAGTAGCTTGATCATTAGGAATTAATGAACCCCACATAACTTCTGGAGAAGCTAATTTAGAAAAAGCTGTGAAAGAAGTATATTGTGTAGGAGACATAAATGAATAACCTGCACGAGCTTGGCTAGCATTTGTTGCAGCTGCTGCCCAATCTTCTTGTAATAATGCTACTCTTGCTTTAAATCCTTTAATTACTTGAACATCTAAGTATTGCTTTCCAGCCCTTGTTTTACCAGTTAACAAAGTTTCTGCTGCATCAAAATCTGATTTTATTTGATCATAAGTTTCTTGTACTGTTCCTCTTGGACCACCTTCAGTAGCATCAGCTGTATAGATAGGAACGCCTGGCTTTGCCTCATTTCCTTTATAAGTTTGTTGGAAATTATTAATCAAATAGAAATAAGCATAAGCTCTAAGTCCATAAGCTTGCCCTTTTAAAGATTCTTTAAGAGCAGTAGCTCCATTTGATCCATCTACGTTAGCAATAATGGCATTTGCAGTTTTAATAATATTATAATAATAATACCATACTATATCTGACCTACGATTACTAGGTGTTGGTAATTGCCATTCAGTATATTGATAGTCTCTGTTAAACCATCCATATCCTTGAGAATGTACAATCATATCTTGCCCCATAAGGTCGTTAGCTAAATCAACTGCTTTTTGACCAAAATTATCGTGTCCTGTTGTACCATTGGTTGCAAAGGCAAACAAAGTACTATAAGCTCCATCTAATACTGGTACAATATCTGCAGTATTAGAGTATATCTGTTGTTCCGTAACAGCATTACTCGGAGAAGTTTCTAAATAATCTTTACTACATCCTACCATTGTTACAATTGATAGTGAAAGAACTGCAGTAAAAGATTTTTTTAATATATGTTTCATATAATTAAATTTTATTTTGTATTATAAATTTACGTTTATACCAAAAGTAACTGTTCTGAATGGAGGATAAGTTGCATCTGCAACACCACTAAAGTTAAGTTGAGGGTTCATGCCTTTTTTAGCTGTGAAAAGAACAACATTATCTACGTTACCAAATATTTGAGCTCCAGATATTTTTAATTTATTAGTTACGTTTTTAGGTAAAGTATAAGATAAAGTGATGTTTTTGAAATTAAGATAAGAACCATCCATTAAGAATCTTGTAGATGTACCTCCTTGAGTTGCTTGAGATCCATTTTGTACCCTTGGAACATTTGTAATATCACCTGGTTTTTGCCATCTTTTTAAGATATCAGTTGACCAAGCTTGTCCAAATTCTCCAATATGCATTAAACCAGCATAGTTTCCATCATAAAACTTAGCACCATAAGAGAAAGTAAATAAGATAGATAAATCAAAGTTTTTATAACGGAATGAGTTAGTAAATCCACCATAGAAATCAGGTATTGCACTACCATTGTAGTAGTAGCTACCTTCAGCCCATGTATTAGTTAAAACTCTTTCACCAGTTGGTTTACCATCTGTACCTAAAACATCTTTATAGAACATTGCTTCTCCAGTTGCAGCATTTACGCCAGCAAATTCTTTCAACCAGAAGTCATAAATAGAATGTCCTTCCATTAACTTCTTAGTTCCTGTAATAATACCATTTGCTCTTTGACCTGGAGGTAATTTAGTAAATTTATTTTTATAGTGAGTTAAGTTAAGATCTGCTCTCCAATCGAAATTCTTTTTACGAATAACATTGTAGCCTAATTGTAGTTCTATACCAGTATTTTTTAATTCTCCAATATTTTGGAATGCAGATAAATAACCTGTAGAAATTGGTTGAGGAACATCAAACAATAAATCGTTACTTATTCTATTAAAGTATTCAATTGTACCTTGTAATCTTCTTTTGAAGAATGCAAAGTCAAATCCTATATTAAATGTTTTGTTTCCTTCCCATTTCAAATCAGTTGCTGCTGGTCTTGTTGGAGGAGTGTAACCACCAATACCATCAGCATAATAGTATAATTTGTAAGGATATAATGCTCCAATTTCTTCATTACCTTGCTCACCATAACTTACTTTAAATTTCAATTCATTTATCCAATTTACATTTTTCATGAAATCTTCTTGAGAAATCATCCATCCTGCACCTGCTGAATAGAATTTACCCCAACGAATTTCTTTTCTAAATCTTGAAGAACCATCAGTACGGAAACTTGCAGATAATAAATATTTCTGATTGTAGTTATATTGAACGTTAGCAAAATAACTTTCTATTCTGTGGTTATCTTCACCAGATTCTGGTTGTCCAAAAATATCAGAACCATTATTTAATTCAGTTTGTCCAGGGAATTGGAATCCTTGCTTGTAAGCTGATACATAGTTATATTTATATTTATAATTTTCATGTCCAGCTAATGCACTAACATTATGACTACCAAAAGATTTTGCCCATGATAATACTTCATTTAAAGTATATGATATTTGTCGAGCAGAAGATTTTGTTGAACGACCTCCATTGATAGCAGCATCGCCAAATTGATTGTTTTGATAGCTAGTACTTCTTGAGTCATATAAGTTTAAACCAAAATTAGTTTTAAACTTAAAGTCTTTCAAGAATTTAATTTCAATATAAGTATTTGCATTACCATTAAATGCACTTGAACTTCTATCATCTAAAATTAAAGTACCTAATGGGTTTGAGTTGCCTAAATAAGGTCTTGTTCCCATGTTACTTCCATTACCACCCCAATCAAAACGTTGAACACCTGTAATTGGGTCAATTACTGGAGCACCAGTAACTGGATCATATTCATAAACTGGATAGATTGGACCTACATTTCTTGAGAAGAAAAATGCACTACTGCCATAAGTACCACCACCTTGTCCAAGAGCATCTTTTCTGCTTGATAAAGCCCCATCTAATTCAATTCCTGTTTTTAACCACTCAGTTGCTTGAGAGTTAACTTTCATACGTAAGTTATAACGTTCGTAATTAGTATATTTTACAGTACCATCTTCTTTTAAGTATCCTAATGATAAGAAGTAATCACTTTTACCATCGCCACCAGATACATTAATATTAACATTAGTACGAGGAGCTACTTTAAATAATTCTTTTTCCCAAGAATCAGTCCAACGTAAAGATGCAGCAGGATTTAATTTACCAGTTGTAGGATCTACTACAGCATTGTTTGCTACATTGTATGCATTATAAATTAAACCACCACCAATTAATTGTTGAGATGCTGTTTGACCTGCTGTTACAGGGTCTAACATACTAGGTCCATACATTTGAGCATTTCTGATAGCCTCCCAAGTCATTTCATAATATTCTTTTTGACTAAGTCTATCATACTCAGGAATACCTCTGCTCATAAATCCTTGACGAACTGTAACAGAAACATTAGCTTTTCCTTTTTTACCAGATTTAGTTGTTATCATAATTACTCCATTTGCAGCACGTGAACCATATAATGCAGCAGCAGAAGCATCTTTTAATACAGTTACTGTTTCAATATCATCAGTAGAAATAGAAGAGATAGAACCATCGTAAGGAACACCATTTACTACATATAATGGAGTGCTACTACCACTATAAGAGCCAATACCACGTAATAAAATTGATGCTCCAGCTCCTGGTGCACCACCACCATTAGTTGCTTGTAACCCTGGCACTAAACCTTCTAAAACTTTAGTAACAGAAGTTACTTGTTGTTTTTTAATAGAAGTTGCAGATACTGTAGTTTCTGACCCAGTAAATGCTTTTTTCTTAATAGTACCATACGGAACACTTACGACAACTTCTCCTAATTGTTCATCAGTAGAAGTTTTTAATGTTACAGAAACTGTTCCTGAGCCTATTGCTACAGTCATAGTTTCATAACCAAATGAAGAAATTTCTAAATTTCTTGCCGATGCTGGCACAGAATTAATAGTAAAAGCTCCATTTGCGTCGGTTGTTGTACCTAATGTTGTACCTTTTACTACAACTGATGCATCAGCTACGGGTTTGCCATTATCATCTTTAACAACTCCCGTTACAGTCCTGCCTGACTGAGCTGTTGCAATACCTGCACTTATGCAGATGCTCAATAGCAGATAAGCGAGTTTTCTCATAAATTGTTTCATTTTTAAACGATTAATAGATCATTTGTCTAGCCGACAAATATTTAACATTTTTTTGAATTAACATAATTTTTTTTAAATTTTCTTAATTCAGCAATTTAAATTTATTCTGGCTTGATAACAAATCATTAACAAAAGTAAAGACAATTATTATTAAAAAGTGCTGCAAAATTTAAAATTTATTTTAAAATTTTTTATATAATATTGATTATAAGATATATACAAATATTTATAAACTATACTTTAAATTTATCTTTTTGAATATTTCTTTTAAAGAACCAAAAATTAATTATTGGTTAATTCAAAAAATTTCGCTTCTAAACTTTTTTTCTTAATAGTTAATAAACTTAACACAATACCATTACT
>JAIXLO010000077.1 GCA_026931325.1 Chitinophagales bacterium | reverse complement strand
TAAACTAAGAATAGAAAAAAATAGTAATAACTTTCTCATAGCAATAAGTTTTAGGATTTAAATGTAAGAAAATAATTTATTTATTAATTACAAATTTTTAATAACTCATATCAATTAATTGATTATATAAACTTTCTTTGATTATTTATACACAAACACATACCTTTGCCAACCCTAAAAATTGAGCATGAGCAACCGTAGAGAATATGATATAGCTTTTGTAGGGTTAAAGCCAGGTATTCATGTATTTGAATATAGGATAGATGATAAGTTCTTTGTAGAATATGGTAAGCAAGAATTTACTAATTGTGTTGCTGACATAAAATTAGTACTGGAAAAAAACATAGGCTTTATGCAATTGAAGTTTGATGTTGGAGGTACTGTAGATGTAATTTGTGACAGATGTGGAAATACTATCAACCAACAATTATGGGATGAATTTACAATTATTGTAAAAATGGTTGATAATCCTGATGAAATGAATGAACAAGAAGAAGACCCAGATATTTATTACATCAGTCGTGGAGAAAGTCATTTACATATAGCAGATTGGTTATATGAATTTATTAACCTTAGCATACCAATGCAAAATATTTGTGGAGAAGATGAAAATGGTAAATCTTTATGTAATGAAGATATTCTAAAAAAATTAGCTCAAATGGAAAAGAATATTGATAAAGCTGAAGATAATACTATATGGAAGGGATTAGAGAAATTTAAAAACTTAGATAAATAAACTTTATATTTCAAACAATAAAATTGGATTAATTTTTAAAACTTAGATGTATGCCAAATCCAAAAAGAAGACACTCACAACAACGTAGTGCAAAAAGAAGAACTCACTATGTAGCTGAAACTGTAACTTTAAGTAAAGATACTGCTACTGGTGAAACTCATGTACGTCATCGTGCACATGTAAGTGAAGGTAAATTATATTACAAAGGAAAATTAGTATCAGAAAAAGCACCTCTTAAAGCTTAATATTAATTTTCTATTTAAGTTGTTTAATATTTTTACAAGTGTTTGGTGCAAAAATGTATCGAACACTTTTGTTATTTTATAACTAAAATATTCAAACTTAAAACATTTCACTTCTGAATATGAATATAGGAATTGATATAATGGGTGGAGACTTTGCTCCTGCTGAAGCCATAAAAGGTCTTCAGCAATATTTGCAACTATCTAACTGTGCAACAGTTTGGTGCATTGGACAACAAAATGTTGCTGCACCTTTATTAGACCAATTTCAACTTAATAATCAAATTCAGTTTGTTCATGCAGATGAAGTAATTGGCTATAATGAACATCCTACAAAAGCACTAAAAGAAAAACAAAAAAGTTCTATTGCTATAGGTTTTCATTTATTAGCAACAGGTAAAATAGATGCGTTTATAAGTGCAGGTAATACAGGTGCAATGCTTGTTGGTGCAATGTTTAGCATTAAAGCTATAGAAGGTGTTCAAAGACCAACTATTGCTACCATCATTCCTAAAACAAATGGAATAAATGGCTTGCTGCTTGATGTTGGCTTAAACGCAGATTGCAAACCTGAACACTTAAACCAATTTGCTATTTTAGGCAATTTATATGCTCAAAATATTTTAGGTATTCAAAATCCTAAAACTGCATTATTAAATGTTGGTGAAGAAGAAGGGAAAGGAAATATTTTAACACAAGCTACCTACCCTATCTTAAAACAAAATTCACAAATTAATTTTATTGGTAACGTTGAAGGGAGAGATATTTTTTATGATAAAGCAGATGTAATTGTTTGTGATGGATTTACAGGAAATATTGTTCTAAAAATGGCAGAAAGTTTTTATGATATTGCTAAACAAAGGCAAGTTCATAACGATGAGTATTTCAGTAGATTTCAATATGAAAATTATGGTGGCACACCCGTTTTAGGTGTAGCTAAACCCGTTATCATTGGTCATGGTATTAGCAATGCTACAGCTTTTAAAAACATGCTCTTACTTGCAGAAAAAATGATTGAAACAAACGTTTGCGATAAAATGAAAAATAGTTTTTCAGCAACAAATGCATCTTAAAAAAATAATAATATTAACTTAGTGCTTACAACTATAAACTTTAACACACTTAATTATGACTATTGAAGAATTTAAAGAGCTTTCTCACGAAAAAAAAATAATAGAATTAAAATATTCAGCAGATTTATTAGGCTCTTATTTAAGAAATGCTGAAGATGGTGGTGAAAAAACACCTGGCGATATTTATGCTTTATACGATTTTTGGGTGTTTTTAAGTGATGATGAAAAATTAATTATTCCTACAAGAAGAAATCCTTTACCTACTGCCAAAGAAGACGAGCAAGAAGAGGAAAAATAAAACGCAACTAACAATATTTTTAATATATCAGAATGGTCTATTTGTTTTAACCCAATCTGTTATATAAGTGGCTATTTCGTGTATATTAGTTCCTGGTGGAAATAGCTTTCCAACACCTAAACTATTTAAACTATTCATATCATCTTCTGGTATAATACCACCACCAGTAAGTAATACATCATTCATTCCTTTTTCTTTCATTAAAGAAATTATTTTAGGAAAAACTGTATTGTGTGCCCCACTTAAAATACTTACTCCTATAGCATCTACATCTTCTTGTAAGGCAGCATTTACAACCATTTCAGGCGTTTGCCTTAATCCTGTATATATAACTTCCATACCTGCATCACGTAATGCTGTAGCAATTACTTTTGCCCCTCTATCATGTCCATCAAGTCCTACTTTTGCTACTAAAACTCTTATAGGTCTATTCATTTTTTATCTTTTAATAAGTGTTGCAAAATTAATTGAATTATTTTTCTGGTAATCTTTTATAAAATATAAATCCATTTTTCTCATACATAAAATGTAATTGAGAAAGAGTATCTAATGCTTGCTTACTCTGAATTTTAGCTGAAATATATACAGGTTTATCAATCTTACCATTCAATAGCCAATGAATATTTTTTGTATTATCATTTTTAAAGGGAGGCTTTTTAGTATAAAAATAATGAGCATAACTTTTATAATCATAAGTATCTACATAACAATCTTCTCCTTGCCTACTCTCAAAAAATTCAATATTTGCTCGTTGAGAAATAGCTTCTATTTTAGGTGTTATAATTACAGCAGTAAGCAAACAACAAACTGTAATACTTGCAAAAAGTAATTGTGTTTTTAGCACATTATTTTTACTAATTAAAAAATTGATAACTGCAGCTAATAACAATAACCCTCCTATTCCATCAAACCAATTCCATTGAACATTTGCTTGTAAATTTCCTCTTGCAAATTCATCTTTTATCAAATGAACCCATTTATCTTTCATCATTAAAACAAAAGGAAGTGCAGTAATAACAATACCTAATAATAAACCAACTATTGAAAATAAAATTTTTAATACAATGTGTAATTTCAAAATTCTTTTTTCCCAATAATCATATACAAATAATGCAGCCAAAAAAGTTAAAGGGAACCAGCAAAGAGATGAGTAATGAATAATTTTTGTTTTAACAATAGAAAATAATAATAGTGTTACCCAAAACAAAATTATCATCCATAATTTTAATGCTCTTTGTGCAGTATTGCCATTACTTACTAAATGACCTCTTATAAAAAAAACAGATGCAGGAAAACATCCAATTAATAACACCCACCAATGATAAAAAAATGGTTGTCCATGGTCTGCATCACTTGTGCTAAAAATGGCTATTTGCCTTTGTGTAAATTCAATAATAAATTTTGGACCATGTTCAATTAAATCAATACCAAACCATGCAAAGCATACTAAAAAAGCACTAATGAGTATAACTACAAAATCTTTCCAAGTAATAAAAAATTTTCCTTTGTGAATTATGATGAAAACTATGTAGCACAAGGATGTTATTAATATTGCTACAGGACCTTTTGTTAAAACTGCTAATCCTAAAAACAAACCAGAGTATATAGCAAATTTTATTTTCTTTTCAGAAAAATTATTGGTAAGTAAATAAAAATAATAAATAGCTAAAAAGATAAACAAGTTAAACCAAGGATCTATAATACCTGTTTTAAAATAAAAAAAAGTAAGTAATGTTCCAAGATAAATCATTACCCAAATTCTTGCAAATTGTTCATTAAAAATTTTCTTACCAATTCTAAATAAAACTATTAAAGTAACAATACCACAAACAGCATTTGGAAAACGAGCAGCAAATTCATTAATTCCAAATATTTTCATACTTACCACTTGCATCCAAAAAAATAAAGGAGGTTTTTCTGTAAAAGTTGTATAGTCAATTTGTACAGTAAAATAATTACCAGTTGTAATCATTTCTCTTGCACTTTCTGCAAAATTTATTTCATCCCAATCAAATAAATGTACATTACCTAAGAATGGAATAAATAATAAAGCACCAAGCAGTGCAATGGTTATTTCGTTTTTCAGGATTAATTTCATCATGCAACAAAGTTATTTATAAACCGCAATGTTGCTATTAAAAATCATTATTGTCCGACAAATGTTCGATTTGCTGAATAAGTGTCGCTACACACCTTGATATTGCTGTATTTTGTTTTTATTTTTCAATAGCAGGGGGCTATGAAGAATTGAACATAGTAGTTTGATTAGTTTTTGCTGGCTTCTTTTTCTTGTATTCAGTCAGTAGTTGCTTGATGCTGATATAGTTGAACAAGTGCAGTTTAAAGATTGTTACAAACACACTAAAAGCCATCTTGGTTTTATTGTTTTGGTGTATCACTGATAGTAATAGTAGTGCTATTAAAGCCATCCAAATTTGAATCTCAATAGCGTTTTGATTGTCTCCAACAAAGTATTGCAAGGGAAAGTTTTGCTTTAACTTCTTAAAAAACAATTCAATTTTCCATCTGTATTTGTATAATAAAGCTATCGTTTCAGCATCCAATTCAAAGTTGTTGGTAATAAATTCATAGCTTCTATTTTGCTTTTCATCATACCAAGCAATACGCCTCAACTTCAATGTTTGTGGGTTGTTTAACTCGTCTTTATAAGTTTGTGTGATGATGGTTTCTTGTAAAATATTAGATGAAGTGCTGTTATCGTGCAAACATTCTATGGCAATATCATACACAGCATTTTCTTTTTGTCGAGTAACAAAAAAAACACCTTGCTCTGTAAGTTTTGCATACTGTTTGTAGTTGTTGTATCCTTTATCAAACACCAAATAAGAACCTTGTGGTAGCTGTAATTTACTGTAAATATTTTGGTCATTATCGGCTGCTGCCGAAAAGTCTATAAAGTGGGGCATTAATGAGGTGCCGTGCAAAACAGTATTCTTTTTAATACCACCTTTCTTTTTTCCATTATCACTATGCCTCCCATTGGTTTTAAGAATGGCTTTAAAGAGTCCGAAAACAGTAGCATCCATTAAAAACAGCTTGTCTAAGATGGGTTTTGATAAAGTGCTGTCCGAGAAATTTGGTTTGTATAAAGCATGCAGGGCTTCATAAATAGATTTGAATACACCGGCTGGTCTATTTTTATTGCCATCGCTTAAAGTGCTACGAGGTGGCACATAATCAATACCTAAATGATTCATCTTGCCTTGGGCAATGCCAAGCCCAGCTTCAATCTCACGAAGTGAAGTGCTACCTGTAACCACACAATAGAGCATTGCTACAAAATGTTCGTAAGTCTTTAAGTGTTTGTAGTAATGATTGGCTTTGCACTTTGCTATTACTGGGCTTAAAATAGACTTGTTGCACAAAGAAATTAACTGAGAAAATAAATGCTGTCCGAAATAATTGTTACTTTGATTCATAGTTTTAAAGCGTAGTAACTTCAAAACAACAAAAAGGGTAACAGAAATGCTACCCTTTTATTTTTTTGTCGGACAATAATGATTAAAAATATAAAAAAGAAATGATACTTATAGCTTCTATTAAGTTCAAAAATACACTTGCTAATGTACTATGCTATCTTATTTTTGTAACAAATATTATAGATGCACTCATTTAAAGACTTAACCAATCATTTTTCTGAAAGATTTAATACAACTCACTTTCCTGAATTTCCTATATCATTATATGAGCCTTGTAATTATTTTTTAACACTGGGAGGCAAAAGAATAAGACCAGTACTATGTTTAATGGGTAATGAACTTTTTGACAACATACACGAAGATGCATACAATGCTGCAACAGCCATAGAACTATTTCATAATTTTTCTTTGATACATGATGATATAATGGATGCTGCCCCATTAAGAAGAGGTATGCAAACTATACATACAAAATATAACAACAATACTGCTATTTTAAGTGGAGATGTTATGTTGATAAGATGCTATGATTATATCAATAAAATTACACCAAAATATTTACCAAAAGTATTGCACCTATTTAATAAAACTGCAAGAGAAGTTTGTGAAGGGCAACAGCTTGATATGGATTTTGAAAATAAACAAAATGTTTCTTTAGATGAATATATTAACATGATTTCTTTAAAAACATCCGTACTAATAGCATCAAGTTTAGAAATTGGTGCAGTATTAGGTGGTGCTGGTGAAGGTAATTGTAAGCATATATACGAATTTGGCAGAAATCTTGGTATTGCATTTCAAATACAAGATGATTATTTAGATGCTTTTGGCACTGCTGAAAAATTTGGAAAAGATATTGGTGGCGATATAAAGCAAAACAAAAAAACTTTTTTAATGCTTCACATACTTGCTAATGCAAATGAAAAACAAAAAGAGGAAATTAATTATTTAATTCAAAATAATCCATCAGATAAAGTTACAAGAATGTTAGACATTTATAAGGCTTGTAATGTAGATGATTGGGCAAAAGAATTAAAAGATAAATATTTACAAACTGCCTATCATCATTTAGAAGAAATAGCAGTATTAAGCTCAAGAAAACAAGCATTGAAAGAATTAGCAGAGTTTTTGGTTGCAAGGGAATATTAAGCAAGAAGCATCGCAGTCTGTCGTATTTGAAACTCTTTCTCATAAATAGTACAGATTTTTTAGTTTCTCTTTTTTTAGTTTTTAGTCTTTAGTTTTTCGGATTTAGTTTTTATTAAACTATCCCTACTCCTTCAAAGAAGGGGAATTTTTCGTTTCAAAGGAGAGAGATTTTTTGTGTCCTCTGTGATGCATTTTTCTCTGTGTTCTCTGTGGTTAAATTTTCCTTTATTTCGGATTTCGTTTTTCGAATTTCGAATTTTAGTTTTTCAGGTTTCAAATTTTACTCCCTATATTAGCAACCACATTAACAAAACTGCTTAAATCAAAACCATAACTACATGTCATTATTTCGTAAAAAGTCTTTAGATAAAATAAATGATGATGTTGCATCATTACAGGAAAAAGATAGTTTAAGAAGAGTTTTAACAGTTAAGGATTTAACATTTATGGGCATTGCAGCAGTTGTTGGTGCAGGTATTTTTTCTACAATTGGTCAGGCTTCTTTTCATGGGGGCCCTGGTGTAATTTTTCTTTTTGTTATTACAGCAGTTACCTGTGGCTTTAGTGCATTATGTTATGCAGAGTTTGCAGGTAGAGTGCCTATTTCTGGTAGTGCTTATACTTATGCTTATGTAAGTTTTGGAGAAATAATTGCTTGGGTTATTGGTTGGGCTTTAATATTAGAATATGCTATTGGAAATATTGTTGTAGCTATTAGCTGGAGTGGTTATCTTGATAATTTATTACATGGCATTGGGCTTCATATACCTGAATGGTTAATGATAGACCCTTTTACTGCATCTGAAACTTATCAAAAAGCAATTGCTGCTCAAGCAGCAGGAACTCCACTAAATGAAGCAATGCAAACATCAATACAAGCTTATGCACAGGCTCCAATACTTTTTGGCAAACATGTAATTTTTAATTTACCTGCATTTATCATTGTTGTGCTCATTACTATTTTAGCCTATATAGGAATTAAAGAAAGTAAAAAGAGTGCCAACTTTATGGTTATTTTTAAAATAGCTGTAATACTCTTTGTTATTGTTTTAGGCTTTTTTTATGTTGATACTAAAAACTGGAATCCATTTTTACCAAATGGTATTCATGGTGTATTAGCAGGTGTATCTGCTGTGTTTTATGCCTATATTGGTTTTGATGCAATCAGTACTACAGCAGAAGAATGTAAAAATCCTCAAAGAGATTTACCAAAGGGAATGGTTTATTCTTTAATTATTTGTACAGTATTGTATATTTTAATTGCACTTGTTTTAACAGGTATGGTAAATTATACTGAATTTGAAAATGTTACAGATCCTTTATCATTTGTTTTTGAAAAATTAAACCTTACTAAAACAAGTTATTTGGTTTCTATTAGTGCAGTAGTTGCTACTACAAGTGTATTACTTGTGTTTCAATTAGGACAGCCAAGAATTTGGATGAGTATGAGCCGTGATGGATTATTACCAAAAAGATTTGCTAAAGTGCATCCAAAATTTCATACACCTTCTTATGCAACAATTATTACAGGGCTCTTAGTTGGTATTCCAACTTTAATAATGCCAGCTGATTTAGTTACAGACTTAACAAGTATAGGAACTTTATTTGCATTTGTTTTGGTTTGTTTGGGTGTATTGGTTTTACCAAGATTAACTAAAGAACAAACTAAAGGAAAATTTAGTTTACCATATATCAATGGAAAAATAATTATACCAATCGTTGTTGCTGCATTTATTTGGTTTACAAGAATAAGATTACAATCTGCAATTAGTTCAATTGGTACTGAATCTTATCATGAAATTTTATTTTTGGTATTTATTATTTCTGCTATTGTAATAGCAGTATTAAGTTTTCTTAAAAACTATTCTACAATTCCAATTATTGGTGCTCTTTGTTGTATGTATTTAATGATAGAAATACCTGCTGAAAGTTGGCTTTGGTTTTTTGTTTGGATGTTTATTGGTTTATGTATTTATTATTTCTATGGAAGAAAGAAAAGTAAATTGGCTAATCAATAATGTTTAAGATTTCATTTGTTTCATTCTATGTGTAAAGCTTATTAAAAAGCCTATTACCATTATAATTACACCTAACCATAAAAGCTTAATCATTGGAAATTTTAAAACTTTTAAAGTAAGAAATGATGTAAGAGATTTATTTTCCTTTATACCAATCTCTATTTTTCCTTGCTTGTTGTCAGTAACTTTATTAAAGTTTATTATAAGGTTTTCAGCTAATACTGTATCAGGTATATGTCTTAATGAAGAAGTTTTATAATCAATAGCAATTCCTGGATAAGCAGCAAAACTGCTTCCTTCTTTACTTACAACATTCATATCAATAAATATTGCATTTTCATTTTCAGCATATTTATTTTTCTTTTCTGTAGGGTTTACTGTTGTTTTATTTAAAACGATAAACCCATTATTGTAATAAATAGTATCGCCAACTTTTGTTTCTATATTTCTAAAATCAGTTGTGTCTTCTTCAGCATCATCATTTTTAAATGATGTTATATAAACAAAAATATCTTGGGTTAAATAGTGTTTGGCATCAGGGTTGGGAGTAAAACCTTCTCCTTTATTATTTTTAATTATATCAGGATAAATTTTAAATCCTTTTCTTCCATTTTTTGGAGCAAAATCAATTTCATAATATCTTTTTCTATCGTGTGTATTAAAAGTATCTTTTACATAAGTAACCATATACTTACCCATATCAGTTTTAATACCTTTAAATAAAGTAGTGTTTTCTGCTGGGTCTTCTTGTTCTGTTTTTTCAAAAACAGCAATGCCTGTTTTATTCCAACTTAATATACTTTTCTTTCCACTTGAAATTAAAATGCCCAACAATATTAATCCAAAACCAATATGTGTAATACTTGCTCCTGCAGATTTTAATCTTCCTTTTAATGCAGTCCATATATAACCTGCATTACCAATAATTGCATATACAGAAGAAAATATTGCTACATGAATTGCAATCATAAACCCATAACCTTTATGTGTATAATTTACTTTACCAAATACTACAATAGCAAATGCAATAAGTAAAGAAATGATAATGGGTAATACTATTCTTTTTCTTAAATATTCTTTTGTAGTGTCTTTATATTTTAAATATTGGGAAAAACCTGTTAAAATACCAATAATAATAGCTACAAAAATTTGTATTTGGTTATGTGTAAAAACAGCATCTTCTGGTTGAGCAAATGTGTTTTTAAAAATCTGTTTTAAGAAAGAAAAATGATTAATTATTTTATTTAATGCAGGAAGTGAAGTAATTAAAATAATGATAAATCCTGAAAGGCCTAATACTAGAGAACCTATGAACATCCAAAACTCTCTGCTCCAAATATTTTCTTCTTTATGAATTGTAGGTATGGTTTTATATTGTTTAAAAAACATCCAAAGAGAAGGTAATAGGAAAACTAAGATAAATAAAAGTAATTGCCAGTTCATTCCTAAATCTGTAAAAGCATGAACCGATGCATCACCTAAAATACCACTTCTTGTTAAATAAGTAGAATAAAGAACTAATACAAATGAAATAATGTAAAAGAAATAAGTTGCTCTTAAACTATGACCACTATGTTTATAAATTAAATTAGTGTGTAATCCTGCAACTAATGTAAGCCAAGGAACTAATGAAGCATTTTCTACAGGATCCCAAGCCCAATAGCCACCAAAGTTTAAACTTTCATAAGCCCACATAGCACCTAACATAATTCCTGCTCCTAAAGCAGCAGCAGAAAAAGATGCCCAAGGTAATGCTGGTTTTATCCAATCGTGTTTTTTATTCATCAATCCTGCAAAAGCATAACCAAAAGGCACAACTACAGAAGCAAAGCCTAAAAACAAAACTGGTGGATGAATAACCATCCAATAATTTTGAAGTAAAGTATTTAATCCATTACCATCTTTAATAAAATTTAAATAATCTGCTTTTTGAAAAATGGGTGCATCCATTTCATTTCTTAATAAAGCAAAAGGATTACTACCTACTTTATTTCCCCAGAAATAAATGCCTAAAACCATAGTAGCTAAGCAAAATTGTGCAAAGCTGATAACAGTCATTACACCAGCTTCCCATTCTTTATGTACAGTTTTTTTTGCTTTCCAAATAATAGCCCAACCAAGTACACAATGCCAAAAACTCCATAGTAAAAAACTTCCTTCTTGACCTTCCCAAAAACAACTTAATAAATATTTGAATTGTAATTTTTTATCACTATGTTGCCAAGCATATTTATATTCAAATAAATGATGAGAAATGATGTAATATAACACTATAAAAATTGAAACCACAGAAATAGTTTCTAATAAAAAAGCAATTCTTGCAATGTTTAGCCAACTCTGTTTTAATTCAGATAATTTTTGTTTATTGGCAATAAAAAATGCAATAGTTGCTACTAAAGAAGCTACTAAAGAAAGTACGATAAAAAAATGTCCTATCTTACCTGGTAATAAATTTTCACCAATATATTTCATTATAAATTATACTAAAGAGTTTTTGTACAAATAAAGTAGTAATTAATTTGAAGTAGTTTCTAAATTTTTCTTAGCTACTTCCATATCATCTTTGTATTTACTTGGACATTTTACTAAAATGCCATCTTTCTTTTTTATTTCAAAAACACCGTTT
Source organism: Chitinophagales bacterium (assembly GCA_026931325.1). Taxonomy (GTDB): domain Bacteria; phylum Bacteroidota; class Bacteroidia; order Chitinophagales; family Chitinophagaceae; genus UBA1930. The sequence goes on along the minus strand of JAIXLO010000077.1, from coordinate 8,052 downwards.
TCCATTTTGCCTTTTAAAACTACACGTTCACTTTTCTCCATATCATAAGGCTTTTCATAATAATAAGCAACTTTCATTCTATCACCTAAAGTATCAACAGCTTCAAAAGTTAAGTAATTAGGATTTTTTGTAGGATCATAATACAATGTAGCAGTATCTAATTTTGCAATTACAGTTACCGTTTTACCTTGTTTTTCTTTAGCAGATGCAATAGTTTCGTAAGTAGTTACTTTTCCCATAAATGCTAATAGTACTGCTACTGTAATAGCAATACATACAAGCATTACAATATGCGTTTTCTTCATTGCTAATTTTTGGTGGCGAAGATAATAGTTTAAGCGTTAAAAGAATATGAAAGCATTAACTAAATAAGGAAACTTTAGACAGAATTTACACAGTAACATTTGATTAAAAATAAATTGAGCTTATCTTTGCAATCCAAAAATTAAAAAAAGTTTATGCTTTTTTTACTTCTATTTAATTAAAAAAATTATTTTTTAAAATACTTAATTATCTCATATTTAAAATTATAACATGAATATTTCTGAACAAACAATAATAGGAGATTTGGTAGCTCAAGATTATCGCACAGCTTCTGTATTTAAGAATATGGGTATTGACTTTTGTTGTAATGGTAATCGTAGTATAGCAGATGCTTGTTTAGCAAAATCATTAGATACACAAACTGTATTAACTTCTCTAAAAGAAATTAATAATCAGCAAAATAATAGTACAACAGATTATACAAGTTGGCCTCTTGATTTATTAGCAGATTATATTGAAAAGAAACATCATCGTTATGTAAGAACAAAAACAGAAGAAATTTTACCTTACTTACATAAAATAGTTAAAGTACATGGAGAGCGTCATCCTGAATTATTAGAAGTTGAAAAATTATTTCAGGAATCTGCTGAAGATTTAGCTGAACACATGGAAAAAGAAGAAAAAGATTTGTTTCCATTAATTCGTAAAATGGTAGAAACTCAACAATCAGGTGAAAAAATACAGTCTTCAAATGAAACACTTAAAAGTCCAATTGCAACAATGATGAAAGAACACGATGTTGAGGGAAGACGTTTTGAAAAAATTTCAGAATTAACAGATGATTATACACCTCCAAGTGATGCTTGTAATACTTATAGAATTACCTTTGCACTCTTAAAAGAATTTGAACAAGATTTGCATTTGCATATTCATTTAGAAAATAACATTTTATTTCCTAAATCTATGAAAGCAGAAGAAAATCTTTTAACTATTTAATCAATTATTTTTTTTAAACTAAAAATTAAAAACTCAAACAAAATGAAAAAAACACTCTTAATGTTTGCATCTGCTGCTTTCTTATTTGCAGCTTGTAACAACAGTTCAGAAGAAACAAAAACAACTGAGCCTACAGCAACTGAAACAACAGCAACTGAAACTCCTGCAGCAGAAGCTCCTGCTGGTGATGTAGCTACTATTACTATTAATGCTAATGATGCAATGCAATTTGACATTCATGAAATTAAAGTAAAAGAGGGTCAAACAGTAAAATTAACTTTACACCATACTGGTAAAGCACCAAAAGAAGCAATGGGACATAACTGGATTTTATTAGCTTCTGGTGTTAATATGGATAATTTTGCTAAAGAAGCAATTCCTGCTAAAGACAATGATTATATTCCAAAAAGTATGGAAAAAGACATTATTGCTCACACTAAATTAATTGGTGGTGGAGAATCAACTGAAATTCAATTCAAAGCTCCTGCAAAAGGTACTTACGACTACCTATGCTCTTTCCCTGGACATTCAGGATTAATGAAAGGTAAATTTATTGTAGAATAATAATTTTATATAAGTTAATTTCTTAGTGTTGCTAATTATTTTTAGATTTTTTAATTGATTTATCTGACATAATTAGCAGCACTATTTTATAACAAGCATGCAAATAGACCACAGCATACTTATTACTTATGGCTGCATTGCCAAAAAATTAGATAAAGGAGAATTTATTTTTCAAGAGGGCTCTACTGCATATTTCTGTTATCAAGTTATTGAAGGAGAAATTAAATTATTTACTACCAATAAAATGGGTAAAGATTTAATTCAAGGTGTTTTTCATAAAGGTCAAAGTTTTGGAGAGCCACCACTCCTATTAAACAAACCATATCCTAATACTGCTCAAGCTACAGTGCCAAGTGTTGTAGTAAAAATTGATAGAGAAAAATTTTCAGTAATCATTAAAGATTTTCCTGATATTTTAAACAGCTTATTATATACTTTTGCAGAGCGTATTTATAACAATGCATCTTTAGCTCAAATATGGGTAAGCCATACACCTGAAGATAAAATTGTTCAGTTCTTAAATAGAACAAAAGAAAGAGAAGGATTCAATTCTGCAAAGCCAATACCTTATACTCGTCAGCAAATAGCTGATTTTACTGGACTTCGTGTAGAAACAGTAATTAGGACATTAAGGCAAATGCATAATAAAGGAGTTGTAAGCATAATTAACCATAAACTTTATTATAAATAAATGACAGTATCTCTACCAATCAGAAAATGGTTTATTTTAGGCTTAATCAGTCTCGTTTATGTTGCATTATATGGTTCACTAATGCGTTATAAAATTGCTTTTAGTTTTCCATTTTTAGACCAAAAAAATATTTTACACGCTCACTCACATTTTGCATTTACAGGATGGATTAGCCATATCTTATATTCTGGATTAACATTATTAATGGCTCCATTTATTTCTACAAAAAGAGCTACAGTATATAAAAGAATTATTTATTTAAATCTTATTTGCTCATTTGGTATGCTAATAGCTTTTACTATTAAAGGCTATCATATTATTTCAATGACATTTTCTGCATTATGTATTGTTGCTTCTGTATTATACTCTATTGTTTTTATTACAGATGCAAGAAAAGTTAAAGAAAAAAGACCTGCACATATATGGGCAATTCTAGGTTTATTATTTAATATACTTTCTGCATTAGGCCCAATGGTTATAGGTTATATCATAGTAACTCATAACATGGATTCTCGTGTTTACTTAGCTTCTGTTTATTATCATTTACATTTTCAATATAGTGGTTGGTTTTTCTTTGGAGGATTAGCTCTTATTGTAAATATGTTACCTCGCCAATTAGTAGCTTCTTTAAGTAAACACTTTACCATATTAGCTTGTGTGGTTATACCAACTTTTGTACTTTCTATTTTATGGACAAAGCCTCCAATGTGGCTATATATTATAACAGTTATTTCAGCAATCATTCAATTAGGGGCTTGGATTTTAATTTTAATAAAAGGTTATAAATTTTTACATGGAGAAGAAAATATTCATTATCCAAATTGGATAAATATATTCTTCTATGCATCTGCTTTAGCTGTAACAATTAAATATACTTTACAAGCAGTTTCAGTAATACCTTCTCTTAGTCATTTAGTTTTTGGAATTCGCCCAATAGTTATTGCTTATTTACATTTAGTATTGTTAGGAATACATAGTTTATTTATTATAGGATATGCTTTTGCAAAAGGATTTATAAAACCTACAAAATTTGCTAAAATAGCGTCATTTAGTTTTTTAGTTGGTGTAATTTTAAATGAATTGTTCTTAGCAATTCAAGGTATTGGTGCATTTACTTATACTCCTATTCCTTACATCAATCAATTATTATTAGTTGCTGCACTTACTTTATTTATAAGTGCAACTTCATTATTAATTTCTCAAATAAATAAAGAATAAATTAGATTCATATTACTAATCTTTTTATCCACTCATCACTATACACTCGAGCAAAATTTGTTTTAGTATAATTTTGCACTTTAGTTTTTTATAAGTTAATCATTAAAATTATTAAAGTGCAAACAGAACAAATTATTCAACAATTAGATGAATTAAATAAACTAAGTAGCAAACTTGATATACCTGAAACTGAAAGAACAGAAATGTTACATGAAGTTTCAAATTATGCAAACACATTTATTAATGACTTATCAACTGTTAAAGGTTTTAGTAGTAAAGAACCTAAGCAATTAGCTATTGAGAATAATCCAAAAACTTTTCAAAATCTTCTTCAATTATATCAAACAGAAGTAGCTGAAACAGGCATAAATGCTGCATCTGGCACCCACTTAGGTTATATACCAGGTGGTGGTGTTTTTACTGCTGCTCTGGCAGATTTTATTGCTGCTGTTACTAATCCTTTTGCAAGTGTTTATTATGCTTCACCAGGTGCTGCAACAATAGAAAATGAAGCTATTAATTGGTTGAAAAAAGTTTTTTCATTTCCTGAAACTGCTGTTGGAAATCTAACTTCTGGTGGCTCTGTATCTACTTTAATTGCTTTTACTGCTGCAAGAGATAAACATCAAATTAAAAATGATTTAATAAAAAAATCTGTTGTTTATTTAAGTGAGCAAGTGCATCACTCTACACAAAAAGCATTAAGAATAATTGGGTTAGAAGATGTTGTTATAAGATATGTTCCTTTAGATGAATATCACAGAATGAAAACAAATGCTTTAGAACAATTAATAAAAAAAGATGTTGAACAAAACTTAAATCCTTTTATGATTGTTGCTACTGCAGGTACAACAGATACAGGAGCTATAGATCCATTGAATGATATTGCACAAATTGCTCACCAACATAATATATGGTTTCATGTGGATGCTGCTTATGGTGGTTTTTTCATTTTAACTTCTAAAAAAGAAATGTTTAATGGAATTGAAAAAGCAGACACAATGATTATTGACCCTCATAAAAGTTTGTTTTTACCTTATGGCTTAGGAGCAGTTTTAATAAAAGATAAAACTGCAGCATTACACTCAAACCAATATACTGCTAATTATATGCAAGATGCAGTGATGGACGAATTAGTTCAAAATCCTTCAAACCTTTCACCTGAATTAACCAAGCATTTTAGAGGACTTCGTATGTGGTTGCCTTTACAAATTCATGGCATAGAACCTTTTATTGCTTGCCTTGAAGAAAAATTATTATTAGTAAAATATTTTAGAATAAAATTAATGGAGTTAGGTTTTTGCGTTGGACCTGAACCAGATTTGTCCATCAGCTATTTTTGGTATCCTTTTAAAAAAAATTCAAATGAAAAAAATAAACAACTAATGCAAGCCATACACAATGATGGTTCTGTGTTTTTAAGTTCTTCTATCATCAACCAACAATTTGTTATAAGAATTGCCATATTAGCCTTTAGAACAAAAAAACAAACAATAGATAAAGCTCTTGCAATGATTGAAAAATGTTTAAAAGAAATAGAATAACACTTTACTAAATACTTCCAAATTTTTTCTTTTTACTAATAAGCAATCCAATAACATAATTATAACTTTCTAACCCTTTGGATTGCCTATTTGCTTTTAAATATTGACCATACAATGCAGTCATAAGAGGTTCAATATTATTTTTTTTAGAAAGAAAAAATGAACGAATATCTTTTAAATCTTTTCTTACAAGTTTATTCAATTCCCAATTATGTGTGTTGGTTTCATTCATCATTAATAATTCTGTAGCTGCATACTTATACAAATCTAAATACACAGAATATTGAAAATAAAGATTAGCACTTTTACTGCAAACCAAATATCCTACAAAGTTTGCTTCATCTTCTTGTGCATAACCTAATTGATGAGCAATTTCGTGGCAAACAATATATGGGGCTAATATTTTAGGAATATCTGTACTAAGTTGTGCCTCTCCAGAAAATGGATTATAATAACCTGTAAAACCTATGTAGTGACTAACATTGCTAAACAAACTTTTCTTTACTGCATTATTTTGATAATTGATAAAATGATAAGTTGGTTTTATGGTATCGTATAATTGAATTGCTTCTTTTATTATTTCATTGAATGATGGTTGTGGCAAACTATCCTTACTAATCAAAGGACGAATAGTATTTAATTTTTGTACTAAATCACAAACCAATAATTCAACATCTTCTTTTGAATAATCTGCTTTTTCAATTTGTATTTGATGAGCAATACCAGTTCTATAATAATTTAATCCCCACAATACTTGAAAGTATATAAATAACCACAATATGTTTCTTAATCCAATTAATAAAAATTTGCCTATATTTTTTCTAGCATTTTTATTAATAATTAATCTTATCAACTTAATAAATCTTTTCAGTAAAATAATAATTACTAAAAAATAAAACACATCTCCTATACTAAAATTTAATGTTCCAGAAATTTTTCTTTGTAGTTTACTGATAGTAGGATATAATCCAGTACTATAATACTTTTCAACAACAGTTGGAAAGAAGCTAATTACAATAAGAAAAAGAGTAATTACAATTGGTATCAACCAAAGTTGTACAAATTTTTGAAAAGATTTTTTTTCGTTATTGTTTTGTTGCACAATTTTTTTGAAAAAAAAGTTATTTTATTTAGGAGAAGTATTGAAAAAAAGTGTTAGTAAAATATAAAAAATATCATACAAACACTTTTAATATCACAAATCAGTTGTTGCAATAACACTAATTTCAATATTCACTCCTTTAGGCAATCCTTTAACAGCAACAGTTTCTCTTGCAGGGAAATCACTATTGAAGAAGCTACCATAAATTTTATTTACTTCAGCAAACAAACTCATATCACTCAAAAAAATGGTTGTCTTAACTACATTATCAAAAGTTAATTTAGCTTCTTCTAAAATTGCTCTTAAATTATACATTACTTGTAATGCTTCATCTTCAATAGTTCCTTGAACAAGTTCATTAGTTGCAGGATTTATTGGTATTTGACCACTTACAAATAATAAATTACCAGTTTGTACTGCTTGATTATATGGACCAATTGGAGCTGGAGCTTTTGGTGTGTTAATAATTTTCTTTGACATATTTTTTTATTTAGTGCAGCAAGTAAGCATATTTTCTGTAAAAATCCAAGACAATTAAGAAACGAATATTAATAAGTAGTTTTGTGAAAATTAAAATTTTCTAACTATTTGTATTATAGCTAAATAATTTTCAAATAAATGAATCATTTATTAGGAAAAATATTAGTAAGCTCTCCAACAATGGATGATGAAAATTTTAAGAACGCAATTATTTTTATTGTAGAACACAATGAAAAAGGTGCTATTGGATTTATTATTAATAAACTATTTAAAAGAAGCTTGAATGAGTTATCAGAATTTAGCAGTAGTCGTTCATTTCCATTATATGTTGGAGGACCAGTTGATAAAGAGCATTTATTTTTTATTCATTGTAAAAACAGCTTAATTGATAATGGAAGTTTAATTATGGATAATATTTATTTCGGTGGAAATTTTAATCAAGTAATTGCAGAAATAAATAATAAAAATCTATCTACTATGGATATAAAAATTTTTATTGGTTATTGTGGTTGGAATACTAATGAACTTGAGGAAGAAATTGCTGAAGGAAGTTGGATAGTTGCTGAAAGTAATAATGAAATTATTTTTTCAAAAAATCCAGAATTATTCTTGTCAGATTTATTGTAATAAAATACCCAATATTGAGTATAAATTTATTGATGTTTTATGGTAGGTTTGAATATTATTAATCCTCAAAAACCTCAATATGAAAAAAATAATGCTCTCTTTAGTTACAGTGTCTATATTATTTGTAACCTCTTGTAAAAAAAGTGATAATAACAATAACACCACTTATGTATGTGCAACATGTACTACAACACCACAAGGAAATCCTATTTATGATAACACTGCAAGTGGTTTATATAAAGGTATTTTAATAGGTTCTACAGGAACAATTAAGTTTGATATTAATAACTACAATAATACCATTACTGCAACTCTAAAAATTGATGGAGATTCTGCTGTATTAATTTCTCAAGTATCAGCCCCACCTTCTGGAGTTTATACTTCTCCATTTTTTGGAACATTAAATGGGCAAGCAGTTTCTATAACTTTCTCAGTAAATTTTGATGGAAGTTCCCCAACAATTACTTCTTCAAACATACCTGGTCACCCAGGTGCAACATTTATTATTGCAAAAGAAACTTCTTCTTCAATAGTTAGATGTTTTGAAGGAACATACACTAATACAC
>JAIXLO010000121.1 GCA_026931325.1 Chitinophagales bacterium | reverse complement strand
ACTTTTATATTTATTAAGCTGCAATAATAATAATAACTTTTTTACTTAAAAGCCTTATAACTATTCATATTATTACACACATTTTTTGTATATCGTTGAGATGCTTATACCTATTACCTTTGCAAGATTTTAATATAAAATTATGTTGGTAGGATTACAAAATGTAACGTTTGAGTTTGGTGCCAGAATTATTGTAGAAGATGCAACTTGGCATATACAACCTGGAGAAAGAATTGGTTTAATTGGTTATAATGGAACAGGAAAATCTACTATTCTTAAATTACTAACACAACAATATACACCAAGCAAAGGAACAATTGAAAAAGGAAAAGATACAACCATTGGTTATTTGCATCAAGATTTGTTAAGCTTTGATACAAATGAATCAATCTTAGAAGTTGCAATGGGTGCTTTTAAAAAAGTAAAACAATTAGAAAAAGAAATTGAAGACTTAGGAAATCAACTTACAGAAAATAGTGAAGATGAAAATTTATTAATGCTTTATAGCGATAAACTTCATGAACTTGAAGTTGCTGGTGGTTATAATATACATCATAAAACAGAAGAAGTTTTACAAGGTTTAGGTTTTGAAAATAATGATTTACAAAGACCCTATAAAGAATTTAGTGGTGGTTGGCGTATGAGAGTTTTATTAGCTAAAATGATTTTACAACAACCCGATGTTTTACTTTTAGATGAACCTACTAACCACTTAGATTTACCAAGTATTGAATGGTTGGAAAAATATTTAATGCACTATCAGGGTAGTGTAGTTATTGTTAGCCACGATAAATATTTTTTAAATAGAATGGTAAATAAAATTGTTGAACTATATCAACAGCAATTACATTTTTATACAGGCAATTACGATTATTACGAAACTGAAAAAGCTATTCGTATAGAAATGCAACAAAAGGCTTACGAAAATCAACAAGATTATATAAGACAAAATGAAAGACTAATAGAACGCTTTAGAGCTAAAGCCAGTAAGGCTTCTATGGCACAGAGCCTTATTAAAAAATTAGATAAGTTAGAAAGAATTGAAACTGCTGAATTAGAAAGACCAAACATTAAAATAAATTTTCAGGTAGATAAACAGCCAGGGAAAATTATTGCTTCATTAAAAAATATTCATAAAAAATTTGGCGAAAATATTATCATAGAAAATGGTAATGCAGAAATTGATAGAGGCGATAAAATTGCTTTAATTGGTGCAAACGGAAAAGGGAAATCAACTTTACTACGCATTATTGCAGGTACAGAAAATTTTGAAGGTAAAAGAGAATGGGGACATAATGTAGAAGAAAGTTTTTATGCTCAACACCAATTAGAAGCCTTAAATTTAAATAACACGATTTTAGATGAAATGAAAGAGTGTGGCAGTCAAAAAACTGAATTAGAATTAAGGTCATTATTAGGTTGTTTTTTATTTAGTGGAGATGATACAGATAAAAAAATTAAAGTATTAAGTGGAGGAGAAAAAGCAAGAGTTGCTTTAGCAAAAGTAATTGTTAGTAAAAGCAATTTTTTAATGCTAGATGAACCTACCAACCATTTGGATATGCATAGTGTAGAGTTGTTGGCTGATGCTTTGAATAAATATGAAGGCAGTTTAATTTTAGTAAGCCACGATAGATATTTTATTTCTAAAACAGCTAATAAAATTTGGGAAATTGTTAATCATGAAATAAAAGAATTTAAAGGAACTTATGATGAGTGGGTTGCTTGGAATGAAAGAATGGCAAAGCAAAAGGCTCTACAAGAAAAACAAAAAGTACAAGAAGAAAAACAAGCTGTAATAGAAAAAAAGAAAGAGCAACATCAACAAACTACACATGAATTAACACAACTAAAAAATCAGTTAAAACAATTGCAAAAGAAATTTGCTAAAATAGAAGAAGCTGTAAATTCAATAAACAATCAAAAAATAAATTTAGAATTTGAATTAGCAAAGCCTGAAAATTATGGTAATCATTCAGACTTTGTAAAGTTAGAAGCAGAGTATAAAAAAATATTAGAAGAAAAAGAAACTATTGATAAAAACTATGAAACTATGTTTGATGAAATACTAAACTTAGAATCGAAGATTGAACAATATTCGTAAACTATAAAAAAGTTAGCTGAATTTTCAGCTAACTTTTTTGCTTAAAAAAATTAATTCGTTTTTGTTTTGTTTATTGCTGAACTCCATTCTAAACTAATAGCACTCCTTTCAATTTTAATATAGTTGCCAGGGTTGACTTCTAAGCTAATAGTATTGTCTTCATTAATTTTATTTACAGTTCCATGAATACCAGCAATGGTTACAATTTTATCTCCTTTTTGTAAATTATCAATAAATTTCTTTTGTTCTTTAGCTTTCTTAGCTTGAGGACGAATCATAAATAACCAGAAAACTAAAATAATTGCTCCCATCATTATTAATGATGTCCATTGACTTCCAGGTTGATTTGGATCTGCCATTAAAAGTGTTACGTTTAATAAGTTCATTGTTTTTGTTTTTAAAATGAATAATAAATATAAAAGTTTAAGATTTACTAATTACAGTTCCTATAAATTGAAGTTGATATTCTTTATTGTTTATGGTGTTTGTTACTACTCTTATAAATTTATGTATTTCTCCTTTTTGATTATTACTATTAAAAGTTCCTTTTACCCAACCTTCTTTTTGTGGCTCAATTGCTTCATTTGAATATGATGGAGATGTGCAACCACAACCAGGTTTTACATCAATTACATACAATGGTTTGTTGCCAATATTTTTAAATTTAAAAGTTACTTCTACAATTTCTCCTTCATTAATTGTTCCAAAATTGGCAACACTATCTATCCATTCTATTTGTGTAAAATTAGCACTATCATTTGCAATTTTTTCTAATTGAGTTAAGTTTTGAGGCTTTGTGTTTTCATTGCTATTACAAGCAGTACAAAAGCTAATCAATACTAATAAAAAAAATACATTTCTCATAAATAATCATTAATCATTAACCATTGAAAATAATTACTTTCCTTTCTTCTTAAAATCTACTTTATTAATTTTTCCTTGAGCCATTAACTCTTTATGAATATTATCTAAAATCCCGTTTACAAATTGTCCACTTTGTGGAGTACTATAACTTTTTGCAAGGTCTATATATTCATTAATAGTTACTTTAGTAGGAATAGTTTCAAAGTACAATAATTCACAAATACCCATTTGCATTAAAATCATATCCAAAACAGCAATACGTTCACTATCCCAGTTTTTTAATTTTGGCTTTATAAGTTCTAAAGTAAATTCATTTTTTTCAATTGCAGTAAGTAATAATGATTTTGCAAAATTCCATTTATCATCAGTTAATAATTCATTCAAATTTTGTTTTGGTTTTTGAATAAACATATTTACCAATTGTTGCATCATTTCTGCATCATCATACCAATTATTAAATTGTTCTTCTGTTTGATATTCGAACAATTCGTTGGGTAAAATCAAAGAATTAAAAATAAATTCAAAAATTTCTTTATCAACTTTTTTATCTCTTGAAGGTTCTTTTAGATAGTTTTTATATTCATCTGTTTCTACTAATTGTAAATAAATTTTTTTAATGGTAGTTTCATCAATTCTATTATTAGGTTTAAAATTATTTATAGCTTCTGTTAAACTTTTATTTTCTAATAATTGCCATAGAATAATATTTCCTGCAAGCTTTGTATTTACATGTAAATCTTCATAAGTTGGTAAATTTTTAGAAGCTCTGTTTCTTGAATCAATTTCTACATATTTAGTTACATCTATCAAGTATTGTAGCAGATACACCAATAGTTCAAAAGTATTATCTAAACTTTTTTGCAACTGAATAACTGGGTCTTTAAATAATTTTTTATCACCGCTGCTTTCAATAATATATAAAAGCTGCATAACCTTAATTCTTATATTTCTTCTGCTAATCATGTATAAAAAGAACTTTATTTCAGGGCTGCGAAGATAGGGGGTTTCATGTTTAAGGTTTATTCTTTCTAAATAATTTATGTTGATATTTTATTTAACAACTTATATGCTCAAATAAATAGCATCAGTACTTATAAAGTGTTATACATATCTAATATATTTTGTTTTGAAATAAAACAGACTTTATAAGCTTTTTTAAATTAATGCAATTTTGGCACACTAAATATGCCTAAAAACATGCACCTTCGCAGCCATTTTATAAGTAATAATTTAAAAACTGAAATTTTGACTTTTTAAAGTCATTGGCAATATTGTTGTTCAATAGGTTTCTGATTTTTAAAATTTAATTCATTAAAAAATAAAACTAAAATCATGGCTACGAAAAAGATGAATATTACCCCATTACATGACAGGGTAATTGTAAAGCCAGCTGCTGCTGAAGAAAAAACAGCTGGAGGAATTATTATCCCAGATACTGCTAAAGAAAAACCACAACGTGGTGTAGTAGTAGCTGCTGGTCCTGGTAAAAAAGATGAACCAGTAACTGTAAAAGTTGGTGATACTGTACTTTATGGAAAGTATGCTGGTACTGAAATTCAAATTGATGGGCAAGACCTATTAATAATGAGAGAAAGTGATATACTGGCAATAGTGTAATTAGCCTCTAAATTCCTCAAAGGGGAGTTTAGAAAACTCTATTTAATCATTAACAATTAAACATTTAAAATTATTCATACAATGGCAAAGCAAATATTCTTCGATGTAGAAGCAAGAAATAAAATGAAAAAAGGTGTTGACCAATTGGCCAATGCTGTAAAAGTTACATTAGGTCCTAAAGGTCGTAATGTAGTTATTGAAAAAAAATTTGGTGCACCAGCAGTTACAAAAGATGGTGTTACTGTAGCTAAAGAAATAGAATTAGAAGACCCTATTGAAAATATGGGAGCTCAAATGCTAAAAGAAGTAGCTTCTAAAACTGCAGATATTGCAGGTGATGGTACTACTACTGCAACAGTTTTAGCTCAAAGCATTATTAGCGAAGGCTTAAAAATGGTTGCAGCAGGTGCAAACCCAATGGATTTAAAACGTGGTATTGATAAGGCAGTTTCTTTAGTTGTAGAAAACTTAAAATCTCAATCTCAAACTGTTGGAAGTGATAGCAAAAAAATTCAACAAGTAGCTACAATTTCTGCTAACAATGATGAAACTATTGGAAAATTAATTGCAGAAGCTTTTGCAAAAGTTGGTAAAGAAGGTGTTATTACTGTAGAAGAAGCAAAAGGTACTGATACAACTGTTGATGTTGTAGAAGGTATGCAATTTGACAGAGGTTATATCTCTCCTTATTTTGTAACTAATAGCGATAAGATGGAAGCTGAATTGCAAAATCCTTACATATTAATTTATGATAAGAAGATTTCTGCAATGAAAGACATTCTTCACATTTTAGAAAAAGTTGCACAAAGTGGCAGACCATTATTAATCATTGCTGAAGATTTAGAAGGAGAAGCTTTAGCAACATTAGTTGTAAACAAATTACGTGGTACCATAAAAGTTGCAGCAGTTAAAGCTCCTGGCTTTGGTGATAGAAGAAAAGAAATGCTTACAGATATTGCTATCTTAACAGCAGGTACAGTAATTAGTGAAGAATTAGGACATAAATTAGAAGGTGCAGATTTATCTTCTTTAGGTCAAGCTGCATCTGTAACTATTGATAAAGATAACACAACAATAGTTGGTGGAAAGGGTAAGAAAGCAGATATTACTGCAAGAGTTAATCAAATAAAAGCACAAGTAGAAAATACAACATCTGATTATGATAGAGAAAAATTGCAAGAACGTTTAGCAAAATTAGCAGGTGGCGTAGCTGTATTATATGTTGGTGCTGCTACAGAAGTAGAAATGAAAGAAAAGAAAGATAGAGTAGATGATGCATTACATGCAACAAGAGCAGCAGTAGAAGAAGGAATTGTACCAGGTGGTGGTGTAGCTTATATTAGAGCTATTGAAAGTTTAGATGCTAAAGTAAAAGGTCAAATAGCAGATGAACAAACAGGAATTCAAATTGTACGTCGTGCATTAGAAGAACCAATTCGAACTTTAACTACTAATGCAGGTATTGATGGTTCAATAGTTGTACAAAAAATTAAAGAAGGAAAAGGAGATTTTGGTTTCAATGCAAGAACAGAAACTTATGAAAATTTATACAAAGCTGGAGTTATTGACCCAACTAAAGTAAGTCGTGTTGCATTAGAAAATGCTGCATCTATAGCTGGAATGTTATTAACTACAGAAGCAGTAATTGCAGATAAACCAGAACCTAAACAAGCAACTCCTGCAATGCCTGGTCCTGATATGGGTGGAATGGGTTATTAATAAAATATAGCAAATAGTTTTAATTAACAGTTTAATTATCTAAAGCCCCACTATTCAAATAATAGTGAGGCTTTCTTTTTTTATGATAATTATTAAAGATGAATAAAAAAATGGCAATTAATTGATATAACTATTGCAACCCTTTTGTCATTAAAGGTATTTTTCTTAATTTTGCAACCTTATAAATGGCTTCCCCAAAAATAAGAAGAGCTGATGCATAAGAAAAGAATTTTATTTATAGCTACAGAAATGTCGCCCTATTTAGAGCTGACAGAATTTGCAGAAATTGTAAATAAGCTTGCTGTAAAAAGTAATGAAAGTGGAATGGAAGTGCGTTGCATAATGCCACGCTTTGGAGTAATTAATGAAAGAAGGCATCGCTTACATGAAGTTGTTAGATTAAGTGGTATTAATGTTTCTGTAAATGATGATGATTATCCATTACAAATTAAAGTAGCATCATTACCTAATGCAAGACTTCAAATATATTTTTTAGAAAATGAAGAATTTTTTAAAAGAAAAAATATTTTTCATGACGATGAAGATAAATGGTTTGATGACAATGCTATGAGAACTGTTTTCTTTGCTAAAGGGGCATTAGAAACTGTAAGAAAATTTGGGTGGCCTCCTGATATTGTACATTGTAGTGGTTGGATGTGTGGCTTAATTCCTGCATTTATAAAAACTGCATATAAAAGAGAACCTGTTTTTTTACATAGTAAAACAGTATTTACAATTGGAGAAAATACTTTTACTGAAAAATTAGGTAATGAGTTGTTTAAATTGGCTTTGATAAATAATAGTATTACACCAAAAGATTTAGAAGTTTTTAAAGGTAATAATAATACTGCTATGTTTAGAGGAGGTGCTACTTATGCAGATGCAATTACTTTTGGTACACCTAATCCTGATAAAAAATTAGCTGAAGAGTTTTCTAAAGTAAGGGGTAAAAAAATATTACCATTCAAGGGATGGGATACTGATTTAACAGAGTATTTAGATTTGTACAACGACCTTGCAGATAAATAATAAACCAACATTAATAATTTACTTGTGTGAAGAAATTTATTTTCCCCGCCTTTATATTTAGTTTTCTAATTATTTCATGTACTAAAGTTTCTGTAACAGAAATAGGTAGTGAATTAATTCCTCCTATTGATGGAGTACATACGTTTGATACTACAATTGATGTACAAACTTTTAATATTTTATCTGACTCATTTCGTATTTCTAAACTGCAAGAAATGGTGTTAGGTAGTATTACAAATGATCCATTAATGGGTACAACAAAAGCTATTATTAATGCCGAATTTAAACCTAATTCTTTTCCTTTTTATTTTCCAGTAGGTAAAGATAGTTTAACACTTGATTCAGCTGTTTTGGTTTTAAGTTATAGAGGATTGTGGGGCGATAGTACAAATCCTATTGATTTAAAAGTATATGAAATAAGCCAGTCAAGTAAATTGAATCAAGATTCAATTTATACTTCATATTCTTCTATGAATATTGCAAGACAAATAGGAAGTGTACATATTGCTGACCCAAGAAAACTTTCAGATTCTGTAAAAGCATTTAGTGAAGATGCTATTAATCAAATTCGTATTCCTTTAACTTCTGATTTTGGTAATAAACTATTAAAACAATTTGATAGTAGTAATGCTTATTATAGTAGTAATCAGTTTTCAAGCCTCTTTAGAGGTTTTTCAATCATTCCTCAAACAGGCTCTAATACTTTATTAAGAGTTTCTTTAACTGATACTAATAGTAAAGTTGCATTGTATTATAAATATAAACAACGTAATGGAGCAGATACAACTGTTATAACTTATTTCAGATCTGGATTAGATTTTACTGGAGCATCTAATAATATTGTTAGAAATATTTCAGGTTCTCAATCTGAACAATATTTAATTAATCCTCCAACTACAGAAGATGATTTACTTTTTTTACAAGCAGGTCAAGGAAATTTTGTAAGAATAAAAACTCCTTATGTTGCTGGAATTAAAAACAGAGTTGTTCATCGTGCTGAATTAATAATGGAACAAGAAGCAGATAATGATCCTTATTATAATGTTTATACTGCACCGAATTTATTTTTATGTGCTATTAGCACACATCCTGATTCTGCTGAATATAGATTTTATATTCCAAAAGATATTGTTGTAGGTCAAGGAGGTACAGTTGATAATCTTAATATTTTTGGAGGAAATGTTATTTATAAAACTGATCCCAATGGTAAAAGAATAGCATCCTATAGTTTTAATATTTCAAGATACGTACAAAGTATTATTACTTTTAATCAAAAGGTATTTGACTTATATTTATTTGCACCAGTAACAGATTATGTTTATACCGGAGAAGGAATGACATCAAGCCTTTATCCTATAGCAACTATGGCTTTAAATGCACCTGCTTGTGGTAGAGTAGGATTATTAGGTGGCAATAACTCTCAACAAAATAGAAAAATGCGATTGAGAATAATTTATTCTACTTTATAAAAATCATAAAGGCAATAATTTATTAAAGTATTTTTCTAAATATTCTTTTCACCCCAATCCATTTATTTTAATAATTTATAATCGAGTCTCCTTTTTAATTTTATTACTTTTTCATACTTTTTGATAGATAAAGTAAACACTACAATAAAAAAATCCCCATAAGCTTATGGGGATTTTTAATAGCTATTTTAAAAAGATAAAACTAAATTATATTTTCTTTTTTGTACTTTTTCCTAAAGGCTTATTCTTAGCCATATCTACTAATATTGGAGCAGCTACAAATATTGATGAGTATGTACCTGTTACAACTCCTATAAGCATTGCAAAAGCAAAACCTCTTGTAACTTCTCCACCAAAAATGAATAATATTAAAATAGTAATAAACACAGTTAATGATGTCATAATCGTTCTACTTAAAGTTTGATTAATAGCTGTATTTACTACTTCTTCTTTACTAAGGCTTGGATATAAACCTGTGTCTTCACGAATTCTATCATATACAATAACTGTATCGTTCATAGAAAAACCAATTACTGTAAGTATGGCTGCAATAAAGTATTGGTCAATTTCTAATGGGAATGGTACAATAGATTTTGCAAAAGAAAATACAGCTAATGTTACAAATACGTCATGCATTAAGCTTACAATAGTTCCAAAAGAATATCTCCAATCTCTAAAACGAATAAAAATGTATAAACAAATTACAATAACAGCAACAACACCTGCCTTTACTGCTCCTAATTTTAAATCTTTAGAAATAGTTGGTAATACTGTTTGTGAACGTTGTTTGTATTGAGTTGAAAAATCATGAAAAGTTGTTCCTTCTGGTAAATATTTTTTCAAACCTGTAAATAAAGTTTGTTCTACCAATGAATCTACTTTTTGACCAGTCTCATGAATTTTATAAGATGTAGTGATATCCAACTGCTCATTATTTCCAACTGTTTTAATTATTGGAGTTTCTCCATCAAAAATTTCTTTTAATTCATTTCTTAGTGGTTCAATTGCAATGGGTTTATCAAATTTTACAACATAGCTACGACCACCTGCAAATTCTACACCTTCGTCAAATCCATTAAAGAAAGAGCCTATACCTAATAGAAGTATTACTACAGAAATAGCATAAGCTACTTTTCTATATTTTATGAATGGGAATGTAGCATGTTTGAAAATTCGACGAGATATGTTTGTAAAATATTTAAAGTGTCTGTCTTTTTTACTATCTGCATATATATCAGTAA
Organism: Chitinophagales bacterium; assembly: GCA_026931325.1. GTDB lineage: Bacteria > Bacteroidota > Bacteroidia > Chitinophagales > Chitinophagaceae > UBA1930. The sequence continues at coordinate 9,952 of JAIXLO010000121.1, read as the reverse complement.
TTAAACGAGAAACTAAAATACCACAGAATAAACTTAATGAAAGCCCTAACATTTGTGTAGTTGCAAAACCTAATATTGGACCAAATCCAAAATTAAATAATATAGCAGCAGTTAAGAAAGATGTAACGTGAGAGTCTATAACTGGAGCCATAGAACGTTTATAACCATCATCTACAGCTACAGGATAACTCTTACCTTTTGTAAGTTCTTCTTTAATACGTTCAAAAATAATAACGTTCGTATCTACTGCCATACCAATAGTTAATACCAAACCTGCAATACCAGCTGCTGTAAGTGTAAATCCTAAAGCTGCTAAAATACCTACAGTATAAAGTAAGTTTAATATTAATGCAATATTTGCTACCCAACCACCAGTATTATAATAAACAACCATTAAAGCAAATATGATTAAGAATGAGAGTAGAAAACTCATTCCACCACCTTTAACAGCTTCTGCACCTAAGGTTGGTCCTATAATTTGTTCTTGAACAATTTTTGCAGGAGCAGGTAATTTACCTGTTTGTAAAATATCTGCTAAGTCTTGAGCTTCTTTAACTGTAAAGTTTCCAGAAATTTGAGAGCTACCTGTTGTAATAGGCTCATTTACATTTGGAGCAGAATAAACAAAGTTATCTAAAACAATAGCTATTGGTTTTCCTACATTTTTTGTAGTTAAATCACTCCAAAGTTTAGTACCTTCTTTATTCATATTCATGTGAATGATAGCTCTACTACCATCATAACCTTGTTTTGCATCAGCAACATGTTCTCCTTCTAATTTTGCTTGACCATTATCTAAGGTTTTTATTGCATAAAGATTTAAAAGTGTGTTTGATACTTTTCCATTTTCATCCTCTGCTTTACCATACATGAAAACAAGATTATTAGGGAATTTATTTTTTACAATATCCATTGATAGATATTGATTTAATAAACCAGTATCTTTTAATGCTACATAAGCTAATGCTGCTGGATATGAATAGCCACCTTGTCTGTTTGGTGAAGGTTGATGTTCTCTTCCTCCAAGTAATAAAGATTTTATAGGATCTGAATTATTGGTATTTTTTGTAGTATCAGTAACTGATGCTGTTGTATGGTCATCAATATCAGATATTTTTACTGTTTTAGTGGTATCAATAGTTTTTGTATTATTTGTAGTGGCAGCTACAGTATCTTTAATTGTTGTTTCTGCTTTAACACCATTCAAATAATCTTGAAGCGATTTGTTAGCTGCTTCAAAGCCTTTTACTAATTCATTATCTTGAAAAGTATATACTTCAAAAAATTGTAAGTTAGCTGTTGATTGTAAATACCTACGAACTCTTTCATGATCTGTTACACCAGCTAACTCAACTGTAATAATTCCTTTATCAGGATTTTGATTAATGTTTGGAGATGCAACACCAAATTTGTCAATACGTTTGTTTACAATTCTAAATGTATTTGCAAATGCATTGTCTGCTTGTTCTTTTAAATAGCTTAAAACTTTTGAATCACTATCATCAAACTTAATTTTACCACTACTTTTTGCAGCAAAGAAAGGTGCAAGCTTACCAGTTGGATTTAATTTTTTATACTCTTGTGAAAATAGTGATACAAGGTCTGCATTACTATTGGCTTTTAATTTAACAGCAGATTGTAAAGCTTGATTAAATTGTGCATCTTTTGTATAACCTGATAAAGACTCTATTAATCCATCTAAACCAACTTCCATTGTTACACTCATACCTCCTTGAAGGTCTAAGCCTAATAACAATTCTTTATCCTGAGCACTTTGATATGTTGTTAATCCAAAAGGACCAACTTTACTATCCTTTGTACTATCTAATAAACGTTGTAAACGAACTTTTTTAAATCCTTCTAAAGTATCATTATACAATGCTTGAAGTTCTACATTGTTTGCATATTTTTCTTTTGCAGAAATATAATTTTCTTTTACCCATTTATCAGCTTGTATGCTCATAGCTTTTTCATGGTTATGAACAATCCATGTAAATGATAACTGATATAAACAAATAAGAATAAGTGCAATAGCAAAAAATCTGACTAAACCTTTCAGTTGCATAATTAGTAACAGTTTTACATTTTTAGAGTTGGCAAATATAGTGTTTTGAAAAATGCAATAGGAAAAAAACAATAAAAAGACTTTATTTATTTAGAAATTCAATAATTCAGCGGCTAAAAACCAATATTTATATTGAATTTAAGGCAAAACCTCAGTTAGGGTAATATCAAAATATAAAGGAGAATTAGCTGGAATAACTCCAGAACCAGTACATCCATAAGCTAAAGATGATGGGATAACCAATTTTATACGACCACCTTTGCTTATTAATGGTAAACCTTTTTGCCAACCATCAATTAAAGTATTCAAATACCAACCAGTTTTGGTAGGATCTGCCTGAGCATCAAATTGAGTTCCATTTAGCAATGTTCCTTGATAATAAATAAAAATTTTTGAATTAATGGTAGGTGTAATGCCAGAACCTGGGTTGATAATTTCATATAAAATGCCTGAAGCATCTTCTGTATAATTAATATTATTTGCAGTACAAAAAGCAATCATTGAGGGTTTTTCTTCTGCTATAGGTTTTGGAATACAGCCTTCTTTGTTTTTAGTACATGAAACAAAAATTAAAGAACACAATAAAAGAGAAGTAAAAATAAGTTTCATAAATAGATTTGATATCTTATATAGATAGACAACACTATATTTTGTTTTGCTGCATTTGTTGTTCTTCTTTTTTCTTTTTAGCTAATAATTCTAAATACTGCTGTTCGTATTGCTCCCATTTATATTTTCTATTGACAAATGCAATAAAAACTGCTAATACAATTACTGCTAATAAAAATACAATAGGGCTTAATTTAGAATTTGCAACCATTGTTGCCCTCTCGTACCAACCACTAAAAATTAATAATAATGAAGTAAAGCCTATCAGCAAACCAGCAGTTAATCCTATTAGAAATTGCTTGGTATTCTTTTTTTGAGCTAATCTATTTTTTTGCCAAAATGCAATAAACTCTTCTTCTTTTTTTGAAAGCATACAGCAAAATTAAAAGATAATTGATGTAAAGATTTAATTGCTTTCTATAATTTTTATTTCATCTTCTGTAAGTTCGTATAGTTGGTAAACTAATTGATTAATTTTATTTTCTGAATAATCAATTTTACGATTTATTATTTGTAATGTATCAGGCAAAGAAGTGTTTTGTTTTTCTTTATTAAGTTGCAAAAGTAAATCAACGTATTTGATAATTTCAGTTACACTTTGTTGATTGTCTTTTCCAATTACTTTGATTGGTAATTGTTTTGCATCATTTGGATAAAAATTAAGATTATCTGACAAGTATTTTTTGAAATACCAATTTATTAAATTACTGTTCAAAATTCCAAGCAAATAGAAGTAATGAAATTGTTTAGAAAGTTCTATATCTGAATTTGCAACTGCCTTTTTTGCTGAAATATGATTTGCATTTTTCAACTTGTCTAACCTAACACCATTAATTACAGTATGACTATTGTAAAATCCATTATTGTCGTATGCAAATCTTAATCTGTCTGATATTATTCGTATAAAGACTAGTTTTTCATTTTCAAATAATTCAGGAAACATTGAATTATAATGTTCTGTTGGATGATAATTCAACCAACCAAATTGCGAAAAGTGATAACGTTCAATGTTTTTACCTTCAAGAAATGGTTTGTAACCTTTTCGCTGTTCTTTTGAAATGTAATTTTCTTTTCCAATTTTTTCTGTCTTGTGATTTAGTCTTGCACCGTAAGCAATAAGGCAGATGTCAGAAAGTGGGATGGTTTTTTTTAAAATTTTCTCTTTTAAAGAACTACTATTTGTGTTCAAATTTGTATCAAAACGACTATCTTTTTGTTTTAGAAAATCTTTTTGATTGACTTCAATTACTTCAAACGATTTATTTATAAATTCATTTTCGCTTTTTACAATTTTAATTTCCGTTTTGCTTTTGGGTTTTCTATTTTGGTAAGATAGAATTATGTTTTTTACTACGGCTTGTTCAAAAACATAGTAATTTGAAGTGTCAATTATTTCATTGATGAAATAATTGTTGATTAACATTTTCCGTGCTTCTTCGCCATATTTTTGGTTTGTAAATGCGTAAGGAATAATAAAAGAAATCATTCCGTTTTCTTTTACAAGAGAATTGCTTTTTTCAATAAAAGCTACATAAATATCAGTTCTGCCTTTACACGTTTTATATTTTTCAAAGAGATAACTTTTTGTTTCTGGCGATAAATTTTCAACATTCACATAAGGTGGATTTCCAATAATACAATCAAAGCCGGCATAAATATTTTTTTGTTCAAGAGCTTTTTCAGTATTAGTAATTACTTGCTGAATTCTGTTTTGAATTTGCTTAGATAGAGGAGATAAATTATGTTTAATACGATTATTACGAATGTACATAATGGTATTATTCAACTGTTCATTACTATCAATAAGTTTTCTATTAAACTTTTGAGCCCAAAGAGAATTTTGAGTTTCGCCTCTTGTAGGTAAAGAAATATCTGCCTTCAACAAGTGGGCATGCCCACTTGTTGAGTTTGCATGCCCACTTGTTGAGTTTGCATGCTGTTCTTCCTGCAATGGGGCATGTTGTTTTTCCTGCAAGTGGGCATGTTGTTTTTCTTGCAAGTGGGCATGCCCACTTGTTATGCCTCGTAGAATATTGAATGCTCTTGAAGACATTGATTTTATTTTTCCAACAATTTTTGTTAGTTCATTACTATTGCATACCAAAATAAAATGTAAATGGTCTGCACATAAGTTCATTTCGATTACTGTAAGATTATTCTCTTCAATTATCTTGCATAAAATTTCAAGTAATGATTCTTCTTCATTAATATTAAGGTATTCGGGTTTGCCTCGTTTTACTTTATATTCTATCATTCGTTGTGATACTCTGCTATTGTGCATTACACAAGTAATATGATATATACTTTTTTCATCTTGTTCATTATTTTTTCTATCAAATACTTCAGGAAATTCTTTTTGCCAAGAAAATGGTTTTACTTTTTTTTCTTCGCCAAAATCTAATTCATTGTCGTAATAATCTACATCAATTAAAGAGTTGCCACTTTTAATATTATTATCTAGTGTTGGTAAAACTCTATCATGAAAAAGTTTTGTTTGTGCTTCAATAGTTTCTTTTGTTTCGCCTTCCATACACTTTAGTAGTAAGCTAAGTTTTGTTACTTCTACAGCATTACTATCTAAATCCACTCCATAAATATTATTTAGTAAAATTCTTTTTTTCTCAATAGTTGTTAAATCTCCAAGAGGTGTTAAAGGGTTATCTTTTATGCCTTTACTTGGCTTGCTATTTTTTGAATAATAGTTTTTATGCCAGTCTAATAAATATTGATATGCACCAATTAAAAAACTTCCACTACCACAAGCTGGGTCTGCTATTTTTATTTCACTAATTTCTTCAGGAGTTTTATTTTCTATTAATTTACCTACAGTATTTTTTACAATATAATCTACAATATATTGAGGTGTATAATAAACGCCACCTGCTTTTCTTACTTCTGGTTTTTCTTCAATAATAGCTTTGCCATATTTAGAAAGAGAAATTTGTTTCCCTAAAAATTGTTCATAAGCACTACCTAAAATTTCTACACTTAAAACCGAAAATTCGTATGGGCAAATAGGGTAGTAGAGTTCTGAAATAATATTTTTGATAACCTTGTTATCAATAGAAATTTTGTTGCTTATTTTATCTTTTCTAAAATCAAATAAGCCTGAATTATATTTTTGGTCTGCTATATGAAAATTATGAAGAAGGTTTTGATAAAAATTGCCAGATTTAATAGCATTTTGAAGTTCGCCATAAGGTTCAACACTTCTATCTTCTGCAATACGAAGAAAAATAATTCTATCAATAGTATGTTGAACGATGAAGTTTAATTCATCTTCATAAATATTTTTATTGCGTAGTGCAATATTAATAGCAAGTTCAACACGCCATTTGTCTAACGATTGTAAAAACTCATAATCAACAGTAGATGTTCCTTTTTTATTTTTATCAGTAGAAATGTATTTATCAAAACTACCTTTCAATACTCTTTCTTTAGAAAAAGTATCCCAAATAAAATCAAACTCGTTTAAGTAATCTTTATAAGTTAAATATTTTATTCTTCCATTACTTGCTTTATCAGTTTCTTTTGGTTTTGTAGTACAATCGTAAATAGCAAATTCTTCAAAATCGCTGATAACAGAAATAGGCATTTTGGCACTCCAGCCATATCTACGAATTTGATAGGCAGGTGCTATTTCATCTTTAATAATTACGCTTGGCTTTTTAGCTTCTAAAAAGAAAAGTCGTTTGCCACCAACGAGTTTAAAAGAGTAATCTGGAGCTTTTGTTGCACTACCAATTTTTAATCTGTCTTCGTGTATTACTTCTCTGTAAGTTTCGGCATAACCATTTTCATTATCAATATCCCAACCAAGAGCTTTCCAAAATGGATCAATAAAATCTCGTCTTGTTTGAGTTTCATTGTAATCTTTGTTTTTATAATATTCTTTTTGCTCATCAAATCGTTGAACAAGGTTTGTAATTTTTTTAAATGCTTCTTCTTTAGTGTGCATGAACATTAGCTTTTATGCAACATCATTAAAAATATTAAAACTGTAGATGTATAATAATGTTGTATTAAACATTCTCTTACTTATCAAATATACACAGTAAATGTTTAAATAATTTTATTGCAGCTTCAATAATTCTGAGGAGCAATTATTTTTTGTACACCATATTTTTCATATTCAAAATCTTATAATATCATTATATTCTTGCTTTCTTTTTTTCTATTAAATGAAGTGTCTTATCTTAAAATAGGTTGACGAAAAATCGTTACTTAAATTTGGACACAATTTTTTGAGCAATCATAATTAATCTGATAGTAGTAATAAATTAAATTATGAACATTATTGTAACTGTCTTTTATATAGCTGAATAGTATTTTCAAAACCTAAATAGAGAGCATCACAAATTAAAGCATGACCAATACTTGCTTCATCTAAGCAAGGAATATTTTTTGAAAAGTATTGCAAGTTTTCAAGGTTTAAATCGTGACCAGCATTTATACCTAAGCCAAGGCTATTAGCTTTTTCTGCTGCTTTAATATATGGCTCAATTGCTTTTTTTTTATTGGTATTAAATTGTTTTGCATAAGCCTCAGTATAAAGTTCTATTCTATCAGTTCCTGTAAGTGGTGCAGCTTCAATTAATTCAATGATTGGGTCAATAAAAATAGAAACACGAATACCAGCATTTTTAAAAATTTGAATTGTTTCTGTTAAATAGTTTTTATGTTCTATAGTATTCCATCCATGGTCAGAAGTTAATTGACCTTCAGCATCTGGCACTAATGTTACTTGATGTGGTTTTGTTTCTAAAACTAATTGAATAAATTTTTCTTCTCTTGGATTTCCTTCAATGTTAAACTCAGTTGTAACTATTTTTTTTATTTCTCTTACATCGTTGTAGGTAATATGCCTTTCATCAGGTCTTGGATGTACAGTTATTCCATCTGCACCAAATTGTTGAGCATTGATAGCAGCTTTTACTACATCAGGATTATTGCCACCTCTGCTATTACGAATAGTAGCAAATTTGTTTATATTAACACTAAGTTTTATCATCTATAAAATAATATTTTATTATTCAAAAGTACAGAAAGCATTTAATACCATCTTGATTGGTAAATGTGGTAAAAATATTCCCCTCCTATGGAGGGGCAAGGGGTGGTTAAAATTGTTTCGTGAAGACACGAAACATGGCTATATAAATATATTTCCCTCCTTTGGAGGGATTAAGGGAGGTCAAAGATGATTTTTTAAAAAAAAAGAGAGGTTATTTTAAACAACCTGAGTTTGATTTATATTTTTAATTTTAAAAATTTAATTTTCGACACAAATATATCCCGGACACAAGGCCGTTTCAAAGAACCCCTGTCAGCAAAAATGATGAGAGTGGTCAGCAATAAATATGATTAAACCGAGGCTATGACCTATAACGGATGGACTTGTACAATTCAAACCACGCCACACTTATAAAAGCAACCCCCATGCAGATCAGGAAGTCTGTGGCAGAGATCTCTGTCAGATTAAAGAGTTGATTGATGAAGGGCACTACCAGGATCAGCAACAGGAATAATGCAGAGATGATAAGTACCCATGGAGCCAGATCGTTTTTGTAGAAAATTGTTCTGGTGAAATTCTCATGAAAAGAGCGATTGGCGAAAGTGAGAAAGATATTCGCCAAGACCAGAGTAGTAAACACAACCGCCCTGGTCTCTTCAATGGAATGGCCGGATATCATATAATAATAATACAGATAAAGAGTGCCGGCTGTTATGGCAAGGCCCTGAATAATGCTGATTGCTAATTCCGCATTATTGAACAACCTGACCTTTCTGTTTCGCGGGGGTTGTGACATGATATCTTTTTCCACAGGTTCTCTCTCAAAAAATACGGAGCAGGTCGGGCCCATGATCAATTCCAGGAAGATGACATGAATCGGTGTGAAAATATTTGGATATTTCCATCCGAACAACAATGGCAGCGCCGCAGTAAAGATGATCGGTATGTGTATGGATATGATGTACCGCACTGCTTTTTTCAAATTGCTGTAGATCTTTCTTCCCTGAAGAATGGCTTCGGGGATCTTTTCAATATCGTCATCGGTAAGTATCAGATCAGAAGCCTGCCTTGCGATCTCTGTTCCTCTTTTTCCCATGGCGATCCCGATATCGGAGGACCTTAATGCAGGACCGTCATTGACACCATCACCGGTCATTGCCACGATCTCTCCATTTGCTTTCAGGGCATTGATCACTTTCATCTTCGCTTCCGGGTACATGCGGGCAAAAAGATTGGAGGTACGAACTTTCTCTCTTAAGTCTTCTTCACTCATCTGCATCACATCATTACCCGTAAAATAATTCTGATTACCTTTCAATCCCGTTTGCTCTGCAATATTGATGGCAGTCTCGGGATAATCTCCCGTCAATAATTTCAAACGGATGCCTGCATCATAGAATCTGCTGAATATCTCAGGTATTTTTTTCTTGGGAGGGTCATACAGGCTGATCAGGCCCAGCAGCGTCCAGTTAAAATCATCCTGTGATGACGGAAATTCACCCTCATAAGGTTCGGCAGAAGCTACTCCCAACACACGATATCCTTTTGAAGCCAGGGCTTTCACATGTGCAATGACCTTTGCTTCAGTTTCAGGATCTGCTTTACATACTTTCAAAATTCTTTCCGCCCCGCCTTTTGCTGCGATCAGTCTTTTTCCGTCCCTCAAATACACATGTGTCATCATAGGAGGTTTTCCTTCCAGCGGATATTCATAAATCTGTTTCAATGTTCCAGATGCATCATTGTCCAGGCGATCCCATGCCGAATGAATGGCTTTTTCCATGGCATCAAAAGGATCCTGTTCACTGGCAAGCATGGCATAGTATAAAACTTTCTCTCCATTATGTTGGTGCATCTGCTCAACATCCAGCAATTCATCATTATTAAAATCATAAATAATTTTCACCTCCATTTTATTTTCGGTGATGGTTCCGGTTTTATCCAGACAGATCACAGTAACTGCTCCCAGGTTTTCGATGGTTTGAGGCTGACGTGAAATGATACCCAGCCTGCTCATTTTAAAAGCGCCTAATGCCATAAAAGAAGAAAAGGCCACCGGTATTTCTTCAGGCACTGCCGCCATAGCAAGGGTCAGTCCGTAAAGTAAACCTTGTATCACCGATCCTGTTTCAAAATAATTGACCAGCCAGATGAAAAGAAAAGCTATCAATCCAAAGAGGAACAATCTCTGTACAAATTTTCCTATCTGCTGCTGCAATAATGTTCTTGGAGGGATGTAGGATGTAATGGATTTGCCTAATTTACCC
>JAIXLO010000066.1 GCA_026931325.1 Chitinophagales bacterium | reverse complement strand
TAGTTATTTAGCTAATGTTGCTAAGATTAACTCAATTGAAGAAGACCATGTTGTTATTGATGGAGAAATAGTACCTATTAGTAAAAAACAAAAACAAGATTTATTGCATCTTATTACTCAACTTTAATTCATTAAATATAAGTTTCTAAACTATTAACTAATTAAAAGCTATATACTTTTTGCTAAATAAGCTCATACAGATTTATTTGGAATAACAACAAAAATGTCAATATTTTTTTGATTTTATACTAAATCGTAATTATTAGAAAATTAATCAAAGATAAATTTGTCCTTGATTTGTTTTGGCTATACATTTGCACCCCAAATAAATTAATTTAATATGGACAGTTTTAGTAAAATCAAATTATTTTCAGTTATAGCTTTCTCAGCCTTTACTTTTCAAAACCTTTCAGCACAAAACACTTCAGACAAAGAAAATCAACTTTCAGTTTCATTTCAAATGAGACCAAGAGCTGAATTTAGAAGTGGCACTTTTAGACCTTTATCAAAAGGAGAGAAGCCAGCAGCTTTAATAAGCCAACGCACAAGAGTAAACATTAATTATCAATATAAAAACTTGCTTACAGTGCAAGTTTCTCCTCAAAATGTATCAGTTTGGGGACAAGATGGTTTAACACAAGGAGCAGGAATAAAAAATGGGGTAGCATTTTTTGAAGCCTGGGCTAAATTAAATCTCTCATCATCAAGTTCTTTACAAATTGGCCGTCAAGTAATCAGTTTAGATGATGAACGTTTCTTTGGTGAATTAGATTGGGCACAAGGTGCAAGAGCTCATGATGCTATTTCATTTCATTTGAATAAAGAAAAATTTTCTTTCAAAGCTTATGCTGCTTACAATCAAAACTACAAAGAATTATATGGCAATAATTTAAGCAACATTTCTGGAAGTTTATATTCTCCTTTAGATGCAACTCCTTATAAATGGATGCAAACTTTATGGGCTAAATTTAATTTTAACTCAAAAAGTAATTTAAGTTTATTATTCAATAATCTTGGATTTCAAACTGCTGCTGATTTAACTGATGTAAATGCAAAAAATTATTTTCAACAAACTATAGGTGCAAATTATTTCTACACAAGTTCTGATTGGAAATTTAATGTTTCTGCATATACCCAATTTGGAAAAACAATGGCAGGTGCAAAAACAAATGCTTATTTGCTTGCATTTTTTGCAGATAGAAAATTAGATAAAAAATGGAACTTAGGTTTAGGTACAGATTATTTAAGTGGTAATGATGTAGGCACAGTTGGTTCACAAGATAACAAAGCATTTAATCCATATTTTGGCACTAATCATAAGTTTTATGGTTCAATGGATTATTTCTATGCAGGTAATGGTCATAAAGGTTCTGGCTTAGTAGATATTTATGCAAAAGCAAGTTTAAAACCTACAGCAAGTACAAATTTTGGATTTGCACTTCATCAATTTTTATCTCCAAATAAAATAGTAGATAATAATCAAAATTTATCAACCAATCTTGGACAAGAATTTGATGTTGATTTTGGTTATGCAATACATAAATATGCAAAATTAGTTGGAGGATATTCTGTATTTGCTAATACTTCATCATTAAATTATTTAAAGAATTCAGTTAATCCAAACTCTTTACAGCATTGGGTTTGGTTGAGTTTAAATATTAACCCTAACATTTTTAATACAAAATTCTAAATATTTTTTCATCATTCAAACAAAACAAAATAACACATTATGACAAACAAGTTAATCATGTTAAGCTTCGTTATGGCAGTCATATTTGGAGCTTGTAAAAATGGAACAAATTCTGGCAACTCATCTCAATCTGCTGTTGATATGGTTGCAGAAGGAGAACCTCAGGTTTTAGAAGTAACTGGAGCACCAAAAGTTCCAGCACCTGTAGGCGATAGAGGTCCTAAAAAATGGATTGTAAATCTTGAAACTACAGAAATGGAAGGCGTTATAGCAGATAGTATTTCTTATACATTCTGGACATTTAACAACACAGTACCAGGTAGTTTTATTCGTGTAAGAGTAGGTGATGAAGTAACTCTTAACCTTAAAAATGCAGCAAATAGTGTATTACCTCACAACATAGATTTACATGCTGTAACAGGGCCAGGTGGTGGTGCTGCTGCTACTACAGCAGCTCCAGGTAAAGAAGCTTCTTTTACTTTTAAAGCTATTAATCCAGGGTTATATGTTTATCATTGTGCAGCTCCTCCAGTACCTATGCATATTGGAAATGGTATGTATGGTTTAATACTTGTAGAACCAGCAGGTGGTTTACCAAAAGTTGATAGAGAATATTATATTATGCAAGGTGATTTTTATACAAAAGCTTCTGCTGCTAAAAAAGGACTTTTAGAATTTGATAATGATAAAGCTGTAGCTGAAAACCCTGATTACGTTTTATTCAATGGTAAAAAAGGATCCTTATTAGGTGCAAATATGATTGAAGCTAAAGTAGGAGAGACTGTACGTTTATTTGTAGGTAATGGTGGACCAAACCTTACTTCTTCTTTCCACGTTATAGGAGAAATCTTTGATAACGTATATTTAGAAGGTGGAAGTCAAGTTTCTCACAATATTCAAACTACAATGATTCCTGCTGGTGGTGCAGCAATAGTAGAATTTAAATGTGAAGTTCCAGGTGAATTTGTATTAGTTGATCACTCTTTATCAAGAGCATTTAACAAAGGAGCTTTAGGTAAATTAAAAGTTACAGGAGATGCTAATCCAAAAGTATTTAAAGCTAATGGTGCAACAACTAAAGAATAATATAAAACTAAAATGATGAAAGTATTGAATTGGTTAAAGATTTTATTACTTGTTATACTTGTTTCTTGCAATAAACAAAATAATGAATTAGCTATAAATGCTAATAACCATTCTAAATCAAATTCAAATACTATTCATCGTATTTCTTCAGACGTTAAAATGGTTTATATTCCTGGTGGGGAGTATAAACCATTTTATGGTTCTGACTCTGTATTAACAAAAGTTGTCCCTTTTTTATTAGATGAAAGGGCAGTAACCAATGAAGAATTTTTAGCTTTTGTAAAAGCAAACCCTCAATGGAGAAAATCGAATGTTAAAAGAATTTATGCTGACTCAACTTATTTAAGAGATTGGCTATCTGATACTGAATTACCAAAAAATGCAAAGCCAGATGCACCTGTTTGTTTTGTATCTTGGTTTGCTGCTAAAGCTTATGCTCAAACTGTTGGAAAAAGATTACCTACATTAGATGAATGGGAGTTTGTGGCAATGGCAGATGAAGTTTCTCCAAATGCAAGAACAAAACCTGAATATTCTAATAACATTACAAGTTTATATCTTCAAAAAGATAGACAATTTAATTCTGTAAAACAAAGCAAACCCAATTATTGGGGTGTATATAATGTTTTTGATTTAATTTGGGAATGGACAGATGATTTTAATTCTGTTCTTACAACCAATGATTCTCGTACAGGACAATATGAAGATAAAAATTTATTTTGTGCAGGCAGTGCAACAAGTTCTACTGATGTTTTAAATTATGCAGCATTTATGCGTTTTGCACTTCGTACTTCTGTTAAAGCAAATTATACTATTGCCAACTTAGGTTTTAGATGTGCAAAAGATACTACAATAATTAAAAAATAATTAAGATGAAATATTTTTATTACTTAGTTTTTTCAATTGTATTATTGATGTCTTGTAAAGAAAATAAACCAAAAGTTGCAGAACTACCTTCTGATTCAATTTTTAATCTAACATCAGAGTGGCAAAATCAAAACAACGATTCTCTTCAATTAAAAAACTTGCAAGGAAAAACTTTAGTAGTAGTAATGATTTATACATCCTGTAAATCTGCTTGTCCTATTTTAGTTTCAAAAATGAAAAGCATAGAAGCTAAAATTGATAGAAAAGATATTAATCAAGTATCTTTGGTTTTAGTATCAATAGATCCCAAACGAAACCTGAAGGTTAAAGTTTGCAAAACAACAAAATGGATGCACCTCAATACGTTTTTCTTAGATCAGATGAGTGCAATACAAGATTTGCAAATGTTCTTTCAATGAAGTATAAAAAAATATCTCCAATAGATTTTTCTCATTCAAATATTATTAGTGTATTTAAACCAAATGGAGAGCTTGTAAGCCAAGAAGAAGGAGCAATAGATGTAGATAATGTAGTTAAGATTGTAAATGAAACAATAAAGAAAAGTTGATAATTAAATATTCAATAATGTAGAAAAAATATACATCATGTTTTCAAAATCTACAGAATATGCTTTAAGAGCAACTATTTTTATTGCAAGGCAATCGTCTATTCATAAAAAAGTAAGTATTCAACAAATTGCTGAAGGCATTGGAGCACCAAAACATTTTACTGCAAAAATTTTACAACAACTTTCTAATAAAAATACTCAAATAGTTTCTTCAATTTCTGGCCCAGCTGGTGGTTTTTTTATTACAGATGAAGCAAGTAAAAAGCCCATGTATGCTGTAATTGAAGCAATGCAAGAAACACATGTTATAGAAGATTGTGTACTTGGCTTACCCAATTGTAACGAAAAAACTCCTTGCTCTATGTACAAACCTTATGAAGAAATTAAAAAAAGTTTATTGGCTATGTTTAAAAATAAAACTATTGAAGATATAGCTAATTCAAAAGATAGAATTATACCTGTAAATATTGATTATCTTAAAGAAAAATAGTTTTATATTTTATTTCTTATACCTATAAATCTCTATTATAAAAAAGTTATAAAATATTTGAACATTAAGTTAATGGCAATTTATTTTTTCCTTTATCTTTAACCATTAACTAAAAAACTATGTCAATTAAACTAAGATTAACTGTATTAAGCTTTTTACAATTTTTTGTTTGGGGTGCTTGGCTAATAACTATTGCTAATTATTGGTTTGGTATGAAAGGGTGGAGTGGAACAGATTTTGGAAAAATATTTTCTACGTTAGGTATTGCTTCAATTATAATGCCTGCATTAACTGGAATCATTGCAGATAGGTGGATTAATGCTGAAAAACTGTATGGTATTTTACATTTAGGTTATGCAATAACACTTTTCTATTTACCACAAGTAAATGACCCATCCACTTTTTTTGTTGTAATGTTAATTGGTATGATGTGTTATATGCCAACAATTGCTTTATCTAATTCTATTGCTTATACTATTTTAAAAGATAAAAATTATGATGTAGTAAAAGATTTTCCACCAATAAGAGTTTGGGGAACTATTGGCTTTATAGTAGCAATGTGGGTAACGAATTTATCTGGTAGTAAAGCCAATGCAAATCAATTTTATATAGCTGCAGTTATTGCTATATTTTTAGGAATATATGCTTTTACATTACCCAAATGTAAACCTCAGAATCTTATTCCAAAAAATGCAAACTTATCTGAAAAACTTGGATTAAACGCTTTTTCACTTTTTGCAAATTATAAAATGGCATTGTTTTTTATTTTCTCAATGTTTTTAGGAGGTGCATTGCAATTAACTAATATGTATGGCGATGTATTTTTATCTGAATTTGGTAAAGTAGAAGAATATGCTAACAGCTTTGTTGTAAAATACTCAACTATTATTATGAGCATTTCTCAAATTTCTGAAACACTTTTCATCTTAGCAATTCCCTTTTTCTTAAATCGTTTTGGAATAAAAAAAGTAATGCTAATAAGTATGCTTGCTTGGGTTTTTAGATTTGGTTTATTTGCTTACGGTACCCCAACAGGTATTGGTTTAGCATTTATCATTATTTCTTGTATTGTATATGGAATGGCTTTTGACTTTTTTAATATATCAGGTTCATTGTTTATTGAAACAACTACAAGTGCTGCAATTCGTTCATCTGCACAAGGTTTATTTATGATGATGACTAATGGATTTGGTGCAATTTTTGGAAGTTCTGTAAGTGGTTATTTAATAGACAAATATTATACACATAATGGAGTGAAAGACTGGCATCATATATGGATTGTGTTTGCTGCTTATGCTTTAGTAATTGCAATTTTATTTCAACTTTTCTTTAAACATAAACATAATAGGAATGAAAAATTTTCTGTTTCTCATTAAATAGTTTTATAAATCTATTAATCATAAAACTATAAAATAGGGCTAACTATTGTATTTTAGCTCTTTAATCAATAACCCCATTCATGACGTTTGAAAAATTGTTACAACAAAGTTTGCTTTGGCGTGGGTTATACTTTGTTACTCTTTTATTAGTTAATATAGTTTTAAGTAGAAGCCTTCAAGCAGATGGCACAGGATGGATATATTATCTTACAAATTTTTTCTCTTTTATTTTATTAGTAGCAAGCCTGAGCATGGAAAGTGGCTATACTTATTATGCTTCAAGTAATGTTATAAGTCATCATAAGTTGGCTTGGTTTACTTTATGTTGGACTTTAGTTATTAGTATTGTTTCTGCGATTGGTGTAGGTATTTATTTCAAAGGATTAAAAAGTTCAGAGTTAAATTATTCTGATAATTATATTTTTTATGCAGCAACTTATGTTGCGGGCATTTTATTGATTAATTTTTTTATGGTTTTGTTTTATGCTCAAAGAAATTATGTTATTCCAAATCTAATTTTAAGCATAGTTAATATTATTTTAATTGTAGTAATATTATTGGCAAACAAAAAAAGCGATGAATACAATATTGTAGTAAACAATTATTTTCTGAGTATTTTATTTCAAGGCATATTATTGGCAATTGTATTTATCATTATCAATAAATCTTATAAGGATATTTCATTACCAGATAAAGTATCTTTTAAATTATTATTAAAATATTCTTTAGTTGCATTAGCAAGCAATGTAATTTTCTTTTTTGTTTATAGAATTGATTATTGGTTTGTAAGATACAATACTGCAACATGCACACCAGCAGATTTAGGAAATTATATTCAAGCATCAAAACTTGGGCAAATGATGCTTATAGTACCACAAATTTTTGCTAGTGTTATTTTCCCTCAGACAGCCAGTGGTTATTTAAGAGAAAATATTACCAACTCAATATTGATATTTTTTCGCGTGTTTTTACAAGTGTTGTTTATTGGAATTATTTTAATTGCATCAATTGGCTTTTGGCTTTTTCCAGCAGTATTTGGAGCTACTTTTAATAACATGACAATACCAACTTTATTGTTATTACCTGGAATTTTTTCTTTAGCAGTTCTTTGTTTGTTATCTGCATATTTTGCAGGGAAAGGAAAAGTAAAAATTAATGTAATAGGAGGGGTGTATGCTTTAATTGTTGTAATCATTGGCGATTTTATTTTTATTCCAATATGGGGTATCAATGCAGCAGCTGCAGTAAGTACAGCTGGTTATACAGTAAATTTACTTTATTCGTTATATCACTTTTTTAAAAACCATAAATTTTCATTGAGTGTTTTATATTCATTCAATAAAGCTGATTGGTACTGGGTAAAAAATATGTTGTTCAACAAAACAACTCAATTATGAAAATACTTTGGCTAACAAGTTGGTATCCTAATAAATATGAACCTGTAAATGGGGATTTTATTCAACGCCATGCAAAGGCTGTAGCTGCTTTTATACCTTTAGATGTTCTTCATATTGTTCAATTAGGTAAAGACGCAAATGTGAAAGAAGAATTAACTATTCAACAAAATGCTCAACTACGAGAATTTATTTATTACTTCTCATTTAAGAAATGGGGTTTTAATATTATTGATAAAATAAGATACAACTTTTGCTATAAAAGGAAATCTATTACTGCAATAGAAAACTATTTTTTAGAAAATGGAAAACCAGATTTAATACATGTGCATGTGCCAATGAAAGCAGGATGGATTGCTTTACAACTGAAAAAGAAATATAAAATACCCTATATCGTTTCTGAGCAAGCATCATATTATGATGATGCAGCACCTGATAATTTTAATAACAGAAGTTTATTTTTTAAATTAAATACAAAAATTGTTTGCAGAAATGCTGTTGCAGTAACTAATGTTTCATCTGTTATTGCAAGAAATATGGAAAATTTATTAGGTATAAAAAATATTCATACTGTTCACAATATTGCAGATACTAAAATATTTTTTTATAAGCCATTACATCAACAAAAAAATTTTACTTGGGTTCATGTTTCTACTTTAAGTGAACAAAAAAATGTAACAGGAATTATTAATGCATTTCATTTATTAATTCATGAACAAAAACATAATTGTAAATTAATTTTAGTTGGTCATCATGTTCATTTGCACAAACCATTAGTAGAAGAATTGCAGTTACAAAATTTTATAACTTTTGTTGGAGAAGTACCTCACAACAAAGTAGTAGAATATTTGCAACAAGCCAATGCTTTCGTACTTTTTAGCAGACACGAAAATTTTCCTTGTGTATTAGTAGAAGCATTGTGTTGTGGCTTACCAATTGTAGCTTCTGAAGTTGGGGGAGTAGCAGATGCTATTGAAAAAAATAATGGCATTTTGGTTGCTTCTGAAAATATACAAGCATTAACTAATGCAATGAATACGATTATGCAACAGTATTCTTTATATAAAAGAGAAGAAATTGCAGCTCAAGCAAAACTTAAATACGATAATGATGTAATTGCAAAACAGTTTATTAATATCTATAAACAGTTTGTGTGATTTTTTTTGATAGACAAGATTTCTTTAATTAATAAGTGCATTTATTTTATCCCATAAAGCAGTATCAAAGCCAGATGCAGCAAAGGTTGGATTAAGAGGATCAGATGCATCACCCATTCTAATTACAACCATTTTTTTACTTGGAATAATATAAATTCTTTGATCTTTTGCTCCCATTGCAGCAAATAAATCTGGTGGAGCATTGGGTATTAAAGCACCAGAGTAAACAGTTTGTTCATTAGGTAACATATAATTTGATTTCCCATTTAACCACCATAAAAATCCATAAGAAGGATTGATGTTTTGTGAAGTAGAAGTGCTTTCATTAAAATAATTTTCATTGATGATTTGAGTGTTCTCCCATTTGCCTTTGTTTAAAGCTAAAATACCAAACCTTGCCATACTTCTTGCAGTGCTATGATAAATAGAAAAAATAGTTCCAAAATTCCAGTAACCATCCATACCTATTTTATTTTTAATTTTATCGTTAAAATATGTTTCAAAATTGATAGTAGTTGCATTTGAAACAACATCAATTAGTTTTTGAAAAATATTGCTGTAAGCCCATCTTGTTCCTGCATCTGCTACATAAGTTATGTTTGCTTTAATCATTAATTGTTTTGTATCATCATTACCAGAAGTCATCGTTAATAAATTTCTCAATGTTATTAAATTTTCTTTTGCTAATGGCATACTTGTCCATCCAACACCTAAATAATCTGAGACTTTATTATTGATGTTTAATAACCCTTCTTGTTGTGCAATACCTGTAGTTGTAGCAACCAAAGTTTTGCCTGCACTATTCCATTCCCAATCGCTTGAAATAGTTTGCCCATTAAAATATTCTTCTATAACAATTCTTCCATTAACAAGAATCATAAATGCTTTTGTATTTTTCAATGCAAGAAAATCTTTGAGTGGTTGAACTGCATTTTGATTCCATCCTAAACTTGCTAATGATTTTCCTTCCCAAGCATTGCTTGTTGTTGGAGGAAAATACATAGAATCTGATATAGGTTGAGTAGATGTTGTATTTTTTACACAACTTGTATTTAGAATAATAATTAAGAAGAGATAAATATAGCGAGGCATGTAAATAAAAATTTCTATTGATAGACTTTTAATAGCTTGTTTGGTTTAAACAAAAACTCAGAAAAAAGAAATTAAAATCTAAATAAAAATCTCTTGAGCTATCATTAAACTTTCATGTAAAGCATTTTTATTTAAACCTGTAAGTAGTTTTTTGTCTTCTAAAAAAGGAATCATCAATTCTGTATTCATATTACCAACTAAATCATCTTGAGCCATAGGGCAGCCACCAATACCTTTTAATGCACCATCAAAACGTTTACAACCTGCATCAACAGCAGCAGAAAGTTTTGAAGAAAAATTTGTAGGAGAGGAGTGTAAGTGAACACCAAAACTTACTTGTGGATATTGAGGAATTAAAGTTTGTAATGCAAATGAAACTTGCTCTGGTGTTGCTACACCAACAGTATCTGCTAAAGAAATTATTTTAATATTTCTTTTTACCATTTCATCAGCCCAATGCAATAAAATACTTTCACTATACACTTCACCATAAGGATTGCCAAAGCCCATGCTTAAATACACCACTAATTGTTTATTAGTTTTTGTACATAATTCTTGAATATCATCAATACGTTCTAAACTTTCTTTTAAAGTGCTATTAGTATTTCGTTGTTGAAAAATTGCAGAAATAGAAAATGGAAATCCTAAATAAGTAATTTCATCAAATACAACAGCTTCTTCAGCTCCTCTATAATTTGCAACAATTGCTAATAATTTTGAAACACTATTATTTAATGCTAAACCATTGATAACCTCTTTTGTATCTTGCATTTGAGGAATTGCTTTTGCAGAGACAAAACTCCCAAAATCAATGGTATGAAAACCAACTTTTAATAAAGAATTGATGTAACGAATTTTATCTTCTGTTTTAATAAAATGTTTCCATCCTTGCATAGCATCTCTAGGACATTCAACTAAAGCAATATTATCTGTATTCAACGAAGAGTTTGATTGAACAGTATTCATGGCAATTTCAATATGGCAATAAATGATAAAAAATCTTTCACAAAAATAGGATTATTGAGATGTTTATATTTTAGAAAATATAATTATAGTGTTAGTTATTTTCTTAAAATATTTGTTTGTAGTTTATATCATTGTTAACTTATTATGCTAAATAGAAATATTATTGATAGAATTAAATATAAAACTGCAAAGAATTAAGTTGAAAAAACTTAACTGTATCTTTTAATTTAAATTAAAATTAGCTTCTATTCAATCAAATACCTTTGACTATAAGTCTTTAGCTTTATTTAAATAAAAGTGATTTAAGTGCTAGTAATACAAAAATTGAGTAAATAATCATTAATCCTCCAATCACTATTCCAATAATTGACATTATCCAACCAGCATTTAATAATCCATATCCTTCGTATAATTCAGGATTTTCCTTATACATCTGCCTACCATTCTTAGACAAATACAATCCAATTATTCCAAGTACAAGGCCTATTAATGCAAAAAAGTAACCAAAGATAATTGAGCAAATGCCTAATACAAATACTGCTGTTGAATTAGGTAAAGTTTTTTTTGTTGTCATTATATTTTCAATTTTCTTTTTTTTAAATATGCGTTTCTAAAAATTGATCATGAATATAATCTGTAACGCTTACCAAACTATTTGTTTTTTCAAAAACTTCTAATTGTCTATCTGCACCTGTGCCCATTTCAAGTATTTTAGTTATATAACTAATAAATGGGCGACTACCTAAACCATCAACTACATCATCAACAAAATCTAATAATTCATAAATTAGTAACCGAGTTTTTACTTCAGATTCTTTTCCAAAATCAATTAATGATCCATCAATTCCATAACGACTTGCTCTCCATTTATTTTCATTTAATAATGCTCTTTGATACATAATGAAATTCATATTTTGCAGTCGTAGTTTATAAAGCTTTGCACAAATTGCTTGAAACAATGCAGCAATAGCAGCAGTTTCAATAGCTGTTAAGGGTACATCGCAAATTCTAAATTCTACAGTATTAAAGAATGGATGCACTCTTAAATCCCACCAAATTTTTTTAGCATTATCAATACAGTTTGTTTTGATAAGAAGATTTACATAATTATCATAGCCTCAATACTATCAAATCTATCAGGAATACCTGTACGTGGAAATTTATCAAAAACTTTTGAACGAAAAGATTTATAACCAGTTTTCCTTCCTTCCCAAAAAGGAGAATTAGTACTTAATGCATAAACATGTGGCAAAAAATAACGTGCACTATTAGCAATATGTATAGCCATTTTTCTATCTTCCATTCCAACATGTACGTGTAACCCAAAAATTAAATTACTCCTTGCAGCTTCCTGTAATTCATTTACAATTTCATTATAACGAATATGGTCTGTAATTAATTGATTTTCCCAAAGACTAAAAGGATGTGTGCCACTTGCACCAACCCATAAACCTAAATCTTCTGCTATTTTACTAATAGTATTTCTTAGTACAGTAACATCTTTATATGCTTCCTCAACATTTGCACAAATATCTGTTCCTACTTCTACTACAGCTTGGTGCATTTCTGCTTTTACTTTATCCATTATTAGCTTTTGCCCTTCTTGTACAATTTTTTGTTCATGGCTTTTAAGCTCTCTTGTAGTAGGGTCAATAACCATGTATTCTTCTTCTACGCCTAAAGTAAAATGACGATAATCAATACTTGCCATTGTCAAATTTATTTTTTAAAATAGATACAATTAATATAAAGTTTTTTTAGCAGCACTGTGCTGAATATATTTTCCCCAAGTAAGATTGTCTTTACCAGGTTCATAAGATTGTGCTTTTTCAATTGCATAATTAGCTGATGTTTCTACAACCCAAGCAAAATTTTCTTCACCTACACTATTTTTATCTGCATCTGGTGCAGGGTTACAAAAGTCAATAGCATAAGGTACTCCATCTCTAACTGCTAATTCAACAGTATTAAAATCGTAGCCTAAATAATGATTAATACGAAGTACTATTTCTTCCATTAATTTTAATCTTTCTGGTGAAGGAGAGAAGTTGGCAACATAACGTAAATGATGAGGATTACGTGGTTCATAAGGCATTATTCTAACATATTTTCCTCCAATACAATAACAACGATAATATTCTTCAAAAATAATTTCTTCTTGAAGTAACATTACTAACTGACCTGTTTCTGCATGTTTTTCAAAAAAGTCTTCCATACTTTCTAATTTATAAACACTCTTCCAACCACCACCAGCAAAAGGTTTCATGTAAGCAGGGAAGCCTGTGTATTTAAAAATGCCTTCCCAATCTAATGGATAAGCAAGATTGCTAAAAGATTCTGCAGATGTATCATCAGGTAATTCTCTTGAAGGAAGAATAACTGTTTTTGGTACAGGCACATTAATTTTTGTTGCTAAACAATTATTGAAAAACTTTTCATCAGCACTCCACCAAAATGGATTATTAATAACTGCTGTTCCACACAAAGCTGCATTCTTTAAATATGCTCTGTAAAAAGGAACATCTTGACTAATTCTATCAATTATTACAGCATATTCAGTAGGTTCGCCTTGCATTACTTTATCAATTCTTACAGGCTCTGCAACAATACCAGGAATATTTTTGCTATTAATTCTTTGAACTAATGCTTCAGGAAAACTTCTTTCTTTTCCGTGTAGAATACCAATTTTTCTCATAAAATTAAATTGTGGTGTGTGAAATTTTAATTTGATTTTTTGTTATTTATACTTTTAAAAACGTGTTCAATATATATCAAGTTATTTGAATAACAATTTTTTTTGTAAAAAAAGTTTGAATAATTTTTTATTTCTTTCTCTTATTTTTGACAGATATGCCTCAAGAAAAAACAATAACCTTAGAAACTATACTTGTCGAAAATCTTACAATCAATTCTATATATTTAGAAAGAGAAGTTTTGGTAGATGCTTATTTGCCAACTAATGTTGTTCATCCTGAAAATTTGAATTTATTATTAATTAATGATGGACAAGATTTAATAAAAATGTCATTTGATGAAATTTTAGAAGATTTGAATACTAAAAAACTAATTGAACCATTATTCTGCTTAGGTATTCATTGTGGAGAAGAAAGAAAAAGAGAATATGGAATTGCTTATAGTGCTGATTTTAAAGGAAGAGGAGATAAAGCAGGATTATACAACAAGTTTATTTTTGACGAATTAATGCCATTTATCAGAAAGAAATATCTTATTCCTTCATTTAAAGAAAAAGCTTTTACTGGATTTTCTTTAGGTGCATTATCTGCTTTAGATATTGTTTGGAATCATGCGAATGAATTTACTAAAGCAGGTGTTTTTAGTGGAAGTTTATGGTGGAGAAGAAAAAGTTATGATGATGGATATGAAGATGAATTTGATAGACTAATGCACTTACAAATAAGGACTGGCATTTTTTTTCCTTGGCTAAAATTTTATATTCAATGTGGTGCATTAGATGAAAGTGAAGACAGAAATAAAAATGGAATTATTGATAGTATAGATGATGCTTTAGATTTAATTGTAGAACTAAAAGCTAAGGGCTATACTAATGAACATATAAAATATGTTTTGATAAATGATGGAAAGCATGATGTAGCAACCTGGAAAAAGGCTTTCCCTGATTTTTTAAAATGGGGGTGGGGTAGAAAAAAATAAAGCCTTAACAAGCTATTTGGCTTAACTCTTTCTTATTACCAAGAATTAATTTTCTTAAAATTGCTTTAGCACGACTAAATTGAGATTTGCTGGTGCTTTCAGTAATACCTAAAAAATTTGCTATTTCTTTATGAGAGTAACCTTCAACTGCATATAAATTAAATACTGTTTTAAATCCATCACTTAAATTGTTTGCAATATGATGAATATCTTTTTCATAAAGGTTATCTAAAGCATTTGTATAATTATCTTTAACTGAATTTTCAATTCCTTCTGAAATATCATTTATATTATTTTTAGCTTTACGAATATGCTCTATAGCTGTGTTTACAAATATTCTTCTAACCCAACCTTCAAAAGAGCCCTCTCCACGATATTTATCTAAATTCTTAAATAATTTTACAAAACCATCTTGTAAAACGTCTTCAGCATCTGCTTGGTTTTTTGTATAACGTAAGCATACAACAAACATTTTTGAAGAGAAAGTATCGTATAATTCTTTTTGACTTTTTCTACAACCAGAAATACATTTTTTAATGATTACATTATTATCTATATTAATTGTATTAATTGAATCTTGTAACATGACTAAAGAGTTTTATGCCATATTACACACGCCATAGTATCAACTAATTGAAATTCAGTTAATTATTACAATTAAATTTAAAAGATATATCTACGAGTAGGAAAGAAATTCTCATTTTGGGAGTATAGTTATGATAATTCAGGTATAATACCTAATCCATAATTACCTTTTATGCTAACATTAGACGAAGAAATTTCTAATCCGGTTGCAAGATCTTTAGTTAATAAAAGTGGACCATCCATATCTACATAATCTAATTGAGGTAAAAAATTTGCAATTGCAGCTGTACCTATACTACTTTCATTCATACTGCCCATCATAACTTTCATTCCAAATTTTCTTGCTTGTTTAATCATTCTAAGAGCAGGACTAATACCACTGCATTTAGTAAGTTTAATGTTTATTCCATGAAAATATTGATAACACTTTGCTACATCTTCTTCTTCAACACAGCTTTCATCTGCAATAATGGGTAAAGGGCTTTTCTCAAATAAAATTTTTGAATCCTTCCAATTATCTTTTGCCAATGGTTGCTCAATAAATTCTACTCCTAAGTCTTTTAAATTATTTATTTTTTCAAGAGCTTCATCAAGTTTCCAGCCACCATTAACATCAACTCTTAAAGTTGCTTTAGTATGATTTCTTATTGCTTTAATAATTTCTATATCATTTTCAGATCCTAATTTAACTTTATAAATATTCCAAGGGTGGTCATCAATTTTTTTAAGCATATTTTCAATACTATCCAACCCAATGGTATAATTTGTAGAAGGGATATTTTTAAATTCTGTATTCCAAATTTTGTATAAGTTATTTTTACCTATCATTTTACCATATAAATCCCAAGCAGCTATATCTAATGCAGCAACTAAGAATGGGCTGTCTTCCAATAAATGATGTAAATAATGCCAATATCTATCAGGTTCAGTTAATGCAAATTTTTCAATTAAATGTTTCTTTGCTTCAATAACTGAAACCATTTTTTCTAAAGTAACATTATAATAATCAATTGCTGGGGCTTCGCCAACACCATAAAAATTTCCTAATTCAAGAACAACAACTAAAGTAGGTTGATGTGTTTTAGTTCTATTATTTGAAATAGAAAAAGGATATTGAAAGGGTAGGTTATAAGTAAAATAATGTAAGGTCATTTATAAAAATTTAAGTTCAAAGATATTTGTCATAACTTACTAAATTAGAAAGAGTAATTAGTTATAATTATCAACTTAACATAATATTAATTATAGGATATTAATGTGAATATTATCTAAATTTAAGTATAAGTAGTTTAATTTATTATAGAATAATAAGTTCTTAATAAAATCGTAAAAGTTTTTACTAAAAAAATTTTTATATAATTACAGATGAATAATGAATTATGTTTGCTGCTAATTTTAAAATTTACATGAAACGATTTAATAAACTTTTGTTTTTTGGTATTCTTTCTGTTTTATTTTTTTCTTGCTCTAAAGAAGAAGGTGAATATGTGAAAATCCCAGATAATATACGTATTTCTTTAAATAAAACTTCTATAATAGCTGATGGCATAGATGAGATAGTTGTAACTGTCAAAGATCAAGATAGCGTTGATATCTCATCAACTTCTATGATTTATGTAGATGATTTACCAATATTGGGAAATGAAATTTACTTTGAATCAACTCAACAAGGAACACATAAAATTTATGCAAACAAATTTGGTGTAGTTAGTGATACTTTATATGTAACAACAATAGCTCCACCTCCAGCAAAATATTCTACAAAAGTTTATGCTGAATATTTTACAGGAAACTGGTGTGGCTGGTGTCCTAGAGTTGATTATAAACTAAATAATTTTATGGCTAATAATAGTAACTTGCTTGTTGTACAAATACATAATAATGATGCCTTAGCAAATAGAACTATTGATTCAACCTTAAGAGCAAATTTTGGAATTTCTTCAGTGCCAACTATATTGGCTAATAGAACATCTTTAGTACAAGAAAATGGAGATATTTTTAATCTATCTGATAGTACTGAATTTAGACATTTTTTTCAAAAACGTGCTGTAATTGGGTTAGCATTAAATACATCAATTTCAGGTAATATCTTATCAGTTACAGCTAAAACAGGCTTTGATGCTAATATAAAAGATAGCTTAAAGTTAGTTGTTATATTGGTTGAGGATAATGTTGTATCTCCTCAAAATAATTATTATAATAATAATACTGACTATCCTGGAAATCCATATTTCAATGCCGGTGATACTATAACCAATTTTGTTCATAATGGAGTGTATAAATCCTCCCCTACAACAATAAATGGTGCAACAATTCCTTTAGATAAGCAAACTAAAGACAATGAATATATATCTAATTTTTCTTTAGATGTAACAGGGTTAAATACTGCTAATCTGAAAGTTATAGCATTTGTTATGTATGCTGATGCTCAAAAAAGGAAAGGTGTTATGAATGTTCAATGGGTAAAAGCTGGTCAGAATAAAAATTATGATTAAAGATTGAGAATTTTATTCATTTAGTCTTGGCCTTAGCCTTCTTTTACTCTTATTAAAAATCATTATTCCTTTATCAATACCTTTTCTTAATTTTCTTTGTTGTTCAATAGGCAAATGAGTTATTTCTTTACATTCATCTGAACAACAGCCATAATATTTTTTTGAACATTCTTGACATTGTATAAAAAGCAGATGGCAACCATCGTTTTTACAATTGGTATGTGTATCACAAGGTTTACCACATTGATGACATTTAGCAATAATATCATCCGTTATTCTTTCCCCTAACCTATTATCAAATACAAAATTTTTTCCAATGAATTTACTTTTCAAACCTAATTCATTGGCTTGTTTGGCATAATTAATAATTCCTCCTTCTAAATGGAAAACATTTTTAAAACCTTTGTATAACATATAAGCACTTGCTTTTTCACATCTTATACCACCAGTGCAATACATAATAATATTTTTGTCTTCATTACCTTTCATCATATCAACAGCCATAGGTAATTGCTCTTTAAAAGTATCACTTGGAATTTCAACAGCATTTTCAAAATGTCCAACTTCATATTCATAATGATTACGCATATCTATAACTATTGTATCATTATTTTGTATTAAATCATTGACTTGCTGAGCATTCAAATATTTACCTTTATTTTCCATATTAAAATTTGGATCATTTATTCCGTCTGCTACAATTTTTTCTCTCACTTTTACTTTTAATACCCAAAAACTTTTCCCATCATCATCAATAGCAATATTTAAACGTAAATTATTTAACTGTTCTATGCTGTATAAAAATTTTTTAAACAACTCAAAATTGCTTTCTAGTACACTTATTTGAGCATTGATGCCTTCTTTAGCAACATAAATTCTTCCAAAAACTTTTAGAATAAATAAACTTTTGTACAAAAAATCTCTAAACTCTTGTGGGTTTTGAATAGGAAAATATTTGTAGAAACTGATAGTTGTACGAGGTTCAGTTTCTTTCATTAATTGTTCTTTCAGCTCTTTACTGCTGATTCTATTGTGTAGCACTGCCATATAATAAAATTTTAGACATCATTTTATCTTTAAAAAATAAAATAATGTTTCAGTTAAGTATTGAACCTGTTTGCATAACAGGCAAAATTTTTCGTGCAAAAATAAGTTTTAAGAAAGATAAGTGCTCATCTCAATTTGATGTTCCAATGAAATTTGTTTGGCTTCATCAGCAAAGTTTTCATGTGCACCTGCATAAATAATTGCTCTGCTAACATTTACTAATAATCCACATTCTTTATTCATACCATTTTCACTTACTTCTTTTAAACTTCCTCCTTGAAAACCAATACCAGGCACTAATAAAAAATTATCTGGTATAATTGTTCTAATCTTTACAATTTCAGATGCTTGTGTAGCTCCTACTACAAACATTAAATTATTTGGAGTACCCCAATTAGCAATAGTTTCAATTACTTTTTCATACAACAACTTATCGCCTATTTTTAAAAATTCAAAATCTTTTGCTCCTACATTTGAAGTAAGCCCTAAAACTATTGTAAATTTATTTTCATACTCTAAGAAGGGTTTTATACTGTCTTCTCCCATATAAGGTGCAACAGTAATAGCATCAAAAGGATAAGTTTCAAAAAATGTTTTGGCATAGTATGATGAAGTATTGCCAATATCGCCTCTTTTTGCATCAGCTATTTTAAAATGAGTAGCAGGAATATAATGTAAAGTTTCTTCCATTATATCCCAACCCTTTGTACCCATTGCTTCATAAAAAGCTGTATTAATTTTATAGCTTACACAATAGTCTTTAGTAGCATCTATAATGGCTTTATTAAACTGAACAATAGCATTGGGTAATTGTTGAAGATGTTTAGGAATCTTGGTAATATCAGTATCTAAACCTACACATAAGTAAGATTTTTTTTGTTGTATTTGCTGTACAAGAAATTCTTTTGTCATGTTGCGAAGCTAAAAAAATATAGTATTAGATAAATAGATTTTTATAAAATGAAAATTATGATTCCAATAGTTTTTATTATATTTTAGTGTGTTACACACCACAAAATTTAGTTGCATATTTGTGTAAAATATAGATTTTATTTTTTTAATTATTTTCATAAATAATTTTCAGGTAATAAATCTTTTGGACTTATATCAAGTGCTTTAGAAATATTATTAATATGGTTTAAGTTATATTTTGAGTTAAATCTGAAGCTTTCTATTTTTCCAATAAATCCTGTTGAAACTCCAATAGCAAATGCCAAATCGGCTTGAGATAATTTTTTTTCTTGCCTTATTTGTTTAACTTTATTTATAACATAAGTTTCAATATTTGTCATTGCTGTAAATTTTATTTAAAAGAAATTATTATTCTAATGGCTTCTCTCCCATCAAAGTATTGATGATTGTTTGTGCAGTAATTTCATCAAGTATAGGAATTCTTAAATCATCATTTGAAACTCCACCTCTTGTTTGCCAACCAAAATTAATTTCTAATACCATTGGTTGTTTTTCTTTAATCAATTTTATAGAATTCAGCCATCTTGTATCATCTCTAAAT
>JAIXLO010000011.1 GCA_026931325.1 Chitinophagales bacterium | reverse complement strand
ATCTTGAATTTATTCATAAATATAAAGAAGGAAAATTGTATTTTTGAAAATATCAGAATTGTATTGCTTGTTTCATCAGTAATGTTACTTAATTTCTCTCAGCTCTAAATAACCAAATAATATTAATTAAGATAAATTATTTTAAGTTATGAAGGCAAAAATTGGATTAATTGGTTTTGGCAAAACAGGTAGGGCTGTAGCTAATGTTATATTAAGAAATAAGAAATTTTCTTTAGAATGGGTATATAGAAGAAAACCATTATTAGAAAATAGAAGTGCTGGGGAATTTTTAGGAATTGATACAAATGAAAATGCAACAATTTATTCTTCATCTCATACTACATTAGATGAAGTTTTAGAAAAGCAACCTGTAGATTTTATTATTGATTTTTCATCAAATCAAGGCATTTACTCTTATGGAAGTATAGCAAGTAAGAAAAAAATAAAAATTATTTCTGCGATATCTCATTATGGTAAAAAAGAAATTGAATTATTAAAAAATCTTTCAAAGTTTACAACAGTTTTTTGGTCACCTAATATAACTTTAGGGGTAAATTATTTATTATTTGCTTCTAAATATTTAAAAGAAATTGCACCTTGGGTTGATATAGAAATTGTTGAAGAGCATTTTAAAGGAAAAGACGGCTTATCAGGTACTGCTATAAAAATTGCCAATACTTTAAACATAGAAAAAGAACAAATTAACTCAATTCGAGCAGGTGGTATAGTAGGAAAACATGAAGTAATTTTTGGCTTCCCTTTTCAAACAGTAAGGCTTATTCATGAAAGTATTTCAAGAGAAGCTTTTGGTAATGGAGCTTTATTTGTTGCACAAAACTTACTTGAGAAAGAAGAAGGCTTATATAATTTTGAAGATATTCTTTCACCATATTTTGCAGCTTAATTTATTTGGTGTTAATATCTAAATACTCCTAATCTGATTATTTTAGATAGTTGATGATTTCTATTTATAAAAATACCTTTCATTGGGTATTGTAAATAATTATAACTCCTTATACTTTAGCAATCAATTATGAAAAAGGCATTTTTTATATTTTATGTTTTATCTTTCTTTATTGCATCATCTCAAGATTTTAAAGATAGCTCATTACAAAAAGCTAATGAACTTTTGCTTTTAAATAAAACAGATGCATCTATAAATTTATTAGATAGTACTCTAAAAAATATAGAAAATAATCAACAAAAACAACAAGCCTTACAATTAATGAGTAATGCTTGGAAAGCAAAAGGTAATCAATTGAAGTCTTTGCAATATCAAAATGAAATGCTGATATTAAAAGATAGTTTAAATACAGTTGAAAGTACTAATAAAATACAGGCATTAAGAAATAATTATGAAGAAGAAAGACAAGCAAAAGAGTTAGCTATACAAAAGGCAAAAATTGCCAAGCAACAATCAATTATCTTAAGTGTAACTATTTTCTCTGCTCTTACAATTGCATTTTTAATAATACTTTATAAACGAAAACAAAATTTATTAAAAGCAAAAATGCAAGCTGCAATTTTAGAACAAAAAAATATGGCTGCCTCTGCAATTTTAAATGCAGAAGAAAGAGAAAGAAAACGTATTGCAAGTGATTTACATGATGGAATAGGACAAATGATGAGTGCTGTAAAAATGAATTTATCTAGCATTGCATCAAAAACAAATTTGTTTAACGAACAAGAAAAAAATTTGATTGATAAAACAATAGCTTTGGTTGATGAAAGCTGTAAAGAAGTGAGAATTGTAAGTCATAATTTAATGCCCAATGCACTTTTAAAATCTGGGCTTTCATCTGCAATAAAAGCATTTCTTGATAAGATAGATCATAAAAAATTAAATGTTAATCTACATTCTGATGGATTAGAAGAAAGATTAAATGATAATACAGAAATTATTCTTTATCGTGCAATTCAGGAAATTGTAAATAATGTAATTAAACATTCAAAAGCAAATCAATTAGATATTTCTTTGATAAAAGATAGTGATGGTATTAGCTGTACAATTGAAGACAATGGCATTGGCTTTGAATTTTCTGAACAACAAAATGGTATAGGATTGAAAAATATAAAAAATAGAATTGCTTATTTGAATGGAACTGTAGAATGGGATTCTGCCAAAGGAAAAGGAACTTTAGTAGCTATTCATATTCCTTACTCAAATACTAAGATTAACGTATTATAGTTAAAGATGTATCATTAAAGGAAAACCAAGCATCTTTATTTATACTAAACAAAATACTTGTTGTATCTCTCTTTACAAACTCTTTATCATTCCAAACTAAAATTGAAGTAACTATTTTTGGTAAACTATTTTCATTATATAAAATGGTAAATTCATCATCATTTCTTTTCTTAGGTTTTTCATCACTATCGTCTTTTGAAACAATTATAATTGAAGAAGTTTGTTTAGGATACAACCATTTTAAAGCACTTTGCAATCCTACTCTAAACACAACAGCACCTTTATAATATTGAGGTAAATTTTCAATAAATATTTTTTCTTTATAAGATAGGTTATCTATTTGCTCTAAAGTTTGTTTAGTAATATTTCCTGCTTTTACATAAACCTTTCTTGTTTGCCATAAAAAAATAAGTTGTACAAACATTAATGCAAATGCAATTTTTAAAAAAGTTTTTTCATTAAAAATATTTTTTAGAATGTATAAAAACCAAATACAAAAAAATACTGATGGCAAATACAAATATCTTTCACCTTCTACACCATGTGTATCAATACCAATAGATAAATAAGGTAAATAGCTGATGAGCCAAATGAAAGAGAGAGTAATAAAAAATTTATTTATTTTTTTCTTTTTGTAAAGAAAAAATATCAATATAAAAATAATACACATAACTACAGTCAACGCAATCAACATATTTTGATGATGATACATTGGAGGAAGAAAAGTTCTTGCAAAAAGCCTTAAAAAATTTTGACTAAGCAATACAAAATCAAACTGTAAAAATGCTTTTGCATCGTATTGATTAAATAATTCTCCTGTAGCAGAAATG
>JAIXLO010000104.1 GCA_026931325.1 Chitinophagales bacterium | reverse complement strand
ACCAGAACCTGTATAACCTGTGGCACTAATAATTACATTATCAACACCTGCAAAATTTCCTTTAGCAAATGTGTAATACTTTAAATTTAAAATATCTAAGTTGGTTAAAGTTTGTAAAAGTTGTGTAGCATTAGGACCTTGAATTGCCAACAAACAAGTTTTATCACTTACATTTTCCATTGCTACATTCTTAGTATTAAATGTAGAAATCCAATTCCAATCTTTTTCAATATTACTTGCATTTACTACAAGCATATATTCTTTATTTTCTTCTAAACAATAAATAATTAAGTCATCTACAATACCACCATTTTGGTTGGTAATGCAACTATATAATGCTTTTCCATTAGTAATTTTAGAAGCATCGTTACTTGTAACACGTTGAATTAAATCCAAAGCATTTTCTCCTTTTAAAATAAATTCTCCCATGTGGCTAACATCAAAAACACCAGCAGCATTGCGTACTGTTGCATGCTCATCATTAATACCTGTGTATGAAATAGGCATATTATAACCAGCAAATTCAGCCATTTTAGCTCCTAAAGCAATATGTTTATGGGTAAAAGGAGTTGTTTTCATTTTGAAATTATTTTGTGTCTTTAAGTAAAAAATTTTTGCAAATGTAAGTGTAAAATACAGGCAGAAAAAAACTATTCAAAAGCTTAACAAAATGCTGAAAGTTTTATGGAATTGATTGAACTATTTCGCCAAGCTCTTTATCTACCATTCCTGTTTTTCCATATTCTGTAACTCTACCAATTTCTTTTTCTCCATGTAAAATAATAAAGGTAGGAACGTTTGTTATTGCATATTTCTTATGCAAATGATTAATAGTGGTTTTCTTTCTATCTACACCAACTAAATAAATATTTTCATTTGGAAAATTGCTTTTATCAGTAAGCTTATATAAAAGAGGCAATAAATTTTTAGTGTCTTCACACCAAGTACCACCAAAAATTAAAATCTCAAATTTATCTTTATTTTTTTCAAAAATATTGATAGCACCTGCATCAGGATTAGCATATTGGTAGTTTTCATTAAACCATTTAAAAGCCGTATCAGTTTCTAATGTTGAACGATGAATGATACCTCTTAAAATTTTTGAATTATGTTCGTGTCCTTCATCTCTGCTAACAGTATATTTTTCTTTTGATAAACTTTTTAATGATGAAACTGAACAAGATGTAATTGTTGTTGCCATTAGTAAAAAAGGAATTATTTTTTTCATTGAAAAATTGTTTATGCTTTTATTTCTGCTTTAATATCTAATAAAAAGTTTTTTATTTTTTTTAGAGAATGTAATAACTGTTGTTTACTATCTAACTTCCCTTTATTTTCTTTTAAATATTTTTTTGCTCCATCAATAGAAAATTTTTTGTTGCGTAATAAGTAATAAATTATTTGTAAATTTTTGATGTCTTCAAACCTAAAAAGTCTATCACCTTTTCTATTTTTTCTTGGTTGTAAAATATCAAATTCAGTTTCCCACATTCTAATAAGAGAAGTGTTTACATTAAAAAATGCAGCAACTTCTCTAATTGGATAATATAGTTTTTTCTTTAAAGTTTCATCGTCTGGAATATTAATTAATTCAATTTCTTCATCCATTTCTTTAAAACTTTTTCTTCCTCTTTTATTTTTATTAGAAGTAGGCTTTTGTTTTTCTTTTTTCTCAATAATAGTTTTAGGCTTTTTTTTAATTTTTATTTTAACACCAATTTTTTCATTAGCATACACTAGATCATTTTTTTCTGAAACTATTGTAGAAATTTGCTTTTGCTGATAAGTATTTTCAGCAGTTGCTGGAGTTTCAATATTTGTAAATAGGTCTAACTGTTGTATTAGTTTTTTAGCCATGCTGTAAAAATAGTAAATGATTTGTTTCTTTTTATGAATATAATTTTTTTAAAGTAGGTGTTATATAAACGCTAATAATGGTTTTAATAACATATCTTGCAGCAATGAATAAAGTTAATACAATATGTGTTTGTGGTGCAGGAACAATGGGTAGTGGAATTGCCCAAATAGCTGCACAGTCTGACTTTACAACAATTTTGTTTGATATAAATGAAGACGTTCTTAGTAAAGCAAAATTCGCTATTGAAACAAGTTTGCAAAAGCTGCAAGAGAAAGGGAAAATTACACAAGAACAACAAATTGCTTTTTTAAAAAATATTTCTTTCACTTCCAAAATCATTGATTGTAAGGCAGATTTAATTATTGAAGCAATTATTGAAAAGCAAGAAGCTAAAGTAAGTTTGTTTAATCAGTTAATACAAATAAATTCTACCAATACCATTTTTGCAACAAACACTTCATCTATTAGTATTAATGCTATTGCTAATGCTTGTACAAATTCTACAAATATTATTGGTATGCATTTTTTTAATCCTGCTACAATAATGAAGTTGGTTGAAATTGTAAAAACAAATACAACAAATAATAAAATAATAGAAACCTTAATGTCAGTGTGTAAGCAAATGAATAAAGTAGCTGTTGTATGTAAAGATTCGCCAGGGTTTATTGTTAATAGAGTTGCAAGACATTATTATTTAGAAGCATTAACATTAGTAGAAAAACGATTTGCAACTTATGAGAACATTGATACAATAATGGAAGCATCTGGGTTTAAAATGGGTCCTTTTAAATTGATGGATTTGATAGGTATGGATATTAATTTTAGTGTAAGCAATATTGTTTGGAATGATTTAGGAAAACCAGAACGTTTAAAACCTTCAGCTATTCAACAACAAAAAGTAGAAGCAGGAGAACTTGGAAGAAAATCAGGTAAAGGATTTTATACTTACTAAACAAAACATGTATGTTTTTTAGATGGATTAATTGGCGTACATTATTAACATTTGCAGCTATTGTAATTATAGGTAGCAGTATTATTTATTCTAACTATTTAGCAAAAAAAATTACTGCCGATGAAAGAAGAAAAATTGAACAATGGGGAGCTGCTGTTCGTACAAATAGTAATCCTAATTTTACTGAAACACATTTAACAGGAAAAATTCTTACAGAAAATAGTATTGAAATTCCTATTCTTTTACTCACAGAAAAGGATAGTTTATTAGATTTTAGAAATTTAGATTCACTAAAAATTTATACGGATAAAAATTATCTTCAAGAAAAAATTGAAAGCTTTAAAAAACTACATCAACCAATAGAGT
Organism: Chitinophagales bacterium; assembly: GCA_026931325.1. Classification (GTDB taxonomy): domain Bacteria; phylum Bacteroidota; class Bacteroidia; order Chitinophagales; family Chitinophagaceae; genus UBA1930. Next base: position 17,258 of record JAIXLO010000104.1, on the reverse strand, counting down.
GGATAAACCCTTTAGACAGCACACAAAAAAATAAAGTGTATTATGGCGAAAGCAAACTTTTACAAGAAGTTCGTTACTATCCAATGATACAATTAATTGTTGCAGGACTTTTTGTTTTAATTGTTGTTATTGCTCAATACAACAGATATAAAAGCACACAAAATCAAGTGTGGGCTGGACTTGCAAAAGAAACTGCACATCAATTAGGAACGCCTGTCTCAAGCTTACAAGGTTGGATAGAAATGCTTAAAGAAATTAAAGGCAATGAAAAAATTGTTCCTGAAATTGAGAAAGATGTTCAACGATTGCTTTTAATAACTGATAGGTTTGGTAAAATTGGAAGCAAACCAATAACAGAAGAAAAAAATATTGTTGAACAAATAAATAATATGATAGATTATGTAAAGAAACGAGCTGGGACTAAAGTTTCTTTTTCCATAAATTCAAATAATGAAAACAATATTATAGCAATGATTTCTCCTCCATTATTTGATTGGGTAATTGAAAATTTATTAAAGAATGCTTTAGATGCAATGGATGGAGTAGGTGCAATAACTATTCAAGTAAAAGATGAAGTAAGTAATATTGTTGTTGATGTATCTGACACTGGAAAAGGAATTGATAAAAAAAATATAAACAAAGTTTTTAAACCAGGTTTTACAACTAAAAAAAGAGGATGGGGATTGGGCTTAACGCTTACTAAACGTATTATTGAACAATATCACAAAGGGCAAATATTTGTTTTAAAAAGTGAGATTGGATCAGGCACTACATTTAGAATATTATTACCCAAAGGATAATTATCATTTTGAGTAGAGGATAATTTTACAATACTATTACTATTTATATTTTATTACACACCTATTTTTGTATAAATACTGACTACTATGTATAAATGGATTATTCTGTTATTACTTTTTCCTACAATGAGCAATGCTCAAAATAAAAGAGTAAAAAATAAGCAAGCAAAACAAATTAGGTTAGCACAAGAAAAAGCAAATGCTGAACTTGTAAGTAATTTAAAAAAACACATTAAAATTTTAGCCAGCGATTCTTTAGAAGGTAGAAGAACAGGTACTAATGGAGAACTTGCTGCAATGAATTATATTGTTAATCAATACGCACAATTAGGCATTGAACCAAAAGGCACAAATGGTTATGTACAAGAGTTTGAAATTAATGAAGGAAAAAAAGTTACTGATAACAGTTTTTTAAAAATAGATAATACAAGCTTAACACTTAATGATGATTATTATCCGCTTGCATTTAGTAGTAATGCAATGCTTTCATCAAATGTGGCAATAGCTTTAAAAGAAAAAAGTCATCCTTGGTTTTTAGATGTAAGCGATATTCTAGAAGAAAATAAAACCAATCCTCACTTTGATATTAATGAATATATAATTACACAAACTAAAGATGCATCACAAAAAGGAGCATCGGCAATATTTGTTTATAATTCATCAACAATAACAGATAATATTTTATTCAATAAAAATGATAAATCAGAAGTACAGTCAATACCTGTTATTTATTTTAAACCAACTATTATTAAAAAATATTTTAGTGATGTAACTGCAACAAAAAATATTGAATTAAGCCTTACTATTCAAAAAAATACAAGACTTGCACGAAATGTAATTGCATACATAAATAACAATGCAGCAAATACTATTATTGTTGGTGCACACTATGATCATTTAGGCTATGGTGAAGATAAAAATGCTTTAGATGCTTTGCATGAAATTCATAATGGAGCCGATGATAATGCAAGTGGCACAGCAGCTTTAATAGAATTAGCAAAAAAATTAAAACAGAGTTCTGCAAAAAATAATAACTACTTAATTATTCATTTTAGTGGAGAAGAATTAGGTTTATTTGGAAGTAAATATTGGATTGAAAACCCAACAATAAATATTACACCCAATTATATGATTAATATGGATATGGTTGGGCGTTACGATACTGCACATAAATTAACTGTTGGAGGTTATGGAACATCTCCTTTATGGGGCTCAGTTTTTACAAGTATTAGTAACCAAAATTTAATCATAAAATTTGATAGCACAGGAAGTGGTCCAAGTGATCATGCAAGCTTTTATAGGGCAAATATTCCGGTACTTTTCTTTTTTACAGGTAGCCATTCTGATTATCATAAAACAACAGATGATTGGGAAAAAATTAATTATGCTGGAGAGAAAGATATTGTAAATCTTATTTACAACATCATTGAATATACAGATACAAAAGGCAAACTAATATTCAATAAAACAAGTGAACCACAATCGGCAAGAGTAAGTTTTTCTGTAAGTCTTGGAGTAATTCCAGATTATGGATTTACAGGAACAGGAATGAGAATTGAAGGTGTAAGTAATGGAAAAATTGGAGAGAAAATAGGTTTAAAAAGTGGTGATATATTAATACAACTTGGTGAATACAAATTTGTAGATGTAACTTCTTACATGAAAGCATTAAGCAAGTTTAAAAAAGGAGATGCTACACAATTACATATTTTAAGAGATAATAAGGAAATGGTTTTTGATATTGTGTTTTAAAAGAAGAATGACTAAACTTTTTTAAGGTTAAAACAAATTTTATTTCATTGTTTTAATTCAGTTTTGTTCTTCAGTATTTTCTAATAATTGCTTTCTGTATAATTGAGCATAGTAAGCATTATTAGCTAATAATTCTTCATGAGTTCCTTCTTCTGCAATACTTCCATTACTCATAACAATTATTTTATCAAAAGGAATTGAAGTAAAAATTCTATGAGTAATAATGATAGCAGTTTTGTTTTGTAAAAAATAATCTAAGTTATTAATAATTTCATGCTCTGTTTTAGTATCTACTGCACTTAAGCAATCATCAAAAACAATAATTTCTGGTTGCTTAATTAATGCTCTTGCAATTGATAATCTTTGTTTTTGTCCTCCACTTAATGTTACTCCTCTTTCTCCAATAACAGTTGAATAGCCTTTTTTAAATTGTATGATATCTTTATGAACAGAAGCAAACTTTGCTGCATTTTCAACTTCTTCTAATGTTGCATTTTTTTGTAACCCAAAACTTATATTATTTATAATAGTATCACTAAATAAAAAAACATCTTGTGGAACATAGCTTATTTGCTCTCTCAAACTTTTTAAAGTATATAAATTAATATCATTCCCACCAATAGTAATATTTCCTTTATCAGCATTGTAAAAGTGGAGTAATAATTGTGCAATAGTAGTTTTACCACTTCCTGTTTTTCCTAATATTAAAATTTTATTTCCCTTTGGAATATTTAAGTTGAAATTTTTTAAAGCCTCTATCCCTGTATTTTTATAAGTAAATGAAACATTACTAAAAATAATATCACCATTAACATTTGTTAATGAAGAATTTGGTAGGTCTTTAATAGACGAATCAATATTTAAAAAATCATTTAATCTTTTCTGAGAAGCAGCTGCTCTTTGAATAATACTGGCTGTCCAACCTATTGAACTTACAGGAAATGTAAGCAGGTTAATATAAATAACAAATTCAGCAATTGTTCCTGCTGTTACATTATTATTTTTATGAATTACATACCAACTCCCAATTCCTATTGTAAGCAATGTGCTTATCCCAATAATTAATGCCATTGAAGGAAAATAAATTGCTTCAACTTTAGCAAGGCTAATAGCATTTCTTTTATATTCCTCACTTTTTTGAGAAAAGAAAACAGCATTAGCTTTCTCTTTCACAAAAGATTTTATAACCCTTATACCTGAATAAGATTCTTGAGCAGATGTTGTTAAATCGGATAAAAGTGATTGTATTTTTTCACTTTTTTTATTAATAATATCATTTACATAATAAATTACAAATGCTAAAATGGGCAACGGTGCTAAAACATATAATGTTAGTTGTACATTTTGTTTAAGCATAAAAAAAACACTAAAGCTAATAATAGCTGCAAGGTTTATAAAATACATTATAGCGGGCCCTGTGTACATTCTTACTCTACTAATATCTTCAGAAATTCGATTCATCAAATCGCCTGTTGCATTTTTTTTATAAAAAAGCATATCTAATTGAAGATATTTTTTAAATACTTCATTTTTTTGTGCATACTCAATATGCCTGCTCATAACTATAATTGTTTGTCTCATTAAAAACATAAAAAATCCACCTAACAAAGCAATTATAAGAAGTAATAGAGAACATATTAAAACTACTTTACCCAATGAAAAATTATTACTGTTAAACCAGTTAATCAAAATCATTACAGATGCATCATAATTTCCTTTTTTGGTATGAATAGTGTTTATATTTTGAGACATGGCAATTTTCTGTTGCACTTCATCCACCACAAAGCCTGTAACTTGAGGGCTAAGAATTCTAAAGTAATTAGATATAAGGATACATAGAATACCTACAAAAAAAAGTTTTTTATAACGCCAGAAATATTTATTTAATACAGAAAGATGCTTCAAAAAATAAAAAATTTGAACGAAGTTAAAAGAAGAAAAATAATTTTTTGGCAATTAAAATTCCAAACCATTATTTTGCAATTGGAGAGATGGCAGAGCGGTCGAATGCGGCGGTCTTGAAAACCGTTGACTGTCACAGGTCCGGGGGTTCGAATCCCTCTCTCTCCGCTTGTTTTTAAAATCTGTTAAAAAAAATCTCTCTTTTATAAAGTACTTCCTTAATAATTATTAAGCTTTTTCTGTTTTTCTCATTGGAAAATTGTAGCACTATATATTTTTTTAGAGTTCAACAAGCTTTTGATATTTCAATAATCATGTTATTTTTATTAAGTAGTTGTAAAAAAATCTAACAATTATTTTTTTAGTATAAATTCATTATTGTCCGACAAAAAAATAAAAGGGTAGCATTTCTGTTACCCTTTTTGTTGTTTTGAAGTTACTACGCTTTAAAACTATGAATCAAAGTAACAATTATTTCGGACAGCATTTATTTTCTCAGTTAATTTCTTTGTGCAACAAGTCTATTTTAAGCCCAGTAATAGCAAAGTGCAAAGCCAATCATTACTACAAACACTTAAAGACTTACGAACATTTTGTAGCAATGCTCTATTGTGTGGTTACAGGTAGCACTTCACTTCGTGAGATTGAAGCTGGGCTTGGCATTGCCCAAGGCAAGATGAATCATTTAGGTATTGATTATGTGCCACCTCGTAGCACTTTAAGCGATGGCAATAAAAATAGACCAGCCGGTGTATTCAAATCTATTTATGAAGCCCTGTATGCTTTATACAAACCAAATTTCTCGGACAGCACTTTATCAAAACCCATCTTAGACAAGCTGTTTTTAATGGATGCTACTGTTTTCGGACTCTTTAAAGCCATTCTTAAAACCAATGGGAGGCATAGTGATAATGGAAAAAAGAAAGGTGGTATTAAAAAGAATACTGTTTTGCACGGCACCTCATTAATGCCCCACTTTATAGACTTTTCGGCAGCAGCCGATAATGACCAAAATATTTACAGTAAATTACAGCTACCACAAGGTTCTTATTTGGTGTTTGATAAAGGATACAACAACTACAAACAGTATGCAAAACTTACAGAGCAAGGTGTTTTTTTTGTTACTCGACAAAAAGAAAATGCTGTGTATGATATTGCCATAGAATGTTTGCACGATAACAGCACTTCATCTAATATTTTACAAGAAACCATCATCACACAAACTTATAAAGACGAGTTAAACAACCCACAAACATTGAAGTTGAGGCGTATTGCTTGGTATGATGAAAAGCAAAATAGAAGCTATGAATTTATTACCAACAACTTTGAATTGGATGCTGAAACGATAGCTTTATTATACAAATACAGATGGAAAATTGAATTGTTTTTTAAGAAGTTAAAGCAAAACTTTCCCTTGCAATACTTTGTTGGAGACAATCAAAACGCTATTGAGATTCAAATTTGGATGGCTTTAATAGCACTACTATTACTATCAGTGATACACCAAAACAATAAAACCAAGATGGCTTTTAGTGTGTTTGTAACAATCTTTAAACTGCACTTGTTCAACTATATCAGCATCAAGCAACTACTGACTGAATACAAGAAAAAGAAGCCAGCAAAAACTAATCAAACTACTATGTTCAATTCTTCATAGCCCCCTGCTATTGAAAAATAAAAACAAAATACAGCAATATCAAGGTGTGTAGCGACACTTATTCAGCAAATCGAACATTTGTCGGACAATAATGGTATAAATTTATAAAAGTTAAATTTTTAAATATAAAAACACATCTTTCCATTTATTTATTTTGTAATATCTTTAACGAAATTAAAATACTTACAAAATGGAAATTACAAGCATTGTTTTTTTAGTAGTAGGAATTTTTATTCTATTCAGTATATTATTTATTGTAAAAGAGCAAACCTCTGTTGTTATTGAGCGATTAGGAAAATTTCATAAAATTGCTAGTTCAGGAATCAATATAAAAATACCTTTTATTGATAGAATAGCGGCTGTTATGAATTTAAGATTGCAACAACTTGATGTTGTGGTTGAAACAAAAACATTAGATAATGTTTTTGTAAATACAAAAGTTTCCGTTCAATATCAGGTTGTAAGAGATAAAGTAAAAGAAGCCTATTATTCTTTAAATAACCCAACTGCTCAAATATCTTCTTATATTTTTGATGAAGTTCGTGCTGCTGTTCCTCGATTAGATTTGGATGATCTGTTTTCTAAAAAAGATGAAATTGCTATAGCTGTTAATGAAAGTATTGCTGAAATTATGGATAACTATGGCTATAGTATCATAAAAACATTAATTACAGATATTGACCCTGATGCTAAAGTTAAAGAGTCTATGAATAGGATTAATGCAGCAAAAAGAGATAGAGAAGCAACTATTCAAGAGGCAGATGCTAAAAAAATTACTATTATTAAAGAAGCTGAAGCTGAAGCTGAATCAAAACGATTAGCAGGAGAAGGAATTGCAAAGCAAAGATTAGAAATAATAAGAGGGTTTAAAGAATCTGTTGAAGATTTTCAGCGCTCACTTAAAGATGTTACTCCAAACGAAGTGATGCAATTTGTTTTAATGACACAATATTTTGATACACTTAATAATATTGGTACAAACTCTAAAAACTCCTCTATTCTTGTACCTCATTCACCTGGTGCAATAAAAGATTTTCAAGAACAAATTATTACTGGTACTTTATTAGTTGAATCGAATAAAGACGGAAATAAATAATAAGTTTTTATGCAATTAAAAAAACGAAACTGCCTTTAATTGGCAGTTTTGTTGCTAATAAAAAATGTTGCTTTCACTTAGACATTTTCAGTTCAAAACTTTTGAATGAAAGAAGAGTTTTATATTTTAAGATTTAAAAAAAAGAAATTCAATACTTATAACTTTAAACTACTTTTGCACCAAATTTTTACAAAATAATGATAACATTTAGAGAGTTAGGGTTAGATGAGAGATTAATTAAAGCAACAGATGCATTAGGTTTTACACATCCAACACCAATACAAGAACAAAGTATTCCAGTTTTATTAAGTGGTACAAAAGATATGATTGGCTTAGCACAAACTGGCACAGGCAAAACAGCAGCATTTGGTTTGCCTTTATTACAATTAACTGATATTAAACATAAATATCCTCAGGCATTAATAGTGTGTCCTACAAGAGAACTTTGCCTACAAATCGTCAATGAAATTGAGCAGTTTAAAAAGTTTATACCAGAAGTGTATGCTGTTGCAGTTTATGGTGGTGCAAGTATTTCAATGCAAATAAGAAGTTTAAAAAGAGGAGCACAAATTGTTATTGCTACCCCTGGCCGTTTAATTGATTTAATTGAAAGAAAAGCTATTAATTTAGAAGAAATAAAATATGTAGTTTTAGATGAGGCAGATGAAATGCTAAATATGGGTTTTCAAGAAGACATTGAATTTATTTTACAAAATACACCTCAAAGAGAAAGCACTTGGCTATTTAGTGCAACAATGCCTCCTGAAATTAAAAAAGTAACCAAGCGTTACATGAAAGAACCCTTTGAAGTAACCATAGGCAAAGTTAATACAGCTAACAAGAACATTATTCATCAATATTATGTAACACAAGCACAACACAGATATGAAGTGTTAAAAAGATTAATAGATTTTAATCCAGGTATGTATGCCATCATTTTTACAAGAACAAAAATAGATGCACAAACTATAGCAGAAAAACTTACAAGAGAAGGCTACGATATTGATGCATTACATGGCGATTTATCACAACCACAAAGAGATAAAGTAATGAATGCTTTTAGAGATAAAACATTACAACTTTTAATTGCAACAGATGTGGCTGCTCGTGGTATTGATGTAAAAGATATTACACACGTTATAAATTATGAATTGCCTGATGATACTGAGGTTTATACCCATAGAAGTGGAAGAACAGGACGTGCAGGAAGTACAGGAATTTGTATGAGTATTATTCATTCAAAAGAAATGTATAAACTAAAAAGTATTGAAAGACTTATTCAAAACAAGTTTAATAAACTTGAAATTCCCAGCGGTAAAGATGTTTGTAGAAAACAGTTTTATTCTTTTATGGATAAGTTATTACAAACAGATATTTCTCATGGCGATTACCAAACATTTTTACCAATGTTGCAAGAAAAATTTTCTGATGTAAGTAAAGAAGAAGTATTGCAAAGAGTTGCAGCACTTGAGTTTGATAGATTTTTAAAATATTATGAGAATTCAGAAGACCTAAATATTAGAGAGAAAAAGAAAGAGAGAAGAAGAGAGTTAGTGCATAATGACAATGAAAATAAAAAATCAAAAGGGAGAAGCAATAGAGAACCTCGTTACGCAGATGATAACTATGTAAAATTGTTTGTAAACTTGGGAACAAAAGATGGATTTTATAAAGCAAGCTTTTTGCAATTTATTTTAGATATGAGTGATTTGAAAAAAGATAGTTTGGGAAAAATTGATTTAAGAGAATTGAATAGTTGGATAGAGATTGAAAAAAAATCTGCTAAACAAATGATTAAATCAATAGATGGTAAAAACTATAGAGGAAGAAAAATAAGAATGAATAATGCTAACTCTCGTTAATTTTTATAAATAATAATTTTTATTTTTTTTCTGAAAATATGCAAGAAAAAAATATTGATGATATTTGGAATAAACGACCTTTTATTGTTTCAGGTCCTTGTAGTGCTGAAACAGAAGAGCAGGTTTTGCAAACTGCTCAACAACTTTCTAAAATAAATAACATAAATATTTTTAGAGCTGGAATTTGGAAACCTCGTACAAGACCTGGGCAGTTTGAAGGCGTTGGTCCAACAGCATTAGAATGGTTGTCTAAAGTAAAAGAATATACTGGACTTCTTACAACAACTGAAGTTGCTACAGCAAAACATATTGATGATGCATTAAAAAATAATATTGATATAATTTGGATTGGTGCAAGAACAACAGCTAATCCTTTTAGTGTTCAAGAAATTGCAGATAGCTTAAAGGGTATTGATATACCTGTAATGATAAAAAATCCTATCAATCCTGATTTAGATTTATGGATTGGTGCTGTTGAAAGAATTGCTAAATCAGGTATCAATAAAATTGCTTTAATACATCGTGGATTTTCTTCTTATGGAAATACAAAATATAGAAATGCTCCAATGTGGCATTTAGCTATTGAAATGAAAAGAAGATATCCTTCATTAATTTTTATTTGCGATCCTTCACACATTTGTGGTAAAAGAGAAACTATACAAAGCATTGCACAAACAAGTATTAACTTAGGTTATGATGGTTTGATGATTGAAACACATATTTCACCTGATAAAGCTTTGAGTGATGCTAACCAACAAATAACGCCAAGTGATTTAGAAAAGTTGTTGAGGAATTTAATTTGGCGTAATGAAAATATTGATAATGAAGATTTGTTTAACACTATTGAAAAAATGCGTCAACAAATAAATCATATTGATGATGAATTGATGGGAATGTTGAGTATTAGAATGAAAATAGTTGATGAAATTGGTCAATATAAAAAACAAAATGATATTACTATTTTACAAACAAATCGTTGGAATGAAATTTTAGAAAGAGCTTATAAAAGATGCGAAACACTTGGTTTAAGCAAAGAATTTATTACTAAATATTTTGATGCAATTCACATGGAAAGCATTCATCATCAAAATAAAATAATGAATTCTTAAAGAAATAATAATTTCTTTTTATTTTCATACAATACAGAATTATTTTCTATGCTTAAAAGAACATTCAAATTCAATAATGCTTCTACTGATATTTATTTTGATAATTCATTTTCTAATCTGAAAAAAATTGTTGATGTAAAACAATCTGTGGTTATAACAGATGAAAATGTTTTTACACATCATCAAAAAAAATTTAAGCACTATAATACAATCGTTTTAAAAGCAGGAGAGAAGTTTAAAATTCAAGCAACAGTTGATAATATTATAGAACAACTAATACAACTTAAAGCAGATAGAAATACTATTTTAATTAGTATAGGTGGAGGAATGATTTCTGATATAACAGGTTATACTGCTTCCATTTATATGAGAGGCATACAATTTGGTTTTGTGCCTACAACTATTTTATCAATTGTAGATGCAAGTATTGGCGGTAAAAATGGAATTAATGTTGGTTCATCTAAAAATATGATTGGCACTATTCAACAACCAAAATTTATTTTACACGATTTATCTTTTTTGAATACACTTCCTAAAACTGAATGGCAGCAAGGCTTTGCAGAAATTATTAAACATGCTTGTATAAAAGATGCTAAGATGTTTAAGCAACTACAACTACATTCAATTAAATTTTATCAATCCAATAAAAAAGAATTAGCAAAACTTATTGAACAAAATGTTTTAATAAAAATAATAGTTGTAAAGAATGATGAGTTTGAAAAAAGAGAAAGAAGAATTTTAAATTTTGGACATACTATTGGTCATGCTTTAGAAATGAATTATGAATTACTGCATGGACAAGCTGTTGCAATTGGTATGACTTATGCTTCGGAAATTGCTGAGAAACTTTTAGGCTTTAAACAAAAAAATGAACTGATAAGTTTATTAGAGCAATACGAACTTCCCACTTTTGCTAGATATGATAAACATAAAATTCTTCATCATATTTCAATAGACAAAAAGAAAGAAAAAGATTTTATACATTTTATTCTACTAAAAAATATTGGTAATGCTGTAATTCATCCAATTAAAATTAAAACTTTAGAAAAACTTATTTAACATATTGTGAAAGCAATTATTCAACCATCTAATATTAGTGGAAGCATTATTGCACCAGCTTCTAAAAGCCTTATGCAGAGGGCTTGTGCAGCTTCATTACTTAAAAAAGGAAAAACAATTATTAAAAACTTTGGTATTAGTGATGATGATGAAACAGCTTTAAATATTATTCAAAACTTAGGAGCAAAAGTTGAACGAAAGGAACAAGAAATAATTATTGATAGTAATGGGTTTACTACTAATCAACTCATAAAAAATTCAACAATTAATTGTAATGAAAGCGGTTTATGTTTAAGAATGTTTACGCCAATTATTGCATTATATAATCAAGAAATAACTGTTGATGGACGTGGCAGTTTATTAAAACGACCTATTAACTTTATCACAGAACTATTACAACAACTCAATGTAAATTATCAAACAAAAAATGATTCTTTACCATTAAAAATAAATGGTGGATTTACACCAAAAGATATTGAAGTAGATGCAAGCATTAGCTCTCAATTATTAACAGGTTTGTTATTTTCTTATGCTGCATATTTTGAAAATAATCCATCTTTCTTAATTAATAATTCATCAGTAACTATAAAAGTAAATAGCCTAAAAAGCAAGCCCTACATAGATTTAACGCTTCAAGTAACAAAAGATTTTGGACTTCCTTTACCAGAAAATAAAAGCTATGAATATTTCATTTTTTCCAATAAATCAATTCAACAAAATAAAAGTACTATTATCAATTATTCCATTGAAGCAGATTGGAGCAGTATTTCTTTTTTATTAGTTGCAGGAGCTATTGCAGGAAATATTTCCATTAAAAATATTCAGCAAAACTCTTTTCAAGCAGATAGAAAAATTATTGAAGTTTTAAAAAGATGTGGAGCAAATATTTTACTTGAAAACAATAATGTAATCATTTCAAAATCTATACTTCAACCTTTTGAATTTGATGCAACCGATTGCCCTGATTTATTTCCTCCATTAGTTGCCTTAGCTGCTTATTGTAATGGAGCAAGTATTATCAAAGGTGTACATCGTTTAACTTATAAAGAAAGCAACAGAACAAATTCTTTGCAAGAAGAATTTTTAAAAATGGGCGTAACAATTTCTGTTGAAAATGATACAATGAAAATTGTTGGAGGAAATATTTTATATGGTGCAGAAATTAATACACATCAAGATCATAGAATTGCTATGGCTTGTGCTGTAGCTGCATTACAAGCAAATGGAAATACAATTATTCATCATTGTGAAGTTGTTCAAAAATCTTATCCTAATTTTTTTGAGCATCTAAAACAACTGCAAGCCAACATTTATTTTGAATAAGAAATTTATTTTTTAATTACATCATAATCTATTCCCTGATGTTTTAAAATTCCTTTTACTCTGTAAGCATAAAAAGCTAAATATGCAAAACACATAACACCAACAATATAACTATATTGAATGCCTAATAAATTATCTGCAGCAAGATGACCTTGTAAATAGCTAAGAATACCTCCACCCATAATCATCATAATTAAATAACTACTTCCTTCATTAGTGTGTTTTCCAAGACCAGCAACAGCTAAAGTAAAAATGCAGGGCCAAAGAGTACTACAAAATAATCCTACACTTACAAAAGCATATACACTTGTCATGCCTGTTGTAAACATGCCAATTAATAAAGCTGTAATTCCTAATACAGAAAAAATAAACAACATTCTTACAGGGTTTCCTTTGCTAAGAATATCGCCTATAATCATTGTTAAAATTACAAATGCGTAAACATAAAAACTGTTAATATCGTGTTGAGCTATTGTATTAACAATTAAGAAAACTGCAAATGCTATATAAGGCATAAAAAATCTGAGAATGTCTTTTGTACTACCTTTTATATTAAATGCACCAACACTTCCTGTCCATCTGCCAATCATTAAACTTGCCCAATACAAAGAAATAAAAGGAGCAATTTTTTCATTTGTAATATTTAATTTCTCTTTTAAATATTCTGGCAAATTACTTGCTGTTGCTACTTCTACACCAACATAAACAAAAATGGCTATCATACCCATCCATAATTGAGGATATTGAAAAGCATTTTTTTTATGCAAAATTTTATTGCTGTTTTCTGATTCAGATGCAGCAATTTCATCTAAATTTATTTTATTAGGAACAGAAGAAAATTTAAAGAATGCAGCTACTATTAAAAAAGCCAAACCTAATACTAAATAGGGAATTTTTACACTTTCAATACTTGCAATATTGTTGTTAGAAACAACACTTCCAAAGATGGCAAAACTTACTAATAAAGGCCCAATAGTTGTACCAAAATTATTTATACCACCAGCCATATTTAATCTTTGAGAACCAGTTTTAGGATTTCCCATAACAACTGTTAAAGGGTTTGCAGCAATTTGTTGTAATGAAAACCCAAAGGCAACAATAAATAAACCAGATAACATTAAATTATATGAACCTATATTAGCAGCAGGATAAAATAAAAGTGTTCCTATTGCAGAAATGGTAAGCCCTAAAGCAATACCATTTTTATAACCTATTTTATTCAATAAATCTTTGCCGATAGTTTTTGAAATAATTAAATAAATAATAGAACCAACTGTATAAGCAATATAAAATGCTAAAGAAACTAATTGACTTTGAGCCTGTGTTAAATGAAATGCTTCTTTAAAAACAGGAATTAATATATCATTACTTGCAGCTACAAAACCCCAGAAAAAAAATACTGTTATAAGTGTTCCAAACTGTGTCCACTTAGTTTGATATTGAGTAGAGGTCATAAATTCTTTTTACTTTTCTGTAAAATAAAAGGAATTTCAACCGATAGAAAAATATTTATCTGATTAACTTTTCATTACACCAATAGTGCTTCCACTCCAGTCTGGAAATAAAATTTTATTATCATTGATGCGAAGATGTTTATTAGCAACTTCACTAAATACAGCTCTAAAATCTGTAGTTACAGGTTGGTCTCTTCCATCTTCAAGATTTTCTATTGCTAATGGTTTTACTATGCCATGCACTTTTCCTCCTACAACATCATTACCAATAATAAAATTGCAACTTGCTCTTCCATGATCTGTTCCTCCTGTTCCATTTTGTTTTACAGTTCTTCCAAATTCTGTCATTGTCATTAGTGTTACTTCATCTTGCAAGGCTTCGCCAATGTCTGTCCAAAATGCAGTAATACTTTCACTTAAATCAGCAGCACTTCTTGCAAATGTTCCATCTAAAGTTCCTTGTCTGATGTGTGTGTCCCAACCACCATGTTCTGCAAATGCAATCTCTAATCCAACATTCATTTTTATTAATTGTGCAATTTGCCGTAATGCATTGCCTAAAGGCGTTTTAGGGTAATTTGCACCATTAGAAGGCTTATAGTTTTTTACATCTGTTTTTTGTAAAAGTTTTATTGCATCAAAACTTTCTTTCTGGTTTCTTTAAGTACAGAAGAGGTATTTTCGTCATACAGTTCTTCAAAACTTTTTGCAACCATACCTGTTGTGTAATTGTTGCCTTTTATTTGTAAAGCAAAATCACTAAGATTATTGATTGCTAATGCATCATTATTTCCATACAAACTTCTTGGTAAAGCTGAGGTTAAACTAACTGCTGTAAAAGGAGATGCTTCATGACCTGATAAACCAACTGCTCTATTAAGCCAACCAGATGCTGTTCCTTTATTAAATGGAGTACCACTTTCCATATAATCTTGTGCATCAAAATGGCTGCGAGTATTATTAGGACTACCAATTCCATGCACAATAGCTAATTGTTTATTTTTAAAAAGTTGTTCAAAACTTTTTAGTGATGGGTGCAAACCAAATTTTCCATCTATATCTATCAAAGGATTATTTTTTCCAGCATCAATAAATAAGTTTGGACGAGCTGCTTTTAAATATGCATCTTCAAATGGTGTAACTGCCATTAAACCATCCATTGCACCACGTTGAAAAATGCAAACTAAAATTTTCTTTTTTTGATAAATACTTTGTTGTTTAAAACTTTCTGCTGCTCTTGCAACAAAAGAAGGAACGCCTCCTACACTTATTCCAAAAATTACAATGCCTGCATCTTTTAAAAAAGCTCTTCTTGTACTCATAGTATGATGTTTAAAAATTATTGTCTTTGAAATTCTGGTGAACCTATTATTATTCCTACAACTTGACTTAAAGTATTACTATTACTAAAGTTTAAGGTAGTTGAATAATTATCTTTTTGCTTCTTTTTATTTGCATTATTTTTTATAGCTGAATCATCATTATCCATTTCTGTTGTTGAAGAATCTTTAGCAACTTTTCCAAATTTATTTTCAACATCTGGGTTATTCAATAATGGTATTAATCTTTTAATGGTAGCATCTACATTTCGTTCGGGTAATAATAATTTACAATAAACTTCTAATGCTTTTTCTGCACTTTCTGGTTCTTTATAATTATTTAATGAAGCTAAATCAAACGATAAACCTGGAATTTTTTTTGATGCTATTGCTAAACCAAAATTTATTCTGTTTAATAAAGAACCAGTGTTTATCCAATATTGTGCATTATCTGGAAAGCCAGTTGGAGCTTGATAAAAATATACTTGTTGCCCCATTTTTGTTATTACTCTGTTTAATGCTAAAGGTCTTTGAATATTGTTGATGTTTAAAACCCTTATTGTGCTTATTGCTAATTCAAATGGTGATTTTATTTTTTCTCTTACAGCATCTTTTGCCCAAAACTCTTGTGATTGCACCATTGTAAGTAGCACTTGTTTTATATCTCCATTTGAAGTAATAAAAGTATTTGCCATTTTATCAATTAAACTTTGTGGTGGATTATCACTAACAAAATGTATAGCTAATTTTTTTGAAATAAATTTTGCACAAGATGGATGTGTTGCTAATAAATGAAAGAGTGCTAAACCCTCTTCATAACCTCCACCAGCAGGAAATTTTTTTCCTAAAACAATTTTTTCTTCATCATCGTGTTTATTTATAGCAAATAAAAAATATCCTTCTTTGATAAATCCTTTGTCCTTTGCATTATTAATATCAAACTGTTTTGCTTTATTTTTTTTTGATAAACTATCAAGCAATGCTTTTGGTACAACTGTCCATCCAGTTAGTACTCTTGCTGCTTCAGTTACATCTTTTTGTGTATAACCTCCATCAACACCTAAAGTGTGTAATTCCATTAACTCTCTTGCATAATTTTCATTTAAGCCATTAGCTAATTGTTTATTTAATCTTGCAACTCTTTCTTTTGCTTTTTCACTTGTATCTTTTTTGAGTCTTTCAATTCTTTTTTCGATATCTTTTTTTGTTCCACCAAATTGAGAATTTTTACCAACACTTTTTGCATTATCAAGATACTCCAACATTGCTGGAGATTTTGCTGTACTTAGTAATAATGTTTCAAAATTTGATAAACAATTTTTTCTTATAGCATCTCTTTCATAAGTTAAAATATAAGGAGCACATTGGTTTTTAGTGAGAGAAACATTGAAATGATTGAACCAATAAGGGGGTAAAAACAAATTGTTTAATTATTAATTATATAAAAAGTGCGAAAAATGCACGACACATAAGGGTTTCAGCCGATTTTTGATTTTACGAATAAAAAACGAAACGTTAAATCAGAGTTCATTTTAGGTTAATTTTTCCGCTTTAATTTGGCAATTTCCTGCCATATCTTATTAATTTCCCTTCTTGTATCGGAGTAGTAATTACGCAAATCTGTAGTGTGTACCTCTACCACTCTGAACAGGGCTAAAATATCTGTTATTTTGCGGTAATATGGCTTATAAATATCATTATCACTTTCTAATTCAAGGGTGTTTTTAGCCGAATTATACAGTCTTTTACACACTACTCCATCATCTTTATCAATCATTAAGTAAATATGCCCTTCTCTTAATGTTTTTAAGGGTTCTGGCTGATAAGTAGCAATAACATAATCGCCATCTTTAATGGTGGCGTGCATAGAATCACCACTTATTTTCATGCGTATATGTATGCCAGGTCCTAAATGAGGCATATAC
>JAIXLO010000023.1 GCA_026931325.1 Chitinophagales bacterium | reverse complement strand
GAATAGCTTTATTATTCTCTTTAATTATTATTTCAAATAATTTAAAGGCTCAAATATTTGATAATCGTAGAGGATCAACATCTATAAATAATGGAACTTCAATTGATGCTCCTGTTTTTCAAAATAATGATTCATACGATGAAGGAGGTTCAATTTCTGGAGACCCTCATGTAGATTATGATTGGGGCGATGATGACCCAGGTGGTCCTGGAGGTGGTGGAAACCCACCAATTGATGATATACCTTTTGATGGTGGTGTTGGTTTGCTTTTAGGTATAGGAGTTGTTGGAGGTTATATTGTTAGCAAAAAGAAAATTATTTAAATATTACATTATAAAATTCATCTCAAGGCGTTTCATAAAAGAAACGCTTTTTTTATTTCGATTACTTTTTCAAATGATGACAAAAGAATGACAAACATTTTATAATTATTTTTTTTCCTTAACTCGTTATTGAAAACACATTTTATAGCTTGACTAATGGCTTTTAATAAGGTACTTTTGCTCACTTGTAAAATTTAAATATTATTAAAAGCTATGTATAGAATTCATATAAATTTTGAACAAAAAGATTTAGAACCAGTTGTTATAGAAACTAATGCAATAGGAGATAGTTTATTAGAAGTTATTTTAGATAATGGTTATGAACTACATCATAATTGTGGAGCAGTTTGTGCTTGTAGTACTTGCCATTTGTATGTAGATAAAGGTGAAGAGCATTTAGAAGAATTAAGTGATAGAGAAGAAGATTTTATTGATAGAGCAGTTAATCCAAAAATATATTCAAGATTGGGTTGTCAATGTGTATTACAAGAAGGGGAAGGTGATATTTATATAACTATTCCAGATCAAACACAATTTTTGGGTGAATAATTAAATCTGCCATAGAAATTATTTTATTTATCATTCTACTGATTAACTTGCATAATCATATATTTACAAAAATTATTAACCTAAGTTTTTATGGTAAAAAATATTATTGCATTTATCCTATTGCCTTTTGCTTTATTGGCTCAAGAAAAAAATAGCTTTTCTATTAATGGAAATATTACAGGATTAAAAGATAGTACTTTAGTCTTTTTAAATGATGGTTATGGAAATTCTATAGCTCAAGATTATGCTTTTAAAGGAAATTTTATTTTGAAGGGACATTTAGATGAACCAGGATTTGTTAAACTTGGATTTATAGGCTTAACAAATGAGTTGGATATTTTCATGTTTAATGAAAATATTTCTGTAAAAGCAAATGCTAATAACTTAGAAAAATCTGTAGTAATTACAGGCTCTGCATTAAACAATGATTATAATGCTTATTTAAAAGCATTTAATCCAATAAAAGACAGGTTTAACGATTTAAGTACAAGAATTAATACTACACCTAATGGGAAAAAAAGAGATTCATTAATTGGGTTGTTTGAACAAACAAAAAAGCATGTAGTAACTGAATTAAATAAATTTACATCACCAAGATTAGGCTCTCCTGTTAGCACTTTTGTTTTGTATGTTGTAAATCCTGTATTACCTGGTGGTGTTGAAGAATTAGAAACAAGATACAATAAATTATACTCATCAGCTAAAGTAGGAGAGTTTGCGAGATTAGTAGAAGGCATTATTGAAAAACATAAGATAGAAGTAGCTAAAGCTTCTGCTACAAATGAAGGTGCTATTGCACCTGATTTTACACAAAATGATGTTGATGGAAATCCTGTAAGTTTATCTTCTTTTAGAGGCAAATATGTATTGGTAGATTTTTGGGCAAGTTGGTGCAGACCTTGTAGATTAGAAAATCCAAATGTTGTTGATGCTTATAATAAATTCAAATCTAAAAACTTTACAGTGTTAGGAGTTTCTTTAGACAGACCTGATGGAAAAGAAGCTTGGTTAAATGCTATTAAACAAGATAACTTAACTTGGACACATGTTAGTGATTTGAAATTTTGGGATAATGCTGCTGCAAGATTGTATAATGTAAACAGTATTCCATTTAATTTATTAATTGACCCTTCAGGAAAAATAGTAGCAAAAAATTTAAGAGGCTCAGAACTGCATGAAGCTTTGGAAAGAATATTGAAATAGGTTATAAATATTTTCCTGTAAAACTGTTTTTTACTTTTTTCAAATCATGAGGCAATCCTGCAAAAACAAGATTACCACCATCGTTGCCTGCATCTGGTCCAAGGTCAATAACCCAATCAGCATTTTTAATAATGTTTGTATTATGTTCAATAACAATTAATGAATGACCTTGCTCTATCAATGCTTTGAAAGAAGCTAATAATTTTTTTATATCATGAAAATGTAAACCTGTTGTTGGTTCATCAAAAATAAAAAGCACATTTCCATGACCTTTTCCTTTTCCTAAAAAAGAAGCAAGTTTTACACGTTGTGCTTCACCACCTGATAATGTATTAGAGCTTTGCCCTAATTTAATATAGCCCAAACCTACAGCCTGTAAAGGTTCTATTGCTTTTGCTATATGTTTACTTGTGTCATAGGCAAAGAAAAAATCTATTGCTTCATCTACACTCATTTGCAAAACATCATCAATATTTTTTCCATTAAACTGTACTTCTAAAACTTCTTCTTTAAACTTTTTGCCATAACAAACTTCACATGTTAAATGCACATCTGATAAAAATTGCATTTCAATAATTTGTTCTCCTTCTCCTTTACAAGTATCACATCTTCCACCATCAACATTAAACGAAAAATGTTTTGGCTGAAAACCTCTGAGCTTTGATAAGTGTTGATGTGCAAATAAATTTCTTATTTCGTCATAAGCCTTTATATACGTTACAGGATTACTTCTTGATGATTTACCAATAGGGTTTTGATCTATCATTTCTATTTGAGAAATAAAATCAACATCACCTTTAATAGATTTATGAAAACCAGGAGTATCAGCACTTTCGCCTTTTAATTTTTGTAAAGCAGGATATAAAATTTGTTTTACTAAAGTTGTTTTTCCACTACCACTTACACCTGTAACAACACATAAAACATTCAAAGGAAATTCTACTGTTATATTTTTTAAATTATTTTGTCTTGCACCTTCAACAGTAATACTTGATAAAAACTTTCTTGTTTTTTTAGGCGTTTCAACAATGAGTTTTTTGCTTAAATATTTTCCTGTTAATGAGTTTTCATTTTCAATAATTTCTTTGTAATTGCCTGCTGCTACTACTTCTCCTCCTAAATGTGAGGCAAATGGTCCCATATCAATAATGTAGTCTGCTTCTTGCATCATCATCTCATCATGTTCTACTACAATTACAGTATTACCTAAATTTCTTAATGTTTTTAAGACATGAATTAATTTTTCTGTATCTCTATTATGTAAGCCAATACTTGGTTCATCTAAAATATATAAAGAGTTAGTAAGGGTAGAGCCTAAACTTCTGGTTAGTTGTATTCTTTGACTTTCACCACCACTAAGTGTATTAGCTAATCTATTTAAAGTTAAATAGCCCAAACCTACATCTATCAAGGTTTGTAGCCTTTGATGAAGTTCAACTAAAATTCGTTTTGCAATTTGGTTTTCATGTTCAGATAGTTTCAAATTCTCTAACCAAACTTTTAAATCTTTTGTTTGCATTTCACTAAGCTCACCAATATGTTTATTATTTATTTTTACATAAAGTGCTTCTTTTCTTAAACGATAACCTTTACAAACATTGCAATTTGTTCTTCCTCTATATCTACTTAATAATACTCTGTATTGAACTTTGTATAAATTAGCTTCTACTTCTTTAAAAAAATCATTGATGCCTAATGCTGTTCCTACACCATTCCATAGCTGATTATAATGTTCTTCACTCAAATCTGCAATGGGTTGATGAATTGGAAAACCTTTTGCATGTTTTATAAATTGTTCTTTCCACCAAATTAATTTTTCTCCTTTCCAAGGTGCAATAGCTCCTTCATACAAACTCAACATTTTATTGGGTATAACTAAGTTTTCATCAATACCCAAAATTTGTCCAAAGCCTTCACAGGTAGGGCAAGCTCCATAAGGATTATTAAAAGAAAATAAATTAGGAGTAGGTTCTTCAAAACGAATATTATCTAATTCAAATTTGTTGCTAAAGTGTAATATTTTTTTATCATCAATACTTATATAAACATCTCCATCTCCTTCATAAAATGCAATGCCAATGCTGTCTGACAAACGATGTAAATCATCTTCTTCAAAATCTTTAGTAATAATTCTATCAATTAAAACAAAAGCATTGTTAGTCTTAGTATATATTTCATCACTACTAAATTCTTTGAATTGTTTTTTTAAAGAAGTATCGTTTTGCTCCAGTAAATCTTCAATTTTTACTACTTCAATATTTTTATTTGATGAATGATAAAAGGCTATTCTACTAAATCCTTTTTGAGATAAAATGTTGAGTTCTTCTTTTGTATTTCGTTTTGAATGTTGTTTAAATAAAGCAAGAATATATACTTTAGATTCTTTTGGTAAATTTGAAATTGCTTGAACAACATCTGCAACATCGTCTTTCTTTACATTTCTACCACTTATTGGGCTAATTGTATTACCAATTCTAGCATATAACAAACGTAAGTAGTCATACATTTCAGTCATGCTACCAACAGTGCTTCTTGGTGTTCTGGTAATTACTTTTTGTTCTATTGCAATAGCAGGACACAAGCCTTTAATATAATCCACATCAGGCTTTGGCATTCTTTCCATAAATTGTCTTGCATAAGAACTTAGGCTTTCTGCATATCTTCTTTGTCCTTCAGCAAATAATGTATCAATAGTTAAAGAAGACTTTCCACTACCACTTACTCCTGTAACAACAATCAATTTATTTCTTGGAAATGTAACAGAAATATTTTTTAAGTTGTGCATTCTTGCACCATGTATATAAATTCCTTTCTCTAAATCTTGTTGACTATTTTTCTCTTTTTCTTTACTTGATACCTTACTCATACAAACAAAATAACTATAAAATTTGTTATGATGCTTTAGTTTGTTTGGTTGTTTTATTTTATAAATAAAAATTTATCGGCTTTCAATAATAAAAAAACAGAGATGTTTTTAACATCTCTGTTTATGAAATTTACTTACCCAATTTTTTTAGCTACAACCTAAGCTATTTCCACAGTTTAAACATTTGTAACAAGTACCACTTCTGATAGTTATATGTCCACAAAAATTACAAGCTGGTGCATCGCTTTGCATACTTTTAGCAGCACTGTTTACAGCATCTAAACCAATTTCAGATTTTACAGCAGCCACTCTTTGTAATTTTTGAGGTACAACAGATGAAGTTGTGTTAGAAGAAGGAGCATTTTGCATTGGTGCAGTTATATGAACACTGCTTAATTGATTTTGCTCATTATAATCATCTTCATTGCCTGTGTTATTAATTTCAGGAATATCTAAAACGTGTACTAAATCTGTTCTACCTAAGTATTCATAAGCTAATGCTCTGAAAACAAAATCTACTAAAGATGTTGTTGTTTTAATGTTTGGATGATCAACCATTCCTGCAGGTTCAAAACGAGTGAATACAAATTTTTCTACAAACTCTTCTAAAGGAACTCCATATTGTAAGCCAACAGATACTGCAATAGCAAAGCAGTTCATTAAACTACGAACAGTAGAGCCTTCTTTTGCTAAGTCAATAAAAATTTCTCCTAAAGTTCCATCACTATATTCACCTGTTCTTAAGAAAATTGCTTGACCATTAATTTTTGCTTTTTGTACAAAGCCTCTGCGTTTTGCTGGTAAAGATTTTCTTTCTACAATTCTTGATAATTGGCGTTTCAATGTTGTGTCTGTAGAAGCTGTCATTCTTCTGTTTACTTCTTCTAATAAATCTTCTACAGATAGTTTTGTTAAATCAACAATATTACTTTCAGTAGTTTTTGTGCTTTCTAATATTGTTTCATTTTCTTCTGTAGTTTCATTACTGTCTGTTGTCTTTTTCTTCTTATCGCTTTTAGTACTTAAAGGTTGAGATAACTTACTTCCATCTCTATATAAAGCGTTTGCTTTTAATCCTAATTCCCAACTTAATTTGTAACATTCTGCAATTTCTTCTACAGATGCTTCATTTGGGAGATTAATTGTTTTTGAAATGGCACCACTTAAAAAAGGTTGGCAAGCTGCCATCATTCTAATATGTCCATGTGCATGAATATATCTTTGACCTTTTTTGCCACATTTATTAGCACAATCAAAAACAGGTAAATGTTCTTCTTTTAAATCAGGTGCTCCTTCTACAGTCATTGTACCACATACATAATCATTTGCAGCATCAATTTCTTCTTCTGTAAATCCTAATGCTTCTAATAAATTAAAACTCCAATCGTTGTAATCTTCTTCTTTAAATCCTAAACGTTGCAAACATTCTTCACCTAAAATAAATTTGTTGAAGAGGAATCCAATTTCAAAAGCAGTTTTAGCAGCAGCATTTAATTTATTAATTTCCTCAGCTGTAAATCCTTTTGCACTAAGTGTTTGAGCATTTATGTGAGGTGCTCCTTCAAAACTTGCAGCACCTACTGCATATTTTTCAATTGCTTCAATTTCTTTTTGAGTATAGCCTAAAGTTTTTAATGCATTTGGTACAGCACCATTAATTATTTTGAAATAACCACCACCACTTAATTTTTTAAATTTAACTAAAGCAAAATCTGGTTCAACGCCTGTTGTATCACAATCCATTACTAAACCAATAGTTCCTGTAGGTGCAATTACAGTTGTTTGTGCATTTCTATAACCATATTTCTCTCCTAATTGCACAGCATCATCCCAAGCTTTTGTTGCAGCTTTTAATAAATTAGTAGGGCAATATTTTGCTTTAAGTCCTACTGGTTTTATACTTAAATTTTCATAAGCATCTTCTGCATCATAAGCTGCTGTTCTGTGGTTTCTCATTACACGAAGCATATCTTTTTCGTTTTCTTTGTAACGAGCAAATGCACCTAAGAAAGAAGCCATTTCTGCAGATGTTTTATAAGCTGTACCAGTCATTATTGCTGTTATAGCACCTGCTATAGCTCTTGCTTCTTCACTATCATAAGCAATACCACTAATCATTAAAATAGTACCTAAGTTGGCAAAGCCTAAACCAAGAGTTCTGTAATCATAAGAAAGTTCTGCTACTTCTTTACTTGGAAATTGTGCCATTAGTACACTAATTTCTAAAACAACAGTCCATAAACGACTAATGTATTCAATGCCTTCAATATCTATTTTATTAGTTGTTTCATCAAAGAATTTTCTTAGATTGATAGAAGCTAAATTACAAGCAGTATTATCTAAGAACATGTATTCACTACAAGGGTTAGATGCATTGATTCTTCCGCCTTGAGGGCAAGTATGCCATTCATTAATGGTAGTATCATATTGTGTTCCTGGGTCTGCACAACGCCAAGCTGCATAAGCAATTTGATTCCAAACTTCACGAGCAGGAATTTTTTTCATTACTCTTCCATCTGTTCTTGCTTTTAATTCCCAATCACCATCTTCTTCTAATACTTTAAAAAATTTGTTAGGGATACGAATAGAGTTATTTGAATTTTGTCCTGCAACAGTTGCATAAGCTTCTCCTTCATAGCTATTATCATAACCTGCAGCTACTAATGCAGCAACTTTCTTTTCTTCTTCTACTTTCCAGTTAATAAATTCCATAACTTCTGGATGGTCTAAATCTAAACAAACCATTTTAGCTGCACGTCTTGTTGTTCCACCACTTTTTATTGCACCAGCACTTCTATCACCAATTTTTAAGAAACTCATTAAACCACTTGATGTGCCACCACCACTTAATTTTTCACCACTTCCACGTATTTGAGAAAAATTTGTACCAACACCAGAACCATATTTAAAAATTCTTGCTTCTCTTATCCATAAATCCATTATACCACCATCATTTACCAAATCATCATTTACACTTAAAATAAAGCAAGCATGTGGTTGAGGGCGTTCATAAGCATTTGTAGATTTTTTTAATTCGCCAGTATCAGGATCTACATAATAATGTCCTTGTGGCTTCCCAGCAATTCCATAACTTTCAAATAAACCAGTATTAAACCATTGAGGGCTGTTGGGTACACAACTTTGATTAAGTATGCTATAAACTAATTCTTCATAAAAAATTTGTGCATCTTTTTTTGAAGCAAAATATCCATAGCGTTCACCCCAAACTCTCCAACAATTAGCCATACGATGTGCTACTTGTTTAACACTTGTTTCTCTACCTAAAGAACCATCAGCTTGAGGAACACCGGCCTTACGAAAATATTTTTGTGCTAAAATATCAGTAGCTATTTGACTCCACTGTTTTGGCACTTCCACATTATTCATTTCAAATACTGTTTCTCCTGTTGGGTTCTTAATTATGCTTGTACGATAGTCATACTCAAATAAATCAAAAGGACTAACACCTTCCTTTGTAAACCTACGACTAAATTGCAAGCGTTGTGTGTTTTTGTTATTAGCCATTTGTTATTGAATTTATGGATGGATAAATTGTTTTAGTTTTGGTTAATGACACTTTTATTTTTTGTAAAGTGGTGAACGAAAATATCTTTCAGTTTTGAAAATTCCATACTTATAAAATCCACAGTTTGTGGATAATGGCTGTGTAAAAATTGATAGCTCAAAGCCCTATTGAATTTGAAAAGTTTCTCACATAGTGTGAGGAATAATTTTATTTTTTTATTTGATTAAATACTATAGTTTACCATGTTTATAGTAGTTAAATATTAAAGATTAAATCAATATACTTGGTTTTACAAGAGTTTCAAATAAAATAGCATTTATTGATAGTTTTTTATAAAAAATAAATATTTTTAATCAAACAATTGGAAAGAGCAATTCTTTTTTGCATTTTTGCAATACCACTTTATAAAAAATGGAATGAAACAAAATTTGTATAATAAATTTAGGGAAGATAAAAAGCAAGGAAAAAAATGTTTCACTGTTTTAATTGACCCAGACAAAGTAAATGCTCAATCTCTTGAGCAGCTAATTACATTAGCTGTTGATGCTAAGGTTGATTATTTTTTTGTGGGAGGCTCATTGGTTATTTCAAACTATTTAGATGAGTGTATTATTCAATTAAAAAAATCTTGCAATATCCCAGTTGTTTTATTCCCTGGCTCTCCTGCACAGGTTAGTAAATATGCAGATGCACTTTTATATCTTTCTCTTATTTCAGGTCGTAATCCAGAATTATTAATTGGTCAGCACGTTGTAAGTGCACCCTTTGTAAAGAAAAGTGGTTTAGAAGTAATTCCTACAGGTTATATGGTAATTGATGGAGGTGCACCAACAACTGTTTCTTATATTTCAAATGCTACACCTATTCCTGCTGATAAAAATGATATAGCTATGTGTACTGCAATGGCAGGAGAAATGCTTGGCAAAAAATTAATTTATATGGATGCTGGTAGTGGTGCTAAACGACCAATTACTGAAAGCATGATTGAAAAAGTTGCTTCAAACATTGAAGCACCATTAATTATTGGTGGTGGAATTATAGATCCAGAAAAAGCTTACAGAAATTGTAAAGCTGGTGCAGATGTTATTGTTGTTGGTAATGCTATTGAAAAAGATAATTCATTAATAAAAGAGTTATCAGATGCTGTACATAGTACTCCAGCTAATGTTTAATCAACAACTTATTTTCTATTTATTTCTTGTTACAAAAAATTAATGCAATAATGGATTACAAATCCAATATTCATATTGTGATAGATAGTTTTATGATAATGATATTTTTGAACAAGTAGTATTAAAATAAAAACTCTATAACTTTAAAACAAAGCTACTTACACTTCAGCATGTTATCTTTGCTTAGTATGGATATAGAATGCTCTCAGCAAGAATTATTTATTTTAAAGAAGATTGCAAAAGCAACTGAAAAATTAAATACAAAAAGTTATTTAATTGGAGGCTTTGTACGAGATAAAATTATTGGAAGAAATACAAAAGATGCAGATATTGTTTGTGTAGGCGATGGAATAGAATTAGCTCATGTAACAGCAAATTTATTTAACCCTATTCCTTCTGTTGCTTTTTTTAAAAATTTTGGTACAGCACAAATAAAAATTAATTTTTCATCAGAAAAAGAGGAGAATAAAAATAATTTTTTTGAAATTGAATTTGTAGGTGCAAGAACAGAAAGCTACAACTTTAATAGCAGAAAACCAGTAGTACAACCTGGTACTTTACAAGACGATCAAAATAGGAGAGACTTTACTATAAATGCTTTAGCTATTAGTTTAAATAAAGAAGATTTTGGAAAATTAATAGATCCATTTAATGGTTTACAACATATAGAACAAGGTATAATACAAACTCCATTAGAGCCTTCACAAACTTTTAGTGATGATCCATTAAGAATGATGAGAGCTATACGTTTTGCTACTCAATTAAATTTTGAAATTGAAAAAAATACTTTTGAAGCAATTACAAAAAATGTTGAAAGAATTAATATAATTTCTCAAGAAAGAATAACAGATGAATTAAATAAAATTATGCTTAGCGATAAGCCATCGATTGGCTTTGAATTGTTAAATAAAAGTGGTTTATTAGAAATTATTTTTCCTCAAATGATGGCATTACATGGAGCTGAATATGTAGATAACAAAGGACATAAAGATAATTTCTATCACACACTTCAAGTATTGGATAATATTAGCAATACCACAAATGATTTATGGCTAAGATGGGCTGCTTTATTGCATGATATTGGAAAACCAGCAACAAAAAAATTTGAAGAAAATATTGGATGGACTTTTCATGGTCATGAAGTAATAGGTGCTAAAATGGTTCCTAAAATTTTTTCTAAATTAAAACTGCCGTTAAATGAAAAAATGCGTTTTGTGCAAAAGTTGGTTGCATTGCATTTAAGGCCTATTTCTTTAACAAAAGAAAATATAACAGATAGTGCTATAAGGCGTTTATTGTTTGATGCTGGCAAAGATATAGATTCATTAATGCTTTTATGTAAGGCAGATATAACAAGTAAGAATAAACAAAAAGTTCAACGATTCATTCATAATTTTTCATTAGTGCAAGAAAGAATGAAAGAGGTAGAAGCTAATGATAATTTGCGTAATTGGCAACCTCCAATAACAGGAGAATTAATTATGCAAACATTCAATTTAACACCAAGTAGAAAAGTAGGAATTATAAAAGATGCAATAAGAGAGGCAATATTAGATGGAGTAATTGAAAATAATTATGAAGCAGCTTATAATTATATGTTGATAAAAGCTAAAGAACTCAATTTGCAACCTGTACAATAAATCTTACTTTCGTTTATTATAAAAATTTCAAAATAATATTATGGCAATTTTAAAATTTAGAATTTATTTAGAAGAAGATGATGCAGTATATAGAGATATTGCCATTAAACATACTCAAACATTTGTGCATTTGCATTATACTATTTTAAAGGCTTATGACTTTGATTCAAAACATGCTGCTACATTTTTTAGAAGTAATGATAACTGGCAAAGAGGAAGAGAAATAACTTTTGAAAAGTATGATAAAACGTATGCTGTTCCTCCATTATTTATGGAAGAGACACCTATTGGTAATGAAATAAAAAACACCAACCAAAAGTTTATTTATGTTTATGACTTTGAAAAAAATTGGACATTTTTGGTTGAACTAATTAATATAAGTAAAGAAGAAAATCCAAAATTAGATTACCCTGTTATTACACGTAAAGAAGGAAATGGTCCTCAGCAATATGGGATTAAAAATTTATTAGGAGATAAGTTTTTAGATATTGAAGAGAAATATGACTTGACAGAAACTATTGCTGGATATGGAGAAGAAGGAGAAGATGATGATAATGATATTGAAGAAAATTATGATGAAAATTCTGATGATGAATTGTAATTTTATTAAATAATCACATACTAATTATTTTTTTAGATAAAAGTGTTGCATAAAAAATCAGCCATTATAATTAGTGGGCCAACAGCAGTTGGTAAAACTTCATTAGCCATAGAAATTGCAAAACACTTTCATACAAAAATTATTTCTGCAGACAGCCGACAATGTTATAAAGAATTAAATATTGGCGTAGCCAAACCCTCTGAGATAGAACTACAACAAGTAGAACATTTTTTTATTAACTCTCATTCTATTCATCAAAATATTAATGCTGCAATTTTTGAAAATTATGCTTTAGAAAAAGCTGATGAAATTTTTAAAAATAATAATATAGTTGTAGTTGCTGGAGGTACAGGTTTGTACATTAAATCATTTTGTGAAGGGTTAGATGAAATTCCTGAAACTCCCAACGAAATTAGAAAAGAAATTATTGAACAGTATAACACTAATGGGCTAGAGTGGCTACAACAACAAGTAAAAGAAAAGGATTTTGCTTTTTGGCAAAATGCAGAGCAACAAAATCCTCAACGTTTAATGAGAGCTTTAGAAGTGATTACTTATACAGGAAAATCAATTACAGATTTTAGAAAAAAAACTAAAATACAAAGACCATTTAATATATTAAAAATAGGAGTGGAGCTGCCAAGAGTACTGCTTTATGAAAGAATTAATAAAAGGGTTGATACAATGATGAAAGGAGGCTTGTTAAATGAAGTAATACAATTACAAAAATTTGAACAACTAAATGCACTACAAACTGTAGGTTATAAAGAACTGTTTGCTTATATACACAATACTTGCACTTTGGAAGAAGCAATTAATAATATAAAGAAAAACACAAGGCATTATGCTAAAAGGCAACTAACTTGGTTTAAAAAAGATAAGGAAATTCAATGGTTTCAGCCTTATCAAATAACAGATATTATACAAGTTATAAACTCATCATTTCTTTAAACTTAACTGTTTGCCTTCTACTTATTTCTATTTTTTCTCCTCCTTTTAATTCAACTAATAAACCTCCATTAAAGTAAGGTTCAATTTTTTCTATCCAACGTAAATTGATGATGTGCTTTCTATTTGCTCTAAAGAAAGTTTTTTTATCTAATCTTTCTTCTAAATTATTTAATGATTTTAAAATTAATGGCTTATTTGTTCCAAAAAATACTTTAGCATAATTGCCTACACTTTCAAATAATCTTATTTCATTCAACTTTACAAACCAACAACGTTCACCATCTTTTACAAATACTTGGTCTTCTTCTGTTAAAGTACTTCTTATATGTTGGCTATCTTGTTTTTCTTTTTGTATTTCGTATTGAAGTTTTTGAATAGCATCATTCAATCTTTTTGGTTCAATAGGCTTCATTAAATAATCAAGAGCATTTACTTCAAAGGCTTTAATAGCATACTCATCATAAGCAGTTGTAAAAATTACTTTAGGGGATTTTTCTAATTCTGCAAGTAAATCAAATCCAGTATTCCCAGGCATTTGAATATCTAAGAAAATTAAATCAGGCGAAAGAGATTCAATTTTCATAATACCATCATCAGTGTTAGCTGCTTCTTCTATTATTTCAATATCCTTAAAATCATTAAGCATTTTTTTAAGTTCATTTCTCGCTAATCTTTCGTCATCAATAATAATTGTTTTGATAGCCATAGTTTAGTTTTTAGAAATTTAAAAATGATGTATAAAATATTTTGACTTTTATTATATAGAAACTGGCATAATAATTTTTGCTTCTACAGTATTATTGCCAATATATTTTAATTCAAAAGATGCTTCTTTATCATAAAGTAATGACAGCCTGTTTTTAGTACTTTCAATTCCAAATCCTGTATTATTTATATAATCATTAATTAAAGCTCCTGTATTTAAAACAACCAATTCAAATTTATCTTCTATAAAATGAAATTTTATTTCAATAACACCTCCATCTTTTTGTTTACTGATACCATGTTTGATAGCATTTTCTACTAAGGTTTGTAACATCATTGGAGGAATAGGTTGGTCTAAAGTATCTTCATCAATTTCATATTTAATTTTTAATCTGTCTTCAAATCTTATATGCTCTAATGCTAAATAATCTTTTACAATATTTAATTCTGTTTCTAATGAAGTAATCTCTGTTTTATCTGCTTGCATACTGCTTCTTAATAAATTACTCAACTCAGTTATAGCAGTTCTGGCACGTGTAGGGTTTTCATCAACCAAAGCTCTAATACTATTTAGTGCATTAAAAATGAAATGAGGGTTAATGTGGCTTTTAATAGTTTTTAATTCTAATTCTTTTACTAAGCTTTCTAATTTTAATTTATCAACTTCTGTTTTAGTAGCATCTTCCACATAGTGCCATATATAATATATACTTACCCATACAAGAATAATAGGAGATGAGTCAAAAAGTGTATATACAAAGCGTTTACCAACAGTTCCATTTAGTTCTTTTCTATACCAACCAAACCATTGTATTAATACACTATTAATAAAACTTGTTGCAATACAAATTAAAATAACCAATACAAAAAACTTAATCCATACTTTACCTTTTAATGGAGGTTTTAAGTGAAAATAATGAATAAGAGAACGAAGTATATGTGTAAAAGCTATTCCTAAAAAAATAAAAAGAAATATCCTCTTCCAAAAAATATTATCCATATTGAATCTAAAAACAAAAGCAGAAAATACCATAGATAGTGTATAGAATAACCAT
The DNA here is from genome assembly GCA_026931325.1 of Chitinophagales bacterium. GTDB lineage: Bacteria > Bacteroidota > Bacteroidia > Chitinophagales > Chitinophagaceae > UBA1930. The sequence continues at coordinate 5,915 of JAIXLO010000023.1, read as the reverse complement.
CCTAATACTTGAAATATCCAATAATTTAAATGTTTTCTCGTCATATTAATTAAGTAAAGATAGAAGCAAAGATTATTTGTTTGAATTTGTATTTTATCAAAGGTAAATCTTAGTGTAATTCGGCATTAATTGATTAAATGTGGTAAAATAAGTTAATGATGACATCTTTTTTTTTTCTTTATAAAAAGAATCTTTTATATTGCAAGGAAGATATTCATCCCTCGTATCTTTTTTAGAAAATTAATTTTGAATATGGTTGTTAGGATTAAGGAAAAATCCTTGTGGGCAAGATTTGCTGCATATAGGTTAAAAAGTAAAAGGGCTGCAATAGTAATTGGCAATACAATTTATCTACACAATACTACAAAAGAAGAATTTTTGAGTAATATAAAATGGGTAAGGCATGAAGTTGCTCATGTATTACAATATAAAAACAAAGGAACTATTCGTTTTATTCTATCTTATTTAATGGAGTCGTTTAATATGGGTTATGAATTAAATAGATATGAAATAGAAGCTAAAAAGAAAGAAACAGATTTACATATTTTAGAAGGCGTAGAATTTATTTAGCTGAACAAATTATAAACAACCCAACTTGCACCATAAGCCAATAAAGTCATATACACTAACTGAAAAATTGGCCACTTCCAAGTTTTAGTTTCTCTTTTTACAATTGCTAATGTGCTCATACATTGCATGGCAAAAACATAAAAAACCATAAGTGATAAAGCAGTAGCTAATGTGTAAACCTTAGTGCCATCTGCTTTTACAGCAGCATTCATTTTTTCTCTTAAAGAATTTTTATCACTTTCTTCTACACTATACAATGTAGCCATAGTACCTACAAAAACTTCTCTTGCAGCAAAAGATGTAATTAAAGCTATACCAATTTTCCAATCAAAACCTAAAGGAGTAATAACTGGTTCAATACTTCTTCCTAAAATACCAGCATAAGAATGTTGTAGCTTTTCTGTAGAGGCAATTCTTTCTAAAGAGTCGGTTTTATCTGGATTTTGTTGTAAAAGTGTTGCATATTTTGTTTCAATTTTTTTCATAGATTTTTCAGGTCCATAGCTGCTTAAAAACCATAAAAGCAAACTAATAATCATAATAATTTTTCCTGCTTCTACAACAAAAATTTTAGATTTTTCAATCATTGTTATACCAACATTTTTCCAACGTGGGCTTCTATAAATTGGTAATTCAAGAATAAAAAAGCTTTTTTCTTTTATGTTGATAAACCATTTCATTATATAGCTAACAACTAAAGCAGTTACAGTGCCAAGCATATACAATGCCATCATTACCAACCCTTGTAAACTTAAAAAGCCTAAATAATATTTTTCAGGAACTGCTAATGCAATTAAAATAGTATAAACAGGTAGTCTTGCACTACAACTCATTAAAGGAGTTACTAAAATTGTCAGTAATCTTTCTTTTTTATTTTCAATATTTCTTGCACTCATTATGGCAGGTACAGCACAAGCTAAACCACTAATCATGGGCATTACACTTTTTCCATTTAGCCCAACTTTACGCATAAGTCTGTCTGTTAAAAAACTTATTCTTGCCATGTATCCAGTATCTTCTAAAATAGTAATAAGCCCAAACAATATCATTATTTGAGGCACAAAAATGACAATGCCACCTAAACCTGCAACAATACCATTAATTAATAAATTGCTCCACCAAGTTTGAGGTAGTGAATTGCTAAGAAAACTACTAAGTTGTGTAAAAGTTGCTTCAATCCAATCCATTGGAAATTGAGCTAACCAAAAAATACTTTGAAAAATTATAAACAATACAAATAGCAAAATAAAGTATCCCCACTTTCTGTGTAAAAGAATATTGTCTAACTTATCGGTAATTAATTTTTTTTCAGCAGGGTCAGGAGCAAAAACATTTTTTTGCATAATAATTTTAATGCGTTGATATCGTTGCATTATTTCTTCTGCTTGCACTTTAGTTGCATTAAAGTCAGTGTTAGATACTATTTGCTCAATTTTTTGTTTTGAAGTTTCATTAATAGATAAGTGTTGATAGTTGGTTAAATAATGTATGGCTAAATAATCATTTAGTTCAGGCATTTCTTGCTGAATAGCATCAATGCTTTTTGATGCTAAATCTTTATTATTGATAAAATTTCTATTAGAAGAAACAATTTGTTGAGCCGATATCAACAATGTTTTTTTTAATTGATGAATGCCTTTATTTTTTCTTGGATTAACTTCTACAATAGGCACACCTAATTCAGTTTCTAAACCACCAATATCAATCTTAATACCCTTTTTAGCTGCTATATCATTCATAGTAAGCGCAACTACTACAGGAGTTTTGGTATCTAATATTTGACTACAAAAGAGTAAATTTCTTTTTAAATTACTAGCATCAGTTATAAGTAAAACAACATCAGGTTTAATGTCTTTATCAGCATGCATTAATACTTTATATGCAACCCATTCATCTGCTCTTCTTGGATATAAAGAATAAGTTCCTGGCAAATCCACTAAGTTGGCAGAATATTCTTTATTCAAAATTATTTTACCAGTTTTTTTGTCAACTGTAACGCCGGGGAAGTTACCTGTTTTTTGGTTTAAACCTGTTAATGTATTAAAAAGTGTACTTTTACCACTATTGGGATTGCCTACTAATGCTATGTTAATTACTTGTTGCAATATTTTTTTTTAAAACTCGGCGAAAGTAAGTGTACAAATTTTCTGACGATTGCGAAATTAGGAATCAAACAATCATTTAAAGGAGATATTTTTTAAGAAGAAATGGATTAGAATTTAAGTAATAATTTAACCTTAAAGATTTTAATTTTAAAATAAAAAATAATTGACTTCTTGGAATAGAGATTATATTTAGGAAATTCTTATTTAAACTTTTGAAAAAGGAAAGAAAAATTTGGTTACATAAATCATAACACTATTTTTGCACTCCCAAAACAAAAAGGTAGATTCCGTAGCTCAGTTGGTAGAGCACAACACTTTTAATGTTGGGGTCCTGGGTTCGAGCCCCAGCGGGATCACAAAAAGCTGTTGAAAAAATCAACAGCTTTTCTTTTTTATATTACCTTACAGAAACTTATTTCATTTTTTTTAAAACTTCTACAATTACTACTGCGTTATTATGTTCTGTATCTTTTGCAGAATAAAGCAATGTTACATTTTGCTTTTCTGCAATTAGTTTTATTTTTTTCAAATCATCAGTTTGAAGTTTTAATTCTGCTTTATAACGAGTTTGAAACTCTTCAAACAATTCTGGTTTATGTCCAAACCATTTTCTAAGTTCATTAGATGGTGCAATGGTTTTAATCCATTCGTTTATATGAATTTTATCTTTTCTTATTCCTCTTGGCCATAATCTATCTATTAAAATTCTATAACCATCTTTTTTATCAAAAGGTTCATATATTCTTTTGATGCTAATTGCTTCATAATATTTTTGAAATAATTTTTAAGTAATTCAAAGATATTTCAAAGCTATAAAATTATTGTCAGTAATATGTTAATTATTATTTTAATCTATGACCTAAGTCATAGCTAAAAAAAAAATTAATCTATTAACTTTGCAGTAAATTAAAATACATAATCTTATATGAGAAAAAAAATCATTTTCGGGTTATTACTTGCATTACCAATGTTCTTCATTGCATGTAATGGAAGTGATAATAATAAGCCAGCTGGTGAAGAACCAACTCCAAAAGCCCCTAATACTGCTTCTTACGATCCTACACGTGGTGAAGGAAAATTTGATTCAAGTAATGTTCATATTAATGGATTAGATTTAGCTATGGCTGAAAAAGGTAAAGCTATTTCTAATACTAAGTGTATGTCATGTCATAAAGAAACTGATGAAAGATTAGTAGGTCCAGGATGGAAAGGTGTAACTCAAAGACATACTCCTTATTGGATTATGAATTTTATTACAAACCCAGATCCAATGATTGATCAAGATCCAAAAGTTCAGGCACAGTTAGAAATTTGTTTGGTTCGTATGCCCAATCAAAATTTAGGAGACGAGGAGGCAAGAGAAATACTTGAGTATATGCGTCAGAACGATGGAGCAAAATAATTGTATTTATTTTTCATAAAGCAATATTTAAAAAATATAAAATACTGCAAAATTTATGAAGTAAAACCTTCATTTATATATTTTATTTTGCAGGTAATAAATTATTGTAAATTATCAACAACATAGTCATTTTTTAACCAATTCTATATTTTATGTATTACAAAAAAATAACCATTGCTCTGTTTGCAGTAACTGTATTATATATGAGTTCTTGTAAACCGAAAGGAGCAGGTAATGCTGTAAGCGGCGATGCTGCAGCTAAAGTTTATGTAGCACCTGGTAAGTATGATGAGTTTTACAATTTTGTATCAGGTGGTTTTAGTGGACAATTAAGCGTTTATGGTTTACCAAGTGGTAGATTATTACGCGTAATTCCTGTATTCTCTGTAGATCCTGAAAAAGGATGGGGCTATAGCGAAGAAACCAAACCAATGTTAAACACTTCACATGGTTTTGTTCCTTGGGATGATTTGCACCACGTAGAAATGTCTATGACTGATGGCATTGCTGATGGTAAATGGGCATTTGTAAATGGCAATAATACCCCTCGTTTAGCTCGTGTAGATTTAAAAACATTCCGTACAGCAGAAATTATTGAATTGCCAAATAGTGCTGGTAATCACAGTTCTCCATTTGGTACAGAAAACTCTGAATACATTGTTGCTGGCACTCGTTTTAGTGTTCCTGCAGATTATTCAAATGGAGATGTTCCTATTGATACATACAAAGAAAATTTTAAAGGTCACATCAGTTTTGTAAGTGTTGATAAAAATACTGGTGAAATGAATCTTGCATTTCAATTAAGAACACCTGGTGTTAATTTTGACCTTGCTCGTACAGGAAAAGGAAAATCATCTGGTTGGTTTTTCTTTAGTACATATAACATATAATACTGAACAAGCAAATACTTTATTAGAAGTAAATGCTTCTAAATTTGATAAGGATTTTATTATGGCTGTAAATTGGAAAAAAGCAGAAGAGTATATTAAAGCAGGAAAAGGTAAAAAACAACCTGCTAAATATGCCCATAATAAATATAATGATGAAACACATACTTCAACTTCAGAAATGAAAAATGAAGTAACTGTATTAGATGTAGCTGAATTCCCTGATATAGTTTATTGGATTCCTTGCCCTAAATCTCCACATGGTTGCGATGTTGACCCAACAGGTGAATACATTGTAGGTAGTGGAAAATTAGCAGCATTATTACCAGTATTTAGTTTTGATAAAATTCAAAAAGCTATTGCTGAAAAGAATTTTGAAAAAGAATTATATGGTGGTATTCCAGTAATTAAATATGAAGCAGCTTTATATGGCGAAGTACAAAAACCAGGTTTAGGTCCTTTGCATACAGAGTTTGATGATAAAGGAAATGCTTATACTTCATTCTTCGTATCTTCTGAAGTTGTAAAATGGAATATTAAAGATTTAAAAGTAGTTGATAGACAACCAACTTATTATTCTGTAGGTCACTTAATGGTTGTAGGTGGTAATACTAAAAAACCAATTGGTAAATATTTAGTAGCTTACAATAAAATTACTAAAGATCGTTATTTGCCTACTGGTCCAGAATTATCTCAAAGTGCACAATTATTTGATATTAGTGGCGAAAAAATGCAACTTCTTTTAGATTTCCCAACTATTGGAGAACCACACTATGCTCAAGCAATTCCTGCATCTTTAATTAAAGATAAGCAAGTAAAAACTTTTGATATTAAAGCTAATAAACATCCTTATGTAGCAAAAGGAGAACAAGAAACTAAAGTTGTAAGAGAAGGCAATAAAGTGCATGTTTATATTACTGCTATACGTTCTCACTTTGCACCAGATAATAT
>JAIXLO010000131.1 GCA_026931325.1 Chitinophagales bacterium | reverse complement strand
ACCCACAATCTGCGATTGCAGAAGGACAGTTTGCTGCTTGGTATTTGGAGGATGAGTTGGTGGGAAGTGGTGTGATTTCGTAAAATTCTGATTTTTAATTAATAATTTAAATTCCTTTTGATTTTTCAAGAGGAATTTTTGGTATTTTAGCAATGAGATAATATAATATCATTATGATAACTATCCGCCTCAATTTGGAGGGCTTTATTTGTATAAATGAGTTAGCAAAAATAAAACTATGCCTAGAAAAAAAAGAAAAATTTGTTTTCATTATTTAAAGATTAATGATGAAAATGTAGACGTAATCGAAACATTTAATAACTTGTTAATAAAGATAGAAGAGTTAGATAAGCCTGATAAAAAAATTGAACAAGGACATAATAGATTTTATTTACTCGATAGTAGAAGTATGACTAGTGGTAAAAATAAAATTATTTTCAAAAATGCGGCATATAATTTTAGGCCTAAATTAATAGACAATATAACAATTACCGAAAGAGATAGCCCTAAACAATTAGGAGAAGGCGAACGACAAAAAACTCATATTATTACTAAGCCAATTAATGGGGAGGTTTTAGTTGTAATTGAAAAATCCCATTTTGGAGTAAGTATTAATAATTTTATTAAATATCTAAACCATTTTAAATATTTACTAGAATTAGAAAATAATTTTAGTTTTTATTATGAAACTTTAGCAAAAGAAAATTTCTTAGAGGAGATTGATAGACTGCAGAGGATCACTTATGCTGACGTAATTGTAGATAAACAACTTTTGGGAAGTGATGCTCTAAACTTTAGTGATCGAACAACAGAAGTTAATCATGAAATAACAGTTACGATTAAGGCGAAAAGACAGAATACTATTGAAGATGCTGTTAGAGATATTTTTGCGAAAGTAAGTGGTGGTGAGAATCATATTAATAGAATTAGAGTGAAAGGTAGAAATGCTGAAAACAATGAGGTTATAATTAATACGGATTTTATTGAACGACAAGAATATGTATTGTGCGATTATGACGAAGAAACTGGTGAAATGTCATCCGCAGATACATTTATTGAACTTAATGCTATTTTAGATAACTTTGAATAATGTATTTAGAATTTCTAATCTTAATTTACGATTATTTTAAATCTCTTAATAAGAGAAATATAATGTTTGAATGGGTAGTCCCTTTCATTATTATGATATTGGTAATTTTTCTAAATATCTGTAATAATTACAATTTTGAAGTTTTTTTTAAATTTAAAGAATCATCACTTAATATTTTAGGAGTTTTGTTAGGGATTTCAATTGCAATTATTACAATTTTAGTAACAGGAGGTGGCAAAAATTTAGAACAAATTAGAAATGTTAAAACGCCAGTTAGAATAAATAATAAGCAAGTATCGCTTTATGAACTACTTCTTATAAATTTCAGTTATACCATAGTAATAGAGATATTTGTTATATTAAGTTGTCTAGTATTACCACTGTTCACGAAATTTATTTTATTTCCAAATGAAATAAAAATTATTCTATACGGGGTTTTAGTTTTTCTCACAATTCAAATTTTATTAGTAACAATTAGGAATATTACAGACTTTTATTTAATAGTTTCTAAAAAATAACCACCTGATTACAGCGATTTTGCAATCATTAGGATTTTTCGCAAGTTTGGATATATTTTATATTTCCAACAATAATTTATAATAAAAAAGGATATAGTAGGAAAACGGTAATTTGAATTAATCCAGACAAAAGCCACATGCCCAACAAAACAATAATCATCGCCGGCGGAACCGGAAATCTTGGTGGCAGAATCATCAAGGAATTACTGAAAAAAGAAGTTGAAGTTCGGGTTCTCGTTCGTTCAAGCAGCAGCAAAGAAAAAATCGCGGAATTGGAACAATTGGGTGCGAAAATTTTTACGGTTGATATGAACAGTGAAAAAGAAATCGCAGAAGTTTGTAACGGTGCAACTTGCGTGGTTTCTGCTTTAGCCGGACTTGAGGATGTGATTATTGAGGCACAAAAAGTATTATTAAATGGTGCTATTTTGGCGGGAGTTAAGCGTTTTATTCCGTCTGATTATTCGTTAGACTTTACCAAATTTAAGGACGGTGAGAATCGGAACTTAGATTTAAGAAGAGCATTTCACAAATATTTGGACGGAACTTCTATTGCGGCGACAAGCATTTTTAATTTCACCTTTATGGACATGCTGACCAATGAAATCCCAATGATCATCTTCAAAAAGAAGTTGGTGCTTTACTGGGGAAATGCAGATCATAAAATAAGTTTTACAACGATCGATGACACGGCGATTTATACGGCAAATGTTGCGGTTGATGAATCGTCGCCGCGGTATTTAAGAATTACGGGCGATCAGATCAGTGCAAGAGAAATTAAAGATGTTTTGACTCAATTATCGGGAGAAAAATTTCGGCTAATTAAAACGGGCGGACTTGGTTTGTTAAGTGTGCTCATCAAAATCACGCGATTATTTTCACCCTCAAAAACCGAACTTTATCCTGCGTGGCAAGGAATGCAATACATGCGGAATATGATGGATGAGCGCGCCGATTTAAAAACCACTGATGATGATCGTTACAGCGATATGAAATGGACAAAGGTGAGTGATCTGCTTTCAAAATATCTAAAAAATAACCGATAAAAACCAGTCATTTAGAGCAATTCAAAAAAATGAAAAAAGCAGTATTCAACTGGAGCGGTGGAAAAGATTCTGCGTTAGCACTTCAGAAAGTTCTGGAAGAAAAGGAATTTGAAGTCATTGCATTACTGACGACAATGAATGAAGAGACCGCAAAATCTTCGATGCATTCTATTCCTTTGGAGATTTTAGAAAGACAGGCAGAAAGTATTGGCATTCCTTTATATGCAGTCACATCTTCTACGATGTTGAAAAATTACGAGGAGAAAATGGCTGAAGCAGTTCATCATTTTAAAGAATTGGGCGTGACTCATTTTATTTTTGGTGATATTTTTTTATCAGACGTAAAGGCTTATCGGGAAAGCAAACTTCATCCTTTGGGAATTGAAGTTGTAGAACCGCTTTGGGAAAAAACCTCTCAGGAAGTTA
>JAIXLO010000133.1:1159-3094 GCA_026931325.1 Chitinophagales bacterium | reverse complement strand
GTTTTTCTGGAAATTAATCAGAAGTTGGGTAACGAAACTTTGGAACTTTTTACGGATGTTTTATCAGAAGTGGAATTGATGAAGGATTTATCGGGGAATCACAGGATTGTTTGGGGGAGAAAGTAAAAAGCTTTTGAATCTTTTATCTGAGAATCTTTTTATTGATTAAGGATTGGATATTTTCGGGAAGAAGATTTTGAAAATCATCTATCGTATTGAATGATGGTTCTTCATTATCACTAAATTCCGGTTTAATAATGTAAATATTTTGAACCAATTCGTACTTGTAGGCAAAGCCTTTTTGAGATATTTTGGACGTGTAGTATTTTGCGATTGATTTCAAATCTTTAAGTTTGAAAGTTGTGCTTTTAAAACTTTCCGTGATATTATGATTTGTTACTTCAGATTTTAAACCTAAAATGGATTGCTTTTTTGTTTTTAATGGTGAGTTATAAACAATATTAACAGTCAAATTATTCTCATTATTAATTGTGTAGTTCTTTTCTTTGATTTGAATTTTATCATTTTCAATTTTTACATTATTAGAATTAATCAGTTCTTCATAAAAAGAAAGAGGATAAATATTAGAGCCTACACTAAATGTCCTATTGGGATTTTCTTTATAAAAACGATTCAAAAAATCTACATTTTTCAATAGTCTTTGTTTAATAATTTTAGTTTTGTGAATTTTCTGGGTTTTGGTATTAATTGAATATAAGATTATTCCATCAGAATAAGATTGCGGCGTATCGTTAATTAGTTGGTAAGAAATGAAGTATGCATATAAATTTAGATATTTTTTAGACTGATTTAAAATCACTACTTCATCGATATCCTTGGTTTTAAATTTCTTTAGTATAAGAGTGTCATTACTTAATTTTGAATTAAAAAATTTCGTTTGATAATCTGTGTGAAATAACTCTAAATCGTCTGAACTAAGTTTTAAAATATTTAATTTTCCATTTAAATCAGATATTCCTACTATTTCTCCATTTTCATTTATTGCTTTTACATTTGGAATTGTATTTTTTTTCTCATCCGTTACAATGAAAATTTGGGAATTAACTAAAGTATTTAGTAGAAAAAAACTTACGGTAAATATTTTATTCATGGTTTTTTAAAAAATAAATCGATCTTTCAAATAGTAGAATTACTTTAAAATCTCAATCTGATTATTGTCTTTTGCGAGTTCTTTCCGTTCACGAATTTCATTATCTCTTAAGTATTTTCGCTTATCTTCTTCATCTTTAAAATAAACTTCTCCACGAAAAACTTTCTGTTTCAATAGAAGTCCTGGTTCTTTGCGATAGGCTAAAACAGATTTAGAATATTCATCTAATGATAAATTTAAAGCCTGAAAATAAGATTTGTGTCTTAATAATTGATAAGCATTTGCTTCTATCTTTTCAAGACCAATCAATTCAAAACTATGACTATTGGTGATATCTGAAATTTTAAGAATTAAGCCTGGCAATCCAGAAAATTTATAAGGTCCATCAGAAAAAGGAATATCATTTGTAAACCAAGCATTCCAACTTCTGCCGCCAAAATCTGCAGTTGCTTTTTGCACTGAATAAATCAATATACTATCTTTTTCATTGGTTATTTTCCAGTCCAATTTACGGTGGTCTTCTACTTTAGAAACTGGAACGATGGTATGATTTCGCGTGTAATAAAATGTTTCTTTTTTATCTAAATTCTTTGCTATCACATATTGTGTTTTAATAGAAGAATTTGGCATCATCCACTTTCCTTTAATAGTGTTTGCCGCCATTACCGAATCAGATTTTAATTTGATATGAGAAAAAAATGCAGATTGCTTCTCATCAATATTGAGTTCCAAAACCATGAGTTCATCTACGATGTTTTCTTTATTCAGTGAATCAGGAATGGATTTATAGTTGTAATAAAAACGAACTCTTTGTGCGTGGAGAG
>JAIXLO010000133.1:0-1149 GCA_026931325.1 Chitinophagales bacterium | reverse complement strand
GAATCAGGAATGGATTTATAGTTGTAATAAAAACGAACTCTTTGTGCGTGGAGAGACGAGGAAATTAAAAGCAGGGAAAATATGAATATAATTATTGGTCTATTTTTCATTATAACTCTTTAAGGTTTGTTAGATTAAATAATTAAGTAACAATTATTTACTTCTTCAACATATGCGATCTTTATTAATACGAGTATATTGAAAAAAAAATATTGAAAGCTATTACCTGTTTTAAAAATAAAAATGCTACAAATAATTTCTAAAATAACTAATTATTTCGGTTATCAGATTATTCGTATTATTGTTAATTCCATGATTTGCATCTTCGTAAATTAATAATTTTGTTGAAAATTTATTAGATTTCAATTTATCAAATAATGCAAAAGCATTTTCCACATTAACTCTTTCATCATTGGCTCCATGAATAATGAAATTTTTCAAGTTCTTATTTTTCAGTAACGGAATGGAAAGCAACGATGAGCGTTTATCTAATTCTTTATTCGGGTTTTTTTCAAAATCGGGAATGAGTTCTTTATAAAGCTGAACCATTTCTGGTCTGTCTTTTTGGTTTAAATCTGCAATTCCGCCGACTGTAATATTCGCCATTATTCTATCCGTTTCTTTCAAGACTAAGAAATTGGTCATAGCACCTCTGCTAACTCCTAACATGCCAATTTTATTAGCATCAGCATTACTTTGATGATCAATAATTTCTAATAATTTTAGAACATCTCCAATGTCTTTTCCTCCAAATTCATCTTTCCCTTCACTTCTACCACTTCCGCGTAATTGGGAACCAATAATAATAAAGCCTCTTGCTGCTATTTTAGATAGAAAATCAGTTAGTGTTGATAACGTCACCGTACCAAACTCTCTGTTACCACCTCGATTAAAAATAATTACCGGATAAGTGCCTTCTGCTTTTGGCTCGATTAAGAAACCTCTTATTTTAAGATTATCAATGGAAGAATAATTATATCCATAAATATTTACCGAATCCAGGTATTTATATTCTTCTTTAAAAACCGGTTGTTCGTTTTTATTTTTCGCAGTATATCCTTCATGTTTTTCTGGAATTAACTAACGAATTTTGGGCGCTAAATATTCCGGATATCAATAATAGATAGAGGTAAAATACTTTTCTCATTA
>JAIXLO010000179.1 GCA_026931325.1 Chitinophagales bacterium | reverse complement strand
TTATCGGCAACGCCGTTATATTTTTGGAGAAAGAGTGCCTTATTACTTTGCAAAATTCAATAGAGAAAACAAAATTATTCTTAGAGTTAATACAAGAATATATTTCGGGAGGGAAAAACCAAATTCAAGAGATGGAAAATGTTTGGGTCTTGTTATACTAAAAAATCCCGGAAGTGCTAATCCAACAAACATAGGTGAATGGTCAGAAATCCAAATTGGTAACGACAAAGCTTTACCTTGGATTGCTAATGCTTATTCAACAGTCTTAAAAGAATTAAATCTTGTAATTGATGAAAACAGTTATTTAAGAGTGTGTAATTTACTCCCAATTCGTGAACCAAATATTGATCTTGCAATTAAATCTCTAAATGAAAATCAATATTTTGTAGAGAAAATTGAGTATAAAGTATTACTATTTGTATTTTTTGCTTGGGGTTGGGAACCAGAATTAAATCCTTTTAGAACAACATATTTAAAGAGTTTAACAAAATTTAGGAACGTATCGTTTTTTGTTAAATATGATTTTTCTAATTATGCAAATAAATTTCAAATTGTTGATAGTCTTCCACAAATCGGGGATAAGGTAAAACACACACAAGGAATGCCTCAGAATTTAATTATAGATAAGATCAAAGAAATTCTGCTAAAAAATCAGTCTGAAACAAAATCGAGATTGTTATGAAAAAATTATTTCCTTTATTCTTCTTAGTTAGTATTAATCTTTTTGCCCAATTCAAGATTACTTTTACTGACCATTTAATTACGAACGATGGTAATATAATATTAACAGTTTTTGCCCAGAATTTAGGAAACGATCAAGAAATATGGGCGGTTTATGGACCAAATTTCTATGATAGATTTAAAGAAATGCAAACCAACTTTTTTCTTAGTTATACTGATATAATGAACGATAATAGAACAAGAGAACGAATACCTTCTTCTATCATAATTAAAACAATATTCGACACTTATATTTCTATGGAATCCCCCACTTATTATTTCTCCTCAACCGGACTAGGCAGTGGTCAAGAATGGAAAATCACATTTACAAATATTCCCGCAGATGCTGGAAATGTTAGAATTGTGATATTAGGTTCAGAATTGGTTATAGGTGATATGCCTAATGCAGAAGCATTAAGGAAAAGAAAAGAAAAAATATTATCTGATGCCCTAGAAAAGGCTTTAGAAACCTCGAACAACAAACAATGGGGTGAAGCCGCAACTAATTGGGAAAATGTAATTCGACTTAATTCTAACGTTGTTAATAGATATTCTGATAAAATCAGTTCTTCGTTTTGTGAGAAAGCCAAACTTTTATTTAAGCAAAATAGTTTTAGCGAAGCTATAAATTATTTTGAAAAAGCAAAAGAATTTGACCAGAGTATATTTGAAAAATATAAAGATGATTATGCCGACTTACAATATATCTATGGTGAGCAAAAGTTAAATAATTCTGAAATTGACACTGGTGTTAAAAGTCTTAAATATTCTTACTCATTATCAACAGTTTATCAAACAAGAATAGAAAACAAACTTAATGAAATGAAGAGAAGTCAGTTTACTTCAATTTCACTTTCTCTTATTCCTGGCTTATCTCAACTTGTTCTACAAAAAAACACTACAAAATCTTTGCTTTTGTTTGGTGCTTTTGGTGTAAGCTCAATATTAACACTTTCAAACAAAATAAAAGCTGACAATTATTATGATGAATATTTGAAAGCAACAACCCCACAAGATGCTAAGGCAAAATATGAGTTGGCAGATCAGCAAATAAAAGAAGCGGGATTATATTTGGGTATAGTTATTGCAACAGTAGTTTACAGCATTGTAGATCAATACGCGAATACTTCAAGCTACAATTCCTTATTTGAAATTACTCCAAATCTAACTTCAACTCAGTTAGGTCAAAATGATTATGTTCTTTCACTTTCCATAAAAATACCATTTTGAGGTTTGATTATGCGACTAAATAAAATTTATATTCTTTTAATCATCACACAATTATTTATATTATTTGGTTGTGAATATTATGAACGAAATAATCCTGTTGATCCTGGTTATAAGGGCGTAATAACAAAAAACCTCAAAGTTCATTCTTTCTATATATATGATCCGATTGGTAACAATCTTCCATACAGTGGAGGTAATGGGGACAGCATTATTAATAGAGGAGAAAAATTAAAAGTATTTATAAAACTTATAAACCTTGGTAATTCTATAGAATCAAATATTAATGCCACTGCGCAATTGCTAACAAATTCAAACATACAGATTACGGACTCTTACTTGAAATATGGTGATATTTTGCCTGGGCAGATTTCCGAAGGTGATGGAGATATTTATTCGGGATCTGGAACATATGGTCGTGCCTTTGTTGAATTACAAATTGATAAATCCGTTTTACCTAATACTAGCTTTTCATTAGTATTAAGTTATTCAGATAGAGCAGATACACTTAGTTTATTTTGTAAACCAACTGGAGCCAATATTATTAATGACGGTGTTGTAGTTACTTACAATTTGCCAAGTGGAAATCAATACTGGTTTAGACCTGATTACAAAATAAAAAATATTGGAACCAGTATGACACGACTTGTTAAAATAATTGATTATGATTCAAACGATCCAAATGTTTCTTTTGGCACATCATCATCTTTAGAAATTGGTGATCTCGGAGTTGGTGAATCCAAATCATCGGGGTTTTTCACTCCAAATATTGTTGTTCCCAATTCATTGAATTTTCCTTACAACACTTCTGTAACTATAAAACTAGAAGATTTATTTGGAAATACTTGGTCTTTGGATTATGAATTAACTTTAGAGAAATAATTAGAGCAAAAATATAACAAGCCAATCAACCCGACCGCTTTTTCGCACTCGGCAGTTTTAAATTTTAGGCTTGGTTGTTCCGTTTTAAGTTTGTTGTTCAAAGTTGTTCTATTAAATAAAATTCTTGCAAACTGCACTTACAAAGAAAGATAAGTGCAGTTTGCTAAATCTTTGGCTTTGTCTTTTTAATCTGCATTGCTGTTATGGGCGGCGGGTTATCGGCAACGTCGTTATATGCTTAAATCGTAAAGGAAGTAGATGGAAGAGATCATTATTGTAATCT
>JAIXLO010000057.1 GCA_026931325.1 Chitinophagales bacterium | reverse complement strand
TATCTGTACCACTCAAGCCAAACAAACAATTGAAAGTAATTTTGATGAATTATATAATAAGTATAAGAATAGACCGGAATTGATCATAATGCATGAGTTAGATGAACAGTATAATATAAAAGCTACTGAGGAAATATATAATTTATGTAAGAATAACAAATATTATGATAAAGAATTGATTGAGGACAAACATACACAAAAGAATATTCAACTTGGATTTAGCGATTGTGCTCTTCCTTTAATATTAGAGCATAATACACCTAATAATTCAATTCCACTATTGTGGACATATGACTATTCAAAGGTATTTAAAGGTATATTTCCTAGAATTCCAAGACACAGAGTATTATGAGAATTGATATTAACCCTTTTTTTTCAAGACCATCTGAAACAATTGGAGAGAACGATAAATTTATACAACTTTTTAGTCCTGATGTTTTAGATATTTTCGATGGAAAGAAACCATTGTGGGATATTGTGAATATTATAAGAAGTTCTCCGGGCGGTGGTAAAACCACTTTACTAAAACTTTTTACTCCAGATATACTGCTTAGAATAAAGAATAAACATAAAGACGAACAACATCTTTTAGACATTTATAAAAGATTGAAATTTTTAGGGGTTTATGATGATCGAGATAATCCACTATTAATATCAACACATATCCCTTTTACAAATGAATATTCAACTTTGGAGTATTTAGATATAGGTGATGCCAATAAAGAACATCTATTTTTTTCACTTTTAAATACAAGAATAATCTTAGCTGTTCTTTATTCTTTCTGCAGAATAAAAGATATAGATTTTCCAGAAGGATTAAATAAATTAATTGTTAATCAAAATCCTGCTATGACAGGCTTTAATCCATTGCGTAATATAATAAATGGGAAGGATATTTATGATTGGTGCTGTGAAAATGAAGAGAAAATTTGTAGTGATATTGATAATGTCACATTAGCAAACACACATGAAGTTGACAAAATTTTAGAATTGTATTCATTACACCTATTTGATACCAAAAATCTAATTTATGATGGATTTCCCGTAAAGGAAAGAATACTAATCATGTTGGATGATGTTCATAATTTAAGTCATAAGCAACGAAATTCGCTTATGAAAAATATAATTGATAGAAGACCTTTAGTTAACGTTTGGATTGCTGAAAGATTACAAGCACTCACAATGGAGGAAATTATTTCTGAAGGAAATATCACTAACAGAGATTTAGTTTTTGTCAATTTAGAGCAATTTTGGAGCAGAGGAAATAAATTTCAAAAATTTGTTAATTCTGTTGCTGAAAAAAGATTATCTATTATTGCAGAAGGAGAATCAACAAATTTTGCATCTTATTTATCTGAAATTATTGGAAAAGATTTTAATGAAACAGCCGTCGCAAGTACTCAAATTATTAAAGATAAATTATATAAAAATTTTAATATTGAAAAGTATGCTGCATGGCTAAATACACGTGAAGAATTCATAGGAAATGAAATCGAAACTTTAGTAGAATGGAGAAGACTAGAGATTTTAATTGACAGAGATCATGGCAATTCTCAACAACTTTTGCAGTTTGAAGAATTTTTAGATGAAAATTCCTTAATAAAACAAGATGGATCGGATATTGAAAATGCTGCAAGATTATTTCTTCATGAAGAGTATAAGATTCCATATTACTATGGAATTGATAAAATAAGTAGATTGGCATCCTCCAATATTGAACAATTTTTAAATATTTCTGGAAAATTATTTGAAGCAATAACCTTAAATCAATTAAAGAAAATTTCTCAAAACAATAGCAATTCAGTTAATATTTCACCAAAAAAACAAGATCAATTAATTAAGAAATTGACAAATGAAAAATGGAAAGAATTGGATATTAGAGTTCCAAAATCTACTCAAGTAAAAATTTTTCTAGATAACATAGGTTCATTTTGTAGAGAACAAACGTATACTCGTAACGCATGGAATTCTCCTGGAATCAATGGAATTGCCATAACTATGCAAGATCGAGATATTCTTAAAAATAAAGCAATCATAGACAGCAATCATCATTTAAACCGGGTAGCAAATATTATTGCATTGTGTATCGCTTATAATTTACTTGACTTCAGATTAAACTATAAAGTTCAAGGAAAAGAAGTTATGATTCTTTATTTAAATCGAATCTATTGCTCGAAATATGGTTTACCTTTAAATAATGGAAAATTTAAAGTAAAGAGGTTGAGTGATTTAAATTTGTTCCTCGATAAAAAACAAAAAAATCTTTTTAGTAATACTTGATAACATTGATTATGGGAATGAGATGGGAAAATTATATATTGAATAAAAATTCTGAAAAATGTGCGGATTTCTGGAAAAAATATTTAGAAGAAACAAGAGATATACTTTATATCCATGGTTTAGGATTTGATCCGAGAACTTTAAATGGCATTAAAATAATTTATGGCATAAATGGCTCAGGAAAAAGAGATGTATTGAGTATAAAATATTTTCAAAGTCAAGACGATAAAAACAAAGACATTACCTCTAAGATTGTCATAGAACACCAATTAGAGTTATTAGAATTTTTTAAAAAAAATGAAAATTTTAAACAAACCATAGTTCCTATAATTACCAGAGCAGAAAATAAAAGTATTGCTTCAATTAATTCACATAAGATTATTAATGATATAGATCAAATCGCTCAATACTCAGATGTTATCTTGGATATTAGTGCGCTGCCAAGAGGTATTTTTATTCCACTATTACATAAAATTTTGAAACTGATTGATGATGACCCTGAAATTAAGATCAACCTCCACGTTATAGTTACTGAAAATTATCTTTTAGATAGTAAGATTGAAGATGAAGGTGTAGAGCAATCTGCAGAATTTATACATGGACTAAGCATACCGGATTTAACAAAAGATCAAAAATTTAAAGAGGTTTGGATAGCAATTCTCGGGGAAGGACAGTTAGAACAATATGAAAAAATAAGAAATTCAGTAAATCCGGTTTCAACATGTGCAGTATTACCTTTTCCCTCTAAAAATCTTCGAAGAGGCGATGACTTAATAAATTATTATCAAGATAAATTGCTTAATGATAAGGATTTTGATTTAAAAAATATTATATACGCTGATGAGCAGAATCCATTTCAAGTGTATAGATTGATAAGAAGAACCATTGAAC
>JAIXLO010000112.1 GCA_026931325.1 Chitinophagales bacterium | reverse complement strand
AATTGGTATTATACAAGTTGGAAAGGCGATGTTCATAAATCTGGAGGAATTGCAACAAACATAGGAGTACATTTTTATGATATGTTATCTTGGATTTTTGGAGAGTTAAAACAAAATATGGTACACCTACATGAGCATGATAGAGCAGCAGGATATTTAGAATTTAAAAAAGCAAGAGTTCGTTGGTTTTTAAGTATTGATTATAACACTATACCAGAAGAAGTAAGAAATGCAGGAAAAAGAACTTTCAGAGAATTAAATATTAATGGAGAATCTTTTGAATTTAGTGATGGCTTTACAGACTTACATACTAATAGCTATAAGGAAATTTTAGCAGGTAATGGTTTTAGAATTTCAGAAACCAAAACTGCCATCAATATTGTACATGATATTCGTAGTCAAAAACCATTAGGCTTACAAGGCAATTATCATCCATTTGCAAAATTGCCATTAAGCAAACATCCATTTAATATTTAAAAAAACATTCCCCTCCTTTGGAGGGGTTAGGGGAGGTTTAAAAAAACTAAAAACTAAATCCGAAATCTGAAAAGCAAAGAAATTTAACCACAGAGAACACAGAGTAAAAAGCAACACAGAGAACACAAAAAAATCCCCTCCTTTGGAGGGGCAGGGGTGGTTTGATAAAATCTAAAAACTAAATCCGAAAATTGAAAAACTAATTTATATTCCTAATGCAAAATCTGGGTTCAATAACATTTGCTTCACTTGATTGCTTCGGGCAAAAGCCCTCGCAAAGACGATAAAGAAAAGTGTAAAAGATTTCTGTCAGTAACGAAATAATCCTTCTCATCGTCATTGCGAGTCATAGACGAAGCAATCTGCACCACAAATTAAGTGATAGAATTATAAAAACTAAAACAACAAAAACTAAATCCGAAATTAGAAAAGCAGAGAAATTTAAACACAGAGAACACAAAAACTTCCCCTCCTTTGGAGGGGTTAGGGGAGGTAAAAAAAATTAAAAATTAAAATAACGGTTCGTACAAACACGAAACAAGTAGTTGAATAATGAAAAAAATAATTATTGTTTATGGCACTAGACCTGAGCTAATAAAACTAGTACCATTAATAAAACAAATGCAGCAAACTCCAAGTATAAATCTTGTACTAATAAATACTGGGCAACATAGAGAAATGGTAATAGAAATTGAACAAGCTTTTGATATTATACCTACCATTAACTTAAACATTATGCAGCATAATCAATCGTTAAATGATATTATGGTTAATGTTGCACAATCTATAGACCCTATTTTACAAAAAGAAATGCCAGATGTTGTTTTAGTACAAGGAGATACTTCTACAGCTTCTACAGTTGCTGTTACTTGTTTTTACAATAAAATTCCTGTTGGTCATATTGAAGCTGGGTTAAGAAGTTTTAATATTAATGAACCATATCCAGAAGAATTTAATAGAAAAGTTATTTCTCTTTTAGCTAATTACAATTTTACACCAACCCAAAAAGCTACACAAAACTTAATTAGTGAAGGAATAAACAAATCAACCATTTTTGAAGTAGGAAATACAATAGTAGATATGGTTGAATTAATTAAACAAAGAAATATTGAGCCAATTGTACAAGATGAAGATTTAATTTTAATTACGGCTCATAGAAGAGAAAATCATGGAGAAGGAATTTTAAATATTTGTAAAGCAATTAAAGCTCTTTTAGCCTTACATCCTTATATACGTTTTATTTGGCCTCTTCATCCTAATCCAAATGTGAAAAACGTTGTAATGAACGAATTAGAGGGTATTAAAAATGTACAGCTTACTGAACCATTAAACTATATTGAACTGACAAATATTTTTCAAACTTGTAAATTAGTTTGGTCAGACTCTGGTGGAATACAAGAAGAATGTCCTTCTTTTAAAAAGCCTGTTTTTATTTTAAGAAATGTAACTGAAAGACCAGAAGTTGTAGAAAATGGCTTTGGAAAAATTGTAGGAACTGATATAAATGAAATTGTTAGAAACACACAAAAAGTTTTAAATAATAGAGATGAATATAATTCAATGATTTCTGGGAAAAACCCCTTTGGAAACGGAACAACCTCTAAACAAATTATAGATATTTTATTAAATCATAAAGGAAGAACCTTCAATTAAAAGAGTTAAAAATTATGAGAATTTAAATAAGTTAATTATTATAATAAATGAATCAACAACTAATTTTTTTTATAACTACTGATACTTTTTTAACACTACCACCTATTAAGCAATTACTTCATTTTTTTACGAAAGATTTTACTATTGCATCTTCTCAAATTTATATTGAAGAAAATGAAGATTTCTTTTTGAAAACACAATTTAGAAATAAAACAATAGTATTTAAAGACTATGCTTCATATAAAAAACAAAGCATTGCAAACAAATACCTAAAATATATTAAAACTTTAAATTACTTATTTTTTAAAGTAAAAAAAATTAAGCATAAAAATAAAAATGTTGTTTATTATACTATTGATTTATTTACACTGTATGTAGCTACTTTTATTAAAGGGAAACATGATAAATTAATTTATCATCAATTTGAAACTCTAGAAATAAATAGCATGAATAAACTGGATAAGTTATTAATAAAACGTATAACAAATAGACTATCCAAAATAGATATAATAATTTTACCAGAAGCTAATCGTATAGAAATATTTAAACAACAAATAAATTGTACAGATAATAAAAAATTCTTCTTACTACCCAATACCAATAATAGAGATGTTGATGAACAAGTTAATGTAAAAGAAAGTGGTAAAATTATTGTTGCACATATCGGTAGTGTTGGTAACAATTCAAACATTATCTCATATATAGAGGCAATTAAAAAAATGAATACTGATAAGTATGAATTTTGGTTTGTAGGCAGGTTGCTACCTAATATTATTAGTACAATAAATGAAATGAATTTTAAGAATATTAAACTAATAAATCAAGTACCACATAATGAACTTGATAGAATATATAAGATGATAGATATTGGCATTATTCTTTATGACAATAGCTCTGTAAATTTGCGTTATTGTGCTCCTAATAAATTATATGAATATTGGTCTTATGGAATACCTGTTATTGGAGATATATTGCCTGGGTTGGCGTCTGTTTTTAATAATGATTTGCAAGGGCGTTTAATTGACATGAGTAATGTTGATGCTTTTGTAGAAACAATACTGGAGTTGTCAAAAGGGAGTTATAAAAATCGAAGTTCCCTTTTGCAATTGTTCTCCAAAGAATATAGACTTTCTAATTATTACGATAAACTGTTGTCGGAGTTGAAGACGAATTAAAAGATTATTTGCTCCTGATTCTATCTATCAAGCAGTCAACAAAATAATGAGTAACTATACTTATTATTCCGATGAAGCACGAAAATCTTTTGCAGACGTTTTGAATTTTGAGTCGCATTTTAATGAAATAAAAAAGTATATTTCATAAATATTAAATGTGTAATAATGATATTCCAAATGATCTATAAAATATACTTTATTAATGAGTAAAAAAATTGTATTAGCAAAAGTGCCCAATGCCGGGTTGGGAAATCAGCTTTTTGTTTTGCTGAAAGCATTGCTTTATGGTAGCCTGCATAATTTACCGGTAGAGATTGCAAACTATAAACAATATCATATAGGGCCGTATTTGCGGGGAGAAAAAACTAAAAGAAATTATAATGATTATTTTGTTTTTCAGAAGAATATATTCAGTTATTTGATTGATTCTGCTATACTGCATTTAAAAATGCTTAATAAAAAATGTAGTTTCAATCCTTTGCTCAGCCATGAGCCTGCAATGTGCGTTGTTTTCAATAAACTACCTCACTGGTCTGACTATTTTTTTGAATTAAACCAATATAGGGATATTGTCAAAGAACTTTTTTTCAACATTTTAAAAGATGATATACTACAGTCCTACAAAAACTACCCAAGCCCTCAAATTGGAATACATATAAGAATGGGCGATTTTAGAAAGTTAAATGAAAATGAAGATTTTGCAAAAGTCGGAGCAGTAAGAACGCCGTTAAATTATTTTGTAGATGTCATAAATAAACTCAGATTGTGGAAGAATGAAAATTTAGAAGCTACGATTTTTTCAGATGGATTTGAACACGAACTTGAACCTTTGCTATCTATGGATAATGTTAAGCTTGCACCAAAGAATATTGATATTGGCGATTTATTGTATTTAAGCAAAAGTGACATTATTGTAACCTCTGCTGGTAGTACATTTAGTTATTGGTCAGGATTTTTGTCTGATGCCCCTATTATCATGCATCCGGACCACATACACAAAGCGTTACGATTGGAGCAGGATTTATTTGAAGGGAGCATTGATGACTTTTTAAAACATAAAAACAGTTAATAAATGAAGGCACTAATCAACAAAATTTTAAAGCCATTTAATGTGGAAATGCATGGCAAAGGATATTTGCAAAGCCTTGCTAAAGGGGAGTTTAAGAAAAATGCCTTTGATGTTCAGGCAGGCTTGCTGGATCCATCCAAAGTCAAGGTTATTATTGATGGGGGAGCCAATAGAGGGGATACAATTGTAAAGTATCTTGAATTATTTCCTTCTGCAACAATTCATGCTTTTGAGCCCTTTCCGCACTGTTTAGAAACGTTATCCACCCGATTCGGAAGTGAACCTCGGGTAAAAATAAATGCAAAGGCATTGTCCGATAATATTGACCAGGCAACCTTTTATACAAATAAAATCGAAGACACAAATTCACTCTATGAGCCACAAAAGACAGGGTTGTCTTCTGACGCTTCTTGTGAAAATGAAGGTACTATTGTGGTAGAGACAGTGACATTAGATGCTTATTGTGCTGAAAACGGAATTGGTGAGATTGGTGTTTTAAAGTTGGATTTGCAAGGAGGAGAGTATTTGGCTCTCCAGGGTGCAAAAGAATTACTGAAATCAAGAAAAGTTTCATTGGTCTATGCTGAAAGCTATTTAATAAGACAATATAAAAATCAGCCACTTTTTTATAAAACGGCTACTTATCTTGATGAAATGGGATATCAGTTGCAGGATATTTATTCTCCAATTTACGGAAAGAACTGTTTAGCATGGTGTGACACGATTTTTTTACCCAAAATGTAGTATTAAGCTATAAATGAGTTTTTGGCTGATTTGCCTTAAATGCTAATTAATTTAATGATTTACTTCCTCTCTCACCCAATCCAGTATTTTTCACCATTGCTCAAAGAGCTGGCTAAGAAAACGGATCTCGAAGTCTGCTATTTTTCTGATGTGTCATTAAAACTGAATAAAGACGCCGGCTTTGGCACAGCCATCAAATGGGACATACCTTTACTGGAAGGCTATCATTCAGAATTTCTGAAAAACTGGCGGTCATCACGTCCGCTAACCAACAGCTTCTTTGATGTATTCAACCCTTCGGTCATTACAAAACTGTGGAAAACAAAGCATAAAATTGTCATTGTCAATGGTTGGTCTTATAGCTCCAATTGGCTTGTTTTTATTTTTGGAAAACTCTTCGGCAAAAAAATATGGATGAGAGCCGAAAGCCCATTGAATCAGGAACTAAGAAAATCCCCCAAGATATTATTGATAAAAAAAATACTGTTGAAACATTTTCTTTTCAGGTTTTTTATTGATAAATTTTTATACATCGGCAGCCAGAATAAAGCGTTTTACAAATACTATGGTGTTAAGGATGAAAATAGGTTTATTTTCACACCTTATGCAGTTGATAATGCATTATTCAGAAAAGAAGCAAAGCGACTCTTTCCATTAAAAGCAGCTATAAAAGAAGAATTAAAAATTGCACCCGATAAAAAAATTATACTCTACTCAGGTAAGTACATTGAAAAGAAAAGACCCATAGATTTGCTCAAGGCATTCAGCCAAATGGAAAATCAGAATTGTATGCTGATGTTTTTGGGTGAAGGTAAACTACGACACCAAATGGAGCAATTCATTTGTGACAATAAACTCAGTAATGTGTTGTTGACTGGTTTTGTGAATCAGAGCCAGATTTCAAAATATTATGCTATTGCAGATGTGTTTGTTATGTGTTCTGGTATGGGTGAAACTTGGGGTTTATCTGTCAATGAAGCGATGAATTTTGGTTTGCCGGTACTGGTATCATCTACCTGTGGTAGCAGTTATGATATTGTTAGAGACGGCGTAAATGGTTATGTTTTTAAGGAAGGAAACATTAGAGAAATGACAGAAAAATTGAACAGCATACTTCGTTCAGATGATAATATCAAGAAAATGGGTGATGCTTCGCTTGAAATAATCAATCAGTACTCCATTGATGTGATTGTTGAGAATATGGCCTCCTAATGTTCTTTATTATATATTTGTTTAAAACTAAATTGTCAAATAAATGAGAAACTTTTCACATCTCACTCCGAGATACATATTCAATAGGGTTAAACTATACAATTATTACCGCAAGAATGCAGATAAACCCTGGCTGACCAAGACGGCCATAGAATTTCTGGATAATTATCTTAAACCGACTGATGTTGGAGTCGAGTTTGGTAGTGGGCGAAGTACTTTATGGTTCGCATCCAAATTAAAAAAACTGTATAGTATAGAGGGAGATAAACGGTGGTATGATAAAATTCAAAAGTCAATTTTGGGAAATAACGTAGCAAATGTTGATTACAGGTATATAGACCATCAGAATGAAAACCCTGAGAATTTTAAAAACTATATACTAGTTTTTGATGAAATAGATATTCAGGTTGACTTTATACTTGTCGATGGTATTTACCGTTCCGAAACGGCATTAGAGGCAGTTGATAGGTTGGCATCGGGGGGGAATCCTCGTAATCGATAATGTAAACTGGTTTCTTCCTTCCAATAGCATATCTCCCAGTTCAGTGCCTTTAGATTCAAATCCTTCAAATCAGAATTGGGCTGATTTTTTAAAAAAGACAAAAAACTGGCGGTTCTTCTGGACTTCCAATGGAGTTACCGATACCGCAATATTTTTTAAACCATGAGGATTTTAATTACAGGATCAACCAAGCATTGGGCAATCGAAAATTTTTATCGGAAATATTTGGAAGAGTTGGGCTTTGAAACACAAATATGCCAAACTGCGGATTTCTTTTACGACAGTTATCATAAATCAATTTTGTCAAAAATACGGTATAGGCTCTTTTTTAAAGGCCTATATAAAAAAATAAATAAAATTTTACTATCTGAAATCCATGATTTTAAACCAGATGTTTTGTGGGTATTTAAAGGCATGGAAGTTTTTCCCGAAACTATTAATCTCGCAAAAAAACTTGGCATTAAAACGGTTAATTACAACCCTGACAATCCATTTATTTTTTCAGGTAGAGGAAGTGGCAATAAGAATATAACAAATTCTATTGCCTTATACGATTTACATTTTACTTACGATACTACTATAAAACAAAGAATTGAAATTGAATATTCAATTCCGTGTAAGATATTACCTTTTGGTTTTGATATAGATGAAAATTTGTATAAGGAGTGTTTGCAAGAAGATGAAGTAATAAAAGTTTGCTTTTTAGGTAATCCTGATAAACAAAGAGCTACTTTCATAAATAGTTTATTGGATAAAGGAGTACAAATTGATTTGTATGGTAATAGTTGGAATAAATTTATACATTCAACAAATGCTACAATATTTGATGCAGTATATGGTAAAGATTTTTGGAAAATATTGAGAAAATATAGAGTTCAACTTAATATTATGAGAGTGCATAATCCAACATCGCATAATATGAGGAGCTTTGAAATACCAAGTATTGGAGGTGTAATGCTTGCACCTGATACAGAAGACCATCGTACATATTTTACACCTAATGAAGAAATATTTTTATATAAATCAATAGACGAATGTGTAGAAAAAATTCGAACTATATTAAACACTTCTGTTCAGGATATTAATATTGTTAGAGACAAAGCAAGAGCCAAAAGTATTTCATTGGGTTATAGCTATAAAGACAGAGCAGCATATATTGTAGATGTACTTAAAGGAATGAATAAAAATTTAACTCCTAATAAGTGAACATTAAATGACTAAATGGTTATCATATTTATTAGCTGGAATTACAGCATCTATACTCTATTTAAGTGGCGAATATTATTTAACAGCACTTGGCATTGGGTTACTCATTTTTTCCTTATTAGACTTTACCAATAAAATAGGTAAAACAATTCCTATTTTAGAAACCATGCTTGTAATAGCTTGTTTGCAATGGATTTTAGGACCTTATATAGATTATAACTCAACCTATCAGCACTATAAATATTACATGTATGTAAATGAAGAAGAATATATGAACTTAGTTGTTCCTTCTTTATTTTTGTTTGCAATACCTACTTATTACTTTTCTAATAAAATTAATTACATAGCATTCTTAAACAGAATTCAGTATATAGGATTAACCAACAAAACTGCTGTATATTTAATTATTACTGGTTTTATTGCAGATGTTACTGGTCGTTTTGTTCCTTCATTTCTAGGTTTTATTTTTTTCTTATTATCTACTGTAAAATTTGTAGGAGTTTTATTTTTATTTTATTCTAAAAGCAAATACAGGTGGTTAGCTTTAGGAGTTTTATTTTTTGCACAAATAGTTTTTTCTGTTGCTGCTGGCATGTTTCATAGCTTATTATTATGGATGGTATTAATGTTTATTTTTATTTCTGTTGGACTTAAACTTTCATATTTTCAAAAATTATTGATTCTTGTTGTAGGGTTTTGGTTTACTTTTATATTACAAACAGTTAAGGTAGAGTACAGAAAAATAACTTGGCAAGAAGGTTTTTCGGGTAATAAACTACAAGTTTTTATAGATGCATTTGTCAATAAAGCAAATGAGTTTTTTTTTATTGATTCCAAAATTGAAAACAGAGAAGAAGATGATGAAGTTGCTGGTGTAAATAATAGATTAAATCAGGGTTGGATTGTTTCTAAAATTATGGACCATATACCCAGTGAAGAATCTTTTTTAGGTGGCTTTACTATCAGAGATGCTATTCTTTCAAGTTTTTATCTTTCAGCTTTTGCAGAAAATAAAGTAGTTGGTGGAGGCAAAGAAACTTATCAAAGATTAACAGGCTTCACACTTTCTTCAAGCACCTCAATGGGTACTGGTATTATAGGAGAGGCTTATGGCAACTTTGGTGTAGAGGGAACTTATTTATTTATGTTGTTATGGGGGTTGTTTATTGGACTTTTTCTTTTATTCTTATTTAAAAAAAGTGATGTGTATTACACCCTACCATTATGGATACCCATTATTTTTTTACAGGTTGTAAAAGCAGAAACAGATTTTTATACAGTATTCAATCATTTACTTAAATCAACTATTTTAGTATTTGCTATTCTATATTTTATAAGGCGTAAGTATAAAATTGCTGTATAGTTTTTTGTTATTTGTTAATTGGTATTTATAGCAGAATTTGTAGAAAATTTTTCAACCTTTAGTTTCTAATTTTTAGTCTTTAATCTTTAGTTTTTAACTTTTATTTTTTCCCTTGCATTTCCTTACACTCGATACATTTTTATTTACCGGCGGATTAGAAAAATTTAATCGTTGCTTTTTAAAAGCATTACATGAGCTAACAGAAGAAGGCAGTATTAATGCCAATGCATCTGCTATGTACGATGTTACTTGCAACGAAAAATATTTTTCAGCTAATAGGTATAAAGCATTTAAGGGTAATAAATGGTGGTGTGTATTGCATAGCATTTTTACAGGCATACAAACAAAAACATTTATTCTTGGGCATATCAATTTAGCATTAATAGGTATTGCAGTAAAAAAGCTAAAGCCAAGTGTAAAATTAATTCTTATAGTACACGGTATAGATATTTGGCAACAACAAACAGGGCTAAAAAAGAAATTGTTACAAGTAGCAGATGAAATATGGAGTGTTAGTAATTATACCAAACAAACCATGTTGCAAAACAATAGCTATATACAAGAGCAAAAAATAAAAATATTTCCCAATACGCTTGACCCTTATTTTATTTTTCCTGAAAATTTTTCAAAACCAAATTATTTATTACAACGATACGGTATTACAGAAAATACAAAAATTATTGTAACAGTAACAAGGTTAGCTTCAACAGAAAAATATAAAGGTTATGATTTTATTATTGCATTACTAAAAAAATTAAATACCAATAGTGCAAACCCTATTCATTATGTATTGTGTGGTAAAACAGATGATAAAGAATTGCAAAGAATAAATGCACTAATAAAGCAACATGATGCAGAGCCATATATTACTTTAACAGGCTTTGTAAAAGATGAAGAACTAACAGACCATTATTTATTAGCAGATGCTTTTGTAATGCCCAGTAAAAAAGAAGGCTTTGGTATTGTGTTTATAGAAGCAATGGCTTGTGGTTGTAAAGTAATTGCAGGTAATAAAGATGGAAGTGTAGATGCTTTACAAAATGGTGCATTAGGCAAACTGATAAACCCTGATAGTATTGAAGAGTTAGAAGCTGCCATAATTGAAAGTTTAGCAGATACACAGCACAACCCCCAAGAGCTTCAACAAAAAGTGTTAGATACTTTTGGTTTCCCTATTTTTAAAAACAGATTGAAACAATATTTAAGTGCCTAAGAAAAAAGTATTGGTATTGTACGAATATTTTTACCCTGGTTTTAAAGCAGGTGGACCAATACAATCTTTGGTAAATATGGTAATTGCTATGCAACATAAATATGATTTTTATATTGCTACAACAGCTTATGATATGCAAGCCAAAGAGCCTTATAAAAATGTTGCTCTCAATCAATGGACAGATGTTGTTTTAACAAACAATGGGTTGCCTGTAAAAGTTTGGTATTCATCAACGCCGAAACCTTCTTTTAAAGAATTGCTACAAGTAATAAAAACAGCAAATTGTAAAACAATTTATATCAATGGTTTTTATACCCATCATTTTTTATTTCCATTATTGTTTAAAAAATTAGGCTTAGTAAAAAATGTTGAATGGATTGTAGCACCAAGAGGTATGTTGCAAAATGGAGCTTTACAAATTAGGGCTTTACAAAAGAAAATATACTTTTCATTATTGAAACTTTTTAGGTTAATGAAGTATGTAAATTTTCATGCTACAACAAAAGACGAAGAAATAGATACAAAAAAAATGTTTGGAAATAAAGTTTCAGTAATTGTTGCAAAAAATATTCCTAAACAACCTTATAAAATTTGTAATCAATCAAATAAACAAATCTCTTCTTTAAAATTGGTTTTTTTATCGCTTATTACAGAAAAGAAAAACTTATTGCTTTTGTTACATGTTCTTAAAAAATGTAGTAATAATATTTTGTTAGATATCTATGGACCAATAAAAGATGAAGTTTATTGGCAGCAATGTTTACAAGCAATTAACGAATTGCCACAAAATATTTCTGCAAATTATAGAGGAGAAGTTTTGCCCAATAATGTACAAGCTACTTTTTCACAATATGATGCCATGATATTATTAACTAAAGGAGAAAATTTTGGTCATGCTATTTATGAAAGTTTAAGTGTAGGCACACCTGTTATCATTAGTCATTTTACACCTTGGAATAATTTGCAAGAAAAAAATGCAGGTTGGAATGTAGATATTTATAATGAACAAGAAATTTGTACACTATTAAATAATGTATCAAAACTCAATCAATCAGATTGGCAAAACTATTGTAATGGTGCTTGGCAGATGGCTAAGGATTATTATAACTCATCTGATTATACAACAAACTATACTAATTTATTTTTATAATTTTATACAATGATTGTTTTAGGAATTAATGCTTATCATGCTGACTCATCAGCAGCAATTTTTAGAAATGGAATAATGATTGCAGCAACAGAAGAAGAACGTTTTAGAAGAGTAAAACACTGGGCTGGTTTCCCTTCTATTGCAGTAGAATTTTGTTTAAAAGAAGCTGGCATAACTTTAGAAGAAGTAGATTATATATCTATTGGCAGAGACCCCAAAGCAAAGTTTTTAAAGAAACTTTTTTTCTTTGCACAATATCCTGTGCATTCTTTTAAGTTTGTTTTACAGAGATTGAGTAATCAAAAGCAAGTATCTAATATTGAAGAGGAACTTTCAAAATTATCTGGTATTTCTACAGAAAAAATTAAATCAAAAATTCATCAGGTAGAGCATCATAGAAGTCATTTAGGAAGTGCATTTTTTGCTTCTCCATTTGATGAAGCTGCTGTTTTAAGTATTGATGGCTCTGGTGATTTTTCAACAACTATGTTAGGTATTGGTAAAGAAAATACTATTGAAGTTATAGACTCAGTTGATTTTCCTCATTCAATAGGAATTTTTTATACAGCATTTACACAACTTTTAGGATTTCCTTATTATGGAGATGAATATAAAGTAATGGGTTTAGCACCTTATGGCGAACCAAAATATATTGATAAGTTGCGTAATGTAGTTTTATGGAAAGATGATGGTTTGTTTACATTAAATTTTGATTATTTCCGTTCAGCTACACAAGGGTTTATTAAGTACGAAAATAATTTACCTATTGTACCACCATTATTTGGTAAAAAAATGATAGAAGTTTTTGGAGCAGAAAGAAAAAAAGAAGAACCATTAACGCAATATCATAAAGACCTTGCAGCATCTGTACAAAGATTTACAGAAGAAACTATTTTTCATATTTTAAAAGGCTTACATAAACGTACAGGATTAGATAAGGTTTGTATAGCAGGTGGTGTAGCACAAAATAGTGTAGCCAATGGGAAAATTACACGAAATACACCATTTAAAGAAGTATATATTCCATCAGCAGGGCATGATGCAGGTATTTCTATGGGTTCTGCTCAATATACTTATCATCATATTTTACAACAACCAAGAGTAGCTCCAATTTATAGTGCTTATACAGGAGCATCTTTTACAAATGAACAAATAGAAAACCTATTGAAAGAAAAAGGAATAGCTTATAAAAAATATAATGACGATGAATTGTATGATAAAGTTTCTGACAGATTAATTAATGCAGGCGTAATAGGTTGGTTTAATGGTAGAGCAGAATTTGGACCAAGAGCATTAGGAGCAAGAAGCATTTTAGCAGACCCAAGAAGAACAGATGCCAAAGATTTATTGAATGCAAAAATTAAAAGGAGAGAAAGTTTTCGTCCATTTGCTCCAAGTATTTTAAAAGAATTTGTAGAAGAATATTTTGAAGTAAATGATATAGTACCTTTTATGGAAAAAGTTTTTCCTATACGAAAAGAAAAACAACATTTAATTCCTGCTGTTACACATGTAGATGGCACAGGAAGATTACAGTCTGTAGATAAAGAAATTTCACCTGCTTATTATAACTTAATTAAAAAATTTTATGATAAAACAGGAGTACCCATTTTACTAAATACATCTTTCAACGAAAATGAACCTATTGTAAATTCACCAGATGAAGCGTTGGATTGTTTTTTGAGAACTTCTATGGATATGTTGGTTCTGCAAAATATTGTTATAGAAAGATAAAATGAGTTTGAAAATCTCCATCATAACTGCTACATACAATAGTGCTACAACTGTTGCAGATACTTTATTGTCGGTAGAGAAGCAAACCTTCTTACCTAATATAGAGCATATCATTATTGATGGAGTTTCTAAGGATAATACTTTAAAAATTGTACAACATTTTAAGCATGTACATCAAGTTATTTCAGAAAAAGATAAAGGCATTTATGATGCAATGAATAAAGGTATTCAAAATGCAACTGGCGATATAATTGGTATTTTAAATTCAGACGATTTTTATGCTCATGAAAATGTAATTGAAGAAATTACAAAACTTTTTGAAACTACTAATTGTGATGCTGTTTATGGCGATTTAATTTTTGTTCATCCAGAAAAATCAAATCGTATTTTACGTAAATGGATTGCTGGAAATTTTAGCCCTAAACAAGTATTAAGAGGTTGGATGCCACCACATCCAACATTTTTTGTACGGAAAGAAGTGTATGAAAAATATGGAATGTTCAATACCAATTTTATCAGTTCGGCAGACTATGAATTATTGTTAAGATTTTTATATGTGCATAAAATAAAAGTAGAATATTTAAAAGATGTATTAGTACACATGCGTAGTGGCGGACAAAGTACAAAATCTTTTAAAAACAGAATAAGGGCACACAAAGAAGATTATATGGCTTGGAAAGTAAATAACCTAAAACCTAAATGGTACACACTAATGATGAAGCCAGCCAGAAAAATAAAACAATTTCTTTTTCCAAGACACTAAAAGTTCTTTTTTCTTTCGTGGTAAAAAATCTAACCACAAAGACACAGAGAACACAGAGCTAAGAAAACTGAAATTACTTTGTGTCCATTGTGCCTCTGTGGTGAAAAGAAAATAATAACCATAAAAATACAGAGTTCACAAAGAAAAAATAACCCTCCGTATCCTTCGTGGTAATAAAATAAAAAATAACAAACTATTGTGTTAGTATTTGAAAATGAAATATCAAGTAAAATTATTGGAGCTGCAATAGAAGTTCATAAACAATTAGGACCAGGATTATTGGAAAGCAGTTATGAAGTTTGTTTGGCTTATGAATTAGCAAAACTGAATTTGAATGTTAGCACACAAGTTGCATTACCAGTTGTATATAAAGAAATCAAATTAGAGGCTGGTTATAGAGTAGATATTTTAGTGGAGAATAAAATTATCATTGAAGTAAAATCAGTTGAAGCAATAGCTGACATTCATATAGCACAATTACTAACTTATTTAAAACTTAAAAATCTAAGATTAGGATTACTAATTAATTTCAATACTTTAAAATTAAGTGATGGAATTAAAAGAGTTTTAAATGGATATTAAAAACTAACTCTCCGTGTCCTTCGTGGTAAAAAATCTAACCACAGAGTTCACAAAGAAAACTAAACCTCCGTGTCCTTTGTGGTAAAATGATTTACCACAGAGAGCACAGAGAAATAAACACAGAGAACACAAAGAAAAAACTAACCCTCTGTGTTCTTCGTGGTAAAAAATCTAACCACAGAGAGCACAGAGAAATAAACACAGGGTTCACAAAAAAAACAAAATCCTCCGTGTCCTTCGTGGTAAAAAATCTAACCACAGAGAGCACAGAGAAATAAACACAGGGTTCACAAAAAAAACAAAATCCTCCGTGTCCTTCGTGGTAAAAAATCTAACCACAGAGAGCACAGAGAAATAAACACAGGGTTCACAAAAAAAACAAAATCCTCCGTGTCCTTCGTGGTAAAAAATCTAACCACAGAGAGCACAGAGAAATAAACACAGGGTTCACAAAAAAACAAAATCCTCCGTGTCCTTCGTGGTAAAAAAATCTAACCACAGAGAGCACAGAGAAATAAACACAGAGAACACAAAGAAAAAACTAACCCTCCGTGTTCTTCGTGGTAAAAGAAATCTAACCACAGAGAGCACAGAGAAATAAACACAGAGAACACAAAGAAAAAACTAACCCTCCGTGTTCTTCGTGGTAAAAGAAATCTAACCACAGAGAGCACAGAGAAATAAACACAGAGAACACAAAGAAAAAACTAACCCTCCGTGTTCTTCGTGGTAAAAGAAATCTAACCACAGAGAGCACAGAGAAATAAACACAGAGAACACAAAGAAAAAACTAACCCTCTGTGTTCTTCGTGGTAAAAAATCTAACCACAGAGAGCACAGAGAAATAAACACAGGGTTCACAAAAAAAACAAAATCCTCCGTGTCCTTCGTGGTAAAAAACTAACCACAAAGACACAGAGAACACAGAGCTAAGAAAACAGAAATTACTTTGTGTCCATTGTGCCTCTGTGATGAAAAGAAAAATCTAACCACAAAGACACAGAGAACACAGAGCTAAGAAAACTGAAATTACTTTGTGTCCTTCGTGCCTCTGTGGTGAAAAGAAAATAATAACCACAAAGACACAGAGAGCACAGAGAAATAAACACAGAGAACCCAAAGAAAAAATAAGCCTCCGTATCCTTCGTGGTAAAAGATTAACCAAACAGAGAAAAATTAAAAACAACTTTTTGCTATAAAAAATTAATATTGTAATATTGAACTCTCAATTTTATTAGTTTTAGTCTATCGAATACTTCTACACAAATTTTTCTTATTAAAAATTATTTTAGTTTCCATTTATTAGTATTATGAAACGTATAGTTATATTAATTGCTTGTATCTTTTTTTCTTTATCAGCATTTTCTCAAAGTTCTTTGCAAGAGCTTATTAGCAGTAAAGACCTATCTAATTTTAAAGTAGAAATGCTGAAAGATGAAGATATTGTAAAGTATAAGACATATATACAAAATGCAGGTATTACTGAAGCACAAGCAGAGCAATTAGCATTACAAAGAGGTTTACCATCATCAGAAATTTTAAAACTAAAAGCAAGAATCAATAGCTTATCACACTCTACTTCTCTTGTTACAAAACCTACAGCAAAAGGTCGTACAACTTCTACAAAAGAAACAGATTCTTTAACTACAACAGAACAAGCAAAAGATAAAGTAACACTAAAACCAGAAGACATCATTTTTGGTTCTGAATTATTCAATAATCATGATTTAAAATTTGAACCTGATTTAAGAATTGCTACGCCAAAAAATTATGTAATTGGTCCTGATGATGAAATAGCTATTGATGTATATGGATTTCAAGAAACCAATCCAAGACTTACTGTTTCGCCTGAAGGGTTTATTAATATTCCAAATGTTGGTTTTGTTTCTGTAAATGGATTAACAGTAGAAGCAGCAGCAAAAAGAATAAAAGAAAAAATGATGAAGAATGGATATTCAAGAATAGCTACAGGACAAACTAAGGTAGAAATTAGCATTAGTAAAATAAGAACCATAAGAGTTACAGTAATTGGTCAGGCTGTAAAGCCAGGTACATATAGTGTTTCATCTTTATCAACCATATTTAATGTATTATATGCAGCAGGAGGACCAAATGAAAAAGGAAGCCTTAGAACTATTGAATTAATTAGAAATAATAAAGTAATAGCAACATTAGATGCTTATGATTTTTTATTAAAAGGTATTCAAAAAGAAAATATTAAACTAACCGACCAAGATGTTGTAAGAATACCAGCTGCAAATGTTTTAGTAAAATTAAAAGGAGAAGTAAAAAGACAAGGTATTTTTGAAATGCTGCCCAATGAAAATATGAACGATTTAATTGGTTTTGCACAAGGCTTTACTGGTAAGGCTTACACTTCATCCATTAACATTGAAAGATATACTGAAAAAGAAAAAGAAATAATTGACATAAGAAAAACAGAATTTGAAAAATATACACCTAATAATGGTGATAAAATAACTGTAGGAAAAGTATTAGATAGATATAGCAATAGAATTGTAATTGATGGTGCAGTTTATAGACCAGGACAATATGAACTTACTCCTTCATTAACACTATCTCAATTAATTGCAAAAGCAGATGGTATAAAAGAAGATGCTTATAAAGAAAGAGGTTTATTGTATAGAATAAATGAAGACCTATCTAAGCAGGTAATTGATTTTAATTTAAACAATATTGAAACAAAAAAAGAAGCAGATATTTTACTGAAAAAGATGACCTCTATAGTAATAGCTTCTGCAAAAGATTTTATGAGTTATACACTTTAACAGTAGATGGGGAAGTAAGAAAACCTGGTGTATATGAATATTACAAAGGCATAACACTAAAAGGATTAATTTTTCAAACAGGAGGTTTTACAGATGCTGCAAGTGCCCAACGTATAGAAATAGCCAGAAGAATAAAAGGTGATATTACAAGCTCTACAGCCATTGCACAAGTAATAGAAATAGCTACAGAAAAAGATTTAAGCATTAAAGGAGATGAAGTAATATTACAACCCTGGGATGTTGTAATTGTAAGAAGCAACCCTGGTTACAAACCACAAATTACTGTAAAAGTAGAAGGAGAAGTAATGTACCCTGGTACCTATGTTTTAAGTAGTAAAGAAGATAAAGTAAGCGATATTATAAAACGTGCAGGAGGCATAACTCCACAAGCAGATAATAAAGGAGCTTTTATAACTCGTATTAATACAAGTGCTTTAAAAGATGATGCTGCAGAAAAATTACAGAAACTAAAAAAAGCAAGTGATACATCAACTCAGTTAATAGAAGAACTAACTAAGCCAACTGTAAAAATTAGTTTAAGGTTAGATGAAATATTAAACAATAAAGGCAATGCTTTAGAAAATATTACTTTATTAGAAGGCGATATTATTTCTGTTCCAAAACAAAGAAATGTAGTAAAGGTAAATGGTGAAGTAATGTTTCCTACAGAAATAGTATATAAAGAAGGAGCATCTATACATTATTATTTAGACAAAGCTGGAGGCTTAACAGAAAATGCCAGAAAGAAAAAAATAGCTGTATTAAATTCAAATGGTAGTGCTGCTAAAACAAAGAAATTTTTATTTTTTAGAACTTATCCAAAAGTTACTGCTGGCTCAGAAATATTAGTTCCTAAAATTCCTGATAGAACTGGTAAAGGGTTAAGCACTGCAGAATGGTTAGCTGTTGCAAGTGGTTTAGCATCATTGGCAGGTGTAGCTGTAGCTATTATTAATGTTAGTAAAAGATAAAAATAAATGTCAAACGTGTCGCAAAATAATATTCAATATAATGATGTGATTGGTAAAGGGAAATTGATGATTCAATTTTTATGGTCAAAAAAATGGCTAATCATTTTAATTAGTTTTATTGGTGGAATTATTGGTATTGTAAATGTGTGGTTACAAGATCCTGCTTATTCTGCTGAATTAACTTTTACACCAGAAAATTCTTCTGAATCTAAAATTGGTGCTTATGCTGGCATTGCAGCACAGTTTGGTATTGATTTAGGTATTGGTGGTGGTGGTGTTTTTGAAGGAGATAATATTATTGAACTTTTTAAAAGCAATATATTAATAGAAGAAACTCTTGAGTCTCCTATTGGAATTAAAGGTTATAATTCATTAATTGATTATTATATACCATTAACTAAAAATAAAAAGATTATTAAATTAGTTAAGGACAATAAAATAGATTTCACAAATACAAATCAGAAAGGAAATAGAATTAGAGATAGTATTATGAAAGTAGCTATTAAGGATATTGGTAAAAAATTAGATGTAGATAAAATTGATAAAAAACTAACTATTATTAAAGTAAGTTTTTTGTTTAAAGATGAAATATTCGCTAAAAAATTTGTAGAAACTCTTACCAACACTGCTATTAATTATTACTTACATTATAAGAGTGAAAAAGCAAGACAAAATGTTGCCATCCTTCAACATCAAGCTGATTCTGTAAGAGCAGAACTTTTTGGTAGTGTTACTAACGTTGCAGAGTTAAACGACTTAAATGTAAATCCTACAAGACAATTAGCAAGAGTGGGCTCTCAAAAGCGAACTATAGATGTACAAGTTAATGGTGCTATTTATACAGAAATTTTAAAAAATCTTGAATTAGCAAAAATTGCTTTAAGAAGAGAAACACCTTTTATTCAAATTATTGACAGACCTGTTTATCCATTGAAAAATAAAAAAATGGGAAGACTAAAAGGTGGAATAATAGGAGCTTTTATTTTTGGATTTTTAACTGTATTAATTTTAACTATTAAAAAATCTTTTATCAACAGCTCAAGCAAAGAAACACAAAGTATAACTACTGCTTAATATGTTTCTAAAATTATTTAGAAAGGTTAAGAACATTCCAATTATTAAAGTTTCTTCTTTAACTGCTGTTGCTACAGTTGTTAGAGTTGCTACAAATCTTGTTTTATCAAAAGTATTAGCTATTACAGTAGGTGCAACTGGTATTGCTTTAGTTGGGCAAATAATTAATGGAAGCAATATTTTTATGAATATTGCTTCTGGTGGACTTAGCCAGGGAGTTACAAAATATATTGCAGAAAATGATGACTATACTGAAAGAAAAAAAGTTATCAATACTGTTTATACATTTGTACTTTTTGCTTCAATACTTGTAGCTGCTGTTTTAATTTTTTTTGCTCCATTTTGGAGCAATTATTTTTTTCATACAAATGAGTATTGGGATGTTATAGTTTATATGGGAGTTTTTGTGTTTTTCTTTTCTTATAACACAATTATTCTTGCTATTATAAATGGATTAAAGCAGTTTAAATTATTTGTTATAGTTAATATAGCTAATAATGTTGCAGGATTATTAATTACAATTATTCTACTTTATTTTTTTGAATTGAGAGGTGCATTAATTGCAACAGTTTTATATCAGTCAGTTGTATTTTTTGTAACAATATTTTTTATTCGAAATCAAAAGAAATTATTTTCTTTTACACAATTAACATTGCCTTTTGATTTATTAAAAAAACTTTTAGGCTTTTCATTAATGATGTTTATTAGCATCATTTGTATTTCTGTTTCTCAAATTTATATAAGAACATTTATTGCTGGGCATATATCATTTCAAGATGCAGGAATTTGGGAAGCATTAAATAGAATATCAGCAGGATATTTATTATTTGCTTCTGCGAGTATGGCTACTTATTATTTACCAAGATTGAGTGAATTACAAAATCCAAAAGATGTTTGGAATGAAATATTATATTCTTCAAAAGCAATATTGCCTTTGGTTGCTTTGGCTTCTTTATTAGTATTTTTATTTAGAAAAATAATTATTCTAATTCTTTTTGATAAATCTTTTATGTACATGGAAGATTTATTTATGTGGCAAATGATTGGAGATTTTTTAAAAATTACAGCTTGGATGTTTGCTTATACAATGTGGGCAAAAAGATGGGTTACTGTTTTTGTAATCAGTGAAATTTCTTTAGCTATTGTTTATTGTTTATTGTCAGTTGTATTTATTGATAGCTTTAAGTTAGGATTATATGGTGCACCAGTTGCTTATTTTTTAACTTATGTGTTGTATTTGTTAGGAATATTTTTTACTGTTAAACATAAATTAGGTATTTCATTTAAGCTATTCAGATGATTTATTTCTGGATAATTTTTTTATTAATAATTGCTCTTACCAATTTGGATTGGATAGAATCTTATAAAGAATACAAATTTTACTTTGCTTTATTTATTGGAATTGTATTAATTCTTTTTGCAGGGCTAAGAGGTGATATTGATTTAGATTGGAGCAACTATTTTGATCATTATAAAGCTACTAAGCTTGAATTGAGTAGAGGAAATTATGGATACCAATATTACATAGTTGAGCCTTTATATATTTTTATAAATCAAGTTGCAGTAATATTAAAATTAAAGTTTCAAGCTGTATTATTTTTTGTAGCAACGCTTGCAGTGAGCTTTAATCTCATCTGCTTTTGGCGATATTCTAAATATTTTTTCTTTTGTGTGTTGTTCTATTTTGTACACACTTATTTGCTAAAAGAAATGCTACAAATAAGAGCAGGTTTAGCTTGCGCTATTTTAATGTTTGCTATTCCTTTTATTCAAAATAAAAAATTTTTTCCTTTTTTATTATTAGTTATAGCAGCAGGATTAATTCATTCTATTTCTTGGGTATATTTATTAGTATATGCTTTTTGC
>JAIXLO010000065.1 GCA_026931325.1 Chitinophagales bacterium | reverse complement strand
TAGTGCAGTATTTTCAATTGCCTGTACGAGTTCCGGGATATCAGTTTCTTTCAAAATATAACTAAGTGCTCCAGCATTAATCATGTCGTTAATAAACTTTTCTTCTTTATGCATGGTAAGAGCCAATACTTTAATGTGAGGGTGTTTACTGGTAAGTATTTTTGTTGCTTCTATTCCATTCATACCGGGCATGTCAATATCCATTAAAACAATATCAACTTGATTAGAATTTTTTTCTATAAAATCGATTGCTGCACTACCAGAATTTACATCGCCTACAATTTTAAATTTGCTGTTTTTATCTAACATTAGTTTCAGTCCATTTCTAATAATGGTGTGATCATCTGCAATTAAAATTTTAATAGAATCCATAAGATGTTATATTTATCAATAAAATTACTATTTTTATCTAAAAAATGACTTAAATCATTTTTTTTGTACGATTAATTATTTAAACGCATGATGGTCGATAAATATAAGATATTTGACGAATTGCTTGAAGGAGTTCAAGTAATTAATAAAAAATGGCAATATGTGTACGTAAATCAAGCTGTTGCAAATCACGGAAAAACAACCCAAAAACAGCTGCTTGGAAAAACCATGATGGAAGTTTTCCCTGGCATAGAAAATACTGAAATGTTTAGTGTACTAAAAAAATGTATGCTAAAACAGATAAGCGAAAGATTTGTTAATGAATTTGAATATCCTGATAAATCAAAGGGATATTTTGAATTAAGAATGCAGCCAGTACCAGAAGGAGTACTTATTCTCTCAATTGATGTAACAGAAGAAAAACGTTTAAAGATAGAGTTACAAAATTTAAACAAACATTTAGAACATAAAATAAATCAACGAACAAAAGAACTGGTAAGATCATTGGAAAAAGAAAAAGAATTGAATGTGCTAAAATCAAGGTTTGTGTCTGTTGCTTCTCATGAATTTAAAACACCTTTAGGAGCAATTAAAATTAGCTTGGATGTTCTTGAAAATTATAACGACCCTATACCTGAGTATACGGAACAAAGAAAGGAAGTGTACGGATACATCAAGTCATCGGTAAATAGTATGTTCGAAATTTTAAATGAATACTTGAGTTTAGATAAAATTGAGCACAATAATCATGATTCACATGTTCATGTATTTGATTATAACGAACTCATCTTTTCAGAAATTGAAAGAATGAGGATAATTTGTAAAGACAATCAAAAAATTAATTATAGTCATACGGGTAAATTGTTAATTAAAACGGACAAGCAGCTCATTAAAAGTATATTTATAAATATTCTTTCAAATGCAATTAAATATTCTGATGACGATGTTGAAGTGGTTACTGAAACAACCAAAAAATATATGGTTTTAAAAGTAGCTGATAAAGGAATTGGTGTGCCAGCAAAGGATAGAAAAAAACTTTTTCAGAAATATTATCGAGCAAGTAATACTTCTGACATACAAGGAACGGGTTTGGGACTAGTTATAGTAAAAAAATACGTGGAGTTATTAGATGGTAAAATTGATTTTAAGAGTGAGGTGAAAAAAGGCACAACCATTCAAATTAAGATACCTATTAGGGATATCAATTAAATAACATTTTTTTTGCTAATAAGCTTTTTTTTAGTTCATTAAAAACTTTTTTATACGTTTTATCATTGATATCTTCTGATAAATAAACACCATGATTGATTGTTGTATAAATTGCTTCTTTATAAGAATCTAAAGAAGAATCTTTTCGAATATATCCACAAGCACCAGCTTCTATCATTTTTTGAATATGATATGCATCTACGTAAAAAGAGTTGCATAATACCTTTAATTTGGGATATAATTTTTTTATTTCTTCTGTTGCTTCAATTCCATTCATGTTGGGCATTTCAATATCCATAATTATTAGGTCAATAGAAGAAAATAAAGGTAACAATTTAAGTAATTCTACTCCATTATAAGCTTCGCCTACAACTTTTACTTCAGGTAAGGATTTGAATAATAGTTTTAATAATTTTCTGTTTATTAAGTTGTCTTCTACTATGATGATTTTAATTTCGTTCATTCTAGTTAATTTTCATTAGCGATAAAAGATTCTTTTTGTAACCGATCAAGGTCGTATAGCCTAATTGTATGCGAATAATCGATGTTATCTTCAGAAGATATTTTTACTCTAAATAACTTGTAGTCGATATAAGTATTTGTATTGATAGAGTAACAATACATTAATGCTTCTGTGTTTGGCATTTAAAACCTTCTTTTTCTCTATAGTAATAAAATCGATGCCATTTATTGAAGCTTCTAGTGTGTAATTACTTTTATTACGATTTTCATGGATAATAAATTTAAAATAGGAAGTTGTATCAGATTGTACACCAGAAAACTGTTTTATTACAAATTCATTTGTATAGATTTTTCCAAAATCAACCTTTTTTATTAAAGATTGTGCATTAAGATTTGAGCAAAAGAATAAAAGAATAACTAAAGTTAATTTGCGTTTGATGAGAATTGTTTTCATGGTTTTTTATACTTAAAGATTAACAGATCAAAAGTACTTTACATGACATTTTGGCAAAAGAGTAGATACTCTGAATTTAACTATGTAAAATGAATAGTTGTTGTATAAGGAATTATACTTAAAATATTTATTATTAATTCAGAAAAACTACTGTTTTGTAGTGTGTTGTAGTTAGATAATTTTACCTCATAAATTAATACTAATAAAACATGAAAACAATCTGTTTATCAATACTTACTGTTCTTTTTTTTGTGAACACAAAAGGCTTTTCTAATACCAATACAATTAGAATCACTTTATCGGGCAATGGCTATAGTGATGAAACCATTATACGTATGTTGGATGGTGCAACTGAAAATTTTGATGGTTCTTATGATGCTTGGAAATTATTTAGCCCAAATCCTAGTGTGCCATCAATTTATTCGCGAATTGCACCTAGTCAAGAATTGGCTATTAATTCGTTACCCGAATACACTTCAGATAAATCGATTGTTTTATTTGCCAAGATTCCTGTTACAGGATATTACACTATTCATATTCAAGAAATTTATCCGATAATGCCAAACTACTCAATAAGTTTAACCGATTTGTCTTCCAATGTACATTTTCAAATTTTTGGAGATACTACCATTACCCTTTTTTTAGCTGAACAGCAAGATGCTCCAATACTTCATTTTAATATTTATACTAAAGCGATTGTTTCTAAAATAGACGAGAC
>JAIXLO010000152.1 GCA_026931325.1 Chitinophagales bacterium | reverse complement strand
GAATGGAGAGCTTAATAATCCTTTTGCAATAAGTCCAGCAGGATGTGCAATATCTGCCATTACAAAAGCACCAACTTCATCTGCCACTTTTCTTATTCTTGCATAATCAATATCTCTGCTGTAAGCACTTGCTCCACAAATAATTAATTTAGGTTTTACTTCTCTTGCTTTTTTTTCTAATACTTCATAATCAATTCTTCCCTCCTCTTTTGTTACACTATAAAAATGTGGTTTGTATAATTTGCCACTAAAATTTACAGGGCTTCCATGTGTTAAATGTCCACCCATACTTAAATCTAATCCTAAAATATCATCACCAGGTTGAAGAATAGCTAACATTAAAGCAGCATTAGCTTGTGCCCCACTATGAGGTTGCACATTTGCATACTCAACATTAAAAATTTGTTTTAATCTATCTATTGCTAATTGCTCTGTTTGATCTACAATTTCACAACCACCATAATATCTTCTACCAGGGTAGCCTTCAGCATATTTATTTGTCATTACACCGCCCATTGCTTGCATTACTTGAAGGCTTGTAAAATTTTCGCTGGCAATTAATTCTATGCCTCTTCTTTGTCTGTTTAATTCTTGTTTGATTAAATCAAAAACCTGAGTATCTCTTTGCATATTTAAAAAGTATTAGTCAGCAAAAATAACTGATAGTTTGCTTAAAGCAATGTTTTGTTGAAGTTGTTTGAAAAAACTAATTAAATAGCTTTAAATAAATATCCTTTTTGGGTAAAATGTTCTAACACTTTTGGAAGAGTATAGCTCATTCTTTCCCAAGCTTTATCGCTATCATGAAAAACAATGATACTGCCATTTTGAGCATATTGTAAAACATTTTGCCAGCACTTTTCTCCAGAAATAGAAGTGTCAAAATCGCCACTTAATACATCCCACATAATAATTTTTGTGTCAAGTTTATTTTTACCTAAATAAAGTTGAGAAATTTTTTTGGCTTGTTGTCTTTTTATTCTTCCATAAGGTGGACGAAATAAATGAGATTGAATATTTTTTGCTGCAGTTTTTACATCATTAATATAATAGGCTGTTTTTGTTTTCCATCCATTAATATGTTGTTGTGTATGATTTCCTACTGAATGACCTTCTTTTATTATTTGCTGATAAATTTTTGGATATTGAACTACATTTTTTCCAATACAAAAAAAAGTTGCTTTTGCATTAAAAAGTTTTAATTGCTCTAAAACAAATGGGGTTGCATTTTTATTAGGTCCATCATCAAATGTTAGATATAAAG
This sequence comes from Chitinophagales bacterium, assembly GCA_026931325.1. Lineage (GTDB taxonomy): Bacteria > Bacteroidota > Bacteroidia > Chitinophagales > Chitinophagaceae > UBA1930. The sequence continues at coordinate 1,956 of JAIXLO010000152.1, read as the reverse complement.
TTTTTTCATCTCTCTGCATATTCCAAATAAGAGAAGGATATAAAACTTTTAACCACCAATATGTTTTAGATAAATACATAAATAGTTTTGGTGTAATAAATATTAATCATCTAATAAATTGGCTAATTGTAATAGTTCTTCTTGTTTATATAAATTGGCAGTTTTATCAAAACATTTACTGGTTTCTTCTAATAAAATTTGAATAATTCTTTTATGAGAAATTGGTTTAAAATATGCAGGTACAGATGGTACAGATATTCTTTTAAAATAATTTTCAATATCTAAATGTCCATAAGCTCTTCCATTAACACCATCTACAAAAAACAAAATTTTTTCTTTCGGTTTTGTTTCAGTTATTTCAGGATTATAATCTCTGTGATAAAATGCAATAATCATTTGTTTTGGTATATTGATAATTCTTGCATTAATATCTAATTGCTCACAAATAATTTGATATAAAATACCATTTGAAACAGCGTTACCTTTTTTACTTTCTAAAACTTTATGAATAAAAAATTCTTCAGGATAAGTATAATTAACTTCACCACCAGAAATATTGTAATAGTTGAAAATTATACTGCTTAATACATTTGCTTGTTCTAATGGTGTAAGATAATTATTTAATTCTAACCAAACATTACGACGAATTTTTTCAATATCTTGTAAAATAGGTGTTGTATGCAAATCTGGATATTGATATTTAGCAACTAATAAAGCTCCAGAAAGTAAATCATTATATGCACTATCTCTCCAATCTTTAAATGACTGAATCAAATCAGAAAATTGCAAATTATGGATAAGCATTTCTATTCTGTCTTGTGCAGTTTCATTAAGCGTATTTTCCCAAAGGTTTTCTAAGTTGGGTATAATATCTTTTCCAAAGCCTATAATCCTGTTAGATACAGTATGATATACTTCTTCATCAGGATCATCAATTAGTGTAAATAAAGCATTAATTTCTTTGGTTTCAAGCATAGGTGCTGTTTTTTAGTTCATGGAAATCATTTTAACTTTCTCATAGTTAAGTGTTGTATAACCATAAACACAACCCAAACTACGATATAATTTCATTAACAATAAAAAAGAAGTTATTCCACTAATGTGGAAATGTATATTTAATATTCTTTTTTACTTAAAAAACGGCTCTCATTTTTAAATTTATATTTCTCTTTATTAATAACTATTTTTGCCATATAAAAATTATATACAATGAAAAAAATATTTTTATTAGGAGTTGTTTTAGCATCAACAATTACTTTAATGGCTCAACCACCAAAAGGCAATGCTGATAAGGGTGATATTTATGGAGAAAAGTTTGAATACACAAAAACTATTGATGTAACAACTTTACCTCAAAACTTAACTGCTGAAAAACCAATAAAGGGTGCATTTATTGCACAAGTTGTAGAAGTTTGCCCTAACAAAGGTTGTTGGCTAAAACTAAAAATAGATGATAATACAACAGCTATGGTAAAAATGAAAGATTATGGCTTTTTTGTACCTACTGCAGCTAAAGGTAAAACAGTGGTTTTAAATGCTGAAGCCTCTATTAAAGAGCTTTCTGTTGCAGAACTAAAACATTTTGCTGAAGATGCAAAAAAATCTAAAGAAGAAATTGAAGCAATTACAAAACCAGAAAAACAAATTAACTTATTAGCAAGTGGTATTATTGTAGTGAACTAATATGTTTTTTAATTTTTAAAAATTAATGCCTATAATAAATTTGTTATAGGCATTTTTTTGACTATTTAGTTTTTAAAATAAACAATTTACTCTGTTGGCAACCATCATAAAATAATTTGTGTTTTCAACATGGCTACAATAAAAATTTTTTTTATGTAGGTTTGTTCCAAATAAAAAATTCTTATGCACTTAGAAACAATAACTGATTTTTTAAATCCAATAAATATTTATGAAATATCTAATGATGAAAATTATAGTGATAAACAACTTGGA
>JAIXLO010000127.1 GCA_026931325.1 Chitinophagales bacterium | reverse complement strand
AAGGTTAAAGATACGTTTAAAAAGAGATTTTTTTACTTTTTTATTTATTGAATTATTTTGTATAAAACTTGCAACAAAATCTACTTCTTCAACTGGTAACCAATCTGCTAATCCTTCGTACCAAATTTTATCTCCATGTTTTAATGGGTTGTGATTTAGGTTATTTAAATTATAAGGGCCATACATGTATTTACCCTTTTTTAAAACGTAAATTTTCTGCTCCTCCTTCATAAACTCTATTGTAGATACTAATAAAATTTAAAACGTTGTATGGTTTATTAAAAAAAATACGAATATACAATTGATGTTAATTAAACTATTAATTTTTAGTTTAAAAGTTCTAAACTTTTTAAAACCATTTTATCTGATTTATTGGACACTTTATAAAAACCTACATTCCCAAATAAGTATTTTGCAACAATTTTTTGTATGTCTGATAAAACATAATTCCTTTCTTCTTTAGTTGTATTTGTGATTGGAATGGAACTTTGTAAAGCCAATATTTCTATATTCTTCCATATACTTTCTGTCAAAACAAAATTATTATAAAAAGCTTCTGGTGTTTTTAATTTTTCAAATGTTGTTTTATTATTCAAATAAATTTGTAGAGCAACTTTATTTAAGATGTTAGTATTATACAGATGCAAAATATTTTTGCTTAATTTCAGAGAATCTTCCTTAACTATTATATCAGGTAAAATACCTCCACCTCCATAAACAATTTTTCCTTTGGGTGTTTTATAAATATGTTGTAGATGAGAAGAATCGTTATGGTTTTCTTCATCAACTTCATTACTATTTAATGCATCTCTTCTATATTCTTCAATGGTTTTATTGGTATAATTTTTTTGAATATTTCTTCCTAATGGTGTATAATATCTTGCAATAGTTAAACGCAAAGCAGCACCATTGCTTAAAGAAAATTGCTGTTGTACTAAGCCTTTCCCAAATGTTCTTCTTCCTACAATAATAGCTCTATCCCAATCTTGTAAAGCACCTGCAAGAACTTCACTTGCACTTGCACTTCCTTCATCAACTAAAATAATTAATTTTCCTTCTTCAAATAGACCATCTCTTTTTGTTTTGTATTCATATCTTGGAGATTTGTTTCCTTCTGTATAAACTATCAATTTATTTTCACTTAAAAATTCATCAGCAATATCAACAGATTCATTCATTAAGCCTCCTGAGTTTTCTCTTAAATCCACGATTAAATTTTTCATTCCTTGCTTTTGCAATCTCTCTAAATTTTCCATAAACTCTTCATAAGTTTTTTCACCAAACTTATTAATCTTTATATATCCAATTATTGGCTCAATCATATAAGTTGCATCTATAGTACTTATAGGAATTATACCTCTTGAAATGGTTATTTTCTTTTCTTCATTATTTCGTAAAATAGTTACTAAAACTTTGCTATCAGCTTTTCCTCTAAAGTAATTTCTAATTTTCTCTGTAGTAATATGTGTTCCAGCAATTTTTATAGAATCGTTTACAGATATTATTTTATCACCTATTTGCAAACCAGCTTTTTCTGAAGGTCCATTTTTTAAAACATTTATCACTGTAACAGTATCATCAAACTTTTGAAATTCAATACCAATTCCTTGAAAATTGCCTATCAGTTCATCATTTATTTCTTGAACATTAACTGGCGGAATGTATAAAGAGTGAGGATCTAAGTGAGATAATAATTCATTAATAGTTAATTCAGAAATGCTATCCATTTTTATTGGATCAACATATTTGTTTTGAACTAAACTTAATACTTCTTGTACAGGGCTTGTGTTTCCTTTACCTAAAAATGAACCAGTAGTTGAGTTTGATTTAAGATTATAACCTATATACATTCCAAAAATCATTACTACTGCAAATGCAATTGGCAGCCAAACTTGTTTTTTTTCTTTTGCTAACATCAACATTTTTTTTAAAATTTATCAGCTACGAATATCTAATTTTTTGGTTAGTGTATACAAAGATTTTTATTAACTTGTAATATTAAAAAAACAAAAAGGAATGGTTGTTGCAATTTTTTATTAAAAAAATATTTGGAAGTTGATTGTAATAAAAGTTAATTTTAGAAATCTGTTTTAATTTTAAAATCAAAGCTATAAAAATGGCAACATTAATTGCAGATTGTGGTGCTACAAAATGTGAATGGGTTTTACTATCTCCTCAAAAAAAGAAATCTTTTTTTACAAAAGGAATTAGCCCTTATTTTTTAAGTAAAGATGAAATTATTTCACTACTTCAAAAAGAGTTACTTCCTAAAGTAAAAGATATAACTATACAAGAAATATTTTTTTATGGTACAGGATTAAGCAATCCAATAAATGTAAAAGTAATAAAACAGGTTTTGCAATTTTTATTTGGTAAAATAAATATTGAAGTAAATACTGATTTGCTTGCTGCTTCAAGAGCTTTGTGTGGAAATAAAAAAGGTGTTGTTTCTATTCTTGGTACAGGCTCAAACTCTTGTTTTTATAATGGAAAAAAAATAGTAAAAAATAATCCTGCATTAGGTTTTATTTTAGGAGATGAAGGGAGTGGTACATACTTAGGTAAGAAAGTAATTCAATATTTTTTGTATAAAACTTTTGACGAAGAATTATTAGCTCGTTTTAATAAAACTTATAAAACTGATAAGAATACAATATTAAATGCTGTATATAAAGAACCTACACCAAATAGTTATTTAGCAAGTTTTGCAAAATTTTTATCAGAAAACAGAGGTCATTATATGATTGAGAATATTATTGAAGATGGGCTAAATGATTTCTTTTTAAATCATATTTATAAATACAGAGAAAGTTGGATTTATCCTATTCATTTTACAGGTAGTGTAGCTTTTGCTTTTAAAGATGTATTACAAGAAATATGTTATTCTTATGAGTTGGAAGTTGGTAATATTTTTAAAAGTCCTTTGCATGGCTTAATACAATATCATCAATAACAAAAAAAGGTAGAAAAAATTTTCTACCTCTTAGTGTTACTTACCCAAAATATTTTTTATTCCTTTACTAATTTAAAAGTCTTCGTTTCATTAAAACCTTGTATTCTTAGTATATAAATACCTTTTTGTAAATAATCAAGTTCTGAAAATTGAATAGTATTATATCCTCTAAAAATTTCTATTTGTTTAGTAGTTATTATTTTCCCATCTAAACTAACAAGGCTCATTGAAACTTTTTCATTTGTGCTACTATTGTACTGAACTGTAAAATTATTTTTAAATGGATTTGGAGCTACTTTAATTTCAGTATTTCTATTTAGCTTAATTGTAGCAATTTCAGTATAAAATATTTTACCATCTTTATCTACTTGCTTTATTCTATAATAGAATATTGTTTGAGTATAATTGGTTAAATTATGCAAGTCTGAATACATAGCACTACCTGTGTTCCTTGCTACTATTGTATTTATTCTACTAAATTCTGTACCATTTAAACTAAATTCTACATCGTAGTAATTAGTTTGTAATTCATTCTGAACCTCCCAATTTATAACTGCATTTGGTGCATTGTAGTTTACTTTAAACGATATGATATTTAATGGCAATATCTTATTATTCCTCCAATCTCTATCTGCTGATGGGCCCCAAGTATGTTGTGGTAAAGTAGCCTTTGAACCTGAAGGGGATGGACTATTCCTATCTCCTAATGGACCCATTTCACTATGAGTTACATTTCTATAAAAATTATTGGTTGTTAATGTATTAATATTTATTATATCCCATTCATCTACTAATCCATCTCCATCACTATCTGTAAAGTTTAATGAAGCATAGCTTCTGCCATACATACTTTGTCCACTACCTTCTATATAATCAAGTACGCCATCATTATCACTATCACTATCTCTATAATCTGGTGTTCCATCTCCATCATGGTCATAAGGTGTTAATCCATTGCCTCCATATACACCTACTTGTGCTGGCATTTCATAAACATCTGCAATACCATCGCCATCTGAATCAGTATCATTAGGAACTTTATAACCACTTGTTGATTGTGCTTCTACATTATCTGTTATTCCATCATCATCACTATCTATATCTAAATAATCTGCTAAACCTCTACTATCTGTATTTCTTAAATTTAATGAGCTAAGACCAATTACTGTATTTGCCCAGCCAAATGTTCTTGAACCTGTGATAATCCCTGCCGATGCAGCTACTGTGCCATTGGTACCTGTTCTGCCTATTAAACCTGACTCTTCTGCATCTGTAATACCATCGCCATCACTATCTAAATCATAAAGGTTAGGCCTACCTGTTCTATCTTGATTTTTATAAGGCCAACTATCAGCTATTCCATCATTATTAGTATCAGTACCTGAAATTAATAATGCATTTGAAACACCATAATAGTTATCATGTAATCCATCAAAATTTTCATCAGTAAAATTATCTACCATTCCATCATTATTAGAATCTGCACCTCCTACTTCTACAATATCAGGAATGCCATCATTATCACTATCTAAGTCTAAATAATTAGGTACGCCATCTCCATCAAAATCAGGTGCCCCTAACCCATTTACAGCATTTGTAGCTGCAGCATTATCACTTAATCCATCTCCATTAGCATCTACAAAATTGTCAATTTTACCATCTCCATCCTCATCTACTCCATAGCTTTCTACTACATCTGCTACTCCGTCATTATCGCTATCTAAATCTAATTCATTAATTATACCATCTCTATCTTGGTCAAAATTATCATTAATACCATCATTATTAACATCAATCCAATCTGTTATAAGTCCACCTGGTACAGGGTCATAAGCATTAGGTATTCCATCTCCATCATCATCTAAAAAGGCATCACCACCACCATTAGAATTTTCAATTACATCTGCTATTCCATCATCATCATCATCAATATCACAAAATACTTTTACAACCCCTTGCATAGCGTTTGTAGAAGTTATTCCAATATATCCATCATCACCTGCAATAGCACCATAAGTCAAATTAGATGATGTAGTAACTCCCGGGTTTCCGCCAGCTACAGAACTTGCTCCATTAACAGAAGCATTTGTATATATAACGCCGCCACCACCACCACCACCTGGACCATGTTCAGGCTCTCCATCATTAGGTATTCCATTATCTGGCTCAGATATCCAAGCATTTCCTCCTTTTCCTCCTTTAGCATTAATAGTAATATTGCTCATACCAGAAGTATTGGCAGCATAAAAATACACAGAACCACCAGCACCGCCGCCCCCTCCACCATCATTATCTACTCCTAATCCATCAGCTCCATTTGCATTAATAGTACCTGTTCCACTAACAGCACCAACAGTTAAAAATACCATTCCTCCTCCACTTCCTCCACTACTATAAAATCCATCTTGATAATTTACACCATATCCATGACCTTCTGCACTACCATTATTAGTTGTGCCAGCACCACCACCACCACCTAATATTAAACGATCTGCTGCTCTTTCATTAAATTTTCCTCCTCCATAGCCACCATTTTGAGCTGGGGCAGCCCATCCCTTACCTCCTCTACCACCAATTCCACCATTTCCACCTCCTCCACCACCTGTGTTTTTGTCATTATTATATGGTCGCCCATCTGTTCCTCCACCACCAGCATTACCTGGTGCACCTTGTGCATAGCTTCCATTTGGATAACCCTCAGCTCCATTATTTACTAAGGTATCTCCTAAAGACCGTGTATATTTAGGTGTACCTGCAATTCCTTCTCCTTTAGAGCCATTAGCTTTTTTTGATGAGCTTGTTCTAAAGTCAGTATTTTTCATTGAATTATCTTTTTCATCAATTAATATTCTTCCACCACCACCTCTAAATCCTAATGCAGAAGCATCAATTGCTACTCCTCCATTAAAAGTTATTGTACCTGCAACGTTTGCAGCAATAATACCTCCAGTTGAACCATCCCATTCTGCATTGGTTATTGATGCTCCACTTGCAATATTTAAGCTTGTATATTCTGGAACTCTAACAACCTGAAAACGATATTGACCTGCTGAACCAGTTGCATTAGCATTAGTATAAGATTTTTTTAAAGGCTGAGCTAAATAAACAACACCACTTACTACACCACTTGCAGCATATACATATTCATAATTACCTGCTACAGTGGATGTGTAGCCTCTTCCTGTACCTGCATTAGCTCCATAATTATCTGTATTACTAGAATTAATTTCAGAACCTTGCATTTGTATAATTAACAGTAAATCACCTGGCTGAATAGCCTCACCAGCTCCTTCTACTCTTTTTGTACCAACTTGTATTCTTGTTGCACCTGCAGATACACTTGCAGCACCTGGGTAATAGGAGTTGATAATTGTTCCTGCCGATGTAATACTTGCAGCTTGAGGTGCATCACAAATAGTTTCACACATTGTCATTCCAATTGCAGTTATACCAACTTCATCTCTGCCTGTCCCAGTTTTACTATCTGTAATTTTAAAACGCAAACTTGTAGCTGCAGCAGTAAATTTATAAGAAAAACGAACCCAACCTTTTATTGCTTGGCTATTAGCTGTTGCTGCTTCTGTTAATGTGGCTGGACCTAATTGAAGTGTTCCATTTGGTAAACCTGCTGTTCCTCCAGTACGTAAGTTAATGATTGGTTGATCAGATGCTCCAGAGTTATAAACGTTACTGGCATAAAAATAAAAAGTATAAGTTTTACCTACAGTTAATCCTGTGATATTTTGTTCCCACAATACTCTTTCACCTCCTAAGTTATTACCATTATGGTGTATCCAAGTATTTGAAGGGGGAACATTGTAAGTAGTATCTCCTGGAAATGGGTCTTGATTTATAGAACCTGAAGTATAATTACCACTTCTTAAGTCAAATCTATGTTCAGCAGAACCACCTGCATAATCTGCTTGTGCTTGAAAACTTCCACCACTAAAATTGTAAACAGTACCAGCAGTTGCATTATTTGAACCAGTAAAAGTATTACCTGCTGCTGGGCTTGTTATAGGTAATGAAAAATTGCCATTTTTAACCAATGTTGTATTTAATGTAATATACCCTTCTCCACAACCTACACTACTATTGTTTGAATATTCATTAAAACAAGCAACAGCTACATCTTCATAAGTAGCAGTATTTAATAAAGTTCCAGCTCCTCCAATGGTTGCACCATTTGGCGGAAATTCTGTAACACCTGTTGAGTTAGTTGTACCATTATTACCCCCAGCAACAGACCTTGTAACAGAAGTAGTTGTTGTATAAATATATCCACCACCACCGCCTCCACCTGGACCTTCACTTTCATCTCCCATACCAGAAATAGCCTGCGACCCTCCAGTTCCACCAGTTGCATTTATTACTACATTTGAAATAGTACTACTTGCCAATAAAACAACAGCACCACCACCACCTCCTCCTCCTGGTCCATCTTCTCCTGCCCCTGTAGTGCTGTAACCATTTTGTCCATTAGCACTAATTGTTCCAGTACCTGAAACAGTTCCATTAACAACCAAATAAACTATTCCACCTCCATTTCCTCCACTTCCCCCATGACCATCATTCATTTCACCTGAGCCTCCACCGCCACCCATAAAAATTTTTGTATTACTATTATAATCTAATGGTCTTCCACCTAAACCACCAACATTACGTCTATTATCGCCACCCCAAACTGCATTACCTGGTCCCTGAGTAGTTGCATTTCCATTATTTGCTCCATAAGAATAACCTCCTCTTCCACCACCAGGAGAAACATTTCCAGAGAACCCGGCTCCTTCTAAATTCCAAGCAGCATTATAGCCTGCTGGCTTAACTCCTGTTCCATTCCAACCAGTTAAGCTACCTGCATTTGATCCACCACCACCACCACCATTGTGGTTATTACCACCACCACCACCATTTGCTGGGGCTCCTCTACCTCTTTTTCCATTTAAATATGTATCATAATCAGATTGATTACCTGCGATTCCTTCTCCTTTTTCCCCACCTTCGTTAGTTGCTGTAGATCTATAAATAGTAGAACCAAAGTTTACAGCAGCATTTACTTTTACTCCGCCCCTAAAACCCACTCCATTAGCTTGTATAACAGCCCCATTTGCAAAAGTTAAATTTCCATCTGTCTCAATTACACAAACACCTCCAATTGTGCCATCCCAAGGTCTTGCTGTAATTATTCTTGTATTAGCTGAACCTCCTGATTGAGATAGGGTTGTTAATCTTGGCACTCTTATTACCTGAGCTCTTTTTCTTTCACCTACATAATAAGTATTTTTTAATGGATCGCAAAAGAAAATTTTATTACCAGATACACTTAAAACTGTTTTAAACTCATAATCTCCCACTCCATTATAAGCAGAAATATCTCCATAAGTAGCAGTATTTGTAACATCAATATCAGCACCTTGCATTTGAATAATAAATATTAAATCGCCAGGCGATAATGCTGCAGTTGTGTATGGGTTTACAGAATTTGTGAAAGAAGCAGTGCCACTTAAATCAGCAACAGAGGCTACAGTTATATTAGTAGAACCTGAACCTGCTGTATAAGCCAAAGCAGTATATCTATTTAAAATTCTTGTACCTGCTGTTGTATAAGACACTGAGCCATCTTTTCCTTTTTGTGCTGATGATATTAAAGGTAAAATAATAGAAAGAAGAATTAATAACAAAACCATTAAAAATTCTGTTACGAATCTATAGTTTGGTACGGAATACTTATAATTTTTTATCCCAAATAATATTGCAATTTTTCTCATAAATAATAATTGAAATTGTTGCTCATAGGATATATGTAACGTATTAACGTAAATTAAGAAGTAATATTGTATGATTATTAGTGATATATTGTTCTTTGTCTAAATTTACCTGAATTGAGCAAAAAGAATATAAAAGGATTTAATTTAGTTTTTAAAAAGTTGTATTGTATTCACTTCTGTATCAGTAAATAAGCTAAGGAAATAATTACCTTTCGAAAGTGAATTTAGGTCACTTATTTGTAATAAATTTTGTCCATTTTGTATATAGGAAATGGTATTATAAATCAATTTCCCATCACTACTGATTAATGTGATTTTAACCTTCGTATTAATATTAGATATATAAGTAAATTTTATAAGGTTATCAAATGGATAATTGTATAAAAACAAATCCCTCTTATTGTTAGGAGGGATTTGAAATAATGTTATTTTTTTTGTTAATTAGTAGTTTATTTTTCCTCCTCATTTTCACTTTCCATTTTAGCTTTAATATCAGCTAATGCTCCTAAATCGCCTAAAGTAGCTTTTTCTACTTTGGCTTGTACAGCCTTTACTGCTTTTTTGGTTTGTTCTGCTTGTGCTTTAGCTTCTTTTTTAGCTGATTCAGCTTCTTCTGCTTTTGCTTGTTCCCAAATACGTGTATGACTCACTAAAATTCTTTTTTCATTACCATCAAATTCAATTACCATAAATGGAACAGTTTCATCTACTTGTACTTGTTTACCATCTTCTTTAAAAGTATGACGATTAGGTGCAAAACCTTCTAAGCCATAAGGCAATTGTACTAAAGCACCTTTATCATCTTTTTTAGTAACTAATCCTTCATGAATGCTACCTATTGCAAATGTTTCTTGTAAAGCAGCCCAAGGATCTTCTTCTAATTGTTTATGACCTAATTGTAATTTACGATTTTCTTTATCTATACTCAAAACAATAACCTCTATTTCTTCTCCTACCTTAGTATAATCGCTTGGATGATTTAATCTTTTCAACCAACTTAGGTCACTAATATGAATCATTCCTCCAATACCTGTTTCTAACTCAACAAACACACCATAAGGAGTTATGTTTTTTACTAGCCCTTTATGTCTGCTATTTTCTGGATATTTAGTTTCAATAGTACTCCATGGGTCTTCTGTCATTTGTTTGATAGATAAACTCATTTTCCTATTTTCTTTATCTAAAGTAACTACCTTAGCTTCATATTCATCATTAAGTTTGAAGAATTCTTTAGCATTGATTGGTGTATTAGCCCAAGTAATTTCACTCACATGTACTAATCCTTCTACACCTGGGTAAATTTCTAAGAAAGCACCATAATCTTCAATATTTACCACTTTACCTTTTACAATAGCTCCTTCTACTAAACTTTCAGGTAAAACATCCCAAGGATGAGGAGTTAATTGTTTTAAGCCAAGGCTAATACGTTTTTTATCATCATCAAAATCTAATACAACCACGTTTATTTTTTGCTCTAATTTTAATACTTCTGATGGATGAGAAATTCTTCCCCAAGAAATATCTGTTATATATAATAAACCATCTAATCCACCTAAATCCATGAAAGCACCAAAGTCTGTAATATTTTTTACTGTGCCTTCTAAAACTTGACCTTTTTCTAATTTACCCATTATTTCACTACGTTGTGCTTCAATATCGCTTTCAATTAAAGCTTTATGAGATACAACAGCATTTTTAATGGTTTCATTAATTTTTACTACTTTAAATTCCATTGTTTTACCAACAAATTGATCGTAGTCTGTAACAGGTTTAACATCAATTTGTGAACCAGGTAAGAAAGTTTCCATGCCAAACACATCTACAATTAATCCACCTTTTGTTTTGCTTGTAACTAAGCCAGTAACAACTTCCCCTGATTTATGAACTTCCATAATTTTTTCCCAAGCACGATAGATTCTTGCACTTTTACGGCTTAAATGTAAATTACCATTTCTATCTTCTTTTTCAACAACCATTACTTCTACAGTATCACCAATTTTTAAATTTGGTAAATCACGGAATTCGTTTAATGAAATTAAACCATCGCTTTTAAAACCAATGTTTATAACAGCATCAGTTTTTGTTAAGCCAACTACATCGCCATTTAAAATTTCTCCATCTTCAATTTTAACAAAAGTGTTTTCATAAACACTATCGTATTTTTCTTTTTCTTCTTTGCTATAAGTAGCAACATTACGTTTATCTACACTCCAGTCAAAATCATCATGAGGTGTAGATATTGTTTCTTCTACTATAGGTTGTGCTATAATAGTTTCTTGAACAGGATTGTTTGTTGTCGCAGTAGTTTCAGTAGCTTCTGTAGCTCCTGTTGCTTCCTGTGCATCTGCGTTTAATTGTTTTACAAATAATTTCATAATAAAAATCCGATGTTTTTTTAAATCGGGGTGCAAAAGTAGTGCTTTTTACAATAAGACGGACATTATTCAATAACAAAATTCTAAAAAAAATGCTGCTAAAATTTAGCAGCATTTTGAAAGCTTATTTATGTTTTTTAGTTCTTTTATGAGGTTTTGTTTGTTCTATAATAATTGGTTTAGTTTTATCTGCAAGTTGTACAGCAGAATAAACATTTACAATACCACCTGTTCTACTTAGTTCAGAAAGTGTAGTTTTATCTCTTGTGCCTGGCTTATAAACATTTACATCATTATCATAAACAGTGGCTGATTGTTCTATGATTTGTTTTATTTGAACTGCACTTAATGAAGGATAATAAGAACGTAATAAAGCTGCAACACCAGCAACAACAGGGCTTGCCATACTTGTACCATCTAAATTTCCATATTTATTTCCTCCAGGTAAAGTAGAATAAATTCTTACTCCAGGTGCAAAAACATCAACTGTGTTTTTACCATAATTACTAAAAGGAGCTGTTAAAGAATTAGATAATTTGATATCACTACTTGCTCCAACAGTTATTATGTTATCTGCTCTTTTATTGTCATATAAAAAATATGGATTAGGATAATTTTCATTACTATCAATATTTTTTGAATCATTTCCGGCTGCATGAACAATTAAAACATCTTTTGATGCTGCATATTGAATAGCTTCATCAACCCATTTTTTTTCAGGAGAAAATCCTTTCCCAAAACTCATATTAATAACCTTAGCACCATTATCAACAGCATAATGAATTCCTAATGCAATATCTTTATCATATTCATCACCATCAGGCACTACTCTTACAGTTATTATTTTCACATTATCTGCAATTCCATCCATTCCTAAATTATTATTTCTTTCTGCACCAATAATTCCACTTACATGTGTTCCATGTTTAGATGTTCCAGCCATTACATCATTATTCCCATAATATTTGTCATTGATATCATTGTAATTATCTTTTATAACATCTGCTCTATAATCAAAAGGTGGTTTATCCTTCGACTCAAATGAAGTTTTTTTACTTTCAACGTAATCTTCTATTTCTTTTATAATTTCTGTATTTGTTACATCTTGTTCAATTCCAAACATTTTCATTGTTTGTAACAAAGACATTTTTGCACGTTTTGCTTCATCTGTTTTAGGTGTATATTTTTCAAGCTCAGCAAAAGAATACTCTTCTTTACCCATGTCTTCACGAATTATTTTATCATTCTTTTTAATAGCCTTTAATGCAATTTCTATATAAGTAATATTTGTCTGATCTTCAGTACTTGAATTAATTTCTTTTTCGCTTCTCAACCAAGTCTCATATAAATATTTATCTTCTAATGACATAGTTGAAGTGTCCAAATTCTTTCCTTGAAATCTTTCTTTATAAGCATAATAAACTCTATTTTTTTCATCACTTGCTTTATCAATATTTCTACCATCTTTCCCTCCTAAAAAATTCCAACCATACACATCATCTATATATCCATTTTTATCATCATCAATTCCATTACCTGGAATTTCTTTAGGATTTCGCCATAAAATATTTTTTAAATCTTCATGAGCTGTATCTACACCAGAATCTAAAACAGCAACTATTACAGGAGTTGATTTTTTATGATGTTCTTTTAAAAAATTATAAGCAGCCTCAAGATTTATTCCATAGAAAGAATCTTTTTCAACACTTAATAAATGCCAGCCATTTGGTGCTTTTTTTTGTGCATTAGTAATACTTCCTATTGAAAGAAAGCATAAAAGAATAAATGTAAATTTTTTCATAATTATTTTTCTTATTGAATTGATAGAAGCAAAATTGATGTTTTAATTGAATAAACAATGAATAAAAGAAATTTTTAACTAACTTTATGTAAAAGCAAACTAAGCAGCATCTCTCTTAAAACTTTTATGAAAAATTCGATCAATTTACTTCTTACATTTTTTTTAACATGCTTTTATTTTAGTGCTGAAAGCCAAATGATAAAAGGTAAAGTGTTAAATGAAAGTGGCTATGGTGCAGCAAATATTAAAGTAAGCTTTACCAATAAAGCAAATACTATTTCAACAAATAAAGATGGTAGCTTTAAAATTATGGCAACTAAATTACCAGATACTTTGATTTTTAGTGCTGAAGGATATGAACCTTATAAAGTAGTTGTTACAGAAAAGACAGTTGCAGATACAGATTTTTCAGTTGTACTTTTAACAAAAAGAGAAAAAGGTAAAAGTAGCTACGGTTCAAGTCCAATGGTAGCAAGCTCAGATTTAGTATCATTAGCTTCAGTTGGTATGGGAGAAGCTGGAGGAATTTATGAAGGCTCTTCTGGTAGTACTTTTACAAAAAAATATAGTGGAGATGGCAGTGGCGTAAAAAAAGTTAAAGTTTATACTGCTTCAGAAGTTTCAATTGGTGATGATAAATATTTTACATCAGGTAGAGTTAGTAGCAATCCTTATTCAGATAAAAAAATTCGTTACATATCAGGTGATACTATTTTAGTACAGGATGAAAACTATGCAACAAAGCTTTTAACAGCAGGCGAAGTAAATGATTTTGCAAAATGGAAAATGTGGGAAGATTTTTCTGAAAATGATTTTAAGCTTTATGCTAACAGTTGGAAGTTGTATGTTAATCAACGTTATTGCGTGCAAGTACAAAATAAAAATAGATATGCAGCAGTTGGTGCTTATGTTTATTTATTAGATGCTAATACAAAAGATACAGTTTGGAGAGCTGTTACAGATAATACAGGTAAAGCAGAACTTTGGGGAAATATTGGTGATTCTACTAAAAAAAGAAATGATTATATCATAGTGTGTAAAGGTTCATCAACAAAAATTGAAAAACCCTATTTATTTCAAGAGGGTATTAATAGATTGGAGCTTGATATTGATTGCTCCACAACCAACAAAGTAGAAATTGCTTTTGTTGTAGATGCTACAGGAAGTATGGGTGATGAAATTGAATATTTGAAATTAGAATTAGAAGATGTATTAACTAAAACTTTTGAAAAATATAACAACTTAGACTTTAGAGCTGCATCTGTTTTTTATAGAGATAAAGGTGAAGAATATTTAACAAAACACATCAACTTTAATTCTGACTTATTAAAAATTTTAAACTTTATTAAATTACAAAAAGCAGAAGCTGGTGGCGATATGCCAGAAGCTGTAGATGCTGCATTAGAAACAGCATTGGATAGTTTAAGTTGGAGTGAAGATGCAAGAACAAAAATTATCTTTTTAATTTTAGATGCACCTCCTCATTATGAAGCTCAACAAAAAATGTTTCAGCTTATACAAAAAGCTGCTGCTATGGGTATTCGTATTGTACCAATAGTTTGTAGTGGTGCAGATAAAAATACAGAGTTTATGATGCGTTCAATAGCATTAGCCACAAATGGTACTTATTTATTCTTAACTAATCATAGTGGTATAGGTAGATCTCATATTGAGCCTACAACAGATAGTTATAATGTAGAATTATTAAATGATATTTTGCCAAGAATTATTCAACAAATGGTGTATGTAAATAGTTGTACAACACAACAACAAAGAGAGCCATTTATAAAAGTTGATAATAATATTCTTAAAGTAAAAGCATCTCCTAATCCTACAAAAGGCAATATTACTATTACAACTAATAAACCATTAAAGGAATTATTTATAGCAGATTTTACTGGAAAAATTTTAATGAAAATTCCTGTAAATGCAAAGCAAACAACTTGGAATATTAATATTGCTCATTATCCAGCAGGAACTTATATTGTTAGATATATAACAACAAACAATGAATGGGGTGCAGAAAAAGTAATATTGGTTCATTAAGATATTGCCATACAAAAGAACATCTTTTCTATATATAACATAAGAGGTTATCTCATCAACTCAGAGATAGCCTCTTTTATTTTATCTAAATTGAATTGCCTTAACTGGCTTAATTTTTTTAACTAATAATGAAGGGATTGCTAATGCTGCAAAACAAATAACTGCTATTGCAATACAAATACCAATTGCATGTAACCAAATAATTTTTATTGGTGCAACAGCAACATAATAATTGCTTTCATCTAAAGTAATAAAACCAAAATATTGTTGTAATAAACTTAAACCAATACCTACTACAAAACCAATGCTTATACCAATTAAAGCAATAATACTTGCATGGTATAAAAATATTTTTCTAATAGTTTTATCTTCTGCTCCAATAGCTTTTAAAATGCCAATCATTCGTAATCTTTCTAACACAAGTATTAACAAGCAAGTAATTAAATTTATTACTGCTACAATAGACATTATCATAAATAAAACTATCTTGTTTAAGTCTTGCACATTAAGCCATTCAAATATGTTAGGATAAATTTGTTTAATGGTTTTACTATTCCATAATACAGGTAAATCTAATTGATTATTTACAGCATCCATATCTTTATAATCTTTTAAAACAACTTCATACCCTCCTATTTCATCATCTTGCCAATTACTTAATCTTCGTATTAATCTTATATCTCCAATAGCAAATAATTTATCATATTCTTCAATGCCCGTTTTATAAATTCCTTTTACTCTAACTGGTCTGTACACAGATGTTTCTTCTTCAGGAGAAATAAAAAATATATGAATTGTATCATTTAGTTTAATATTAAGTTCATTTGCAACAACTGATGAAATAATAATTTCTTTGCTATACAAACTATCTTTAAAACTTAACCAAGATCCTTGTTGAATAAATGATTGTAGAGTTGTACTATCATAATTTTCATCAACGCCTTTAAATAAAATGCCTTCAATATTTTTATTTTTTTCAATTACACAACTCTTGGTTGCAAAGCTCTGAACCTTTTTAACTTTAGTGTTTGATGCAATTATTTTTTCTACTTCACTACTTTTATGAATAGGTGTTTCTTCACTAATTAATGCTTTGTTAGTTTCATAATATTGCACTCTAATATGTCCCCAAAAACTAAATACTTTTTTAGCTATTGTTTCTTGAAAGCCATTTACAAAAGCTGAAGTTAAAATCATTGCAGCTACACTTAATGCAGTTGCAGTAATAGACAACTTAACAATAAATCCCGAAAAAGATTGTTTCTTATTAAAAGCCAAACGTTTTGCTATAAAGAAGGATAAATTCAAGTAGCCTTTGTGTTTATTTAACTTCAAAACTAAAGCCTACCAACTCATTAAACAAATTGTTCTTATAAATACGTAAACTAGCTGAGAATTTTTTTGTAAAAAAATAATTGAAAATATTTGGTACAATTTTAGGAATACAAAAAAACAAATTGGTTTAACTATTTTTATCAAATACTTTTACATAGGTTGAAAACAAATTTTATCATTATTATGAAGCTATTTTTTTCTTTCATCTTTTTATTTGTTATTAATTCTAATGCACAACAAGTAGGTAAAGATTCTATTTATATGTCCAATATTCATACGGTACAACTTTATAAACAAAACGATCAAATGAGTCTTCCTGTAATTAATCTTGGTTCATCTGATTTAATAGAACTACATTTTGACGATATAGATGGATATGTTAAAAATTATTATTACTCTTTTCAATTGTGTAATGAAAATTGGGAAGAAGCTGATTTAAGTCCATTTGATTATATTAAAGGCTTTACACAAAATAATCTTAATCAATACAGAGTTTCATCAATAGCATTAACAAGGTATGTGCATTATCAAGCATTACTCCCAGATAGAGGAAGTATTCCTACTAAAAGTGGAAATTATTTATTGAAAGTTTTTTTGAATGGAGATATGAGACAAATTGCATTTACCAAAAGATTTTTTGTTGTAGATAATAGAGCAACTATTGGAGCACAAATTTTACAGCCATTTGATAATAGTTTATTTCGTACACATCAAAGAGTTCAGGTAAGTGTAAATGTTGCTCAACTAAATCCAATAAATCCACAACAACAAATTAAAGTTGTTATAATGCAAAATCATCGTTGGGATAATGTAGTAAGAAATATTACACCTGTTTTTATTAGAGGAAATATTTTAGAATATAATGGAGAGCAGGATTGTTTGTTTGCAGCAGGCAAAGAATATAGATGGGCAGATTTAAGAAGTTTTCGTTTAGCATCTGATAGAGTTCAAAGTATTGATAAAACCTCTCAACCAAATGAAATTATTTTAAGACCAGATTTACTAAGAACATCAATTCGTTACTCATATTTTAGAGATTATAATGGCTGGTATTATATTGGTGCTACAGAAAGTATAAATCCTTTTTGGCAAGGCGATTATGCTAATGTTCTTTTTACTTATATACCAGAAAATAATAAACCTTATTCTGGGAAAGATATTTATATTATTGGAGATTTTGTAAATGGTGGGTTATCCGATTCTGCAAAAATGGAATATGATGAAGTTGATGGAGTTTATCATAAAAGTTTTTTATTAAAACAAGGTTATTACTCTTATGCTTATGTAACAAAAGATAAAAATAATAGTAATACAAAAGCTGATTTTACACTAACAGAAGGAAATTATTGGGAAACAGAAAATGATTATACTATTTTAGTTTATTATAAATCTTATAGTGGAAGGCATGATGAATTGGTTGGAATTAGCAATCTTAATTCAAGATTATCAAGAAGATAATCTTTTATAAAATAAAAAAGCTGAATGATTTTTCATTCAGCTTATAAGTTGTGGACCCACCTGGGCTTGAACCAGGGACCCCCTGATTATGAGTCAGGTGCTCTAACCAACTGAGCTATGGGTCCTGAATCTTTACAGATTCTTAAAGGACGGCAAAAATAAAGTTTTAAAGATATTTTCCAAGAAGAAAATTATTTTTTTACGAAATAGTATTTTATAATCATTATTGTCCGACAAATGTTCGATTTGCTGAATAAGTGTCGCTACACACCTTGATATTGCTGTATTTTGTTTTTATTTTTCAATAGCAGGGGGCTATGAAGAATTGAACATAGTAGTTTGATTAGTTTTTGCTGGCTTCTTTTTCTTGTATTCAGTCAGTAGTTGCTTGATGCTGATATAGTTGAACAAGTGCAGTTTAAAGATTGTTACAAACACACTAAAAGCCATCTTGGTTTTATTGTTTTGGTGTATCACTGATAGTAATAGTAGTGCTATTAAAGCCATCCAAATTTGAATCTCAATAGCGTTTTGATTGTCTCCAACAAAGTATTGCAAGGGAAAGTTTTGCTTTAACTTCTTAAAAAACAATTCAATTTTCCATCTGTATTTGTATAATAAAGCTATCGTTTCAGCATCCAATTCAAAGTTGTTGGTAATAAATTCATAGCTTCTATTTTGCTTTTCATCATACCAAGCAATACGCCTCAACTTCAATGTTTGTGGGTTGTTTAACTCGTCTTTATAAGTTTGTGTGATGATGGTTTCTTGTAAAATATTAGATGAAGTGCTGTTATCGTGCAAACATTCTATGGCAATATCATACACAGCATTTTCTTTTTGTCGAGTAACAAAAAAAACACCTTGCTCTGTAAGTTTTGCATACTGTTTGTAGTTGTTGTATCCTTTATCAAACACCAAATAAGAACCTTGTGGTAGCTGTAATTTACTGTAAATATTTTGGTCATTATCGGCTGCTGCCGAAAAGTCTATAAAGTGGGGCATTAATGAGGTGCCGTGCAAAACAGTATTCTTTTTAATACCACCTTTCTTTTTTCCATTATCACTATGCCTCCCATTGGTTTTAAGAATGGCTTTAAAGAGTCCGAAAACAGTAGCATCCATTAAAAACAGCTTGTCTAAGATGGGTTTTGATAAAGTGCTGTCCGAGAAATTTGGTTTGTATAAAGCATACAGGGCTTCATAAATAGATTTGAATACACCGGCTGGTCTATTTTTATTGCCATCGCTTAAAGTGCTACGAGGTGGCACATAATCAATACCTAAATGATTCATCTTGCCTTGGGCAATGCCAAGCCCAGCTTCAATCTCACGAAGTGAAGTGCTACCTGTAACCACACAATAGAGCATTGCTACAAAATGTTCGTAAGTCTTTAAGTGTTTGTAGTAATGATTGGCTTTGCACTTTGCTATTACTGGGCTTAAAATAGACTTGTTGCACAAAGAAATTAACTGAGAAAATAAATGCTGTCCGAAATAATTGTTACTTTGATTCATAGTTTTAAAGCGTAGTAACTTCAAAACAACAAAAAGGGTAACAGAAATGCTACCCTTTTATTTTTTTGTCGGACAATAATGTTTTATAATTTAATAAACATCAATAAAACTAAGCGTTGATATATAAATTTCATACTGTTTCTTTAAGAAATTACTTCTTTCAAAATAGTGTTCAATTGCTAATAAATTAAATAGATATACTTTCGCTAACTAATTTTTACAAAGAAAATTTTAGATAAAATAACAAATGATAGTAGCAAAAACATTCAAATGGGAAGCAGCACACAGAATTCCTTGGCACGAAGGAAAATGTAAACATTTACATGGTCATTCATATAAAATGATTGTAGAGTTTGAAGGTGAGCCTAATGAAAATGGAATTGTAATTGATTTTAATGTTATAAAAAATTGTAGAACCTTATATCAATGCAATAGATCACACAACAATTATTTCTTCAAAAGACAATGAACTAAAAGAAATTTTTGAAAAAAAAGATTGGCGTTATTATATACTTCCTTTTGATTCAACAGCAGAAAATTTATGCAAATATTTTGCAGACTTAATTATTACTGAACAAGAAAAATTACTTTCTGAAAATAAAATTACAGCTATTAGCATTAAGGTTTTTGAAACAGAAACTTCTTATGCTTATTTAAGTATTAAACTATAAGTTGATTTTATTTTATTACTCTAGGAATTTTTTGTTCTAACAACATACAATCTGCTAAAACCAATGCTGTTACAGCTTCTATAATTACAGGAGCTCTTAAAGCTACACATAAATCATGACGACCTTTGATGGAAAATTTTTCTAATTTCTGTGTTTCCCAATTTAAACTAATTTGTTCTTTTGGGGTTGATGATGCAGGTTTAAAAGCAACTCTAAAAATTAATTCATTACCATTACTAATGCCACCAACTATGCCTCCTGCATGATTGGTTTTTGTTTTGCCTTGCATGTTTTCTATTGCATCGTTATGTTCTGTGCCAAACATTGTTGTAGCTTTAAAGCCTGTGCCAAACTCAATACCTCTAACAGCAGGGATAGCAAAAATTATGTGTGCTAATAAAGATTCTAAAGAATCAAAATATGGCTCTCCTAAACCAACTGGCAAACCATTTACTTTACATTCTATAATACCGCCAACAGTATCTTTTGCTTCTATTGCTTTTTGTAATCCTTTTTCAATATCATTTTCTCCAGCAATAGAAATAATGTTTGCTTCAATTTTTATATTAGGCATCATTTTTTTAGCAATAACACCAGCAGCAACAAAGCCTAAAGTTAATCTTGCACTAAAATGCCCACTTCCTCTATAATCTTCAAAGCCTCCAAACTTTTGATGTGCCGCCCAATCTACATGGCTTGGTCTTGGAATATTTTTTTGCTTTTCATAATCTTCACTCCTTACGTTTTCATTTTCAAATAAAATTGTGATAGGAAAACCAGTTGCCTTACCATTAAAAATACCACTCTTAAAAATAGGAAAATCTTTTTCCTTTCTTGGTGTTGTACCTTTTTGATGATTGCCTTTTCTTCTTTCAAGGTCAATCAAAAAATCTTCTTCAGATATTGGTAAACCAGCACTTACACCATCTATAACCACACCAACACAAGAACCATGACTTTCACCAAAAATGTGTACTCTTAATATTTTTCCAAATGAATTCATGTAGTAAAAAATATTTTATTCAACATTAGCACCATTAACTATATTCACTAACTCATTATGAATTTTTCCATTCGTAGCAATAATTCCAGGTTGATAAGGATTGTAATAAACTCCTTTTAAATCTGTAACCTTTCCTCCTGCTTCCTCAACTATAAGAAAACCTGCTGCACTATCCCATGCACTTAATTTGTGTTCATAAAATCCATCAAATCTTCCTGCTGCAACCCAACATAAATCTATTGCTGCACTACCTAATCTTCTTACAGGTATTCCTTTTCTGATAAGCTTTTCAAATACTTGTAAAGGTCCATTGGAAGAATCTAAATAAGTGTAAGGAAATCCTGTAACTAAGCAACTACTCTCAACTTCTGTTTTTTCAGAAACTGTAATTTTTTTATTATTCAAAGTAGCTCCATTGTTTTTTTCTGCAAAAAATAATTCGTTCATAAATGGATTATATACTGCACCAAAAATCATTTTTCCATTTTTTTCTATTGCAATACTTACACAACAAATAGGAATATGATTGGCATAATTTACAGTTCCATCAATTGGATCTATTATCCATTTATATTCACTATCTTGCTTCAACTCTCCTACTTCTTCACTTAAAATAAAATGGTCAGGAAAATTTTGTTGAATAATATTGATGATAGCAGTTTCACTTTTATGATCAATTTCTGTTACTAAATTATTAATCCCTTCTTTATTTGATACTATAAAATGTTTATCAAAATTTTCTTTAATTATATTAGCTCCTGCTGTAATTGATTGTAGTAAAGTTTGTTTTAGCATAAGCAAATATACTCTTGAAAAATAAGTAATACCCTCTTG
>JAIXLO010000091.1 GCA_026931325.1 Chitinophagales bacterium | reverse complement strand
ATCTGCATTAAATTTTTCAATTGTATCAATCAAATTCCTTATCCAGTATTGATCAGCTATTTCGTCATCATCAATTATAGCTAAATAATGGCCAGAAGCTTTTTCAAGTGACATGTTCCGGGTTAAGCTGATATTTTGGACTGGTTGGGAAAAATAAGAGATACTAATGAAAGAAGTATTTGTAAATGAGGCTACTATGTCTTTTGCAGATAGTTGAATATCGTTATCAACAATAATAATTTCTAATAGAATGTCATCAATTGCCTTCTGATCAAATAGGCTTTGAACTAGTTTTCTTAACAATTCAGGTCTCTTAAAAGTAGCAATGCATACTGAACAGATTTTTTCTTTACTAAGTTGAGATGATTTATTAAAATTATTAACCAATACTTATTCTCATATAAATAAATTGTGTTTGTACATGATTTTCAATGGAGACTAATCTCTATAACTAATAATTCAAGTATAACTATTTCTTACTTTTTAGGAAATTTAAGCTTTACTATCAAAATAATCACAGCTTAACATTAACATAGTCGTTCGGATAATTTTCTTTATTATGAGTTACAACGTTTATTTTATAATAAAATAGAGAAAGTTTAAGATATGCAGCCATAAAATAAAACGTAGTAACTCCAAAACCTACTTTAAATAATGCAGACTCAGTATAATTTAATGTTAGTATTGAAATAAAAATTAAAATTGCAAGATTATTGTTTACTCTAAACATTCGATATCCATAAGCAATTAATAAAATTGTAAAAAGCACAGCACCTACAACACCTAATTGAAGTACAATTTCAATGAAACCGTTATGAGCTTGATTTACTTGGAATCCTTCGAAAATATCTGCAAAAACCTCTAATCTTGAACTACCCATTATCCAGTATGTCGCAAAACCATAACCGAATAAAAATCTTTTTTCAATATCATTCCATACAAATTTCCAAATATCACTTCTACCGGAAAGAGTCATATCTTTGCCAAAATAACCTGGGATTAAGCTGAATATTTCAGAGGAAAAGATAAGAAATATTAAAGCAAAACCTAGAATAAATAAACCCATCAATACTATAAATGATCTTCCAAAGCCGAACCTAGAGAAAATTGATTCAACCTGAAATATTAACCCTACAAACAGTATCATTGCTAATACCAAAATAGCTGTTGAACTATGTGCTTTATATATTAAAAAAACTGAGACAAAAATGAGCAAAACATCATAGAGTCTTTGCATTAATCTCTTGTCAAAGCTAAAAAAAACTACTGCCGATAAAAGACAATATATACTGGTTTGAGCAAGATGATTTTTCTGAATTTCAATTCCACGCCAGGTTTGAAATATTGGATCCGTTGCAGCCGGTACAAAGCGGCCTGCATATAAATTAAGAAATAAATAAGCTGAAACCACTACTTTAAGCTGCTTTAGTAATATACTAGAATCAATATTGACTAATGCTTCAACAATTATAAGAAAAACAACCAACAACTGAAAAGATCTCTTGATTGATAATAAGTGATAATCGGACCAAATAGCACTTATCAGACAAATTAATACAAATATGCTTAAAAATATCTCTGATTTTATAAGTGATGATATTTTATCATACCTCTTGTATAGAATAATAAGGGATGAAAAAAACAGGAATAGATAAACAACCTGATTTTTTATGTCTGTAGTTTCTCCGCCAAAAATATCACTGTAATTTGCTGGATCAAATGGGATTTTAGTAGTAAAAAAGGTAATGTATATGAGCAAGAAAGAATTTATCTTGATCAGCAGGTCAATACTGTTAATAGGTCTTTTAAGCTTTTCTGAAAGATCAAACATTTAATAATAAAATAAATATTGAATTTGTTAGATTTTTTTTAAGAAAGTTGCCCTTGTATAATAATACCAAAGAACTATTGCAGACACTGTATTTCCGAAAATAATTGCAATAAGCCCACCTCTAATATCATAAGAATGAATAAGTAGATAAGCTGAAATTACAGTTACTAACATAGTAACAAAATTTATTTTTGAAATAAGTTCAAATTCTTTAAGAACCTGCAAACCAAAACTGGCATTAAGAGCGATAAAACCAATTGCAAAAACAGTTCCCCAGTAAAACAGATAATCAAATGAATTTTCATATTTGGCTGATAGAATGAGGTTTAATAATAATGGCTTAAAAAAAATAAGTGCAAAAACCAGGGACATCACAATTACAGCGAATGCGACACTAATAGCTATCTGTTCTTTGTAAACCCTTTGTAGGTTATTTCCCTCACGAAGTTTTGAACCATGTGGAAGTATAACTTTACTCCATCCTTCCTGAACTAAAATTAGAGGCATAAGCAATAAACGGGCTGCTGATACATCTGCAACTGCAGCTGTACTTACAATTATTCCCAGTAAATAGAGATAACTATATGATTGGATATGAGTAACAATTACGCCAAATAAAGCCCACTTACCATATCTCCAGTTTTCACTATAGCTTGATTTTATATCATTGCACGAGAATTCCCATTTATTTCTTTTAATAAACAATATTCCTATCAGAAAAGAACAAAAGCCCATTAGAAAAAATACTACTGCTACATTTAAATGTGAAGTTATATAAAATAAATATCCTAAGACAATAAAAAGAACAACATATAAAACATCAATTATTAAAACTATTTTAGGAATTTCGTCAGCAAAAAAATATGCTCTTAAAAACTCTCTCAACAATATTCCAATAAATGCTAAACTTATAGCTCCAACAATTGTAGAAAGACTGGGCTCCAATAAATCAAAATACCACATAACGATTCCCCCAACTACTCCAATCAAGGCTAAAGGAAGTAGAAATAAATTTTGACCGAAAAATAATGAGCCTACATATTTCCTCTTTTCTTCTTTCTCTTTAGTAATCAGCAAAACAGCAAGAGGAGTGTTGATTACTGCAGCCTGAATTGATGCAACAAATAGAATAATTGAGAAGAAGATTGAATAATATCCATACTCTGTTTTTGATACCATTTTAATTAAAACGATTGAAATAAAAAAGTTTAGACCTGATAAAAATGCCTGATCTACAGAAGCTATAATGGATTTATAAAATAACGATTTGCTGATATTTTTTCCCATACCACTATAATAATTTCTTACTCATTATAGAACAGAGTTTTCAATATAATCTTTAAAAATATTTTGATGAGATAAATAATAAATTAATTTCCCCTCATCCACTTTTCAAGTACGATCAAGCTAAAAAGTATTTTGTGATTATCAG
>JAIXLO010000033.1 GCA_026931325.1 Chitinophagales bacterium | reverse complement strand
GTTTCTATTAATTGTTCTTTAGTAACTATTTCATCTTTAGTTTCATCAGCTACTTCAATTTCTTTACTTATTGCAGCGGGTTGTTGTTTACTTTCTGCTAAAACATCTTGATAAAATTTATTAATTACTTGTTTTTTCTTGTTATACTTAATTTGCTTTACACCAGCCATTATAAATAAACAAGAACAGAAAATTAATAACAACCCTAACAAACCCATTTTGTCAGGCAATGCCATAGCTAAACCAATACCAACAGGCAAAATCATTAATGCAAGAAAAAAATAAATAGCCACTTGAATAATTGAAAAATTATCTCTATACTTTTCGTCCATAAGAATACTAATTTAATCTTAAGTTCAGCACTAAAATAATTAAATATTAGAGATGTTATGAATTTTAATTTATCAATTACAGCAGCAATACTCACAAAAACTATCTTTGTTTTTTAATAAAAACTTTATGAAGATTTTTAAGTTTGGTGGAGCAAGTTGTAATTCAGTAGAAAGAATAAAAAAATTACCATCCATTATAAATAAGTTTTCTCATGAGCAAATTGTAATGATAATTTCTGCAATGGGAAAAACAACAAATGCTCTTGAGCAAGTTGTATCTTATTATTACAAAGAAAATATAGAAGAAGCATTAAAACATTTTAATTTTATTAAACAACAACATAATGAAACTACAAAGTCTTTACTTATAAAAAATTTTGATAAATGTAATACTAAACTAACAGAATATTTTAAAACTATTGAGCAATTTATTGATACCAAACCTACAAGAGAATTTGATTATTACTATGATCAAATTGTTAGTATAGGAGAATTATTGAGTACCTGTATTATTAGTTTTTATTTGAATGAAGTTGCTATTGAAAATAAATTATTAGATGTAAGAAATATTTTAAAAACTGATAACAATTTTAGAGATGCCAATATTAATTGGGATAAAACCAAAAATAATATTTCTTCAGTACAACTTCATCCTTCATTAACTATTACACAAGGATTTATTGGTAGTACCAACTATAATGAAAGTACCACTTTAGGAAGAGAGGGAAGTGATTATACAGCAGCTATTTTTGCTAATCTTTTAAATGCTGAAAGCTTAACTATTTGGAAAGATGTAGATGGTGTAATGAATGCTGACCCTAAATTATTTTCAGATGCTCAGCTAATCAACGAATTAAGTTTTAATGAGGTAATTGAAATGTCATATTATGGTGCACAAGTTATACATCCAAAAACTATTAAGCCTTTACAAAACAAAAGTATTCCACTGATTGTAAAATCTTTTTTAGATATTAATTTGCAAGGAACAATAATTTCTGCAAAGCCTGTTAATAACCTCCCTCCTATTATTGTTATTAAAGAAAATCAAGCTTTAATTCAGTTGCATACAAAAGATTTTAGCTTTGTAGGAGAAGAAGCTGTTGCTGCTTTATATAAAATATTTTCAGAATTAAAAATTAAACCAAACCTAATTCAAACTGGTGCAATAAGCATTCAAATTTGTTTGGATTATTGGGAAGATAAAATACATCAACTAACTGAACTTTCTGCTAATTTATTTAATGTTAAAATAGCAACAGGCTTACAACTTTTAACTATTAGGCATTATACAGATGAAATAAAAAATAAATTATTGCAAGGAAAAAATGTTATACTAACTCAACAAACAAAAGAAACAATACAAGCATTGTATTTGATATAAAATTCTATTTATCTTTACTGAATCATGGGAGAATATTCTTTAGGCGATGCAATGAAAGATTTTATTCGTAAAAGTAAATTACGAAATGGTATAAGAGCAGTGCAAATTGAAACAGTTTGGGAAGAAATTATGGGTGCAACGATTGCTAAATACACTGATAAAATTGTTATCATTAATCAAACACTTTTTATTACCACATATATTGCTGCTTTAAAAAATGAATTGATATTTCAAAAGCCTCAAATTATTGAAAGAATAAATGAAAAATTTGGAGAGAAAGTAATTTCTGAAGTTGTTATACAATAACATGTATTGAAATAATATTTCTCTTATAGCTATTATTTTAAAAACTGATTATTATATTTTTATTAAATTGCTCACTTTAAAATTTATGTTATGAAAAAGTTTAAAAAAATTCTTATAGTACTTATTATTTTATTTCTAATACTTCAAATACCATTTTTCCAACCAAAGAAAAATTTTACTAAAGCAGATCCAGTTAATGATATATCAACAGCTTATGATGTTCCTATGGATATTCAAATGAGTTTGTATGCTGCTTGTTACGATTGTCATTCAAACTATACAAAAGATTATCCTTGGTATAGTTATATTCAACCAGTTAGCTGGTGGATTAATAAACATATTGTAGAAGCAAAAAAAGAATTGAATTTTTCTGAGTTTGCAACTTATACACCAAAAAGAGCTGCTAAAAAATTTAAGGAAATAGCTAAAGAAATGGAAGAAAAAACAATGCCTCTTCCTTCATATACTTTAATGCATAAACATGCACGTTTGAGTGATGAAGAGATTAAGGATGTAATTACTTGGGCAAAAAAAATGCATGAAGAAGTTTCAGCTAAATTAGACTCATCTGCACATTAGTCCTATTATTAAAAAGGCAAGTTTACTTGATCGTGTTTAATAAATTCATTGGTGTATTCATCTATTAAATAACTGATTGGTGAATTTGGAAAGCTATAAATTTCTTCCAATGTTATGCCCCAAGGTTTCCAATGATTTGCTAAAACTTGAGAAAATATTTTGTCTTCCCATTTTTTAAATTTTGGTAAATGGCTGTGTTTATCTTGTGGTTTATGAAAAACAAAACTTTCCCCTTCTTTTGTTATTTCATAATCTGTATTATCTCTTAATAAATAATTTGCATAAAGAAATCTACCATACAATTCTTCAAATTGTGCAGGATGCAATTCTTCATCTCCTATTTTATCTAACACATCCTGAAGATAATTTTTTACCTCACCATTATCTTGTAAACAGGCTGCTATAGCAAAGCCATTCATTCCTATACAAAAATTAAAATGATGTGTTTCATCTTTATAATTCAAAATATCTTTTGAAATATTTACTCTATAACACTTCATTGTCCATGGAGTAAAATCTTTAAACTTTATTGGTACAATCAATGATTGTAGCATATACAATAAATTTTTCAATTTTCTTTTCATTAATGCTGAAACAGAAAATGGTTCTCTTATTGTTTGCTCCCTAATTGAATAAACAAAATCTTGATATAACACACCATATAACAC
>JAIXLO010000157.1 GCA_026931325.1 Chitinophagales bacterium | reverse complement strand
GAATAATCCTTTAGTTTTTAAAATCTCAAAAGAGCCACGACTTTGTCGTGGCTCTTTTGATTTAAAAATTATTTTAAGAAATTATAAAGTTTCTTTTAACCACTTAAAAAATTCTGATTGCCATATATAAGCATTTTGATCTTTTAATACCCAATGATTTTCGTTTGGAAAATATAATAGCTTACTTTTTATTCCTAATAATTGTGCTGCTTGAAAAGCTGCTAAACCTTGACCTGGTGGCACACGATAATCTTTCCCTCCTTGAATAATCAATATTGGAGCATTCCATTTTTTTACATAGTTAATAGGGTTAAATTCATTATAAGCTTTTTGAATTGTTGGGCTTTCATCCCAATATGCACCTCCTAAATCATGATTCACAAACCACATTTCTTCAGTTGTTCCATACATTGATCTCCAATCAAAAATTCCATCATGTGCTATAAAGGTTTTAAAACGTTTATTATGATTACCTGCTAAATAAAATGCAGAATAACCTCCAAAGCTTGCACCAATACAACCTAATCTTTCTTTATCAACAAAAGTTTCTTTTGTCATTTCATCAATTGCAGTTAAATAATCTCTCATTGCCTGACCTCCATAATCTTTACTAATGGCTGCATTCCATTCTACACCATGACCAGGCATTCCCCTACGATTTGGTGCAACTATTATATAACCATTAGCTGCCATTAATTGAAAATTCCAACGAAATGAATAAAACTGTGTTAATGCAGATTGTGGGCCTCCTTGACAATATAATAAGGTAGGATATTTTTTAGTAGCATCAAAATTGGGAGGATAAATAACCCATACTAACATTTTCTTTCCATCAGTAGTTGTTATATAACGCTTTTCTGTTTTACTTAAATTGATACTATTATAAATTTCATCATTTACATGAGTTAGTTGGCTTAATGATTTTGTATTAATATCAAAAGTGAAAATTTCATTAGCATGATTCATATCAGAACGAGTAACAACTATTGTATTTCCAACTTGACCAATTATGCTATTAATATCAAAAACTCCATTTGATATTTGTTTTACAATAGGAAGATTTTTTGTTAATGCAGGATAATCAACTTCAAACAATTGAATAGTGCCATCTACTGGAGCAGTAAAATAAATTTTTGTTCCATCATTGTTCCAAATAAAGTCATTTATAGTTCCATCCCATGCTGCAGTTAAATTAATTTTTGCATCTCCATTCATTACTACAATATCATTTTTATCAGATTCATTACCATCTTCTTTCATGCTTAAAAATGCAAGTATTCCTTTTGATGAGTATGAAGGATGGGTATCATAACCCATCATTCCCTCAGTTAAATTACGTGTTGTTTTTGATATAATGTTATAAGCATAAATATCTGTATTAGTGCTTAGTGCATATTCTTTACCATATTTCTTTTTGGTTACATACAATACTTGCTTTCCATCGTGACTAATTAAAAAATCTTCTTCTCCACCAAATGGTTTTTGAGGACAATCGTAGGGTTCACTTATCATAATATCTATACTATCTATTGCTTTATCATTTTGCATTGTGTATAATATTACATGACCAAAGTAACCATCTTCCCAAGTATCCCAATGACGATAGTTTAAATTATCAATTATTAAAACATCTGATTTTGATTTTTCTGGATAATAATCTGCTCCTGTAATTTTTTTTACTTTAATTTCTTTGCTTACAATTTTGTATTTACCATCAGCAGATGTATGAGTATTATCTGCTACAAGATTTTCTACACTTTGTATTTCAGTTGCATTACCACCACTTAATGGAATACTATAATTTTTTACTACAACTTTATTTTCTGCTGCATTATACAAACGAACACTATAAATTACAGATTTTTTATCTTTTGAAATACCAATAGGGCTTACTCTTCCAAGTTGTTGCAGTTTTTCAATAGTTAAATTTTGTGCATTTAATGAATAAATAAATGCAATACAAATAATTAGATAAATTGCTTTTTTCATTTCAAGAAAATTTTGATTAAAATAAAAATTTTAAAATTGATTTATCAAATGTAAAAAAGAAAACTATAATGATGTTTTAGTATATTATCTTAACACCATTTGCCTGTCAGCATCTAACTTTAATAAAATAAAAATCAGTACAGTAAAAGTTAGTAACGATGAACCACCATAACTTACTAATGGTAATGGAATTCCTATGATAGGAAATAATCCAATAGTCATACAAATATTTACTGCAATATGAAAAAATAAAATACTTACAACACTATAAGCATACACACGACTAAAAGCACTTCTTTGCCTTTCTGCAATACGAACAATGCGAAATAATAACAGTAAATAAATCATTAAAAAAATAAAACTTCCAACAAATCCAAATGCTTCGCCTAAAGAAGTAAATATAAAATCTGTATGTTGCTCAGGTACATATTTACCTCTTGTTTGTGTGCCTTTTAAAACTCCTTTACCTAGTAAACCTCCAGAACCAATAGCAATCTTACTTTGACGAACATTGTAATCATCAGGCTTTTTTATAGGCTTTGCTGGATTGACATTAGCATGTTTATTTTTCGAGCAATCATAATCTTTACCAATCATGCTATAGATACGTGTACTTTGATAACATTTTAAAACATTATTAAAAATATATGGCACTGCAAACTTTTGGATACCAACACAAGCAGCCCAAATAAGAATTATGAATGTTAAAATTTTAGTTTGCTTTTTAATTTGTTTACGAAGTATATAAATAAATATTAAAGCTATTACTGTAAGTATTAAAGCTAAAACATTAGGTTCTAATAACAAAGTAGCAACTACTAATGCAGCAAATGAAAAACCAATAATAAGTATCGTTGCAGGTAAGCCTTCTCTGTACATTACTATAAAAAAAGATAAGTAAACCAATGCAAGCCCTGTTTCTGATTGTGCAACAGATAATACAGCAGGTGATAACGCTATTAATGCACCAATAATTTGTGATCTTATTTTTGTAAAATCAGTTTCTTGTCTTGATAAAAATTTTGCTAAAGCTAAAGCAGTAAATATTTTACATAATTCAGCTGGTTGTAAATTAAAACCTCCACCTAATCTTATCCAACTTTTACTTCCATTAATATTATCTCCTATAACAAAAGTAGCCAACATTAGTAAAATACCAAATGCATAAAACAAGTTTGCAAATGCAGTAAATATTTTACTATCACTTAATAGAATAAATGTTGCAACTATTGTACACAATCCGGCAAAATATAATTGTTTACTATAGTTGGTATTACCTTGAATAAAACTTTGAAAAATATTTATATCAGGATTATACTCTACCATAAAAATGCAAAAAATACCAATAGCCACTAAGATTGCATATAACCCTACTATTAGGTAGTCTGTTTTTTGCGAAGCTCTCATGCTATGATATTGATAATTCATGGTAGTGTTGTGTCTTTCTTTTTCTTTTTGTTGTTTGAATTATTAAGCATTGGAGTTTGCTTAATAATTTTGTTTTCGTTATTATTTTTATTATTATCTTCTTTTTTATTAGGTTCTGCTTCTGGGTCAAAAGTTGTTTTTATATTTTCTGTAGTATCTGCATCTAAATCATGTCTTTGTTCCATTTCTTTTTCTTTTTCTCTTTCTCTTGCAATTCTTATTGAATCTTTTCTGTAATACCATTGTTTTATTGCAGCTGGTATTAAGTCAATTTTTGAAAATTCTTCTGCTCTTTTTTCACTTGCTTCTGTAAGGGTATCATTCAAATATTTTTCCATTAATAATGTAGCAACTGGGCCAGCCCATGTACCACCATAACCAGAATTTTCTACAACAACAGAAACAGCAATTCTTGGGTTATCTTTTGGAGCGAATGCAGTAAATACAGCATGATTTTTTCCATGTGGATTTTGTGCTGTACCAGTTTTTGCACAATACTTATGACCAGGTACAGTTAAACGTGCAGCAGTTCCAAAAATAGTTACATCTTCCATACCATCTTGTATTATTCTATAAGTACTATCTGCAATATGTGTAACATCATGTTTTACTCTATACTTAGCCATATAAACAGTATCATCTATTGTTTCATTTTCTATACTATCAACTAAGTGAGGTGTATAATAATATCCTCTGTTAGCAATGATGCACATAAGATTTGCAAGTTGTAAAGGTGTTGCAGTCATTCTATCTTGTCCAATTCCTAATGTAAGAATATTACAACTTTTCCAACGAGCAAAACCACCAAAATCTTTATTATATCTACTAGTATCTGGTATGCTTGCTTTTACTTCACCTGGTAAATCAATTCCTAAAGGAACCCCTAAACCAAAAGTGTTCATATATTCTTTCCATTTTAAGTAACCTTGTTGAGGGTTAGCAAATGCAGGATTATCTACTGCCATTCTAAATACATGAACAAAATATGAGTTACAAGAATAGGCAATTGCTTTTCTTAAATCAGAAGCATGTCCACCACCAGCATGTGTACAACGAACAGGTTTACCACAATTTACATAAGCTCCCATACAATTGAAACCATACGAAGGAGTAATAATTCCTTCATCTAATGCAACTAAACCTCCTAAAGGTTTAAAAGTAGAACCTGGTGGATATTGCCCTTTTATTGCTCTGTTTAATAAAGGTCGTGCTGTGTCTAATAAAAGTTTGCCAAAATTTTTTCTACGAGATGAGCCTGTTAAAGAATTAGGGTTATAACTTGGGCTTGTAGCCATTGCAATTACACTTCCTGTTTTTGGATTAATAGCTACTGCACTACCAATTTTATTTTGTAATAATTTTTCTGCTAATTGTTGGACTTCAATATCAATACTTGTATAAAGATTTCTTCCTGCAATTGCTGTAGTATCAAAATCACCATTTTCAAAACTTCCTTGTAAGCGACCTCTATTATCTCTAATAAAACGTTTTATACCTCGTTGCCCCATTAAGACTTTTTCATAAGTTCTTTCCAAACCATTTAATCCAGTATAATCTCCCATTTCATAACCATCAGCTCTATGTCTTCTTAAAAATCCTGTATCAACTTCTCCTATATAACCTAAAATTGCTGCAGCAGTATTGTAAGGATAGCTTCTTATACTACGTTCTTGAAGCATGAAGCCAGGAAATTTATAAATATTTTCATTAAGCTTTGCATATAATTCTGGCGAAAGTAATGGTTCAAATACACTTGATTTTACTGAAGTATTTTTAATAATTGCAGTTACAATTCTTTTTCTATATTCTGTAGTATCAATATTTAATAATTTACATAATTCAACTTTATCTGTATTTTTTGCATCTGCTGGTATAACCATTAAATCAAACATAATTGTATTTTCTAAAATAGCTCTCTTCTTTCTATCATATATAATGCCTCTATCGGGATAAATTACTTTACGATAGATAGCATTATTATCTGCCATTATTCTGTATTTGGTAGAAAATATTTGTAGGTTAATTAATTGCCCTATAATAATAATAAATACTATTACGAACATTGTTTGAATAACCCTCTTTTTATTATGATGATATACAGACATAATTGAATAAATATTAACCTAACCAATCACTAATGCAAATTTGAAGATTGTAAATTGATGAAACAATAATGTATTGCTAAAAAGTTATTCATACTTGTTAGCAAGTGTTTAAAAAAATTATTTAAGAATTTTTTTTACGATATGCCAGCCCTTATCTGTATTTAATTGAAGAATATATAAGCCTTTACTATAAAACGAAAAAGGTATTTGTAAATATTCTTTATATTCTGACATATTAAATTCTTTATTGAACATTAATTGTCCAACACTATTAAATAATTGTACTTGTATTTTTCTTGCAACAGGTGCTTTAAAGCCAATAAATAAATTGCTTGTTACAGGATTTGGATAAACAACAATATCATCAATAGTAGAAAAAATTGGTTGTGTTTTTAAAGTTGAGTTATTCTTGCTGATTAATTGTTTGTCTTTATCTATTAAAACAGTATCTGCTGAAAAACCAATATCTATCCATGTTTCATAATTATTATCATTACATTGTACTATAATAGTTTTTTGTTGAGTAGCATTTTTAAATGTAAGTGCTAATGGCGTTTTAAAAAATGAAACTGAATTGTGTGATGTAGTTTGACTTATTTTTATTTTAGCCCAGTTGTCATTATTCTGTGTCCAAGTAACTTTAAAAGAAGGATAGCCTTCACCATAAATCCATTGATTGAAAAACCAAGAAAAGTCTTGATGTGATACAGCTTCAATATGTTTTCTTATATCAGCAGTTTTTGCAAAACTGTATTGTAGTTTAGGGTCATTAAGATAATTTTTAATTGCTGTAAAAAATAAACTATCTCCTAAAGTAAATCTTAACATACGTACTACAAAAGCTCCTTTATTATAAGTTAGTCTTGAGCTAAAAATTCTTCCAAAATCTGTTGAGTCTTGTACAAAAACAGAGCCTGCTGGCTGACTTGTAATATTATTAAGCTGATTATTGATGAGTGTACGGAACCCTATTGAATCAAATTTTTCAAAATAATAATTAGCACCAAAAGTTGCAAAACCTTCATTAAGCCATATATCTTGCCAACTACCACAAGTTATTTTATCTCCAAACCATTGATGTGCTAATTCATGAGCCATTAAATTAATATCTGTAGAAGAAATAAAAGTATTTGTTTGATGTTCCATTCCTCCTCCCCATAAAAATTGAGTATGCCCATATTGCTCATTTATAAAAGGGTAACTACCAAAAGTTTCATGAAATAGTTGCATTGCATTTTTGGTTGCTTGTGCAATATTTTGAAAGTTAGTTATACTTTCTGGGTATGCATAAGTATTGAAA
Source organism: Chitinophagales bacterium (assembly GCA_026931325.1). Taxonomy (GTDB): domain Bacteria; phylum Bacteroidota; class Bacteroidia; order Chitinophagales; family Chitinophagaceae; genus UBA1930. The sequence goes on along the minus strand of JAIXLO010000157.1, from coordinate 15,713 downwards.
GGAAGAGAAATATTTCCTAATTGTATATGATCATTTATTACCAAAAAATTTGTAACAGAAAAAGCAATTAAATAAGGGGCTATTGGATAACGATGTTTATAAAAAGTTGTTGTAAGCCCTGCATTAGTTTGTACTGATTGCAAAATTCCATTTGTTGTTGCTTTATAGGCAGAAGGATGAATGATATAAATATCTAAGCTATCAATTTTATTATCTAAACCATTTCTGCAAGGGAACCAATCTTTACTACCAAAAGGCTCACTTAAAGTCCAAATAACTGGAACGTTGTTGTGTGTACTTTGAACAAAAGAATCAAAACCACTATTGCCAGGAACTCCTTTATAATAAATAGTTATTGAATCTTTTTGAGTAGCATTAATGTTTGTATTGAAAAATATTTTTAAAGCATCGTTACTTAACTTTTGAAAGTTTATTGATTGATTTCTAAAAATAACACTATCAATATTTAATGTATTGCTAAGATCTAAAACTATGTTATCTGTATTTTTTAAAATATTAAGATATAATGTAGCAGCACCATCTATATAACGAATAGAAGGATTAATTTTCCAAATAAACTTACAATAATAAACACTAAAATTATCAGAAGCTTGTGTATAAGATACAGCATTTGTCTTTGCTGCATAAGCTTTTTGTTCTATTGCTGCAATATCAAAAGATTCTTTATAAATTTTTTGTTGAGCATTTAGCTTTATTGCAAAAAGCAATAATAAAAATAATAAGTTTTTCACTGTATAAAGATATTCTATGTTATAATATTATAAAACAAAAATTAGAAATGAAATAAATAATACTTTATAAGCTATTTCCAATCCATAATATTTAATCTTTCTTTACAAAAATTAATTTCATTTTCATCATTACTACATACAATAACTAATTTTTGTGTGCAATATTTTTCAATCAAATTATAATATAATTGAAAACCTTCTTTATCCAAGTTAGTGCAAGGTTCATCTAATAAAATAATAGGGGTATCAGCAAAAATTGCTTGTGCGAGTTTTACTCTTTGTTTCATACCAGAAGAGTAATAACGTATTTGTTTGTTTACTGCTTTTTGTAAGCCTATTATTTCTATAATTTCTTTAATTGGTAAAATTAATTTTTTGAATGAACTATGAAATTGTAAAAACTCTGTTACGCTCATTTCATCAATTAAATCTAAGTAAGGTGCAGCAATAGAAATATATTGATAAATATTATCTGTTGTTATTTTATTATTATTAAATAGATATTGAATTTCTCCCTCACTAATATTCATACTACCAGCAATTGTTTGAAGTAAAGTACTTTTTCCACTTCCATTTACGCCAGTAATAGCATACATTTTGTTTGATAAAAAAGTATAGGATAAGTTTTTAAAAATCCATTCTCTGTTATATTGTTTTCCTATTTTGTTTAATTGAATTTGCATAACAGTGTAAAGATAGTAATGCAACTGATAAAAGTATTTATCAAAAAAAATGAGCAGTCAAAATTTTGACTACTCATTGTATATAATAAAGGGTTAGTATTCTTTTAACGCTGAAAATCTTTTTTATTGTATGTTTTATCTTCTGATTCGAATTCTTTGTCATAAGCTTTAATAATTGCTTTTACTAATCTATGTCTTACAACATCTTCTTCATTTAATTCAATGTGAGCAATGCCTTCAATATTTTGTAAAATTCTTATAGCCTTATCTAATCCACTTCTTTGATTTTTTGGTAAATCAATTTGTGTAGGATCGCCTGTAATAATTGCTTTTGCATTTGCACCTATACGAGTTAAAAACATTTTCAATTGCAAATCGTTTGTATTTTGTGCTTCATCTAAAATTATAAAAGCATTATCTAAAGTTCTACCTCTCATATAAGCCAATGGTGCAATTTCTATAGTTCTTGTACTCATATAATAACCTAATTTATCAGTAGGTATCATATCATCTAAAGCATCATATAATGGTCTTAAATATGGATCAATTTTTTCTTTTAAATCACCAGGTAAAAAACCTAGACTTTCTCCTGCTTCAACAGCAGGTCGAGTTAGAATAATTTTTTTAACAATTTTATTTTTTAAAGCTCTAACAGCTAATGCAACAGCTGTATAGGTTTTACCAGTACCTGCTGGTCCTATTGCAAAAACAATATCATTTTTATCAGCTACAGCAACCATTCTTTTCTGATTTGCAGTTCTTGCTCTTACTGTTTTTCCATTAGGTCCGAATACAAGAATGTCATTAGGATTTCTATCAACAAAATTGTCAATAGTTTCAGCATCATCGCCTCCTAAAATTTGCTCAAAATAATTTTCGCTTAAATGCCCATTTCTTTCTAAATACTGTACTATTAAATTTATTTTTTCTTTAGCAGTATCTATTTGCTCTGGTGCACCACTCAATTTTATTTGAGTGCCTCTTGAAAGAATTTTTAGCAAAGGGAATTTTTTCTTTAATATGTCAAATTTGCCATTATTAACACCAAAAAATTCAATAGGATTAATGGAACTGAGGTTGATAATTGTTTCTGTCAATGTTATTAGTTTTAGGTACTTTAAAATATTTTAAAACTTTCTAACCAATCCAAACCAAATATAATTTTTATCTTTTTATTTATCCAACACCAAATTATACACAGTTGTGGAAAGTTGTTTGAAAAATTTTGAAAAAAAATTTTATTCATTAAAAATGAAAACAAATAATACCAATTAAAATTTAGGACAACGAATAGCTTTTTCTGTATTTGGTCTATGATTATAAATTAATGAAATTTCCAAGCCTCCTTTTTTTAAACTTGCAGTATTAAGTGATGAAGTATTTACATCATAAGTAAAACCAAATCTAAAATCATTATACTCTAAACCTATGTAAGGAATAATGGCATCATTCAAACGCATCCAAGCACCTGCATAAAAACTTGTTGGCTTTTCTGTATTTGTACCATCAACATTAAATTGAACAGCACCACCAAAAACAGTTTCTGAAGCACCTCCTTGAAAACTTTGTAATGCACTTAAATGAATTGTAGTGTTATCATTTATTTCTAAATATCCTCCACCATGTATTGTTGTACGCATATTTAATAAATAATTTGCTCCAACAAAACTTTGTTTTGGTCTTGAAACATGAAACAAACTAACACCAGCATAATAATAATTTTTATCACTACTACTACCTGAATATAAAATACCTGCATTTAAGTCAATGTAATTTGACTTTAAGCCAGAGGGATTATTAAACACTTCAGATGTAACACCTGTAAAACCTGAAGAAGCAAGTTGGTCTTCAAATTTTAAATTAGAAGTATTAACAATCATATTGGCATATACAACTTGAAAGCCAACACCTATTTGATTATATCCATCTTCATCTAATGCTTTATGATAAGCTGTAGATAATCCTGCATAATTAAATTTTACAGCACCATTAGCACTATTATCAGAATAACCCATAACACCAACGCCCCAAGTATCATCATAAGCAATTTTATTTTTTAAAATTTTAAAATCTACTGAACCAGTAGAAGTAATAAAAGCTCTATTAATTTCAGGCCATTGATTTCTGTAATTTCCTGTAACTCTAAAAGTACCATCAAACTTTCCAGTATATGCTGGATTAAGTGTTAATGGAGATGAAAAAAATTGTGAGAAATGTGGATCTTGTGCAAAAACATTTCCTGAAAAAATAATTAGCAATAAAACAAAACAAATCTTCTTCATGCAAAAAAATAAAGTGCCGAATGTATAACAATTACACTAAAACGAAGTGAAAGAATTTTATTTTTAACGATAATTAAAACTTATTAAAACAATATTTTATTTATGCTTGTGTTTTAGAACCATAAGCCAAATCTCCTGCATCACCTAACCCAGGTACAATATAACCTTTAGCAGTTAGTTCATCATCAATATCGCCACACCAAATTTTTATTTCATTTCCACATTCTCGTTTTATATATTCTATACCCACTGTACTTGCAATAGCACATACTATATGAATTTGAGCAGGCCTCCAATCTGATTGTAAAATATTAATTGTTTTTACTAAAGATGCTCCTGTAGCAAGCATTGGATCACTAATAATTACTACTCTTCCTTCTAATGATGGACAACTAACATATTCTAAACTTATTTCAAAACTCCCATCTCTATGATGTTTTCTATATGCAGAAATAAAAGCATTATCTGCTTTATCAAAATAGTTTAGCATTCCATTATGTAAAGGCAAACCTGCTCTTAAAATTGTTGCAAGTACAGGTTGTTCTTTTAAAATTTTACTATTATGAATACCTAAAGGAGTTTGTGTTTCTATTTCTTGATAAGTAAGTTCTTTACTAATTTCAAAAGCAGCAATTTCTCCAATACGTTCTAAGTTTCTACGAAAACGCATTCTATCAGTTTGAATGTTTATGTCTCTTATTTCACTTATCCAATTACATACAAGGCTGTTTTCTTTGGAAAGATTTACTAACATATACTTTAACTTTTAATGGCTTCAAAACTAATTGTTAATTAGCAAAAATTGATTTTTTATAGTTAAAATGTTTTTTTATAAAAATTAGTATAAAGTATAAAACTATTTTTCAAAACTTCTCAATTAAATTTTTTTAATGATGAAAATGAAAATTATTTTTTGTGTTTATTATTTTAAAGTATTATTTACTTCTTAATGTATTGTATCTTAGCATTATAAATACCCCCTAAGAGTGCTAAAAGATATTATTATAGCTTTTCAGTCATATTACAAAGCTCATCATTTTATACGCAAACATAAATTGTGGCGTTGGATAATTATTCCAGGAATTTTTTATGCAATACTTTTTATAGTAGGTATGTATTTTTTTGGACTAACTGTAAATAGTTTTATTGGTTGGCTAAAAGAAATTCTTCAAAATACATTAAATAAAATTGATAGTAACTTAATAAGTTTTGTAATAACATTAAGTGGATTTATGTTATGGATGATGTTGATGTTTTTATACTTCTCTTTATTCAAATATATTTTTCTAATTGTTGGTTCACCAGTATTTGCTTATTTAAGTGAAAAAACTGCTTCCATTATTGAAGGTAAAAATTATCCATTTAATTTTTTTCAGTTAATAAAAGATATTGTAAGAGGAATTAAAATTGCTTTAAGGAATGTAATATGGCAAACTGTTTATGTATTTAGCATTTTAATTTTAAGCATGATTCCTATTGTAGGGTGGTTTACACCAGCACTTGCTTTGTTAGTAGAATGTTATTACTATGGTTTCTCCATGTTAGATTATAGTATGGAACGGGATAAGCAATCTGTTACTGCAAGTATTTTTTATATAAGTAACCACAAAGGATTAGCTGTTGGTAATGGAATTGTTTTTTATTTAATGCATATATTACCTTTAGTTGGTTGGGTTTTAGCTCCTGCTTATGCTGTTGTAGCAGCTACATTAAGCCTTTATGATTCAAGAGTGAAGTAATAATTTTTTAAAAATTATTTTAACCAACTAATAATTGTTTGTGTAAAATTTTCAATTGCATCAAAATCACTAAAAGCATAACTAACAATAATAAAAAATACAACACCATACAAAGCACCCCAAATGTGTGCAGAGTGATTAATATTATCAGCACCTTTTTTTGCTAATTGCCAAGATAATATTAAATACAATGGGGCAAAAATAAACCCAGGTATTATTGGTGGTAAAATAAAAATTCCAATTTTGGCAGTTGGAAAAAGAAACATACCAACAAACACAACTGCTGATACTGCACCAGATGCTCCTAAACTTCTGTAATAGCTATCATTCTTATGCTTGAAATAAGTAGGCAATAAGCAAACTATTAAAGAAGAAAAATAAAGTAGTAAATACAATGTATTGCCTTTTGAATAAAATATGTATTGAAAATTATTTTCAACTGCTTCTCCAAACATATATAACGAAAGCATATTAAATGCTAAATGAATATAATCTGCATGAATAAAACCACAAGTAATAAAACGATACCATTGATTTTGTTGTGTAATAGCAGGAGGATAAAAAATTAAATCATTAATAATTCTTTGATTGTTAAAAGCTGAAAAAGAAGTAACAGCAGTAACAATAATTATAATAAGTGTTATACTCATACAACAAATGTAACTTAATTAACTATGATGATATTTTTCGTTTCTTAAAATAGTACATGCTCTGTATAACTGCTCAGATAAGATTAAACGAACCAACATGTGAGGAAATACAAGTTGAGATAAACTCCAAATTTTATTAGCTCTTTTAAACAAACTATCATCGCAACCAAAAGCACCACCAATTAAAAAAATAATATTCTTGGTACTTGTATTAGCTTGATGTTGTATAAATTCTGCAAGTTGTACTGAATTTATTTGTGCACCTCTTTCATCTAACAATACTAAATAATCATCTTTATTTAATAAAGAAAGTGTAATTTCTGCTTCTAATTTTTTAGTTAAAGTATCATTTAAAGATGCTGCATTTTTAGGAGATGGAATTATTTTCCAATCTGTAGAAAAATATTTATTGATACGTGAAGTAAAATCTTCAACTCCTTGTTGAATATATTTTTCATGTTGCTTACCAATACTCCAAAGTTGTATTTTCATTTTTATTATTCACTTTTCTTTAATGTAAAACCAACAGTTATAATTCCAATATCATCCATTTTTATTGGAGTACTTCTTGTTGCTGTGTTTTTATCTTTTGGAAATAGATTGTCCATCATTTTTTCTAAAGGCCGTGTTTTAGCATTTATACTTCTTACTCTACTATTCATAAAAGAAGGTCTTAAATCAATAGGGTAGGGAGATATAATTATTTTTAAAAATTCTTTTCCTGTAATACTTGTTTCATCTGTAAACATTTCAAGTCGTTTCTCTTGGTCTTTTCTTATAGAATAATCTGCATCATTAGCGTTTTTCATAGTATCTGGAACTAAAACTTTTACATCATTATCTGGTAATAAATCTAAAATGGTATAATACAATATTCCATCATAATTACTTTTTATTTTCAGAGCAAAACTATCTTTTGGATTAAGAATAATTTCATTATGATTATTTGATTTGTTGTAAGTAATTATTGAAACTTCTACCCTTGGTGCTATACTTCCTCCATCTTGCATCTTACGTAAATACTCAACTCTCATTCCTTTCTTAATTTTTTCTAACATTTCTTCTAAATCGTCTGTAGTTAATGAATCATTCATATTAATAGATGTAGCATATCTGATACTATCATTTCTTTCTATTACTTGTAATAAATATTGATTTTCTTCTTGCTGAATATTTATAGTATAATCTGGGTTATTGTTTAATAATAGAAAAGATTGTGGCTTAAGAAAACGATTAATTTGTTTTTCTAAATTATTTGCACCAGCATTATTTTGAATAAGATAAGAAGCTTCAATAGCACCATAATATTGTGATTCTATTTTTACTTCATAATTTGTTTTGGGCAAAAGTCTTTTATCAGACACACAAATACTTTGAAAAGAGCTAACTTCTTTTACAACTGCTTTAGAGTATAATTCATTTGAACCTAAAACATAAACATTTAATGTAGTACCTTCGTGTATATTGTTATACAAGCCCCTTTGAATAATAAAAGTAGTATCGTTGAAACCATATTCACTTTTATTAAAACGTGGTTCTGCAATTATTACTTCTTTAATAGGAGTATATTTATTTCCAAATACTTCTAAAGCTCCATTTCCTTCAAACATTGGAATTTGTGTTGGATCATTTGATTGTATTGTTGCTTTAATTTTATCAAACAAAAATTTATAATTACAATTAACTGGAAGGCTTGTAATATTTTTTGCAAAAGCATAAGACAAAGAACCAACATTTTTTCCTTCATCATCAATTGTTTCTCTATTTGGTTGATTAGGGCTACTACCACTAAACACAACCAAGCTACCCATATCTTTTTGCACATTATCCAAAAAACCAACTTCTTGTCTTCCTAAATCTAATGTAATATTTGGTTTATAATTATAACTCTGACAAGGTTCAGGTACACCACGTACAATACCTGCACTTCTTGTTGCTGTTCCAGAATGACAAGCATCTAATACAACAACGACACTTCCTTTTTGTCCTACTTTTTTTCTTATTGCATTTAATTTTTCTTCTAACAAATCATCTCTAAAATGTTTTTCTCCATGATAATCTACTATATCCCATTTTCCTTTTGCATCATAAGGAATTAAAGCTTCATCATATCCATCTGCTTCATCTAAATAACCATCATTGGGGTCATCTTGTATTTGTTGTCCATGACCTGAAAAATGAAAATATACAATATCACCTGATTTTGCATTATTAGCTAATTCATTAAGAGCTTTTATCATTCCATTTTTTGTTGCCTGTTCATTTACCAATGTTTTAATATTCTTTTCTTCAAAACCATTTTTTAATAAAGCATTTTTAATATGCACCAAATCTCTTTCAGAGCTTAGGTTTTTCCAATAACGTTGTTCAGGTGGATATTTTCCTATTGCAACAATTAATGCAATTTTCTTTTGAGCGAAGAGAATATTATTACTTAATAATATTGTAGTTAAGAATAAAAATACATAATACCTCATATACAATAATTATAATTACATCAAATGTAATTCTTTTATATAACTCTGATAAATGCTATAAGAAATCGTAGTTTGTTTTATCTTTATTTTTACATAATATTAAATAGGGCCTTGTAGTACAATGGATAGTACGAAAGTTTCCGAAGCTTTAAATTCAGGTTCGATTCCTGACAGGGCCTCTTTTCATTTTATATATAAAATTAATTGTAAGCAACTATCATAAAATTTTTTATCAACGGTTTTTCATTCCTATAAATATTTATTACTTTTCCAACTTATTAAAATAGAATACCATGACTAACAAACGTATCATTACTCTTATTGCTATGCTTTTTATGTTTGCTACCATACAAGCACAACAAAAAGCCAACTATCGTTTAGCTTCAAAATTTTCTTTTCAGAAATTGAATAAAATGGTTTTTTCTTTAAATGTAGATCCTCATTGGCTAAAAAATGGAGATAAATTTTGGTATGAATATGAAACTACAGATGGCAAAAAGTGGTATATAGTTGATGCTGCTAAAGGAGAAAAAAAATTATTATTTGATAATGATAAAATGGCTGCTGAAATAACTAAAGTTGTTAAAGATCCTTTTGATGCACAACATTTAGGAATTGATAGTTTACGTTTTGTAGGTGATGAAACTTTAATTCAATTTGAAGTTAAAAGTAGTATAGAAATTGAGAAAAAAGATACAACAAAAAAAGATGCTAAACCAACAAAAGAAAAAAAGACATTTTATTTTGAATATAATATAAATACTGGCCAATTAACAGAATTGGTTGATTTTAAAAAACCAAAACGTAAGCCAATGTGGGCAAATATCTCTCCTGATGGTAATACAATAGTTTTTGGTAAGAAGTTTAATTTATACTATATGGATAAAGCTAATTATGAAAAAGCTTTAGAGAATGAAGAAGATAGTACTATTGTAGAACATCAGCTTACTACTGATGGTGAAGAATATTTTGCATATTATGGTGGAGGAGCTTATAGTGGTAATGGAGAAAATAATGTTGAAAAAGAAAAAAATAAAGATAAACGTAAACCAGTTTTTATTCTTTGGAGCCCAGATAGTAAATATTTTTCTATTACAAAAACAGATGCAAGAAAGGTAAAAGATTTATGGGTAATTAATAGTATATCAAATCCAAGACCAACAATTGAAACTTACAAATATTGGATGCCAGGTGAAAAAGAAAGCCCTGTAGATTATTTGATGTTGTTTGATATGACTACTAAAAAAGCAAAAGAAATTAATGTAAGTAGTTTTAAAGATCAGGATATAAATATTTGGAGCAAACCATCTTTAGCCAATACAAGAGATGATTATTTTAAACCACTTATTTGGTTAGGCACAAATACTCAATTTTATTTTAGCAGAACAAGTAGAGATTTAAAACGAATTGACCAATGTATTTATGATATTAATGCTGATAGTGTAAGAGTAATTATTCCAGAACGTTTAAATACTTATGTAGAAGTAAGAAGACCAGGGTTGGTAAATGATGGAAAAGAAATAATTGAATGGAGTGAAAGAGATGGTTGGGGACATTTTTATTTGTATGATGAGCATGGAAAACTAAAAAATCAAATTACAAGCGGAGCATATCATTGCGAAAACATTGTAAATATTGATGAGAAAAAAAGAGTACTTTATTTTACAGCAAATGGAAGAGAGAAGAACGAAAATCCATACTATGAGCATTTGTATAAAATAAATTTTGATGGAAGTGGATTAAAATTATTGAATGATGGGGACTATCATTTTACAGTGAGTATGAATGATAATAAAAGTTTTTTTGTATCTAATTTTTCAAGAGTAAATACAATACCAAAATCAATTTTATATAATGCAGATGGTAAAAAAATATTAGATTTAGAAACGGCAGATTTAAGTTCACTTTTTGCAGCAGGTTATAAATTTCCTGAAACATTTAAAGTAAAAGCTGATGATGGAATAACAGATTTATATGGTGTAATGTATAAGCCATTTGATTTTGATAGTACTAAAAAATATCCTTTAATTGAATATGTTTATCCTGGACCACAAACAGAAGCAGTAAATTTAAATTTTAGTAGAGGAATGGATAGAGTAGATAGATTGGCACAATTAGGATTTATTGTTGTAACTGTTGGTAATAGAGGAGGTCATCCATCAAGAAGTAAATGGTATCATAACTATGGTTATGGTAATTTAAGAGATTATGGACTTGCAGATAAAAAAGCAACAGCCGAACAATTGGCAGATAGATTTTCATTTATTGATATTGATAAAGTTGGTATTCATGGACATAGTGGTGGTGGCTTTATGAGTACTGCTGCTATGCTGGTTTATCCTGATTTTTTTAAAGTAGCTGTAAGTAATGCTGGCAATCATGATAATAGTGTTTATAATCGTTGGTGGAGTGAAAAACATAACGGTGTAAAAGAAATTATTAGCGATAAAGGAGATACTTCATTTTTATACAACATTGATAAGAATCCAGATATTGCTAAAAATTTAAAAGGAAGATTATTATTGATTCATGGAGAAATAGATAATAATGTACATCCTGCCAATACTATTAGAGTAGTAAATGCATTGATAAAAGCCAATAAACGATTTGATATGCTTCTATTACCAACTCAACGTCATGGCTTTGGAAATATGACAGAATATTGGTTTTGGAAAACTGCAGATTATTTTAGTTATTGGTTAATGGGAGATACAACTCAACGTGCTGTAGATATTGAAGAAATAAACAGAGAAATTGAAAAGAAGCAATAATGCTCAAACATTAAAAAGCCCCAAATAGTTGGGGCTTTTTAATACATTATTTTTTCTTGGTTGCTCTTTTGGTTACAGCTTTTTTTGCTTTAGCTGCAAAAGCATTTGGCACTTGCTCTTCAATCATTTTTTTGATAGTATCTAAATCAATAGTTTCTAATTCTGCTGCATCGTATTTAGTTCCATCAGGCTTTTTGCCAAGCTTCAACATTTTTTTATTAAATCTTATAAATGGTCCCCATCTGCCATTTTCTATACTAATTTTTTCATCAGCCCATTGTTGTATATAACGATTAGCTTCTTTATTAAGTTTGGCTTCTATTAATTCTTCAATATCAGATTGATTTAGATTTTCAAAATCACATTTCTTAGGAACATTAATATACATATTGTTCCATTTAATAAAAGGTCCAAATCTTCCTTTACCTTTTGTTACAGGCAATTCATTATAATGAGCAATGGGTGCATCTGCTTGCTGCTTTTCTTCTATTAATTGAATAGCACGTTCAACATCTATATCAAATAAATCTATACCTTTTGGAATTGAAATAAATTGTTCTCCCAATTTTATATAAGGTCCAAAACGACCAACATTCACACTTAATTCTTGCCCTTTATATTCACCTATAGTTTTAGGTAATGCAAATAATTCCAATGCTTCTTCTAATGTAATAGTTTCAATGCTTTGCGTAGGTTTTAATTTTGCAAAACGTGGTTTTTCTTTATCGTTTGTATCTCCAATTTGCACCATTGCTCCATAGCGTCCCATACGAGCAACTATTTTTTTGCCTGTTCCTTCTTCAACACCTAATTCTCTTTCTCCTTTTGCTCTTTCTGCATTTTCTAAAGTATGTTCTATATTTTTATGAAATGGTTTGTAAAAACCATCAATCATGCTATTCCATTTTATTTTTCCTTCAGCAATTTCATCAAACTCTTTTTCTATTTGTGCAGTAAAACTATAATCCATTACAGCATTAAAATGCTGAGTTAAAAAATCTGTAACTACTAAGCCTAAATCTGTTGGAAATAATTTTGCTTTTTCTGCTCCAGTATTTTCTTGAATAATTTTCTTATCTATTTGTGCATTATTTGAAAGAGTAACAATTTGTACATTTCTTTTTATTGCTTCTTTGTCTCTTTTCTCTACATAATTTCTTTTAATAATAGTGCTTATAGTTGGTGCATAAGTACTTGGACGACCAATACCTAAATCTTCCATTTTCTTTACAAGACTTGCTTCTGTGTATCTTGGTAATGGTCTTGTAAATTTTTCAGTAGCCGTCATTTTATTAAATACCAATACCTGACCTTTTGTTAATGGTGGTAAAACATCTTCATTATTGTCATCATCTTCATCATCTCTTCCTTCTAAATAAACTTTTAAAAAACCATCAAACTTCATTACTTCACCAGAAGCTGTTAGTTGATCATTATTAGTACTAATATTAATTGTTGCTATTGTTTTTTCAAATTCTGCATCACTCATTTGGCTTGCAATAGTTCTTTTCCAAATAAGCTCATACAATTTTTTTGTTTCATCATCTGCAATGGTATGATTGCTCATATAGGTTGGTCTTATTGCTTCATGTGCTTCTTGTGCAGATTCGTTTTTATTTTTAAATTTTCTGGGTTGATAATATTTATTGCTATACAATTCTGTAATCTGATTTTTTATATCCTGCATAGCAGTATCACTAAGATTTACACTATCTGTACGCATGTAAGTTATATAACCACTTTCGTAAAGCTTTTGTGCTAATAACATTGTTTTGCTTACACCATATCCCAATTTTCTGGATGCTTCTTGTTGAAGGGTAGATGTTGTAAAAGGTGCAGCTGGTGTACGTTTTGCTGGTTTTACTATGATGTCTATTACAGTGTATGTTGCATTTTTACAGCTTTCTAAAAATTGTTCTGCATTTTTTGCATTAGTAATTTTAGAAGAATTTTCTGCTTTAAAATTTATAGGCTTTTTCTGAATATCTTCAGCAGTAAAAAATGCTTCTATTTTAAAACTACTTTCAGAAATAAAACTATTAATTTCTCTTTCTCTTTCTACTATTAACCTTACAGCAACACTTTGAACACGACCAGCACTAAGGCTACGTTGCATACCTATTTTTTTCCATAAAACAGGGCTGAGTTCAAAACCCACTAATCTGTCTAATACTCTTCTTGCTTGTTGTGCATTAACCAAATCCATATTAATAAATCTTGGATTGGCAACAGCCTTTTTTATAGCAGGTGCAGTAATTTCATGAAATACAATTCTTTTAGTTTCTTTTGGATTTAGATTTAATACTTCTGCTAAATGCCAACTAATACTTTCTCCTTCTCTATCCTCATCCGATGCTAACCAAACTTCTCTTCCTTTTGCTAATTTTCTTAAATCACTTACAACTTTTTGCTTTTCATCTGGTACAATATATCTGGGTTGATAATAGTTATTAATATCAATACCCATATCATCTTTTTCTAAATCTCTTATGTGTCCATAACAACTCTTAACCTCAAAATCTTTTCCTAAAATTTTTTCTATTGTTTTTGCTTTTGCAGGAGACTCTACAATCAATAAATTTTTTGCCATAACTTCCTTTTATCCTCACATTTTTTGTTTACACTAAATCAATTTTTTAAGCATAATTAATAAAATATTATTGCCTTAAACAAGTGCAATATTAATTATATAGCCATAAAATGCAAAAAGCAATAAAATTAAATTAGCTGCTTTTAGTTAAAATAAGATTACTTTTCTTGAATTAAAAAGTCATTTGTGAAACAATTATCTTCGCAGCGTTTTAAATAAAATTTATGCAACCTACATTAGTAATTTTAGCAGCAGGTATGGCTAGTCGTTATGGCAGTATGAAACAAACACAAGGGTTTGGCCCAAATGGAGAAACCATTATGGAATATAGTATTTACGATGCAATTCAAGCAGGTTTTGGAAAAGTAGTTTTTATTATTCGTAAAGAATTTGCAGAAATGTTTGCAGAAAATTTTGGCAAAAAATTAGAAGGAAAAATAAAAGTTGATTACGTTTTTCAAACATTAGAAAGTTTTACTGAAGGAAGAAAAATACCAGAAGAAAGAAAAAAACCATGGGGCACTGCTCATGCAATTTTATGTTGTAAGGAAAAAGTAAATGAACCTTTTGCTGTAATTAATGCTGATGATTTTTATGGTAAAGATGCTTTTATAAAAGCGTACCAGTTTTTAACTAAAAATGTTTCAGAAAATAATTATGCTATCATTGGCTATCAACTTAAAAAAACATTAAGTGAAAATGGTAGTGTAAGTCGTGGAGTTTGCAATGTAGATGTTGAAGGTAATTTGATTGATATTAATGAAAGAACAAAAATTTATAGAAACAATAAAGGAATCATTACTTATGAAGATGCAACAGGCTTACACGAAGTAAGTGAAGATGCAAGTGTAAGTATGAATTTCTTTGGCTTTCATCCAAATGTTATTCATCAATGTGAAAAATATTTTGCAGAATTTTTAGATAATGAAATTAATAATCCAAAGAGTGAATTTTTTATTCCTTTAGTAGTAGATAAAGTGGTAAAAAATAATGTTGGCACTGTAAAAGTAATCCCTACATCTGCTCAATGGTTTGGTGTTACTTATAAAGAAGATGCACCAACTGTACAAGCAAGTATTGATGATTTAGTAGCAAAAGGAGCGTATCCAAAAAATCTTTGGGCATAAAAAAAATATATGTATAAAAGCATTGCTTTTGTATATTTAGCTTGTTTGTCTTTGTATATATTGTATAGCAGAGAGCCAGATTATTTTGATGGAGAAATTGCACCTGCAACAATTCATTGGTTGCCAGACAGTACACATTCAACAAAAATTCCTAAAGCAGTTTTTGAATTTGATACAACTGAATATGCAGTTGATGCTCGTTATGTATTAAGAAATTTATCAGAAAATAAAAAAGTAAATGTTATTTATGTAACAACAAATCCTGAAAAAGCTGTTGTATATAGTTGGTGGGGTTATTGGATAACTTGGGGTGAGTTGTTAATGTCGTTTATTTTGTTAGTTGCACTGTTTCAAGTTGCTGCTGCTGTAACTAATAAACCAACACCAGAAGCATTATTAGAACAAATGAGTGAACCAAAAGTTAAGAGAAGAAAGTATGATATAGACTAATTTATTTTTACCATTTCAATGATTTTTTAGCTGTAACTTCACTATCATTTTTATATAAAATTATTTTAAAAAATATGAAAAAATTTTTTGCAACATTTTTATTATTTGTTTTAGTTTCAACAGCAACAAATGCTCAAAGCAAAATACAAGAACAATTATATTATTATAGTGCTAAAGGATTAAGTTTTATTC
>JAIXLO010000062.1 GCA_026931325.1 Chitinophagales bacterium | reverse complement strand
CCTATATTTATTATTACTATTTAAATATAGTTGCTTTTCTTATTGTCTACTAAATAGGGTACAGTTCAATATTACTTTTTAAACATAACATCAGATAGCCGTTCTTGTTTGGTGGATTCTTGATCCTTGACACTTTATATTTGTTAAAGATTTTTTCTTAGTGTTCTCCGCATTCGGCAAATAAGTGCAGTATGCTAAATTGCCAGCAGGCTGGTCTTTTGCTTTTTTGTTTTAGCGTAGTTTGTAAATGAAAGTTTGTTCTAATTAAATAGTTATTTAATTAAAGTAACATTGTTGTGTTTGGCTTCCGCTTAGGCAAACACTGTTAGCCAACCCCTTGTATAATAAAAATAGGATAAATAATGAAAAAAATCGCCAACACTATTTGGAATTTCCTGGGATTTAATTACACAGTTTTTGCACTAATAGGAATTGGACTCTTAATAAGAATTATTACATTGATTGTACTTGCTCACTTTCCTTTAGCCAGTGACGCCCTTTCTTATCACAATATGGCATTACAACTTTTGCACAACGAAAGTTTCTCTCCATTTTGGCCACCCGCACTTCCATATTTTCTGTTGTTTTTCTACTATATTTTTGGTGCATCGGAAATTATTGGCAGGGTCTCAATGCTTTTGTTTTACATCTTCTTTTCTTTTGCAATTTTTGGACTAGCGAAAAAAATAATATCAACAAAAACTGCAAATTTAACAGTTTTGATCTTTGCAATTTCTCCCACATATATTTTTTATTCAGTAGAAACATACACTCAATTACCAACCGCCACATACTTAGCAATAGCCGCCTACCTAATGGTATTAATAAACAAGAAATCGCATTGGGCTTATCCCATTTTATTAGGAGTAATCTTAGCGGCATTGATTTTGACGAGAGCAAGCAGTATTGTTTTTCTTGGGTTGATACCGTTGTACATAATAATTAAAGCCAAAAAACCTAGTTCTGCTCTTATCCCTATCTTGGTTTCACTCGTGATAGTTTTCAGTTGGATTGATAAAGTACATCAAATGACAGGGAGGTGGATTATGATCAACGAAGCCAACTCTGTCAATTTTTTCATTGGAAACAATCCCTATACACCATTGTATAAAACTTGGTGGTTTGGTTCTCACGGCAAAGGTGAACCTGGAGTTCCCACTGCATACATAGAGATGCTGTCAAATATCAGAAGCAATCCACCCCAAGTTCAAGATAAACTTTTTCTCCAAGCTGCACTAACCCATATAATTTCTCGTCCTGATTTGTTTCTAATTAGAACAGCGAGTCGAATACGCAATTATTTAGCATTTGACTCTTTCACTGGTTCAGCACTTATTAGTAGCTATTCCGCAAATAAGTTATTGGCATTGATAGTCATATTTTTAGAAGCTTTGTTTTATTGTGCAATTATGGTACTGGCAATACGATATATATTCGATTCGCATTTAACATCAGGTAAATTTGAAAATATTGTATTACTTCTTTTGCTAGCAGCAGGCTATGCTGCACCATACTGGGTTTCGTTCTCCCATCCTACTTATCATTTTCCAGTCGTTCCTTTGTTTGGAATTCTTGCATCAACTTTAATTGAGAGTGCGATAGACTCCAAGCAAAATAAAATCTCTTGGTCACTACATACTTTAGGTAATAGAAGATATTTATTTTACATAGTTTGTTTAGCTTTCCTTTACATACAAATTGAATGGATACTGGTAATGTGGTCGAGAATCTAATTAAAGGACAAAAGCAAGCTAACAAGGCGTGCAACCGACAAGCGGGATTCTGCGCAAATTATAGACTTTTTTCTATCTTGGGTTTTGGAATTATTTGAAGAGATATCAGTTGTTTCAAAGTAATATTTCAAGAAATTAAAAAATACTAACGATATTGGGGAAATAGGAATCATTTTTTATGGAGACATTTTTAGTGTATTAAGTTTCTTTGAAAATAATAATAAATTTATTCTAACTAATGGTTTTATTAAAAAATTACAAAAGACTCCGCAGAGTGTGATTAAATTAGCTGAAGAAAGAAAAAAAAATTATTATGAAAGGAAAAGGTAATAAGTGATCTGAAAAGGTATATCGCTAAAAGAAAAAAAGAAAACAAGAGTTTTCACAAAATTATGATATCGGTTATCAAAATTTTAAGAAAGGAATTTTGCTAAAACAATTATGGGCAGAATTTGGAATGACTTAAGAATAATCATCTGAAAAATTAAAAACAAAAAAAGTCGATCCTTTCAAGAATAGAGAACCATTCAGAAGATATTAAATTATCAACTCTGCGTCGTTATGCATGGACTTTAGGAAAAATAACAAATATAGAAGTTGTGCAGTTCTAATAATAATCCCATTTGATAAGCACCTGTTAATGGCAAAGAAAAATTTTCTTGTGGAGTGGAAAAATTCAGATTGAGTCTGATGTTTTCTAAAAGCCAACAAGAATTGTCAATAAATAAGTACTTAATTGCAACGCGTTCATTGTTGACTCAACCCGATAGCCGTTCTTGTTTGGTGGATTCTTGATCCTTGACACTTTATGTTTGTTAAAGATTTTTTCTTAGTGTTCTCCGCATTCTGCGGACTAATTAATTAACTTACAAACTGTGCTTGCTATCGCAAGTTGAATGCTGTTAGTTTAATATTTAACAGTTGTGTTTTACTTAGCTTCCTTGTTCAGAGTGGTGGGTTATCGGCAAAGACGTTATAAACACTTTATCTTTTTCATTTGATCATTTAGAAATGGAGTTAAGATGTCAACATTTGTTTTTTTTATTTCCTTGTTGTTTTTATTAGCAGCCTTAGGTTCGTTAATTTTTAATGTTAATTATTCTATTGCTTTTGGGATTATTAGTTTAATTTTTTCAGAGTATTCAAAGCAATTAGAAAATGAAAAGACGAAGCCATAAACATATATTTGCAATTAAGTTTATATCTTAATTATTCAAACTCGTGAAATAGCTTTAGCATTTGCACTCAAAAATGATATAATAGAAAATGTTAAAGTTGAAAACAGACCTATAATTGTTGATCGAGGAAATGAATCTGATCTTTTCGTAACTATAATTGTTTAATTTATTATTTGTGTGTTTACAAATGTTGTCGCAAATTGGATTTATAGCAAAATTGAAAAGAGAAATATTACAATAATCATAAATAGAAAAGAAATCCAACTTGATGAAGGCAATATAAAAAAAGTTATTGAAGAAGAAATAAAGAGTCAGAAATAAACAAATAATTTAATTAATCAACTCTTAATCATTGTGATTATAACCCATACCTCAATCCAACCGTCTTTTTCACATCCGTAAGTCTTACAATATTTGGCTTGGTTG
>JAIXLO010000064.1 GCA_026931325.1 Chitinophagales bacterium | reverse complement strand
CTGAGAATAAAATTAATGTATGTCCCCCGCCGTTTTCCGAAAATTGGTTTACAACTAAAAAAGAAACCGATTGGCAATCGCTGGAAAAGAAATATTCTATCTCAAAAAAATATCTGCTCTATCCCGCAGCAACATGGCCGCATAAAAATCATTTAAGATTATTGGAAGCCTTTAAAGAAGTTCAGAGAAGGATCCCTGATATTAAATTAGTGTGTACTGGTAATAAAACCAATTACTATTCTTCGATTGAGAACAAGATAAAAGAACTAGAAATCGAAAATTCTGTTAAGTTTTTTGGAATAGTTCCTGAAGAGGATTTGATTGGATTATACAAAAACACATCTCTTGTTGTTATTCCAACATTATACGAAGCTGGAAGCGGTCCTCTTTACGAAGCTATGAGATATGAAGTCCCCGTTATTTGCGCGAGAACAACATCCTTACCGGAAACGATCCGAGACGAACGATTTATATTTGATCCAAAAAACACAGAAGATTTGGCTAACTTAGTTGATAAAATGTTAACTGATGATAAACTGAGAGAAGGGAATCTATTAAACTCAAAAAACAGAATGACTGAATTAAGCAAGTTTGATTATTTTGAGAGTTTTAGAAATATTTATAAATATTTCATCAAATAATCAAAGGCTCTCTTATACCCATTTAATACATTATAAATATTAACTTCATTTTCTATAATCTTTTCAGACTGTCTGCCAAATTTCCTAATCTTATCCTCATCTGATAATAACAAAGACAATTTATTTTTAAAATCTTCATAATCACCATTTATAAAAATTAAACCATTTCTTCCATTTTGTACAAGTTTTCGTTCGGTTCCATCGCAAATCGAACAGATTACTGGTTTACCGAATATCATAGCTTCATTAATTGATAGTCCTCCCATTCCACCTAAAACATAGACTCCACTAGAAAGAAAATACTTCGCTAATAGAACTGAATCATAAATCGCCCCAAGAAACATCACTCTATCACGAACGCCAAGTTCTTCGGTAAATAATTTAAGTTTCTCATTCTCAGGTCCATTTCCAATGATGATCAGTTCAATTTGAGGAAACTTATTTTCTAGATCTTTTATTGCCTTAAGAAGAAAATCAACTCTCTTCCATTTTACTAATCTTCCTACATGAATCAATCTTTGATAATTGTATGCTAGAATTGGTTCCGAGGAGAGTGCTTGGTTTTTAACGGCCTTAAGCAATTCAGTATCAGGTGAATTATATGATACAAATATTTTTTCTTTAGATACGCCAAATGTCTTTAATAATTTGTATGAATCTTCAGTATAAGTAATTATTCCATCTGCAATCCTATAATAAACTGACCGAATAATTGCTATAAAAAAATTAGAAATTTTTCTTTTAAATGATTCATCAATTAATTCAAGATTTTCATTTATAAATTCTGTGGACTTAAATTTTATAGCATCATAAAAGGGCTGAACCTGAAAGGGAATCTCTTTGAAAAGTATTTTTATTTTGTTTTTTTTTATATGAAATGTTAAAAACGGATTAAACACCAGCTCCAAGACAAATGGCCAGCCAAGAACTATGATGTTGGGTTGTTCGTTATCCAAAATTATTTTAAAATTTTGAAAAAATGTTTTACGATAAATTCTTTCAATTTCATTATCGAAATACACTTTAAAATTAATCCCGTTTTCACTTAGGTACACACCAGAACCAACATTGCTTGAATGCTGGCCAGCAGAAATAGCTATAACCTCAACATTTTCTAACTGATTAATTTTATTTAAAACTGGTATTACATAATGTGTTAAGCCATTTAGTAAAAACAGAACTTTCATATTATTATATATTAAGACAATTGTTATTCTTATAAAATATTGAAGTGCAATTATTGTGACCAGTCACTGGTGAAAGACCCCAGAAATCAATTTTTTTATATCCTAGATTAAATAAGAAATGGGTTGCATCTGAATATTTAGAAAGGTCTGAATTGTCAAATACAACAACTCCATCATCATATAATGAATTGATTGAATTTTTAACGCAATTCACTCTATCCCTACCATCTATAATTATTAAATGAAATTTTTTACCAGTAGTTACCACAGCTTTACAGTACTCTCTATCATAATCAAGATTTCTGTAAATAACTGAAGCATTTGACAGGAGTTTCTTAGAGACGGTGTCAAACCACTCTTTATCATTTTCTACGGCAGTTATTTCTTTCACACGAGATGAGTACCATAGAGTCGAATTTCCACTTCCATACTCAAAAACAATAAAATCTTTTGTCAGCCTAGGTTCTATAAATTTAATAAAAGGATAGGTACACCAAGGAATTGGATCTCCGTTTTTATCTATAGATCTTTTCGTGTTAAAACTTTCAAACCATCCATCATCACGCAATCCGCTAGCTAAAAATAACTGGACAACTCCACCGATTCTTAATTTTATTAATATATTCCAAATAATTTTTTTTATTTTTTCTATCATACTATAATTTGTTAAAAATATCTGTGTTTTCTTTCTTAAAGTTCTCTAACCAATCAGCCGGATTCCGCCATTTTCTGATTAATCCTTTTACTAGTTTAATTTCAGATGCTTCATAAAATGACCCAATAAATAAAATGATTGGGTAGATAACTACTAAAGCAAATTTAAGTACAAGATTTAAATAAAATGTCATAGAATTGAATAATGTACTTACAAAAAATAATAATACTCCAAGTATGACAAGCAAAATAAGTTTCTTGTGTTCATAAAATATTCTATAGAAATGGTTTGACACAATTAGCGATACTATGTATAAAAACAAAAAGGAAACCAAAGTATTAATAGCAGCGGCCATAATTCCGTATTTTGGTAATAATAATAAATTTAGCCCAATATTAAGCAGTGCAGACACAATAGTTATAATAGCAACATAAGCTGTCTTTCCCACCAAATAAAATCCCAATGAAGAAATCATACTCATTCCAAAAAAGACATATGAGAATAATATAATTGGAACTACTTCATATGCTGGAAGAAAACTAATATTGCTTGAAAATAATGTTACAATTTCTCGGCTGAATACTGATAAAAAAAGAGCTCCCCAAATTAAAACATATGTTACATAAGTCATTATCTTCTTGTAGTATTCTTTATCTCCCGGCTGCTTATAAATTTTATATGCAATGGGCAACAATGTCAAACTCAGAGGCATAATAAGAAACATATTTAAGATACCAGCTACTCGATATCCCAATTCATATAGCCCAAGGACTTCCTCGTTGGCTAAAAACTTTATTAAAAATCGATCGCTTATATTAAGTAGTGTCATTGATAAAGCACTAAATATTAATGGTAATCCGAACTTTAATGAAGCAGCT
>JAIXLO010000053.1 GCA_026931325.1 Chitinophagales bacterium | reverse complement strand
CTTTGCATACTGTGCAATATTTTCTCGAAGTAACTTTATTTTTCATAATCTATAATTTAAAACCATAAATCCCAACTACTAATTAACTTATCTTTCTCAAATATATCAAAACTACATCCCGGTTTTGTATTACCGTAATTAGTCATAATCCACTTACTTGCACCATAAATACTTGGTACATTTTTATATCTGAAATGTTTGGCTTGATTTTGATTCATACTATTCATTTTTAAATATAAATGTTACTTTATCCATCATAGGTATAACTCTCAGTAAGCCTAACTCATCTCTAAATCCTTTTTCTGTAAGACTACCAACTATGTTGTGAAAATTAAATAATGTTATACCTAATTTTTCAGCTATTAATTTTTATTATCTACATGAAATATTAATTTAATTTATCTTCTTCAGATACATTAATATATTTATTATGTAAGATATATAATCCAGCAAGTACTTCAATTTCTCTTCTTGATAAATCTTTATATTCATCTACAAGTAATCCTAAAAACTTAATTAAAAATTTATATTTTTCTATCATCAGATGATATTGGTAACTTAAATACTTTATCCATTTTTCTCTACTGTTTAATCTTTTGCAAATATAACTTATATTTGTTAATACAAGAAAATTAATAAAAATCCACATTTAATTAAAAATGTGGATTGTCTCTGTCTAATATAACTAACTTATTCCTCTGGATTAAGCTCTACATGTTTTTCTTTACTCTTTGTAACTTTAAGTTTTTAGGCTCTTCTTGAGCACTTTCATTAAGTCTCTTCTCCATATCATCTTTAACTTCTTCTTGGGACTTTTTATATCTTTCTACAGCTTCATAAAACTCTTGTTTAAGTTTTGGAATTTCAAGTCTATAAAACAACTCTTTATATTCCATTTCAAGTAGTTCTATAGTTTCTTTAAGTCTTTTTTTATAAGCAGTATATTCTTCTTTCTGTCTTTTAGCTTCAGTTAATTCTTGCCTTGTCTTTTTTTCCATCTGTTTATTAATTTAATAATTTAGCTTTAGTTTCTTCTTTATTGTCAAAATTACTTTCAGGTGTTGCAATTTTTATACCTACAGCCCTAACTAACAAATACAATTGTGTGTACCCTAAAATCATGATATGTCCCTTCAAGTACAATACTCCAACTTCTACATATCTACATCTTTACCAATTTTAATTACTTTACAATAATCAAATTCTATCATCTGTTTAATGATAACTGATTTTTAAGTTTTCATCAAGAAGGGCTAATCTTTTGAAGTCTTAATTGTTTTGCGTCTTTAATTCTATCCATTTCTGTCACAATTAAGTTACAAAATACACATATTCGTTAAACTTTCAAACTTTCTTTATTTTATTTTTCCAATAATACACTTTCTTGGTATTTTAATAGTAATATCTAAGTCTTCAATAGGTATTTCTACATTATATACTGATATGCTTTATTATTCAACATCATAATAAAGAGATTTTTTAAAATTCCTTATCAAAACCTCCAATAAGCGACTCATTAATTTTATTATAATTTCTTAAAACGGTTCATACTCTTTTAGAACCTCTTGTAATCTTTGTATTTTGCTTATTCATAATTTGTGTTAAATATTCTTCTCCTTTATTTTAAGAATCCATTTTCAGTTTCAATTGGTATAACTTATGTCTCACTGATACAATACATAATTTAATACTCCTCTACTTTATAAGTATTGTTGTTTTTAACAAGTTTATTCTTTATAACTAGTTTAACACAATCAGCTAAAAATTGTCTTCTACTAATACCTAATTTAGCTGCCTCTATAGCTGTTATTCTAAGTATACCATCATTTAATTTAATGTCAACTCTTTTTTCTTTCATATTTTACATTCTTTTATATAGTTTTTATTTAAAATAATATTACACAAATATAGTAAATGGCATAACTATATCCAAATAAAAAAGAATATTATTTGCACATAATCTGCAAATAATATTCTATATAAATAACTAAATAATTATGTTAACACAATCAAGTACTAAATGTTATATAAAACACACGTTCCTCTTCTCCAGCCCTAAATGGGCAAATGTCGTCAACAAAAGAAAACTGAGCTTTTATAGGAAAAGAAACTCACCTCCGACATTTTTATTCTTTTGTAATAAATTACCTGATCAACATTACTCTTTTTACTTAATTTACTCTTTCGAGAAGGATAATGCTCGATATATTTATCAAATGCAAAGTAAAACAATTTATTTGATAAATCCAAATTTTTTAATTTTTTAATTTTTTTTAATTTTTAACATAATATAAACAAATTTAAATTTTTTTATTTAAATTAATGTAGTGTGAAAAATTTTTAAAATTAATGAGAATGCAGTACCCAACATAAAGACCCGCCTAAATTTTGCGATGGGGCAAATGGCCTATCATAACACTACTATAAAAAAAGTTACAGTAACTTGGGTATAAAACTGAAAAAGGTTGTTTTTGGTTTGATTAACAAAAATGGTTTTGTAAAATGGCTATTATTAGTGTGATGAAGAAACATTTAACACACTGCAGGTGTTGAAATTGAAGTACCCTGTTGCTTGTGTATTAATAATAATAGCCCTAATGGGCTATTATTTATTCTTATATGCAAAGGTGGATTTGTTGTAGTATAAAATAAATTAAAATAACTTAACACTTACTAACAATGACACGTAAGAAGAATTTAAACAAATATACCTTATTATATTATTATGATTATACTATGGACAGTTGTTCGGTTGTATTATTTAGTATATAATAATGGTATACTGTATAATATAGTATCCATTCATATATATTATGATGATTTGTTTTAAATAACTATTATGGTAAATTTAAAATAATAAATAATTAAATACACACTACTATGAAAACATTTATTGTATCTACATTACAACATCAAAAATATAAATAATAAGTTGAGCTGAATCAAGGTAGAAGCAATTAGTGATATTATTGGTAAAGGTTGCCATATTTGTAATTGTACAAATTTAACAATTTAACACTTACTACTATGAATAAAAGTACGGAATTATTGAATTTATAGGCACAATGCGTAGCAAGATTACGTTACAAAAATGCCTATATTAATAAAGTAAAAGGTTATCTTTTAAAATTTGGCTATTTTAAAGGAAGAGACTTTGAAATTGAAAAAAGCACCAGCACTCACACTACATTTAGAATTATTTGTAATGTTGAAATGATCACAAGACTTAAAATCCTTAATAGACAATAAAAAAGATATTATTAATCGGTATAAAACATTCGAAGGGAAAGTATGTAATAAAGTGAGAAACTTAAATGATGAATTGCTTTTTATTCATGTTAATATATCTGCCTCTGGTTGTATG
>JAIXLO010000147.1 GCA_026931325.1 Chitinophagales bacterium | reverse complement strand
ACATAACTATTTAAATTATAAAATTATGAATGCAACAGTAAAAAAAGTAAGTACCAAAAAAAAATATTATTCTCCATCTCAAACTGAACCAAAGGAAGATAAATTTATTACTAAAATTTTTGAAAATTTAGATAAAGTAAAAGGGAACGACTGGGAAAAATACACCAACTTAAATATCGCTAATCCTCAAAACTTATTTACTAAAAAAGAGTATCAAGGTTTTAATTTTTTAGCCCTTTATATTGATACTTTGACCAACGGTTTTACTTCCAGTTATTACGCAACTTTTAACAGTATATCCAAAGCGGGCGGAAAATTAAAAAAAGGTTCTAAAGGTGCAGCGATTGAGTTTTTCTCATTCATTTATAAGAACGCAACTACAAAAAAAACTTATAAATATGAAGAATTACAATTTTTAAGTAAGTCGCAATTAAAAGACATTACTAAAATTCCGTGTATTAAAAGTTACGTTGTCTTTAATTCTTGCCAAGTAGACAATATTGAAGAAATGAATTTAGATATGGAAATAGAGGAAGGAACGGAATTAGATTTTCAGCCCCTTGATAATGCAGAGCAATTTATAAATACTGTAGTTAATAACGGTAATTTAAATTTACGATTTGATAAAGTTAATGTAGGATCTTATAATCCTGCTCGTGATTATATCACGATGCCGGAAAGAAAATATTTTGTTTCAGAATCAAAATATTATGCCACTTTATTTCATGAAATTATTCATTGGACTGGTCACGAAAGTAGGATTAACAGAAACTTAAAAGGTGGTTTTTCGGATATAGATATTTATTCTTTTGAGGAATTAATAGC
The DNA here is from genome assembly GCA_026931325.1 of Chitinophagales bacterium. Taxonomy (GTDB): domain Bacteria; phylum Bacteroidota; class Bacteroidia; order Chitinophagales; family Chitinophagaceae; genus UBA1930. Next base: position 2,552 of record JAIXLO010000147.1, on the reverse strand, counting down.
AGAAATGGGATCGATGTTAATTTGTCTGCAAAACGGAATTAAAAGTGAGGTTTTAAATTCGATTAGATATTTAAAAAGTTGGTCCGATAATAATTTAGATGATAGAATTAATAATATTAAAAATGCATTTAAAGAAAGCAAAAAATCAAAAAAATATTTAGAAATTATAAGAGAAGGAAGGCATTGCTTTTTTTATTTAGATATAAATAGTCTAACAAGTCGGATAATTTTGAATTTTCAAATAATATAGTATGCTTTTTAAAAAGTATATTAATTTTCAAAATACCTTCATATCTTTTTCAATTTCTATTATAATTTTTTTAATTCTGATGCTTCTTTTTATCGTTATTTAAATTTGATATTTTAGTTTTTAAAAAATATAAATCTAGTAGCATTTTTTCTTTTTGTTCATTTTCTGTTAATTCAGATTTTACAATGTAATTTGATTGATCTTCCATTCTTTTTAATTTTGTTTTGTAAAAGTATCGAAAATATTTGTAATTTTGAAAAAAAGCAAATGAAAAAAATAATTGTTTTATTCCCTAAAGAAATTGTTTTAGATTTTTATAATCTCGTACTTGATTTCTTAAAAATAAAATCTCACAGAAATAATAATTAAAATTTTTATAAATGAAAAAAGCGAGCATAGTAGCTATTTTTATTGTACTAATAGGCTACAGTATTTTGAGTCTTTTTGTAGAGATCCCGAAAGTAATTAATAATATTTTCTACGGTTTGACAACTGTTGCAGCAATATATTTTATGATATTTCATTTAGATATATCGACTGGAATTAAGACCAGATTTCAGGAAAACAAAGAGAATAGGGAGAAGAAATAATCTCACTTTATAGCTGCATATATAATTATTCAAGTAAAACTCATCTTTATTTAAGGGTGGGTTTTATTTTTGTCTACGCTTAATTTTTGTTTTTTCCGACTATTAATTTGTATGAAAAGCGAACGAAGAGAGAGACTTGTAATTTGGTAGCGAAGCGGACAAATGGAAAGGAGCAAGGGGGCTTCACGATTTGAAAATAGTGAATCTGTATATGGTTGACTGTTAGAGAATTATGATTTAGATAAATTTTTTAGTTTACTTTTGGTAATCGTTTTATATCTTAAAATATATAATTGCCTAATAATTAACGTTTTATTGTTATATTTGAAGTCTACTAAAAGAGTATTATGACTAATAAACAAATTAAAATTTCAGATCAGACTAAATTAATGCTAGATGAGTTAAAGGTATTATATCGATACGGCACCTATGAGAATTGTGTAAACTCTTTAGCAAGTTTTATAGTTAATAATGGGATAGATCCAACAGATGCCAATATTGGGAATTTTAGAAATTCACTTATTGATTTAGAGACCCGGTTTTCCAAAAGTATATTAAGTACTCAAGAGCATTTGCACACTAGAATTGAAGCTGCAATCAAAATAATTAAGGTTCATGAACGAGATTATTTAGTGCCAATTAAAATGAACTTAGAAGTAGTTGATAAATTAGTCACTAATAATATTCAAAACGAAAGCACTAAAAAAGATCAGGCTGAAAAATTTGAAAATCCTATAAATGCAAATCTTCCAAAAATAAATATTGGAAATAATGATGATGAAAAATTAAAAGGATTGTATCAAAAAGTTTTAGATTTTAATTCGGAAATAGATAAATTAGAAATGCAAGTCAGTAAGGGTAAAAAAACTTTAGATAAAATATTTAACGCTTCAAAAATAGAACAAGGTGGAATGTTAAGCAAGGGGAAAATTATTATAGAAATGAATATTGATGATTGGGAACAGTTAAAAAATAATAGATAATGCATGCTAATATTATTAGTCATAATTCTGCTACTGGAATTTCTTCTGGTAATACTTTAGATTATTTAGAGAAGGAAAATCGAAATGAAAAAATATTAAATAATCACTTAATTTTAGAGGGGAGAGAAGATGAAATTAATCCCAATTCAGAAGAGCATTTTTTTAGTCAGGATTTCAATCCCTATGATTTAAGTGATAAAAATTCTTTAATTTCTCAATTGGAAGCTACTTATGAAATAGATAATAATCGAGGAACTCAAAATTTAAAATCTTCCAATTTTTACATGTTAAATCTCAATCCTTCTTTATCGGAACAATTGCACATGGAGAAAATAGCTATTGAAGAATTAAAAAGTAGAGGTTTATTTTTTGAAAAGGTAAAAGAGAATCCTTCTTCATTAGAATATTTTAGTGAACAGAAAGACCAAATTATGAAGCTACAACTTAAACTTTTTACGAAAGATATTATGAATGAATATGCAAGTCATATGGATCGTGAAATTTATACCAATCAAGAACAGTTGCCGAATAATTTGGAGAGGAAGAAATTAAAACCAATAATTGATTCTAAATATAAAAGTTTTTTAAGTGAAAAAGGTTTTGATACATTAACAAACGTTGAAGAAAGAATAGAGCTCACCTATAAAAAATCTTTAGATTATAATTTAAATAATGGGAAGGTTTTTATATTCGAAAAAGAGAATAGAGAACTTTCAATTTTTGTGCCTA
>JAIXLO010000073.1 GCA_026931325.1 Chitinophagales bacterium | reverse complement strand
ACTATTTAAATATAGTTGCTTTTCTTATTGTCTACTAAATAGGGTACAGTTCAATGCATAGGCGCTAATGAATCTGTTTAATGACCCATCAAATTTACAAGCTACTAAAAATACAGATAAGATTTACCTGACAGGACTTGATATCAACTTTGAGACTGAAGAGATGATAGGAAATATAGTAAAGGGTGTTTCTAGTGTAATATTTGCTAACTCAAATTACTTTTCAAACTTGGGTGCAACTACAATGGCAAGCAAAAGATATGGAGGGATGGATTATGCATCTCAAATGAGTAGCTATGATAAGCTAAAAATTATTAATGGTGTTGCGTATAATCATTTCGATGCAGGAAATTATATGTGGGGTATGTATATGAAAATACTTGGTTATACTTATTTGGAGACAAAGATATCTTCAAATATTCATTCTAGAGTAGTTGATGGTCGTTGGGATTCAGGTCCCGATCAAAAAGCAATCTATAATGGATTTTATATGAAATAAAGAGAATAAAATGAAACAAATAATTATATTAATAGTATTGTCCTTGATAATGAATTGTACAAAGGAAATTAAACATAATCCAGATTCCCTTTATAGTTATATGAGTCAAAAAAAAAGATATCTTAAAATTTGGAGATTTCTATGCGGTTGAACGCGGAGAATCTGGCACCTATTTTTATAAAAATAAAGATTATTAAGTAGAGTATATTTTTACATTAACTGATAACTCGAAAAAAACATATTCTTTATTTAGTGAAGTTGAAATTAAAAATGATAATTATTTAAAAAGGACTTTTCCGTAAGACTATTTGAAAATAAAGTAAGTAATTAAAGAAACTTTGGATTTTAGCTCTATTGTTTTTCAAAAATTTGATTTAATGGCGGTTAATGGATGGATAAATGACCAAGGTAAAGTTGGACTTGACCTTTCTTTTAAGGATGATATTACTCTCCTTTATTTTCAAGAACCAAGTCAAGTGTATTTAGTTGAAGAAAAAGTAATAAAAAAGTACAATGGAAACTGGATTTTGATTAAAGACTAATTTTATTTATTAAGTTACATAGCTATAGCGCTCAAGAAATGAGAACAGACAGCATACAGTATTATTTAAAAGACCACCTTGGAAGTATACAAGTTGTTGTTGACACAGTAGGCGAAATAGTTAGTTATGATGATGGAGTTTATCCCGCCCTTGGCGGGAATCCTTGGGGAATAATACTAAACGGCAGAAGTACTAAGGCTGCTTACACAAACGCAAAATATAAATTTACCAGCAAAGAAGGAGATGTGGAAACAGGTTACGATTACTTCGGTGCAAGGTATTACGACAGCAGGATTGGAAGATGGCTGCAGGTTGATCCGTTATTTGAAAAGCATCCTGATTACAGTCCATACAATTATGTGTTAAACAATCCGCTTATACTCATTGATCCTGATGGAAAACAGGTTGTGGTTTCTGATCCATTTTTCAACTATGGATTTGGCAAAGGATTTTTTGGAACATTAGGAAGTACAGTTACGGGCTTATATGAATCGGTCACCCATCCGCTAGCAACAGGTGAAAGTATGTGGCAGGCTGTTACAAATCCGAGTGCAACATTTGAAGCAATGGGAAATGCTGTTGGAGATTGGGCAGGAAGATTAATGAGTGCAAATCCCATAGAATCCGGCGAGGCATTTGGAGAAGCAGCAGCAATAGTTGGCGAAACTTTTATCGGGACTAAAGGTGCTTCGAAGATTAGTTATTTAAAAACACTAACGAAGTTTGAAAATACCGTAACAGAGGTTGGAAAAGTTAATCGCGTGGTGAAGGTAATTAAAGAATATTTAGGGGAAGGTGTTGAACTCAAAAAGAATAAAGCGGGAGACATTATATTAATGAGTAAGGATAAGAAAATACGCTTTGATATTAATAATCCTGGAGGTGACAATCCACACTTTCATATTGAAAAATATGAAAACGGACGCTGGATTGATGCTACTGATGAGCATAGAATTTATTTTAAAGAAGAATAAAAGAAGAGAAATGATTATGAAAAAATTTAGAAAATTTAAAACTATTATAGGTGAATTGGTTTTTATTATTGAAGAAGATAATTTGGATGTAGGGTGGTATTTATATGTTTATAAAAACCAGAAATGCATTGCTGATTATTTACAGGATACATTAGAAATAGCTAAAAAGTTTGCTGAAGAGAAATATAAGGTCCCTTTTAATAGTTGGTTAGAAGAACTAAAGTAAAATCCTGATAAGCATAGGACAACAGCAGCAATAGTTGGCGAAACTTTGATCGGGACTAAAGGTGCTTCGAAGATTAGTTCTTTAACTAAGCTGAGCGGACTATCCAGACTAAGTAATGTTGAAAAATTAATCGGCTCCATTGAAAAATTTGAGATGTTAAAAGGTGGTGTTTTACAAGGTGCCATAAAAGGCAATGTTGATGATATTTTTAAGTCTCTTTCAAAAGAAGGTAAGCAAATTGAACTTAATCGCTTTGAATTACCTGATGGCTCTGTTATTACAAAATATACATCTTCTACTACCGGAATACCAACGATTGGAATAAACAAAGGGGAACAACTATATAAAATACGTGTAGTTGAAGAGTAGTCTGATATATGTGACCAAAGAAAAATTACTATGGACAAAGAAATAAATAAAGTGTTCAAAATTAGATGGGACAAGAAAATAATTTTGTATCCACCTAAACAAGTATTTGATAAAAATGATTTTAACTTCCTATTGACAAAGGGTGGAAACTTAGCTGATAACGAAATTGAATACAAAAAGTTAATGGATATTCTGAAAATCATTGGTGAAAAAGAATTTTTTATAGTTGAAAATATTGGAGTGGCTGAGTCAAGTAAATTGGTCCCACTTATAGGCAAATTATCAACTGAAAGCAATTTTGATTCTTTTCAAAGAATGGGAAGAGCTTTTAACCCGAATTTTGGTTGGACAACAAGTCACTTTTTTGTGTATGGTAATAGCGATGATTGGGGAATCTATATATGTGAATATCCTTCAATTAATATTATTGGCTGCAACAAAAAGTATGTAAATGCTTTTAAAGAAGTATTTGGTATAAAAGGAGATGGATTTAAAGAACTTGATGAATTTATTTCCAAGGAATTTAATAATAGACCGGAGTTGAAAAGACAACTGATAGAAAATTATAATCTTCAAGAATGAACCGTCTTGCATTAATTATGAACACTTCTTACACAAACACGAAGTATAAGTTTACCACTAAAGAAAGAGATGTTGAAACAGGTTACGATTTCTTTGCCTGCCTGCCGAAGTCTGAAAGGCGGAGGCAGGGTGCAAGGTATTACGACAGCAGGATTGGAAGATGGCTGCAAATAGATCCATTATCTGAAA